>JBDVJN010000038.1:0-40173 GCA_039961455.1 Cyclobacteriaceae bacterium | reverse complement strand
AGATCATTGCACCCGAGGAAAATCAAGAGCTGACAGAGGAAAGTCTTCCTAAGAATTTGCCAGTTCTGCCTATAAAGAACGCTGTCCTTTTTCCCGGGGTTGTGTTACCCATTACAGTCGGAAGAACTAAGTCAATTCGGTTGGTCAAAAGAGCATATCGGGGAGATCGGATACTAGGAGTTTTGGCACAGAAAAATAGTAAGATTGAAGATCCTTCTTTCAAGGATATGTTTGAGGTTGGCACGGTTGCGAAAATCTTGAAAATGATAGTTCTGCCTGATGGTAATACAACCATTATCATTCAGGGCCAACGAAGATTTAAAGTTGAATCTCAGGTCCAAGAAGAGCCGCACCATCAGGTTACCTTTAGTTTAATTGATGAAGACACAGTCAAAATAAATGCCAAGGAGCAAAAGGCGATCACTCAGTCGTTAAAGGATACTGCTGCTAAGATTATGGGTTTAAGTCCTGAGATTCCAAGAGAAGCGCAGGTTGCCATTGACAACATTGAGAACTTTCAATTTCTTACTCATTTTCTCTCTTCAAACATCAATGCGGAAGTAGAGGATAAGCAGCGACTTTTAGAAGTGAATGACCCGAGGGAGAGAGCAGAACTGCTGCTTCAATTCATGATGAAAGACCTTCAAATGTTGGAGCTCAAGCACGAGATTCAGGAAAAGGTACACACGGATATCGATCAGCAACAGCGAGATTATTTCTTGAGAAATCAGATAAGGATCTTGCAAGACGAGCTTGGGCAAGATGGCCCAGACCAGGAGGTAGAGGAGTTACGACGCAGAGGGTTAGAAAAGAACTGGCCTGATGAGGTCAAAGAGCATTTTCATAAAGAGTTAGACAAAATTTCTAGGATGAACCCCGCTGCTGCGGAATTTCCCGTGGCGATGAGCTACTCGGAATTATTGGTTGACTTGCCCTGGAATGATGTTACCGAAGATAACTTTGACCTGAACCATGCCAAGAAAATACTAGATAGAGATCACTTTGGACTTGAAAAAGTGAAGGACCGAATCATTGAATATTTAGCTGTCAGAAAACTGAAGAAAGATCTGAAAGGTCCAATACTCTGTTTATATGGTCCTCCGGGAGTAGGAAAAACTTCATTAGGAAAATCAATTGCTGATGCTCTTAACCGGAAGTATGTGCGCATGTCTCTGGGGGGTGTTCATGATGAAGCAGAGATAAGAGGGCATAGGAAAACGTATATCGGAGCGATGCCAGGCAAGGTGATTCAAAACATCAATCGAGCTAAATCTTCTAATCCTGTGTTTATTCTGGATGAGATTGATAAGGTGAATTCTGATTTCAGGGGCGACCCTTCATCTGCACTTCTCGAAGTGTTAGACCCAGAGCAAAATTCTACATTCAAGGACAACTATTTGGAGGTGGACTACGACCTCTCTAAAGTGCTTTTTATAGCCACTGCTAACTCACTTGAAACCATTCAACCTGCTCTTAGGGATCGGATGGAGATCATTGACATTAGTGGATATACGATAGAAGAGAAAAACGAGATTGCCAAAAAACACCTGGTTCCAAAGCAGCGCAAAGAACATGGATTGAAGACTTCTGACATCACGATTGATAAATCAGCCATCGATAAATTGGTTAAATCTTACACGAGAGAATCAGGAGTTCGAAGTCTTGAGAGAAAAATTGCCTCCGTGATCAGAAATGTTGCAAAATCTGTAGCAATGGAGGAAGAGTACGATAAAAAGATCACTGGAGCACGTGTCAGAGAGATCCTAGGGCCAGAGATTTTCGATAAAGAAAACTATGAAGATAATTCTGTTCCAGGCGTGGTCACAGGTCTTGCCTGGACTCCATCCGGCGGAGATATTTTATTCATCGAATCTTCCCTAAGCAGAGGAAAAGGAAAATTGACACTTTCTGGTCAGCTTGGCGATGTAATGAAAGAATCCGCTGTTGCGGCTCTTTCGTACTTAAGATCGCACTCAGAGATATTGGGTATCGATTATCGAGTTTTTGATAATTATGATTTGCACGTGCACGTGCCAGCTGGCGCAATTCCCAAGGATGGACCATCAGCGGGGATCACGATGCTGACCTCGCTTGCGTCTGTTTTCACACAACGAAAAGTGAAGAAGCAGTTGGCTATGACCGGGGAGATCACATTGAGAGGTAAGGTATTGCCAGTAGGTGGGATCAAGGAAAAAATCTTGGCAGCTAGAAGAGCAGGAATCAAAGAGATTATCATGTGCAGCAAGAACCAGAAGGATCTAGAGGAGATTAGCGAGAAATATCTCAAAGGCCTTAAGATCCATTTTGTGGATCAGGTTCCTGAGGTATTGGAAATTGCGCTGACGAATCAGAAGGCAAGCAGTCCAATCAAATTTATACTACCCGAAGAAGTCAAAGCTTGAAATTCCTCTCTTCAATATTGATGCTCCTTCCCTTTCTGGTCATTGCACAGGTTGGGGGAGCCAATGGTTACCAAGTATTGGATTTAAGCACAAATGCTAGATCTGCAGCGTTGGCGGGGACTTCGGTTTCGCTTGCAGATGGAGATATCTCGCAATTTTTTGAAAACCCTGCAACGCTGGATTCGGCAAAGAACGGAGATGTTTTCTTTAACCTGAATCCATATTTCACAGATGCAATCGTCTTTACTGGGGCTTATCTGTTTAACGTGAAAGAGCTGGGAAGCTTTGCTATAGGGTTACATTACTTGGACTTTGGTTCATTCGAGAGGACTGACCCAGCAGGAAACCAACTGGGAGATTTTACCGCACACGACTATGCCGTTTCCATAGGGAAAGCGCATAAACTTGGGCCAATTACACTTGGGGCTAGTCTTAAACTATTGCATTCATCCATTGACTCATACGGATCCACTGCCCTTGTAGGTGATATTGGAGGAGTTTTTAGAGTTACGAATAATTGGTCGTTGGGAATGGTGTTTTCGAACATTGGAACCCGCCTCACAAAGTTTAATGATCTTGAAACCGCTGATATTCCTTTCGATGTGAAAATTGGAACAACTTTTAAACCGGAGCATATGCCGTTGAGGTTTACGCTAACTACAGGTAATCTGGTGGATGGCAACATCATGGAAGAAAACATTGCTGAAGGAAGATCTAATCAGCGAGTTGAAAAGATATTGAGACGAGTGAACTTCGGTACAGAATTGGTGTTGAGCGAAAATTTTCAACTGTTGTTTGGCTACAGTCACAAAAGAAAACAAGAATTAAAATTGGAGGATATTGGGGGAGGCGCAGGTTTTTCGTATGGCCTTATGCTTAACATAAAGAAGATCGAACTTCGGTATTCACGAGCGACTTTTCATGCCGCTGGTGGATCAAGTTTTATCAGCCTTCAAACCAACCTAAATAATTTCAAAAGTATATTGTAAGTTCAATTGGGGGGATTAGAACATTAGAGGAATTTAAACTATGAGTAAAGATTTAACACCAAAAGAGATTGTAGCCGAGCTTGACAAGTACATCATTGGTCAAAATGATGCCAAGCGGAATGTGGCTATCGCCCTAAGAAACCGATGGAGGCGTATGAATGTGAAAGAGGAAATTCAAGGTGAGATTGTCCCTAATAACATCCTCTTGATCGGTGCAACTGGTGTAGGAAAAACGGAGATTGCCAGACGTCTCGCCAAGATTGCAGATGCACCGTTTACAAAGGTGGAAGCGTCAAAATTCACAGAAGTAGGTTATGTAGGGCGTGATGTGGAAAGTATGGTTAGAGATCTTGTGGAGCAGGCAGTAAGTATGGTGAAGATTGCCAAAAAAGAGGCTGTGAAGGAAAAAGCTGCAGAAGCTGTTGAAAACATAATTCTGGATGCGCTCATTCCTCCGTTAAAAGGAAGTCCACATCCTTACTCCGTAAAACTTGGTAGCGATGAACCAGAGGATGAGGTGGAATTGAATGAGCAAACCAGAGCACGGTTTAGGGAGAAAATTCAAAGCGGTGAAATGGATGATAGAAAAGTGGAGATCGATGTTTCCCAGAATGCCGGTGGCAATATGGGTATGATCGGTGGAGCCGGCATGGATGAAGCTTCTATGATCAACTTGCAGGAAATGATTGGCAATATGATGCCCAAAAAGAAGAAGAAGAGAAAAGTGACGATTGCCGAGGCTCGAAGGATTTTACTGGAAGAAGAAGCTGCTAAAATGATCGATATGGATGAGGTCAAAGAAGAGGCGATAAGTAAAGCTGAAAATACAGGAATCATTTTCATTGATGAAATTGATAAGATTGCAAGTGGAGGCTCAGGTGGAGGAAAGGGACCAGATGTCAGTCGAGAAGGGGTGCAACGAGATTTACTTCCAATTGTGGAAGGTAGTGCCGTGAATACAAAGTACGGTGTGATCAATACCGATCATATTCTTTTTGTTTCCGCTGGAGCATTCCATTTCAGCAAACCCTCAGATTTGATCCCTGAGCTCCAGGGGAGATTCCCGATTCGTGTTGAGCTTGACAATCTTACGAAAGGAGACTTTCTTAAAATACTTACTGAGCCCAAGAACGCATTGTCAAAACAGTATATAGCCCTAGTCGCGGCTGAAGATGTGGATTTAACCTTTCAAGATGATGCACTTGAAGAGCTGGCTGAAATGGCGTTTCAGATAAATGAAGAAGTTGAGAACATTGGAGCTCGACGCTTACACACTGTCATGAGTCGATTACTAAACGAAATTTTATTTGATATTCCCGACACCATTGGGCCGAATGCCAAAATTGTAATTGATAAAAACCTGGTCCGGGAGAAACTAGAAGGTCTCGTTCAAGACAAGGACTTGAGTCGGTATATTCTGTAAGCTAACCTGATCGTTTTCTGACGATTAAAATGTAAATCAGACAAAACACTTGCCATTCGATCCAAAATCTATAGATCTACCCATTACCGAAATCCTCGATGAGATCGGAACGCACCTAAACGACAGTTCCACACTTATTGTGCATGCCCCTCCTGGTGCAGGGAAAAGCACGATCATTCCGTTAGCACTTCTTGATTCGCCTTGGCTGGAGAATAAGAAAATCATCATGCTTGAACCTCGGAGGCTGGCTGCAAGAACGATCGCAATGCGTTTGGCTGAACTGTTTGGTGAGAAAGTGGGAGAAACGGTAGGATATAGAATTCGCTTTGAAACCAAGATCAGTGGAAAGACAAAAGTTGAGGTTGTAACTGAAGGGATTCTCACGCGAATGTTACACTCAGATAATACATTGGAGGGGGTAGGCCTGGTGATCTTCGATGAATTTCATGAACGAAGTATTCATGCTGATGTAGCATTAGCACTTTGCAGAGAATCGCAGCAGATTCTCCGATCTGACTTGAGGATATTGGTGATGTCGGCCACTCTAAATATGCCAGAGCTAATCCGAACGTTAAAGGCACAAGTAGTTGAGAGCAAAGGGCGTCAATATCCAGTGGAGATTTTCCACATGGGAGAGAATGATCAGACTTTGTTACCTGAGATGACTGCCCGAACAATTCAACAAGCAGTTAAAAAGCATGAAGGAGATGTATTGGCATTTTTCCCTGGACAGGCGGAGATAAAGAAGTGCGAAGAAATTCTCAGGCGATCGTTGAAAAGCTTTTCCATTCATCCACTGTACGGGCAATTACCATACGGAAAACAGCATGCTGCAATTATGCCGAATCGAGATGGAAAACGAAAGATAGTTTTGGCCACATCCATCGCAGAAACCAGCCTGACTATTGAGGGTGTCCACATTGTAGTAGACACAGGCTTTGGACGAACATCAAAGTGGGATCCTAAATCCGGATTGTCGCGTTTGGTGACCGTAGAAGTTTCGAAGGACTCAGCTGATCAGCGTGCTGGAAGAGCTGGCAGACTAGGTCCCGGGGTATGCTATCGTATGTGGTCCAAAGCAACGGAGAACAGAATGGCAGAGCACATTACTCCTGAGATTGCTGAGGCAGACTTATCTTTCTTGGCATTGGACTTAGCAAAATGGGGGATAGTAGATCCCCTGCAATTAACATGGCTTACGGTTCCCCCGAAGGGTGCATGGTTGGCAGCTCAGGACACTTTGCATGAATTGGAAGCGCTCGAGAATGGAAAAATAACTGAGCATGGAAAAAAAATGCATGAATTGCCCTGTCATCCCAGGTTAGCGCACATGCTCCTTATGGCTGAAGAAGAAGAGTTGGTTGGCCTTGCAGCAGATATCTCTGCACTGCTGGAGGAACGTGATCCACTTGGGAGGGAAGCAGGAATTGACATCAATGTTCGTGTTGAGGCACTACGAAGACATCGTCGGGAAGAGCGCAAGGGTGGAAGATTTGACCGCATCGAAAAAGTTGCCAGCTCTTATCGAGAGCTTTTTGACGAGGAGGCCGACAATGATTCATTTGATCCCTTTGAGACTGGTTTGTTGCTGACTCACGCTTTTCCGGAGCGAATCGCGTTTGCTCGACCTGGCAACAATGCACAATTCAAGCTAGCTAACGGGCGGATTGCTATGGCTGGTCATAAAGATGATCTCGCACATGAATCATGGCTTGCGATAGCCAATTTGGATGCTCGCGATGGCATGGGTAAGATATTTCTCGCCTCGCAGCTAAATCCAAAAGATCTTGCACCTAGAGTGAAAGAGGTTGAAGTCATCGAGTGGGACACTGAGGATGGGGGTTTAGTGGCTTCTCGCGATATGCGGATTGGGAGCATCGTGTTGAAATCTACCCCACTTCCAGATCCGGACCCCAAACATTTGCAAGAAGCCATTGCAAAAGCAATTCAGAAAGAGGGAATCACATTGTTAGACTGGAATGAGGAGGTGGAGCAATGGCAAAACCGCGTGTTGAGCTTGAAGAAATGGAGGGCAGGGGAAGATTGGCCAGACGTAAGCAGAGATACACTATTGTACTCAAATCGAGAATGGCTGACACCTTATTTGACAGGTGTCAAAAATCCTCAGGATTTGAAGAAGATAGATCTACGTGAAGTTCTTCATCATCATTTGCCTTTTGAACAACAAACGAAATTGAGTCAATTGGCTCCGTCGGACTTCGAAGTTCCGAGTGGTTCAAAGATCCAAATCTTGTATCGAGCAGATGGAGAATCACCTGTCTTGGCAGTACGTCTTCAGGAATTGTTTGGAATGGAAGAGACACCTACTGTAAATGAAGGCAACAATAGCCTGTTGATCCACCTCCTATCGCCGGGCTTCAAGCCAGTTCAGATTACATCCGATTTAAAGAGTTTTTGGAATGATACATACTTTGAGGTTCGGAAAGAGTTAAAACGTCGCTATCCGAAGCATCATTGGCCGGACGATCCTTGGTCAGCTGAGGCCGTGAGGGGTGTAAAGAGAAAGTAAATTGATTGGTTAAATTGTAGTTGCCACTTTTCCGTCCAACCAGTCAACGAATCACAGGGCAACTATTTCATATTTGAAACGTTTGTTTCAAATAATAGTAACTTATGCTTGGATACAAGTAGTATAGAGATGCCAAAGACAGTATTATTTGATAGAGAGGATGTGCTTAGCAATGTAACAGACCTTTTCTGGCAGAAAGGGTACAACGGAACTTCCATGCAAGACCTGGTGGATGTAACAGGGCTAAATAGATCAAGTATCTACAATACTTTTGGCGACAAATTTCAACTTTTTGAAGAGTCACTACGATTTTATCAAATGACTCAAAATGATTTACTAAGAAAAACCTTTTCTCAAGCAAAATCACCCAAGAAAGCAATCATGTCTCTATTTCGTGGAATTAGTGACGATATCAAGGCTGGGAATCAAAAGGGGTGTATGTTGACTGCTTGTACGTCAGAATTAGGTAGTGAGCAACCCCAAATCCGTGATTTTCTGGTTGAGAATAAAGATCGTTTGGTTGCCTCTTTTACCGCCCTCATTGAGGGAGCTCAGCAACTTGGGGAGATATCATCCGACAAGGAACCTGGAACACTGGCACTCTTTCTGTTTTCGGCATTGCAAGGCTTGCGAGTTACATCCATGATCGAACCTGATCTAGAGGATGTTACCGAACAAATTTTAAGTATTTTATAAATTTCCTCATTTATTTGAAACGAATGTTTCAAATGTATCGTTATTTGGACTGATCATTTCAAATAAAAATTAATAATGGGAAAATTAGAGAACAAAGTAGCATTAATCACTGGTGGAAATAGTGGAATTGGACTTGCTACAGCAAAACTATTTGTTAAAGAGGGCGCCAAGGTTGTAATAACTGGAAGACGTCAGGAAGCACTTGATGAAGCAGTAAAAGAGATAGGTGGCGATATAACGGCAATTTTGGCTGATGCAGCAGATGTACAGAAAAGCAAGGATGTCGTTGAGAAAACCGTTTCCACATATGGGAAAATTGATATTCTTTTTGCAAATGCAGGAGTTGCGTATTTCCTTCCAATCACCGACATAACCGAGGAGCATTTTGATTCGCAATTCAATACCAATGTGAAAGGCCCTTTTTTCCTTATCAAGGAAGCCGTACCGCATTTAAACGATAATGCTGTGATTATTGGAAACACATCGATTGTGGGACAAAAGGGTTTCGAGGGCACAAGTGTATATTCTTCAACCAAAGCGGCGTTTCGTTCTCTTTCCAGAGTTTTGGCGAGCGAATTGAAGTCAAGAGGAATCAGGTCAGTTAGTGTTGCACCTGGACCAATCGAGACTCCGATCTATGGCAAATTGGGAATGCCGCAAGAGGCCGTTGAGGAAATGGGTGCAGGTTTTGCAGCAGGAGTTCCTTTAGGAAGGTTCGGTTCAGCAGATGAGCTAGCAAATGCTGTATTGTTCCTTGCCTCAGATGATGCGTCATACGTAAATGGAGTCGAACTCGAAGTTGACGGTGGCATGAGTCAGGTTTAAACTTTGTATTTGAAGAACTAATATGAAAGCCCGTGGTAGTTGATCACGGGCTTTTCTATTTTCATCACAGATGTAACTTCCTAACACAAAGAGATTGAAATAGCTCGTTTGCCAACGTTTCTTTGAATAAAAAATGACTCATGAATAAGATAAAGGGACTTTTGCTTGCAATCGGACTATTGATCATTTTGACAAATTGTACTGCTGGCAAGCGTGAATTTGCAGAATTTGAGTTCGATGGAAAGAAACTACGGTATGCGGTGCAGTTGCCCAATGACTTTGATCCCTCAAACACGTACCCAGTCATCGTTGGACCTTCGGAGGTAGAAAATAAAGATGACCAAAGCTTTTATTGGAAGGGAACAAAAGATACTTACGGCTGGATTTTGGTAGATTATAAGATCTACAATGCGACTAGACGTGTAGAGGAGGTAAAGGCGTTTTTGGAGCATCTCAAATCGAAATACAATGTGGAAGGAAATAAGTTCCATACCGTATGTTTCAGCGCAAACAGTTCTGGCATTTTCAGTTTGGTAATGGAAATTCCAGAGTACATAACCGGGATCACTGGCATGGCTGGAAATCCAGGAACCACAAATGAAACAGAGCTTGGTAAGTTAAAGGGAGTTAAGGTGCAGTTTGTGGTTGGGGATAAGGACAGGTATTGGATGAACGCTGCAAAACAACGACATGAAATCTTAAAAAAAGTCGGTGTGGAGAGCTCCATTGAGATAATAAAGAATGGACCTCACGTCATGACGGATCTGGTAGGCAAAGAATTTTTAGAGCGTGCGAATCGCTTACGTGACTGACTAATCTTCCTTAGAAAGGTTGTTCACCAGTTTTGGCCCCAACAATCCTTCTTTCAAATAGATGTGCTTCTCCTGCATAGCAAAGATGGGAGCACCCAATTGAAATTGTCGAGTTCCCCGCTATGGTATACTTAGTGGCTAAATGGCTCGATACATCTTCTATTTGAAATGGAGCTTGTATAACTACATGAATTTGGTCTGCACCCGAATTGTTTAGAGCCAGTGCTTTCCCACAATCATTTTCGCCGCACCGTCCGTTTTCATTGATCGATAAAAAACCTGCAGCACTTTGATCAATTTCCTCCCCATGCCATTCGATTCGTTCGCCTGTATCTTGGATGACGAGATCATAGAGCTGCATGTAAGTAAGCGTATCTTCAGAGGACTGCTGGGTTTCTGCAGCTGTCTCACCTTGCTTTGGCGGTGTACTGCAAAATGAAAGGAAAAATAGAAGTGAGAAAAGTGGAAGTAGTCGCATGGGCTGTCTTTTAAGATTATCACAGAAGCGGCTGTTTGTCACTTTTGTGAATGTCAACGAGCAATATTAAGTCTAATTTTACTCAGGTTAAACTCGCTGTAATCAAGAATTTGTATACATACCGTACGTTGCCAATCCATTTTGGATATCTTTTTCTATTTGCTTTACTGCTGGCAGCACTTCTTACCCTACAAGAGTATTTAAGCTATCTAATTGCTAATTATCAATATGAGTTTAGTTGGTTTTCTATCTCAGCAAATAATACAATCAATTTTCTGACCCTGGCAATTATATCTCCAATCGCCGCTAATTCGTCAGTGATGTTGAATGAAACAGCAAGTTCATACCTGAGAAAAGGTATGGTAGTTGGACTGATTAGCCTCTTGATGGCATTTTTTCATAGAGCTTCCACCACGATACTGTATAATCTGGTTTACTCGATTTATTCGAACAATGCCTTCTCTAATTATTTCGGTTACTGGAAACTACGATCATTTGGTGCAGGGATCATTTCCAGTTTTATCTACTACTGGATTGTTGTTGGAATCTTCCTTACTGCCATCAGCCGGAAAAAGTTGATTAGCAAGGAAAAAGAGTTGGTAAATGCCCGATTGCACGCATTGCTTACACAGCTCAGACCTCACTTTTTGTTCAATACCCTTAATTCAATTTCTTCTTTAATTGATATTGATAAGTCTGCTGCTCAGAAGATGATTGCGCGGTTTGGCGAATTGCTTAGAGCTGTACTTGAGAAAGAAGAAAAACAATTTATCTCTCTTCAAGAGGAGATAACATTTATAGAAAACTATTTGTCTATCGAATCTGAGCGGTTCAGTGATCGCCTGTCCATTTCCTATGATCTCGACCCTAAATCTCTCCAGGATATGATTCCAACACTGATTTTGCAGCCATTAGTAGAAAATGCAATCAAGCATGGGATGGCCAAAAAAATAAGTGACGGTGTAATTGAGATTTCTTCAAAAATCCTCAATGGGATTGAGCACCCTTCTCCTCATTTGGAATTGTCAGTGAATGACAATGGAGAAGGCCTGGTGCCCAACTTCAATTTCGGGGTTGGCCTTAAGAATGTTTCTAATCGGCTCTCTGAACTCTATGGAGTAAAGGGTGAATTTAAGATTGAAAGCAACAAGGCTGGAGGCTGCAAAGCAAAAATCACTATACCTCTAACCAACAAATAGATTATGGCAATTTCTGCAGTAATAATTGACGATGAATTTTTGGCTAGAAAGAAAGTAGAAACACTACTTTCAGATTTTCCATTCATAAACTTGATTGGAGAAGCTAAGAATGGAGAGCAGGCGGTACAACTGATACAAATGAAATCTCCTGAGCTCATTTTTCTGGACATTGAAATGCCCGATTTTGGCGGATTTGATGTCATCAAAAAATTGGGAGCCAACGAACTGCCATACATCATTTTTACCACAGCCTATGACCAATATGCCTTGAGGGCTTTTGACGTTCACGCGGTAGACTACCTACTAAAGCCACTTGACTCAGACCGATTCAAGACAGCCATCAATCTAGCTCGCGAACGAATTGAACAAAATGAATCGGCAAGTATTAACAAAAAGGTATTTGATCTTCTTAATCAATTTGAAAAGAAGGACAGCCCATATCGTGAGGCATTTGAAATCAAGGAAAAGGGGAGAGAAATAACCGTGCGGACAGATGAAATTTTCTTGCTGGAAGCAAATGGAAATTACATTGAACTTGAAACTTCGGAAAGAAAATACCTCCACAGAAGCACTATGAATTCCTTGGCAGATGAGTTGAATCCAAAAGAATTCGTACGAGTACATCGGAGCTATCTCATAAATACTAGGTATATAAAATCTTGCAAGTACTTGACCAACAATGAGTATAGATTCCTTTTGAAAAATGATCGGGAAGTTATTTCTGGACGCGGATACAAAGAAAATGTACAAGCCTACCTTGATCTAGAGCACCACTAGTCACAGTTATAACGACTAATCACTTCTTCCTTTTTCGTAGCCTTTCGTGGAGACAATTTTGGTCTCACAACAAATTCTTAAAATTGAAAACATGAGGCTAATGAAAATTTCAAAAGCAAAATTCTTAATGTTAGCCCTTGGGTTAGCTGTTGCTGCCTTTCAACTTCAAGCGCAAAACATTACCACCCCAAGGCCGAGTCAGTACTCTTCGGTTACTCAGCGCGTTGGGATATCAGATGTCACAATCGCGTATCATAGCCCTGGGGTTAAGGGTAGAGCGATTTGGGGGGCGCAAGTTCCATTTGGGAACATTTGGAGAGCAGGAGCAAATGAAAATACGACTATAACCTTTTCGCATGATGCGAAAGTCGAAGGGCAAGAAGTAAAGGCGGGAACGTATGGACTTTTTATGCTGCCGGAAGATGAAAGCAATGTCAAAGTTCTTCTTTCCAAATACTCACAGTCCTGGGGAACTGTTTCGCCTGCTGAGGACGAATTGGCTGCAATGGTGGAAGTAAACGCTATCGAGATTGCACCGCAAGAATGGCTGAGTTATGATTTCATTGATCGCGAAGGAAATGATGTTATGGCAGTATTGCGATGGGACAAACTTCAAATTCCCTTTAAGATTGAATTTAATGTTCAGCAGATAGTGGTTGATAACGCCCGTGCAGAACTGAAAGGTCCAGCAGGCTTCGGATGGAGAGGATACATGCAGGCCGCAAACTATTGTCTGCAGAATGATGTGAACCTGGAGGAAGCCATGGCCTGGATTGATCAGTCCATCGCGAATAGCAGCGGGTTTAGCAATCTTCAGGTCAAAGCGGGTTTACTAGCGAAGAAAGGAGACCTGGAAGAAGCGAAAAAAGTGATGGATGAAGCGGTGCCAACTGCCAATGCCTTTCAACTGAACGGGTATGGTTATCAACTTCTGGCGGTAGGTGATACCAAAAAAGCGATTGAGATATTTTCCTTAAATATTGAGAAAAATTCCGAACACCAATTCATCTGGGGATTTACGGATAGTCTTGGAGAAGCATATCTAAAGGATGGAAATAAGAAGTTGGCACTGAAATATTACAAGCTGGCAAAGGAGAAAGCGCCCCAAAATCAACAGGCATACCTAGATGGAGTAATCGCTGGCATTAAGTAGGTATAGTTTTACGTTTTAATAATTGAGTCACCTGCTGAAAAGTAGGTGACTTTCATTTGTTTCTTTGATGATGATTAAATGAAGAAGTTCTCGAAATGAAGACGCTGATTTTTGCCCTTCGGTCAGCTTAACTCCTTACTTTTCTAAAGCCTCAATTAGCAATTCATTTTCGTCAGGTCTCCCCACGGAGATCCGAATACAGTGTGCTAGTGTCCCCGCAAGGGGCCTTACCAGAACACCTTTTTTCATAAGGTCTTTAAAAACCTTGTCTACCTGTTTTTCATCTTTCCAAATCGTCATGATGAAATTCCCATAAGATGGGATGAACTGAATACCCAGGCGGGAAAATTCAGTCATTAGATAGCTCAAACCTGCTTTATTATTTTCAATTGTCTTTTTCAAAAAAGCCGTATCATCCAACGCACCCATTCCAGCAGCCTGCGAAAGTGCGGTAGGTTCAAAAGTAAGTTTGGTCTTGAAAATCGACTCAATAATTTTCTCATGACCAACCGCATAACCTAACCGCACACCGGCGATTCCATATGCCTTGCTGAAAGTTCTTAGCGTTAGCAAGTTCGGGTAGTCCATCTTCAATGAATTTGGAAAATCTTCACTTAACGACTCAGAAAACTCGAAATAGGCCTCATCTACAATAACTAAAATATGATCGGGGACATGCTGCATGAACTCTTCCAACTCCGGTTTGGATATCATCGTGCCGGTTGGGTTGTTGACGTTAGCCAGGTAAATAATCTTGGTATTTCGATTTATCCTACTTTTGATTGCTTCAAGGTCAAACCCATAGCTCTCTGTTAGAGGCATAGAAACGCACCTCACATTATTAATTCTTGCCCAATTGTAAACAATAACGAAACTACCGCCGGAGGTTAAAAACTCGTCCTCACCTGAGCAAAGTGCTCGAATAGTCAACATTAGCAATGACTCGGAACCGTTTCCGAGAATTATCTCTTCTGCGGACCTTCCAATTCTTTCAGCAAGCTTTTCCCTTAGGTCTGCGCTTATGGGATCTGGATAGTAGTTGATTTGATCATAGGCTTTTATTACAGCATCTCGAGATTTGGTTGAATAGCCCAAAGTGTTTTCATTGTTCCACAGAATAGCCATCTTTTTCCATCCATACTCCTGCTGAAGTTGCGGAATTGTTTTGCCTGGTTGATATCTTTTAATGGCGGCAATATGATCTGGTATCTGGATATTCATCTGGTGCTAAAATAATTGATTTGTGTTTTGACAATGCATAAACAGAAATAAACCAAACTTAGTTTGAAACTTGTTTTCTATCATCGGGCGAATCTCATTCTTCCATGTTAGTTTTGCCAGAATTTGTTTTAACCTGACTCGCTAAGGTCACCTGAAAACACACCTCATGCCAAAAGATCCAAACATAAAATCAGTACTAATAATTGGAAGCGGACCCATCGTTATTGGTCAGGCTTGTGAATTTGACTATTCAGGTTCTCAGGCTTCCAGGTCGTTGAGAGAGGAGGGAATTGAAGTGACACTGATCAATTCCAACCCAGCCACGATTATGACTGATCCGGTGACTGCTGATAATATTTTCCTAAAACCCCTAACCAAGCAATCCATTCGGGAAATATTGGAGGAACATCCTCAGATAGATACTGTTCTTCCAACAATGGGAGGCCAAACAGCGCTAAATCTCGCGATGGACTGTGAAAAAGCTGGCATCTGGGAGAAGTATAATGTGAATATGATCGGTGTGAATGTTGAAGCGATTGAAACAACGGAGGATCGAGAGAAGTTTCGCCTGAAGATGAAGGAGTTGGATGTTGGTGTTTGTAGAGGAGAAACAGCGACCTCGTTTCTAAAAGGAAAAGAAATTGCACAGGAGATTGGATTCCCACTGGTTATCAGGCCTTCTTATACCCTGGGGGGCTATGGTGGCGGATTTGTAAATGATGCATCGGAATTTGACGAAGCACTAAACGCCGGCCTACAAGCTTCGCCGATACATGAAGTCCTTGTCGAGCAAAGCATTTTGGGGTGGAAGGAATATGAACTTGAGTTGCTGAGAGATAATCTTGGAAATATAATTATCATTTGTTCCATTGAGAATTTTGACCCAATGGGGGTTCATACTGGTGATTCTATTACTGTGGCGCCAGCGATGACCTTATCCGATACGGTGTATCAGCATATGCGTGACCTGGCGAAGAAGATGATGAATGGAATTGGTCATTTTGCAGGAGGATGTAATGTTCAGTTTTCAGTGCACCCAGATGACGAGAGCATTATTGGAATTGAAATAAATCCAAGAGTTTCCAGATCATCTGCCTTGGCTTCAAAAGCCACCGGATATCCCATTGCGAAAATCGCAGCAAAACTCGCCATTGGTTACAATCTGGATGAACTGAAAAATCAGATTACCAAAACCACCTCAGCCTACTTCGAGCCAGCACTAGACTATGTTATTGTTAAAATCCCTCGTTGGAACTTCGACAAATTCAAAGGGGCTGATCGGAAGCTTGGCTTGCAAATGAAGTCTGTAGGTGAGGTCATGGGCATCGGACGAAATTTCCAGGAGGCTTTACAGAAAGCTTGTCAATCGTTGGAGATAAAAAGAAATGGCCTTGGAGCCGACGGTCGTGAATTAAAAGATCATGAAGCTATTCAACATAGCCTGGCAAATCCAAGTTGGAACAGATTGTTCCATGTATATGATGCCTTCAAACTTGGTATGCCTTTCAAGACCATTCATAACTTGACGAAAATCGACCCATGGTTCTTAAACCAAATTGAAGAGTTGATTTTGCTCGAAAAGGAAATTGGCGAATTCTCAATTGAAGAAATATCTAAAGAGTTGCTCATGCAAGCCAAGCAGAAGGGGTATGCGGACAGACAGATTGCTCATCTGGTTGGGTGTCTGGAGAGCGAAGTCTACAAAAAGAGAAATGACCTCGGTGTAAAGAGAGTTTACAAACTTGTTGATACGTGTGCTGCAGAATTTGAAGCGCAAACGCCTTATTACTATTCCACCTTCGAGGAGGAAAACGAGTCGGTTGTTACTGATAAAAAGAAGATCGTAGTTCTTGGTTCAGGTCCAAATCGAATTGGACAGGGCATTGAGTTTGACTACTCCTGTGTTCATGGGGTGCTTGCTGCCAGGGAATGTGGGTATGAAACTATCATGATCAATTGCAACCCTGAAACCGTTTCCACAGATTTTGACGTGGCAGATAAATTATATTTTGAACCGGTATTCTGGGAGCACATTTACGATATCATTCTTCAGGAAAAACCTGTTGGTGTGATCGTGCAATTGGGCGGTCAAACAGCTCTGAAACTGGCAGAGAAGCTGGAGCGATATGGAATTAAGATAATTGGTACTAGTTTCGAGGCGCTTGATCTTGCTGAGGCACGTGGGCGTTTTTCTGACTTACTAAAAGAACAAAATATTCCATATCCAGAATATGGAACCATTGAAAATGCAGAGGAAGCCCTTGAGCTTTCAAAAGAAATTGGCTTTCCACTCCTTGTTAGACCGAGCTACGTGTTAGGAGGTCAGAGTATGAAAATTGTGATCAACGAGACGGAACTTGAAGAACAAGTCATCGATATCATGAAAGATATGCCGGATGCAGAAATTCTGCTAGATCACTTTCTGGAAGGCGCGATTGAAGCCGAAGCTGATGCAATTTGTGATGGAGAGAACGTTCACATCATAGGAATCATGCAACACATAGAGCCTGCAGGAATTCATTCTGGCGATTCATATGCAGTGCTACCGCCTTATAATTTGGGAGATTTTGTTATTCGACAGATCGAAGAGTATACGCAGAGGATTGCAATTGCACTGAAAACCGTGGGATTAATAAATATTCAGTTTGCGATCAAAAATGACAAGGTGTATATCATTGAGGCCAACCCTAGAGCTTCCAGAACAGTGCCGTTTATCTGCAAGGCGTATAGAGAGCCGTATGTGAACTACGCCACGAAGGTGATGTTGGGAGAAAAGAAAGTGACCGATTTTGATTTCAAACCTTACAAGAAAGGGTATGCCATCAAGGAACCAGTATTCTCGTTCCATAAATTTCCAAATGTGAACAAGGAGCTAGGCCCTGAAATGAAGTCTACAGGTGAGGCTATTTACTTTATCGACGACTTGATGGATGATTATTTCATGGAAATCTACTCCGAGCGAAACTTGTACCTTAGTAAATAGGTTTAATAATTGTGTTAAAATTTCTACTCATAGCGATTCTCGTTATCTACTGCTTTTATCGAGTGGCAGCATTTCTCTTTAGATTTATGCTTGGTGGGTTTAGCAAGAGTCAATTTGATTCTACACAATACCGTCAGAGAAAAGCCCCCAACAGCAATTTGCATGTGGACAGAGTTCCTCGGGAAAACTCAGGGAAAAAGAAAGATTTTGAAGGAGGCGACTACGTTGACTTTGAGGAGGTAAAATAAAGAAGGGCCCTTACGAGCCCTTCCACCAACCTAACCTAATATGAGGTACGGATCACCTCAATTATGGAAATCATTACGAAGAGCCAAAATTTCTCATTGAGCAGCTTCGATTTCAAGTTCTTTAGATTCATAACGTCACAGTTTCGACTTTAATATGAAAATTCCAACATTAAGTTGAATTATATGTATGTGTTCAAATCACATACAAACCCCCAAACTGAACCGAAACTTTTTTTTAGATAAGCCTACGTAAAGAGTACTTCAAACTCTAAGTCAAATTGACACGGGCTGCTGACTAGAATCTCCAGGGAAAGATGTGCTCCAACATTTTAGTGCTCCGATAGTAGAAGTCGGCTCACATAATTGCCAACATGAATACCGTTTACCAAAAAAAGCGGTAGTTCACAAACATAACCAGTTGTCTAAGAAGTCTGAGTTAACAAGGAGGGCTTGCCAAAGTAGATTGCGAGGGAGTAGCAGCCATTTTTCAGAAGTGGTTTTACTCAACTAAAGATTCTTAAAACAATGAGGTATTTAAAATTCAAAATTATGATTTCGAAACAAATTCACTACTTCACGAGTGTATTGCTAATTGGTGCTGCAATCCTGACCAGCTGCGGTGAAGACGATGGAGGTAACGGACCTGGCACATCAGATGATGTGCTGACCGCTGACGCAGGTACTGCGCAAAGTGCAATGCCAGGTCAGGAAGTAACGCTGGATGCTGGCAATTCTACAGGCACGAACCTTAGTTATGAGTGGGAATTTAGTGGACCAGGAAGTATTACGCTCTCTGATGGATCAAGTGTACAGTCAAATAGCCAGATCACATCAGATGCCAGCTTTACTTTCTCTGCTCAGGTGACAGGTGAATATTTCTTTTCCCTGCGAGTTACTTCGGGGAATGAATTTTCCCAAGCCAGCGTAACGGTTACTGTTGCGGGGGTCATAGAATTGACGAACCTCGATGCTACTGACGGATCGAGTACGTTGACTCTTACCGATGTCAACTTCGATGACTCGCCAGATTACATTGTCAATAGCGTACTTACCCTTCCCGAAAATGGAGTGATTCAACTAAATGATAATATTATTATTGCGTTTGCTGATGGTGCCGGGTTCAAACTAGCAGGCAACAACTCTATTACCACGAACTCACAAGCCATCTTTGAGCCGATGAGTACCGGATGGAAAGGTATTTTAGCGGAGGACAATGTAGATCTTTCGGGAAGCTTTATAATTGATGGTGCTGGTGCTTCGGCATTTGATGGCATGGAAGCAGCAGCAATTAATAGTGTTGGTTCATTCACTAATAACAGCTTTCTTCAATTCAAAAACAGCAATGGATATGACCTCATCATCTCTGATGCGGCAGCTGAACTTACTTCAAATGGCCTCAGTTTCAGTAGCCAAACCCCACTAAAAATGCCCTTTCGACTAATTCCTGGACTTATTGGTGCCAGTGTGGAATATCCTGATGATGCGCTAATTACGTTGTCCTCTGATGTCAATGTACAACTATCCAGCAGCGCGTCCACTGGTTTTGCGATGGAAGTAAAATCCGATATTTTGATAACAGGAGGATTGCATGTCAATTCCAATATACTATTTAGTATGAGTAGTGGTCATCATACTCTTTTTATGGAAGAAAATACTTCCTTGATTTCTTCCAACAGTTTCCGGGTTAATGGTAGTAGTAGCAGTACGTTGACCATTACGGGCCAAAATGATTCCAAGTGGAATGGCCTCCATCTAAGTGGAAACAATCATCTGCAACACGTAATCATCAAGAATGCAGGAGCAAATCCTATCTCCAGCGGTAGTATTGTTGGGATTACTGAAAAAGCTTCCATCTATCTAAATGGTTCTCTGGACATCTTAAAAGATGCTACAATCACAGATAGTGGTGGTTATGGCATTTACGTTTCGTCCTTTGGATTTCTAGCGGGAGGAACAGGCGGCTCACCTCGTTATGACAACTACACGATAAGCAACCACGTGGAACCGGCTATCTCAGCTCAGCGCAATCAAGCATACCATATGTCTGGTGGGACGTTCACATTGTCTACTCCAGAAAATGTTGCAGCGATAGAAGTGAGAAACACATCTACACCTATCCCAAACAACTCAACCTGGAATGGACTGGGAGAAGGCAACTACTACTTATTTGAAGGAGATCTTACCGTAGGTAATGGGTCTTCAAATTTCACTTTGAATATTGGAGCAGGCGCACATCTTAAGTTCAATACAGATAAGAAGATATTTATCAATTCTAAAGCCACACTGACTGCTACAGGTACGGCAGAAAATCCTATTGTTCTGGATGGAGTTACTAGTTGGGCTGGAGTGCTGGTGGGAGGAAATACTGGTCCGACTATTAGAAGTGGAAATTGCTCCTTCGATTTTGTTACCGTTCAAAATGGCGGATCAACGGAGTTGGAACTTGGTGCCAGCAAAACCGGAATATACGTAATGACCACCGGTACGCTATCATTCACCAATTGTACTTTTAAAGACAACATGGGTTATGGAGCTATTTTGCAAAGCAACAGTACGGTCTTTGATTTCAAGGCTGCTGAAAACAACAATACGTTTTCAGGAAATAGTATTGGTGATTTGGAAGATAATGCCACAGATAGTGACGGGGACGGAATTCCGGATTCTGCTGAAGCTCCCGGCTGTAAGTTTAATGATCGCTGCTAGAAAGACAGTCTATCAATTATTCAGATGGACTTCCAAAGTTCAAAACTTTGGAAGTCCATCTTTTTTTTTGGCTCTATTAATTCACTTTGCGTCGGTCAAGCTCCTGATTCTCAAGAAGAACTAGAATAGCTATTTCTTACTACCTCACTGCAGAACTTGGTAGTTTAAATGTGGTTTTCGCACACCATTTTGTTAAAATCAAGAAAATCTTCTCACTGAGCATTGATTCGAGGATAATCCCAAACTTTTAGGGTTAGTTTTGTGATCTGAAAAATTAACCTATGGCCTGGTTCAACCGACAAGACAAGGGAATATTAACGAAAACGGAGGATAAGAAAGAGGCGCCTGACGGACTCTGGTATAAAACTCCAAAAGGGAACATCATCCATATGCGGGAATTAAAGAATAATTCCTATGTATGCCCAGAAGATGATTATCACGTACGTATTGGCTCCAAAGAATACTTCGAGATTTTATTTGATGGTAACAAATTCACAGAACTAGATGAGGATTTGACCTCTGGTGATCCGTTAAAATTTACAGACACCAAGAAGTACCCAGCTAGAATAGTCGCCACTCAGAAGAAGACCTCACTTAAAGATGCTGTTCGTAGTGCGCATGGGAAAATGAATGGGATAGACATCACAGTAGCTTGCATGGATTTCGCTTTCATCGGAGGGTCAATGGGGTCCGTGGTAGGCGAAAAGATTGCACGAGCGATTGACCACTCGATAAAGAAAGGGATTCCTTTCCTCATGATCTCCAAATCAGGTGGAGCACGAATGATGGAGGCAGGTTTTTCCCTGATGCAAATGGCCAAGACTTCAGCGAGACTGGCTTTGCTTTCGGAAAAGGGGATACCATATATTTCTCTCCTAACAGATCCCACCACCGGTGGTGTGACAGCTTCTTATGCAATGCTTGGAGATTTTAATATTGCTGAACCAGGGGCTTTGATCGGCTTTGCAGGACCCAGAGTGATTCGAGAAACGATCGGAAAAGATTTACCGAAGGGCTTCCAAAGTTCTGAGTTTGTATTGGATCATGGTTTCCTTGATTTCATTGTAGATCGACGGCAGTTAAAGACCAAGCTTACTTCCCTATTAAAAATGCTGGATTAAGCGAACATTTTGGAACCCTGGTGGTTTGAAAATATGTTAGTGAAAAAGCAATATAGAAGCAATCATCCCTTTGGTTATTCTACTATATTTGCCCAAAATTCTTTAGGAAAATAAGATTATAGGTCTATGTCCTCAATCGTCGTTATTTCAATCATCGCCTTTACGGTTCTAATTCTGCTACTGGTCCTTGTGTTGCTTTTTGCACAGTCGAAATTGGTTCAGTCAGGTCCAGTCAATATCACCGTAAATGGAGACACCGCCAACCCAATGGTCACTACTGCAGGTTCAACACTTCTCTCAACACTTTCGGCCAAAAGTGTGTTTCTTCCTTCCGCTTGCGGCGGAGGTGGAACTTGTGCAATGTGTAAGTGTAAAGTAATCGAAGGCGGAGGAGATGTTCTTCCAACGGAGGTTGGCCATTTGAGCCGTGCCGAACAAAAAAGTAATGTCAGACTTGCTTGTCAGGTGAAAGTGAAAAATGACATGAATATTGAGATTCCAGAGGAAATTTTTGGAATTAAGAAATGGGAAGCAACGGTGGTTAGAAACTACAATGTGGCTTCATTCATTAAAGAATTTGTGGTAGAAATTCCTGAAGAAATGGACTATCAAGCTGGAGGTTACATTCAGGTTGAAGTGCCAAAATGTGAAGTAGCATTCCGCGACATGGATATTACAGCACATCCGGATGAGCACGACGACCCTAACAAATTTCAGCTAGAATGGGACAAGTTCAAGCTTTGGGATTTGAAGATGAAAAATGATGAGCCTGTTGAGCGGGCCTATTCGATGGCCTCCTATCCTGCAGAAGGTCGAGAGATCATGTTGAATGTTAGAATTGCTACTCCACCTTTCGATAGAGCTAAAAATGGATGGATGGATGTGAATCCTGGTATTTGTTCGTCTTATATTTTTGGTTTGAAGCCTGGTGACAAGGTAACGATTTCAGGCCCTTATGGCGAATTCTTCATTAATCCAACAGATGCTGAAATGCTGTACGTTGGAGGAGGGGCAGGAATGGCACCGATGAGATCACATCTTTACCACCTGTTCAAGACTTTGAAGACAGGCAGAAAAGTGACCTACTGGTACGGTGGTCGGTCTAAGAGGGAACTTTTCTATCTGGAGCATTTCTATGAGTTAGAAAAACATTTTCCAAACTTCAAATTCTACATTGTTCTTTCAGAACCCCAAGAAGAGGATAACTGGACAACAAAAACTGGATTGGATGATGAAAAAGGAGATGGCTTCTTGGGCTTTGTGCATCAGGCTGTAATTGATAATTACTTAAGTAAGCATAATTCACCAGAAGATATTGAGCTTTACTTCTGCGGTCCACCATTGATGAATCAGGCGGTTCAAAAGATGGGCGAAGACTATGGGATCCCTGATGAAAATATCAGATTTGATGACTTTGGCGGATAATAATTTGCGACGAAAAAGACCTGGCCGTTTCAATGAAAATTGGAACGGCTTTTTTATGTATTGAATCTTCCCTATTACCCGGTGAACTTCATTGTTAATTCTCAATTAATTTAGAGGCATGGACTTAAAGATGTTCTTCAACCCAACCACCGTAGATGTTGATACGTCTGCTGCGTCGTTCCAGTCAGCTATCTATGTCAACAATGAAAAGATGCCAGATCACGAAGGTTTGGATATTGCTTTGATTGGATTGTCGGAATACCGTGGGAGTGCTAATAACAGCCCAAACGAGAACTCTGCAGATGAGGTGAGAGCACAGTTGTACGCATTAAAGAAAGGCTTTGGTGACTATGGGATTATCGATTTAGGTAATTTCAGGAATGGGCCAAACCTTGAGGACACCTACCTTAGATTAAAGGAGGTTTGCGCGTACTTAATGGATAAAGGAATAATTCCACTGGTGTTTGGAGGAAGCCATGATCTTACGCTTGGACAATTCTATTCCTATGAGAGCAGTGGCAAACTCGTTTCCATGCTCAATGTTGATCAATACATTGATCTTGACGAAGACAAACCAGAGTCTAACAGCTTTTTGAGCAAGATTTTCAGTCATGACCCCAACTACCTTTTTAACTACTCACACCTGGCTCATCAGAGTTATCTGACGAATCAGAAAGATTTGGAATTGATTGAGCGTTTGTCTTTTGAAGCTACCAGACTTGGTACACTGAAGGAGAGCATTCAAGAGATTGAGCCATTTGTGAGAGATGCAGATATGCTGTCTTTCGATCTTTGTGCGTTGCAATCCGCTTATGCACCTGCTGCTTTCGATTCAAAACCCTATGGATTGACTGGTGAGGAGGCATGCCAACTATGCTGGTATGCAGGCCAGAATGAAAAGCTAAGCTCCATTGGCTTGTACAATTACGATGCAAACCTTGATTCAGACGATAGAAAGAATGCCTTTGTATTATCTACCATGATTTGGTATTTCATTGAAGGTTTCTATCATAGAAAGGGTGACAAAAACTTCATTTCTAATGATTACTTGATGTATGAAGTGCACCTGGGAGGTGACCCTGAATCGATCCGATTTTATAAAAGCAAAAAATCCGAAAAGTGGTGGATGGAGGTTCCTAAACTTGAGAATGAGGGGGTTTTTAACAGAAGTAGAATGATTGCTTGCAATTATGGGGACTATGAAGAAGCTCAAGCAGGTAATATTCCCGACCGATGGCTAAATTTTTTTAACAAATCCTAAGACTATCTTTCTGGCATTATTATCCACAGAATTAGGTAGACTAGTACGCCAGGAAACGCTGCACTTAGAATTGAAAGAACTAAATATCCTGCTCGAACAAGTGTAACATCCAGTCCAAGATACTCGGCAAGTCCAGAGCAAACTCCACCTAAAACTTTGTCTTGTGATCTAAAAAGTCTTTTTGCCATCGCCATACTTCTTTACTTTAAAGTTGTAAATTTTTCCGCTAAAAAATGAACAAAGCCCACCCCGGCTTTCTCAATTTTTCCATTCAAATCACCGTGACTCTTCACTTGTCCCGGAGTTTCATTCTCTACGGGAACGAATCCTGCCGTAAATAATGAACTCGCATTCAACGTTAGAATGAATGCTAGCACAATACCCAAAATGATGAGTAGTGTTCGAGTTCGTGAAATAGGTGTTTTGTTAACTGACACGCAGTGTTTATGACAAACTCTGTGCCAGAAGTGTGTAATAAGCTGATTTTTAACTAGTTAAATTTGCAAGTGCCGAACATCTTGTTCACATTCGAACAGTTGAGAATCTGGATTAGAACACTATTCGAACACAAGGATCTTGTCGCTGGGTACTTTTAAAAATATGGTATCTCCTATTCCGTGCTCGCATCTTTCTGTTTCAAGGCTAAACTCTTCATCGGAACTTGCCGACCGAATGGTCAATACATCATGTGGACCTTTGAAGAGCTTTTCTTTAACGATGCCCGAAATATCAAAATCATGTTCGTTCTTAATTGCAATATTTTCTGGTCGTATGCAGAGACTAAACGCATCTGGAAGGTTAGGCAGAGCTATATCTCCAAAAGAGGTATGGGCTTTTTGTTCTTTATTCGTGCCACTAATAATCACACTTGCGCCAAAGAAATTTGATACATATTGCGAGCTTGGATTTTGATAAATTTCAATTGGACCACCTGCTTGAAGTATCTTCCCCTGTCGCATTACCACTAGTTTGTCGGCGATTAGAAAGGAGTCGAATGCTTGGTGACTTACCATTATTGTTGTGATATTCAGCTCTTTTAATAGATCAAATACTTCTTTTCTGATCTTCTCTTTGACCAATTCATCGAGACTGCTAAATGGCTCATCAAGTATTAGGAGTTTAGGATCGATACTTAGTGCCCTAGCTAGGGCCACTCGTTGCTGCTGCCCTCCCGAGAGTTCGTGCGGGTATCTCTTTTCATACCCCTGCATCCCTGTCATCCCTAATAATTCATCAAGTTTTTTTGAATTTCTCTGCTCCCTGGACATGGCGAAGAAAATGTTCTTTTCGACAGTTAAATGGGGAAAAAGAGATAAATTTTGAAAGACAAATCCGAATTTTCTTCTTTCAGGCTTCCAGTATGAAATGTCTTCTCCTTCCAGCAGAATGGAGCCACTATCGGCAGTTTCAAGCCCTCCGATAATTCTCAACAACGTGCTTTTCCCACAGCCACTCTCTCCTGTCAGAGATAGTATTTCTCCTTCATTCACCTCAAAGGAAACCTGGTCAACTGCTGTAATTGAATCGTAGGTCTTCTTTATGTTTTGAACTTTGAGCACAATTACTTCAATATTTTATTGAGAAAGTAAACTGGAACTGAACTTACAAAAATAACGAGCAGACTTGAAGAAGCAGATTTTGGAGCCATTTCATCTTTGGCATATTGAAATGCGTTTGTTGCTAAAGTTTCAAAGTTGAATGGTCGTAGAATCAACGTGAGCGGAAGCTCTTTGGCTATGTCGACAAAAACCATTATGAATGCACCTATCAACACTGGTTTCATTATCGGGAGATGTATTCTGATCAACCGTTTCAAGGAGTTTTCCCCCATTGAGCTGGCAGCATCATCCAATTGCACCGGAATTTTGTCAAGGCCTGCATCCGTTTGTCCATAGCCAACCGCAAAGAACCTGGCCGAGTAACCGAAAACCAAAGCGATGATTCCTGAGTAGATCCAGTTTGGATTTATCCAGACAATAAGTGTAACAATCCCAATGCCAATGACTGCTCCTGGTATTGCATAGCCCAGCATTGATAGTTTAGAGAATGCTTTTGAAGACCAATGCTTGCTAGTCAACCTGTTTGAATAGGACAATACAATTGCAAACAAAAGAACTACCAGCCCGGATACCATTCCTAAAATCGCTGTGTTCCCCATAAAACTCAGGGATTGCAGCCACACATCAACAGTGCTAGCAAGGACAGACCACCATATCATTTGAGCTACAGGGACTATGAATCCGAAAAACACTGGAATGAAGCAAATGATAAATGCTACCCACTTGCGCCTGAATGGAATGCGTGTCAAAATTCCATCTTCATTTTCATTACTCGTTTTTCTACCACGCTGTACGAGGGCATCCAACCCGACTAGGATAACAATAAAAACCAAGATAATGAGCGATAACAGTATGGCCGTTTGAAGGTCTCCAAGAGCAAGCCAAGCTCTGAAAATCCCTGTTGTGAAGGTTGGAATTCCGAAATACTGCACTACTCCGTAGTCGTTGAGCACTTCCATGATAACCAAGATCAGTCCAGAGAAAATTATTGGCCAGGAAAGTGGAATTGAGACTTTAAAAAATGTTTTTGTAAGTGATTGCCCGAGCGACCGTGAAACGTCAATAAGCGAAGAGGACTGTAAAATGAAGGCAGATCTGGCCGCTACATATACATAGGGATAAAGAACTAACCCCATGATAAGTATGGCCCCTTCATGATCCATAACGTCCATATAGTAGTCTGTACCCAACCACCGAAGCAAAATTCTGATTGGACCGGCATAGTCCGTGAGGCCTACATAAGCAATCGCATTTATGAAGGTGGGAATAGAAAGTGGAAGAATTAGAATCCATTCAAAGTGCTTTCTAAATGGGAATTCGAATACAGTAACCAACCACGCGGTGGTGACTCCTGTGATTAGAGCCATGCTGCAAATTCCGACTAACAGAATGGATGCATTTTGAATATAGAGAGGCAAGAGAGTTGGAATAGCTTGGTGCCAGCTCTCTGCCTCAATTGAAATTGAATTGCTTATTACAAATATGATCGGAAGAAGAAGGATGAGGACCGTGGTGGCCCCAAGTATTTTCCAACCACTATGCGATGGAAATCTTAATTCCACCCAACCTCTTCGAATATCTTAACAGCTTGCTCGTTCAAATCAGTCTTCTTAGCGTAGTCCAAGTTGTCAATCTTGAATTCACCCCAAGATGCAATCGTTGAGTCAGGCGATACATTCTGGTTAACCGGATATTCAAAAGAATTTGATGCATAGAATTTTTGATTCTCATCATTTGTTAAAAATTCGATGAACTTGATTGCATTCTCTTTATTTGGCGAATTTTTAGTTACGCCAATTCCACCAATATTGATGTGACCACCGCGACCATCCTGATTTGGGAAATATATTCCTACTTTTTGGCCAGCTTTTACCTCTTCCTCATTTTCGGAGTTTAGCAGAAGTCCGACATAATAGGTGTTAACAATTGCCACCTCCCCGACTCCCGAAGCAATAGCTTTAATTTGATCTCTATCGCCACCTTTAGGTTCTCTTGCCATATTTTTCACAATACCAGCTGCCCACTCTTTCGCTTTTTCTTCGCCATTCGCATGGATGATAGAAGATAGAAGCGACTGGTTGTAGGAACTTCCTGAGGATCTGATGAGAATTTTCCCGGCCCATTTTTCATTTGCTAAATCTTCGTATGTGCTAAGTTCTGACACATCTACATCTTCCTTATCATAGGCGATCACTCGTGCGCGATAAGCAATAGCATACCAGTAATTTTCCTCTTCAATGAATTTTGATGGGTTGCTTGTCTTTGCTTCTACAGGCTGTAGAAGACCTTTCTCCTTTGCTCGATTGAGTTTCATAGCGTCGACTGTGATGAGGACATCGGCAGGAGATTTTTCTCCTTCAATTTCAAGTCGACTGATAAGTTCATCTGCCCCAGCCTTTACTAGATTTATCTTGATTCCAGTCTGCTCGGTAAATTTTTCATACAAAATGCGATCTGCATCATAGTGTCTGTTAGAGTATACATTTAACTCACCAGAATCAGTGGGTTTTTCCTGCTGTTGGTTTCCTGAACCAGAGCAGCCAACAAGTAAAACAGCAATTGCTAGTGTTGATAGTAATTTCATCATGCCGTAAAATTAACTATTTAGAATAAATCTAAATAAGAAAAAAGACATAAAAAAAGGTACCCCGCCACGAGGTACCTAATCACCCTAATCACACGCTGTTCCTGACAGCAGTAGATTCTCTTAGTTAACTTGAATATGATTAAAGGAACCTCCCAATATTTTTTCGTAGTCAAGTCCTGTTTCCCTCATGTCATCATCACACGATTCGTAGAACCAGTTGATCACAACATTTGCTCCACTACGTCGGTAGGAAACTAACTTCTTTAAAATGTTAAAAAGACACTTTGAACTGCTAGTATTGAAATACTCCAGTGCAAAGTTTGCTGTCAATTTTTGAGCCCCCTTTTCAAACGCGGTTTCTATTTCTTCAATTATCGGATAGTAAAATTTTTGAGGCGAGCTGGGAAGTGATCTACCCTTAAACTCTATCATACCTGATTTTAAATCGAAATGAAAAAATGGCGTGATGGGTGTCGGGGCAATCTTCAATTCAGTCTCTCTCATCCTTAGCTGTTTTGTTTGGTTGAATAACACTGACAAATTGAACACATAATTGCCACCCTCTATGTGCGGGGTTCTGTCGAATTTAATTTGAGCAAAATACCTAGTGGATACTCTGTACTAATTCCTAAAGTCCTTGGATGGAGATCAGAATGAAGATATTTGGCATTAACTTTATTCGAATCTCTTTTAACAAGCCACTTTGAGTACGATAGAAATTTCAGAATCCGACACTTCGTATGAAGACCTCCTAAATCAGGTCGCAGTAGGAATTTTGCATGTGAACTTAGACGGAATTATTTCTTTCGCGAATGAATGCTGTGCAGAGATATTGGGGCTTAAAAAATCGGAACTTGAAGGTAAAAGATACTTTGGCTCAGGCTTGGAGTATGTGAGTCAAATCGGATTGCCTATTGGAGAAGAAGACCATCCGCTTTTCGAAGCTGCACACTCTGGGAAGACTACTAAGAACTTCGTGATGGGTGTCTTTGTTGAAAAACAGATTGTTTGGATTTCTGGTAATGCAACTCCTTTTTTTAGTCCCGAGCGGGAAGTCATAGGTGGGCTGCTATGCTTTAATGCTACGACGGAAAAGGTAAAGTTAGAGCAAGAGTATGATGAGGAGACCACAAAGAATAAACATCTGAGTGAGTCAGTGCACGCTGTTTTTTGGGAGTGGTCTCTAGCTGATGATCGGATGGCCTTTGTAGGGCCTAGAGTAGAAGAGATGCTTGGATATACTGTCCAAGAGCGATCAACAAAAGGGTTTTGGGAGAGCAAAATACACCCTGAAGATAAGGAATGGACGATTTCGTTTCATCAGAGTCAGGTTGCACTGGGTAGAAGTCATGAGTTCGAGTATCGATTTGAAAAAAAGGATGGTGAGTATATCTGGATCAAAGATATTATTGATGTTTTTGTAGAGAATGGCAAATCCGTTTTGCTCAAAGGGCTAATGGTGGACATTTCTCGGCAAAAGATAATTTCCCAAAAACTGAAAGAAAGCGAGGCCCTCAAGCAAGAAATACTAAACTCGCTGGAGGATGCAATTCTGGTGGTTGATAAGAATGGCGCAATCATCAGCATCAACAAGCGACTGGAAATCTATCTGAAAAAGTCTCCATATCATGATGTCAGAGTTGGAGGGAATGTTTTTTCCTTCGTCAATTTTTTCGAAGAAAAAGATCTCATCCAATCAGGTTTCGAAAAGGTTCTTAAGAGAACTGCAACTTTCTTTGACTACGAAACCAAACTTGCAGACGGTAAATGGTATAATCTCAAAGTTACGCAGTTGAAGACTCCGTATGGAGCTGTGATATCTTGGCAAAATATCAATACACGAAAAGAGATTGAGATAGCCTTGGAAAAATCGCTTAAGAAGTATCGAAATATCTACAATCGTGCGCCAGTAATGATGCACTCGATCAACTCGAATGCCGAGATTATGAGTGTGAGTGACTTCTGGCTTGAGAAGATGGGATACGAGCGGAAGGAAGTGATTGGAAAAAGAACCATCGACTTTGTGACTGAAGAAACACAAAATGATGCCTTGAGAAAGGTGAAAGACTTTTTCAAGAAAGGATATTCCAAGAACGTACCCTACCAGTTTAGAACGAAGTCTGGAGAAGTACTGGAGGTACTCCTTTCGGCGACCTCTGAATATGATGAAGATGGGAATTTCGAAAGGTCCCTTGCAGGTATGGTGGATGTGACTGAGCTCAAAAAGACTGAGCGGGAGCTAGTCAAGAATCGACAAAATTTACTTGAGGCACAGAGGATTTCTCGTATTGGAAATTACGAACTTGACTTCAATGACTATGACTTCACCCCAAGCCCGGAAGCCATGGCCATGTTAGGTCTATCTGAAGATCAAATTGACTTACGGACTCTTGAAGGCATTCTTCATATCAGTGACAAAGAAGAGTTTCTTGAGAAGTTAGCAGACTCTAAGAAAACCGGTGTGGACTTCTTTCATATATACCGAATTCATCACCTCAAAAGTGGTATTACAAGATGGATTTCTGCCAGAGGAAAAGTGAAAAAGGATGAGGAGGGAACATTTTGCAAAATGATTGGCACACTGCAAGATATATCAGAGCAGAAGGTGGCCGAAGACAAAATTAGGAGACTGTCTGATAGGATATTGCTGGCGACAGAGTTGGCTGAGATTGGAGTTTGGGAGTTTAGTTCTGAAAATGATGAAGTCTACTGGGACAAGCAGATGCATGAAATTTTTGAGAGTAAGCGGAACCCGGTCAAGAATCTCAAGGAGTTTGCGAATCATGTGGTGAAGGACGATTTACTGATCCTCGAAGAGATCACTAAAAAAATTAAAAGTGGGGCTCGATTTATCGAATCCGATTTACGACTAATTGTTAATGATAAAATAAAATACGTTAGGACCTATACACGAATAATTAGAGATTCCAATGCCCACGTGAGTAGGTTCATTGGTGTGATGTATGATAACACTCGTGATAAAAAATTGCAATTGAAGCTGGAGACATCGCTGGAGGAAAAAAACGTTTTACTTAAGGAAGTGCACCATCGTGTAAAGAATAATATGCAGCTTGTTTCCTCAATTCTTGCTCTCAAATCATATGAGTTGGAAGATGCAAATGCCAAAAAACTTTTTACAGAGATCAATGATAGAATTAAGTCGATGGCGGTCATTCATGACCAACTTTATAAGTTCTACAATGTGTCGGAAATCAATATTTCAGATTATCTGAATCACATTGCTCGCGAGCTCAGAATTTTGCTCGGCACTAAGAATACGGAGATTGTTGTGGATGCTGATGACAAAGTATTTGAGGTAGACAAGGTGCTTCTTTTTGGGCTCATTGTGAGTGAACTGGTTTCCAACGCATTCAAGCACAGTTTCAATATCAAAAAGCATGGAAATGTTCACATAATTTTCAAGAAGGAGGGCAAGGTGAATAGTCTATCTGTTCTGAATGATGGTGAGAAAGTTCCAGAAAATATTCTAAAGGAGAAGTCTGCCGGACTTGGTATTTCTCTTATTAAGACTTTCGCAAGGCAACTCAACGGTGAACTATCCCTAAGTGAGGAAAACGGCTTTCAAATTGTTTTTTAAATAAGATTGGGAGAATAGTCTAAAACGGTTTTGATCATTCCAGAAGTGGTCTTTGCTCCAATCTTCCGCATGATGTTCCCTTTGTGAGCATTTACTGTACGAACGCTTAGCTTCAAGTGAACAGCGATTTCCTCGTTGGTCATGTCCTTTAGCATTAATTTAACAATGTCCAACTCTCTCGCCGTGATTGAACGTACTTTTTCTGAAAGCTCATTCATTTTGGGAGAGAACAAGATGGATATCATTTCTTCGTTAAAGTAGATTTCACCCTTTGTCGCCTCATCTAAGGTCCTGACGATTCCCTCCTGCTCCATGTCCAATGAAAGTACACCGTTCACTTCGTAGGTGTTCGTATAGCTTATTAAGAAAGGATTGATATGTCGGGTGAATAGCAAAATGGAACAGTCTTTTGCGAAGTATTCAGATTCATCTGGAGAGATGGTATCTGTGTCGACTATTAGAATGTCCACCTTTTCTCCCATCTCGTTGGACAATCTAAATTCCAGATTGATAGAGAACTCTTTCAAGAATAGATAAATGTAATTGGGAAGAATGGAGTTTTTTGAGGCGACATAAATATCCAGTGGCTTCATTGGTTTTTTATTAATTCTCAAAAAATAGCTTTTTAAAAAGTTAACTTAGTACTCTAACCTTTATGGTAAACTTATGGGAAAAATTCTAGTTGCAGAGGATTCTCTTATTGTAAATCAGCACATAAGAAGAGCGCTGGAGTCTGGTGGGCATGGGGTGATCTCCGCTTTTTCCGGAGCTGAGGCAGTAGCTGAGGCAAATAGCGAATATCCAGACCTGATTCTCATGGATATCATGATGGAAACAAGCTCTGATGGAATTGATGCAGCGATGGAGATCAAGGGAACGATTGATATTCCAATAATTTTCTTAACCGCTCTAACGGATGAGCCCACGCTGAAAAAAGCGAAGATTAGTCAGCCATATGGGTATGTTGTGAAGCCGTTTAATGAAGCTGAGCTACTTTCCAATATTGATGTCGCTTTGTATAAAGCGGAAGCGGAGAAGGCCATCAAAGAAAACTCAGAGCTCTTTCAGGAGATAATAAATTCAATTGATCATTCGATTATCCTGGTAGACATTGAGAACAAAATAAGGTACACAAATCAAATCGCCGAGAGTTGCCTTGGAACGTCTTTTAACAATTTGGTGAATAATCCAATTGATGATTTTGTCCAAATGCGAGTTGAGGGTTACTATGAACCAATCAGTAAAATTTTGAATGATGCTATTCCAATGCCTGTTGAATTTGAGATCAGAGGATCAGAGTTGATTTTTGGTGACTGCGAAATCAAGGAAGTATTTATCAAAGAGCCTTGCAAGTTTATTTTTTTTAAAGACATCAGCGACCGTGTGAAGCATAGAAAGATAGAGGAGGAGCTCAAGACCAAACGAGTATCTATCTTAATAGAAGGACAGGAAAATGAGCGAGAACGGATCGCACGGGATTTGCATGATGGCGTTGGTCAGCTAGCCAACGTGGTAAAAATGACGGCGAAAAAATTGGAAGTTAGTTCTGAACTAAATGACTCCATTGACTTGTTTCTAGAGGAGATGAGGAAGGTGACCGATGGACTTCTGCCGTTGCGACTGAACGACTTTCCATTAGATGTTTGCCTTAATAGTCTTGTGGAACAAGTTAACAAGAGCAGTTCTGTAGAATTTTCGTTTTCGGCAATTGATGTTCCAGAGGTCCCTATGAATAACAAAATAAATATTTACAGAGTTGCCCAAGAAGCAATCAGCAATATTCTTAAACACTCCAATGCAAAGAAGGCATTTATACAAATAAATGGATTTGACGATCACATTCAATTAACCATCGAAGATGATGGCGTTGGATTTAGCAGAAAGAGTGATGACGATACTTCACACCATGGCTTGCAAAATATTTTCTTTAGATCGGAAGTTATGAAGGGAAGTTGCGATATTGAGTCTTCAGAAGGTAAGGGTACATTTATAAGTCTTATTATTCCTGTTACGAATGAAGAAAACTAAATTAATACTAGTCGAGGATCACGAACTTGTTCGAAAAGGAATCTCGAGTATTCTTCAAATGGATTCTTCACTTGAAGTCTTAGGAGAATATGACAGACCAAGGCTTGCCTTCGAGGCTTTGAAAGCAGGGTTGGCTCCGGATATCATTATCATGGATATTTCAATGCCAGAGATGAACGGACTGGAAGCTTCCAAAATTCTAGAAATAGAGTATCCTGGAATCAAGGTCATAATCTTAAGCATGCATAAAGAGGAGGAATACGTGCTGGAGAGTTTGAACTACAATGTGTGTGGGTATGTGGTGAAGGATAGTGTAGCAGATGAAATAATCGTAGCGATAGAGAAGGTCGTCAGTGGAGGTAAGTTTTTTAGCAAAGTTGTGATAGATACAGCTCTAAATTCCTACAAGGGCATTAAAAAGGAGCAAAAAGCTAAACAGGCGATCCAACTGACCGAGAGAGAATTGGAGGTTCTCAATCATATTGCTGATGGATTTAAGAGTCAGGAAATTGCTGATAAACTCTTCATTAGCGAGCGAACGGTTGAAGCGCACAGGGGAAACATCATGAAGAAGCTTCAGGCAAAAAACATGGCTGAACTGACCAAGAAGGCAATTACACTTGGTTTGATCAAGAACGTATAACGTTTTAGTATCCTATCTAGTGAAATTAACTAGAGCTTTTACTGTATTAGCCACCATAGTCCCTGTCATCAGCAAAATCTACATTTGTTTTTACAAAGGGAAGGTTTTGCATCCGTTCAACCAGCTATGAACTTTTCAACCAGACATGTGCAAACCTTCCCCTTTTTTTCGGCTATTGTCAATATATGTTTGCTGGTCTCCAAATTCAGATTAACGCTCTTAATGCGATAATTCCTGACAGTTTCATCTTCGTTTTAGATTGTACTGACAGGAGTTTTCTCTATAAATCCTCTGACTCCAAGGAAGCTATTGATGAAATATTAGCACTTGATCAGTCGAAAGGAATAGACAACCTTTTTGATTCATCTGAGTATTACGATTCCGAATCTGCATTGCACACCTACATGATTAAAAGATTAAGTTCACATACTTTTCTTGGCTTCTTTGTTTTGAAGGAGAAATTTTCGGAACTAAGGATAAAGAATGCGAAAGAGTTTTTCTTGAAAATTAAGTCCTCATCCGACTAGCGATTCCATCGCGAACAATCAATTCCCTTCTATTCGTTTATAAAGCTTAGTCAGCGAATTGATCATTTGGACTGGGCTTGAAAGAATATTGTAGTGATTATTCCCAAACATCTGCGGTAAGTAGTATTTGGCTTGTTCCTCGATCGCTACGGCATAGCTGTTTATTCCATCGGAATTCAATTCACGTAGTGCTTGCTTGATATCCTTGATGCCATATTTTCCTTCATACCGATCGTAATCATTTGGTTTTCCATCGGAAAGCAAAATCAACCACTTTTTCCTGTTTTTTCTTTTCTTTAGCAGATGGCTTGCGTGACGTATAGCTGGCCCAATCCGCGTGTAGCCTTCAGGTTGGATCGCTCCGATATTCAATTTTGCACGACTCCAGGACTGATCAAAACTCTTTAGCGTTACATAGGTAGTCTTGTTTCTGGTTTTTGAGTAAAATCCGTCAATTTGAAAATCGATGTTGTATTCGTGTAACACTTCACCGAATAGAATGGAAACCTGTTTTTCAACGTCGATAATTCTGTTCCCTTTTGAGTAGCTATCACTCGATAAACTTAAATCAAGTAAAAATAGTAGTGAGAGTTCCTTTTTCTGCTTGCGACTACTCATGTATACTCTCTCCTCTGGTGTTCTGCGAGCATGCAAATCGGCGAACCGATCAGTCACCGCATCAATATCAATATTGTCTCCTGAAATTTGCCTTTTTATCAATTCCAAATCATTGTTCAGCTTCGCGAATACTTTTCGCAGTTCCGTAAATACTGACCTGTTTAATTCCAGTGTTTTGTGATAATAATCCGGTTTCAAGCGGATTAACCTTTTGGGAAATACCTTGCAAAAATCTGGCTTATAGGCCTGTTTCGAATAGTCCCATTCAGGGTAAGTCAAATGAAACTCATCTGGCTGAATTTCACGACTTTCTGAGATTGTGACATTTGCAGCCATTTCAGCCTGATAGATAGAGTGCACAGGATCGTCAACCCGAATCATGTGTTTCAGATTGTAATCGCTCAGAGCTTCTGCATCATCATTCAACGTGTCGTCCCCGTCAAAATCTCTCCAAACGCCATTGAATTCATCAATGGTTTCTGCCTTTTCAAAATTATGAGTAAGCATATAGTCTTCTTGTGCTTTCTTGTCGACCTCGATTACCTCGATTTCGTCCGCCTGTTTGGCTTTTAATTCCGTTTCAGCTTTGACATTGTTTGAGGTAAAGGATTTATCTGAAATGTTTTCGAGCTCTGATTTGTCCTCGTGACGATGACTATTTTTCATCCATCTGCCGAAAAGCCAGCTTGATTCAAATTCAGATTGGTCTCCGCTACTTCCAACTTCCAACTTTTCAATTAACACTTTGTAAATGGGTTCGATAAGGGGGAATTCATCGAAAAGATGATCGAGCACTTTGGAAGATGAATGAGCAGCTTGTTCCTGAGATTCAGATGCCGACTTATTTTGGTCATGAGTCCAATTAAACCGCAGGTCTCGTTGTGCGGCCAAATAAAAGATTCTAAAAAAGTAGAATTTAAGATTCATTCCCAGTGAATCAAAAAAGGCACTTTTCTGTGGTAAGTAAAATGTGTCGTCGACCCATCCTCCCTCACGTTCGGAACCAACCAACTCAATTGGATCTCCGGTTACTGCACGAGACAAAATCAACAATCTTGGACGAATATCTTCTAAATGGACAGTGAATTGAGACTCGCCTAAGTCATCTTTTTTCCTTTTGCTAAGGAAGTTATAAACCCTTTGGAATATGAGTTGATCGAATTCCATTTCTAAATCATCAAGCTGACCAAGTCTCGCAAGGCTTGCAACGTATCCTCGTCATCAGTCAATGGTTCAACCACGGCTACTTCTGTTGCTAGTCTTTTCTCTAATCCTGTGCTAATCAATTTCCCCGCATCTACCAGCAGTCTCGTGGAAACCGTTTCGGTGAGTCCGAGCTCCGTCAAGTTGCGAATTTTGGTTCCTATTTTCATCAATTTTTTGGCGGTATCCTCATCTACTCCAGACTCAGTTCTAATGATTTCTATCTCTACCTTGGGTTTTGGATACTCAAAAGACACGGAGATGAAACGCTGACGTGTAGAAGGTTTCAATTCTTTGAACCCCCGTTGGTAGCCTGGGTTGAAGGAGGCAATGAACATGAAATTTTCATCAGCTACAATCTCTTCCCCCAGCTTATCAAGATACAGTGTACGGCGAAAGTCAGTAAGCGAGTGAACGGCGACGATTACATCTGGACGGGCTTCAGCAATTTCGTCAAGGTAGATAATAGCTCCTTCTCGCACAGCTTTTGTTAGAGGTCCATCCTGCCAAACGGTTTCTGCGCCCTTAATGATGTACCTACCTATAAGGTCTGTTGCTGAGGTCTCCTCATGGCAAGCGACAGTGTACAAAGGGAGCTGCATATAGTGAGCCATGTATTCGACAAATCTGGACTTCCCGGTTCCTGTAGGCCCTTTGAGTAAAAGTGGTAGTTTGTTTTTGAACGCATGTTCAAAGATTTCCACTTCATTTCCCACTTTCTTATAAAAGGGTTCCTCTGTTAAAAGCATCTTAGTAATTATTATTTTAGATTGATTTAAAAAAAGGCTGGCTCTCTAAAAAAGAGCACAGCCTCAACGATCTATTTATTTAGCATTATGCCGCATTATGCAACGCTTCGAAATCCTCCTCTTCCTTCAATCCTTCATCTGTTGGTTTTCCAAACTTGAGGAAATTGGCGACAAAGAACAGAATGCCCACAGTGAAGAGCGATGCAGCCAGAATCAGCACAAAGAAATGCGGCTCAATTTCTTCTGCAGTGGTCATGAAGTCATAACCGGCAATTCGCTCTAGGTACACCTGTGCAATGCCGGCCGCTGCAAAAGCAGAGGTCATAGCCAACATACCTATGTTAGAGCACCAAAAGGCTAAATGTCCCCTTCTATTGTCGTAGATCTTGCGACCAGTCATCAATGGCATACTATAACTTATGATTGCAAGTACAAGTGAAGCATACGCTCCCCAGAATGCTAAGTGACCATGCATAGCCGTCACTAGTGTTCCATGAGTGTACAGATTGACACTTGGTAATGTATGAGCAAGACCTAGAAGACCAGCTCCAACGAAAGACACTATTGCTGTATTTAATGTCCAATACAGCGCCAGTTTGTTCGGATGCTTTTTGTTCCCTTTTCTATACATCTGAATAGCAAAAACGGTCATCCCCAAGAATGCCAATGGTTCCAGTGCGGAGAAAATTCCACCGACCATCAACCAGTATTTTGGGCCTCCGGTATAGTAGTAGTGGTGACCGGTACCGAGTATACCAGAAATAAAGGTCAAGCCGACAACCACGTAGAGCCATTTTTCAATTACTTCACGATCTACACCAGTGATCTTAATTAGCAAGTAAGCCAGGATGCCGCCCATAATCAATTCCCAAACACCCTCTACCCATAAGTGAACGACCCACCATCGGAAAAATGAATCCACGGAAATATTGTCAAAGTAGATCATTCCGGGTAAGTACAGTAGAGCCGCAAAAACAAGGCCCATGATTAACACCCAGGAGGTGGTACTGCTCTTTCTACCCTTCAATTGGGTCATCAAAATGATAACTAGAAAAAGGATAACATTCCCTGCTACTAACCAGTCAAGAGGTCGCGGTATTTCGAGAAATTTTCGTCCTTCCCACCAGCCGACGTGGAAACCGATAACGGCAACTACTCCAACAATGGCAAAACTCCAGAATTGCAGTTTTGCCAGTGGAACAGAGAATAATTCATTGTCCGATTCCTCTGGAATAATAAAGTATGCTGCACCCATAAAGCCTGATAGGAGCCAGACGACCAAAAGATTCTTGTGTGTTGTGACGGCAGTATTAAAGGCAATCAGCTCGTGTAGTCCGTCGTAGCCCATATGAGCAAAACCTAGAATGAAGCCATAGATGATTTGCAAAATCAGCAAGACCATACTCAGAGCGAAAAAATGATACGCTATTTTTTGTGATTTGAATTTCATGTTTGTGATTTTTTGATTTTAAATAGGAGCTATTTTCCAAGAGATGGTTCGGGGGGAAATCCATTAAGATCTGCCCGATTCATCCATTCAAAAAATGAAATCAAACCTTGAACCTCTTCATCTGTGAAATCGTACTTGACCATCATCCTGCCACGGGGACCCCATCCATTGGGAGCGGTCAGGACAGTCTTAATGTAGTCAGGCCCTTTTCTTGAGTAAACGCGAGTGAGCTCTGGCGCATAGTATGCACCCTCACCCATGATTGTATGGCATCCCATACAATTGTTCCTGTCCCAAAGTTTCTTTCCGAGTATTACCTCTTCATTGATGTCTTCTGCATTTGTTTGAGCGGGAATGCCTACTGTCAATGAATGTATTGACATTCCCATAAAAATTGCCATGAAGAGAATAACACCGCCTAGAAAAAACACTTTGGCTTGTTTTTTTGATAACATGGTAGTTGTATTTGGGGGTTTAGTGAATAATTGCGTATATCTAGATCTTTTTATCCGAATTAGATATGATAAAATTCTCTAGACATTATGATTTATGTCAATCCGGTCTGGTTATTAAGACAAATTCAAGTTTTTCCGAGGAGTGAGAAATGGAGAAAATGACCTCGAAAGGCAGGCTGATGATTTGCCCGTCTCAGATTTTAACATGATTTAACCAAGGACAAGCTGGAGATTGGAGTAAGTGCTGAGCATTTAACCTGAAACCCTACTGTTCGAAAACAAAAATGCCTCAGAATATGATTCCAAGGCATTTTTAAGTGTAAATAGTGAACTCGGAGGGATTCGAACCCCCAATCTCCTGGGCCGTAACCAGGTGCATTATCCAGTTGTGCTACGAGTCCTAATGGGGACGCAAAAGTAACAATTTGCCTTCAAAATTTTCGTTAGCGAGGCATGATTCTATATTTGCGCAAATTTTAATACTTATGAAGTACACGATTGGTGTTTTAT
>JBDVJN010000037.1:0-13534 GCA_039961455.1 Cyclobacteriaceae bacterium | reverse complement strand
AACTACTTGATTAAAACCCGATACCAATGCTGTAGCCTACCCATAGCTGATATCTGCTTCTTCCACTCTGACTGTCATGTGATGGATTGTTTGCGATGTCAATGAGTGGTCGTCCGTTTTGGTCCAACTGCTTGGTCGTATAAAAGTTGACGGTAGGCCCTGAAGTGATGTACAAATGCTTGAATAGTTGATAACCGAGATTTACATTCAATTTCACCAGGTGATTTTCAGCTACGCTTTTGCCCTTATTGATTTGATGATATCTCAATTCCGGGTTAACAAACAAGTTTCTTTTTTCCGATAAGTAAAGCCTGGAACCAAAACCTGCGCCGTAAGACCAGTACTCACTTTCTTTAGCACCTACGCTGAGAACAGTATAAAATCGTTCACGACCAGAGCGGAACACTAATCGGTAGGGAACAACATCATCTGTTTCCATACCTGGAGAAATAAAGCCATTTTTAGACACATTAACGAGTCCGAACTGGACGCCTGATTCGACGCTATCGGCTACATTCACCACGCCGAACTGGACGCCATTTACCCTTTTCGCGACATTGATAAAACCCGCCAATTGCAGTCCATTCAAGGTCCCGGTTGTGTTGATAAAACCCGCCAGCTGCGTTCCTTTCGTTTCTTTTGTATGATTGTTAAAGCCAGCTATCTGCCAGCCGTCTATTGCAGCTGAAATGTTGGAGAACCCACCAACCTGAAAGCCCTTCACTTTATCGCTGGTGAGGTTAATAAACCCTGCTACTTGTGCGCCTTCGATGTAACCCTTGTTGGTATTGAAGAAGCCAGCCAATTGAAATCCGTGCACTTCTCCACCAACTGTATTCCCAAATCCGCTGATCTGAGCTCCTTTGACATCTGCCTTAACGATGTTGTAAATCCCTCCAAGCTCAAAGGCCTCCACACTATGAGCATAGCCGGCAAGCAGGTTTAGCGATATCTTGTTGCTTGTCTCGCCGCTGAGAGGTCCATTGGAACCTATCGGAGGAACCAGAGAAAATTGATAAGTTTTTGAATAAGTGCTTTCCTGTGCGGAACCAGCAAAGGATACCAAAAGGAAGGTGAAGCAATAAATAGAGTAACGATTTTGAGTTTTCATTTTGATCTGTTTTATAGCTGAGGAACCATAAACAGATTTTACCCTGACAGATTTTTACTTTTTTTTAAAAACCTATTCCGACTGAGTAGCCGATCCAAAGTTGGTGCCTGAAATTACCAGAGAGCTTATCGACTATCGGATTGCGAGTCAATAAAATGACGGGGTCTCGAGATTCATCCAGATGGTTCGTGTAGTAATAATTGAGTGTGGGTCCAGTAGTTATAGACAGGTGTTTGAGCACCTGGTATCCAAAGTTGAAGTTGAACCGGATGATCGTATTGTTCTCATCCTCGGCGCCACTTCCCTCTGCTACATTGACCCACCTAAGTTCGGGATTAAGGAAAAATTTCTTTTCTTTCAAGGGAAATAATCTCGATCCAAAACCTGCGCCAAAAGTCCAATGGTCGCCTGGATCAATGCCAGCGGAAAGGACAGAATAAAACTTGTCTAGTCCAGACCTGAAAGCAAAACGATACGGTACTACATCGTCTGATTCAATGGCAGGCGAAATAAACCCATTCTTTTTTACAATATTGAAAAGTCCAAAGGGAACTCCCGAGGTAACCGTATCCGCCACATTGATCACACTAAGCTGAAGACCCTTAACCTCTTTAGCAATGTTGATGAAACCGGTCAATTGAAAACCTTCCATTTCCTGTGTGGTGTTAATGAATCCAGATAATTGGAATCCAGACATTCGCTTGGTGTGGTTACTGAATCCTGCAACCTGAATGCCACGCATCTCCCGAGTCAGGTTTGTGAAGCCTCCCATTTGAAACCCATTGACACTATCAGAAGCTACATTAATAAACCCAGCAACCTGAGCTCCTTTTACGTAATCTTTTGAGGTGTTTACAAATCCACCCATTTGCAAGCCATGTACCTCTCCTCCTACCGTGTTACCAAAACCACCAATCTGGGCACCCCAGACTTCCCCGCGGCTAATATTATAAACTCCGCCCAACTCCACGCCATCAACTCCGTACGTGTAGCCTGCAATCAGATTGAGTGATGCATTGTTCTTTATCTGACTGCTTAGTTTCCGGTTGGTGCCTACGGCCGGCACCAATGAAAACTGAAACATCCGGGTGTCCACAAAGTTGACATTGCTTGCATTGGTTCGGACTTTGTCAGAAGTGAAGAATTTCGCCAATCCACTGGAGAAGGTTCGTACATGTTCTCGGATAGGTATTCTGGGTTTCGTCGGTTCTTCCTTTTTTAATACAATAGGTGCCTCGAAAGGTTTCAAATTACTTACCTGGATGATGGTGTCTTCATAAAATCGCTTGCTGATCACAAATATTGCTGTTTCAAGATTTGTTTCTGACTTGAGGCTAAACTCACCCATCTTATCTGATAAGGTCGATTGCAACGAATTGATTTCATAAATGGAAACGTCTTCCAAATCAAGACCTGTCGCTGCATCCGTTATACCTCCAGTGATCTGAAAAGTCGTCTTTTCTTTTTTGATTGGTGGAACCTTCTGAATAATGATATAGTCACCGATGTTTTTTAGTTGGTAGGCTTTGCCTAAAATAGCTGTTAACACGTTCTCAGGACTTTCCCGTTCAAACGACTGATTCACCACCACACCGGACGGCAGTATTTGCGGGTTGTAGGACAATTGACGTTCAAGCGCAAGGTCAAGCTTCAGCAATGCACCTTCAAGGGACTCATTCTCAAAGGAGATGCTAATCGGTTGATCGGTCGATTGTCCGAACAACAAGGTCGAGACTGACATGAAAATACCAAGTAGAGCAACTCTACTCACAGCCTGTTCCCTTCAGAATGTATGACCCTTGATCTTCGATTAGTTCGTAATTCAAAGTGCTGGATATTACCTCCAACACATTTTCAAGATCTTCATTGTCAAACGTCACAGTCAGCGAACACCTCTCGGTTGATCCTTCTAACTGAATGGACGATCCGTACGCTTCATTGATTACCGCAACCACATCTTCCAGCGATGTAACCTGGAAGACCAACCTTCGATTTTTCCAGAATGAAGATACCCCAGTTTCGTCTTCGGTCTCGAGTAAGGTTTCGGTTTGAAGATCCAGAGTAAACTGTTGACCTGCCTCGGCAATTTGATGAGTATCCTTGTGAGAAATCAACACTTTTCCCTCATCTACCTGGATGCTTAGTTCGTTTGCTGACGGCTTATTAATAAAGAACTTGGTACCCAAAACCCGCACCTCTGTATTTCCTACCTCCACAACAAACGGTTGCTCCGACCTTTTTGTCACTTCAAAGTAGGCTTCCCCAGAGAGCTTGATCCTGCGTTCGTTGTTTTGGAAAGGCTCCGGGTATTCTATGCTGGCACGTTCATTTAGGGCTACCAGCGAACCATCAGGCAAGGTTACCTCCCTTACGCCTTCTATACTTGCCAGGGTAATTTCCTCCACATTGTTACCATAATAGTAAATAGCCAAAGCTGTGGAAAGTAGCAGAACAATACTGGCCGCATATTTCATCCATGTGAAGCTCCTGATTGGTTCCTGATGAATAGATTTTATCTTCTTGTCTTTCTTGAATTGTTCCCAGGAGCGATCCACCTCCTGAAGGTTCGCATTTTTATAGAATGCCAATCCTTTCAGATCCAGGTGCATTATTCTGGCTTTTTCAAGCTCACCCTGATTCTCCTGCGAAGCGTCACGCCAGACCTCCACCTCCGTCCTTTCCTCGGTTGTCAGTTCCTCCCGAAAGTATCGGTGAAGCACCTCTTCGCGTTCAATATCGTTGCTGTTCAAATTCAATTACCTACTATTTCGACATCCAATTTAAATTTCACCCCTACAACCCTCGATCAACATGATCAAAGAAAAAATGATTAAATACATTAAGTAAGACCCAAGCACTTCACGCATTACCTTCAACGCGCGGCTCATTTGCGTTTCCACGGTCTTAATGGAAATATCAAGTTCCTTCGCAATTTCATGGTACTTTTTTTCCTCAAAACGGCTCATCTCAAAAATCTGTCTACGCTTTTCAGGAAGCTGAGCTAAGGCCGACTCAATTTTTTCCTGTAGCTCATCCATCTCTATGAAATCCGTAGGATCAGACGCCTCAGGTTGAGTGGTCATCTTAGCATGTGATTCAACTACCTTGAGATGCTTCAGGTGGTTCAAGCTAGCATTCCTGACAGCCCCAAAAAGATATGATTTAACATTGGTTTTCACCTCGATTCGATCCGATTGATTCCAAAGGTTGCTGAACACTTCCTGGACAACATCTTCAGCAATATCCCCATCTTCCACATATTGAAAGGCAAACCCCACAAGCATAGAATAGTACTGCTTGTATGCCATCTCAAACTGCATATGATCGCCGAAAAGGGCCATTGTACAGGTGCTTAGGGTTAGATTGCTAAGCTAATATGATTGTGTGATATGATGCAATGTGGATTGTAGCAATCCAAAGAATTCAAATTAATATTTAAATTGACTCATTCAACAGCAGGTCCCGGAAGAGGCCTGGTTGTTATTAATTTAATAAGCAATGAGCAGAGGATTTGTAAAGGAAGAAGACCAGGAAGAAATTCCCTTGGTACCACCAAGGGCAAACTTACCAAAGGGCGTAACGAACTATGTCACGCAGGTTGGGATGGATAAACTTCTGGCTGAAAAACAAGAATTGAAGGACGAAAGAGCCAATTTGGATACTACAAGCGAAAACGAAAGACGAATCGCATCGAATCACATCAAGGCAAAATTGCAACTACTGAACGATCGGATTGCAGAGGCAAGGATCGTCGATCTAGCTGATCAACCTCAGAATGAGGTTAGATTTGGAGCATCTGTTTCTCTCAAAGTTGGTACTGCAAAAGACCTACAAACCTATCAAATTGTAGGAGTTGATGAAGCGGATATTGCTGAAGGCAAAATCTCATTTATTTCACCAATCGCTAAACTATTAATCAATAAAAAAGTGGGAGATAAAGCCGTTTTAAGTCTGAAAAACGAAGACAAAGTTTTTGAAATCATGAAGATAACCTACAGCTAAAGACTCTAATCTCTAAATCTACTTCGTCAACCCCAACTCCCTGATCAACCAGGCTTGACGATCGGAAACGATATCCTCACCTTTCATAAAGTGACCAGCATCGTATCGTTTTTTTTCTTTATCGCTTGTTGTGAGTGCGTTGAAAAATACATTACCATCGGTCTTAGAAATAAACGGATCATCATTCGAGAACTGACAAAGTACACTGCCTTTTAATTGACTCACGAAATCGGTCAGTTCGAAAACAGCGTTTTGCTGGACGTACTCAATCTTCGATTTCGGTTGATTCGCGAAAAAGGCCCAATCGTAAAGGCTAGAGGTTACGGCAATGAAAACATAGGTTTGTGCCAGAGGGTTAATGCCGGCTGCAATGGAACCGTACATACCAGAGTAATCGTGCCCAACATATCCAATACGAGCAGTATCCACATTTTCATAGGACATGAGGAGATCCATTGCTCGGCGCATTTCGATGACCTGCTTGATAGAACTTTCGTAGTCTTCTTCCAACACGCGATTCTCGTACCATCCAGGTTCTGCCCACATGGCATCGATCAGAAGTGATACCACACCCTTAGAAGCTAACTCAACAGCTTCGTCCAGATACTGACTACGATTAGATGTGTGGTGACCAAGCCAGTGTCCCCATAAAACTCCAGCAAACGGACCAGTTCCTTCAGGAACTACCAAATACGCCTTGACTGGATCCTGGCCTAATACCCCGACGAACGTGATATCTTGGATTGCAACTGTACCCCGCTTTTCAACACCTACTTCCTTTATGTCCAGATCTACTGTGTTGTCATAGTTAAACAGTTCGACTCTTTGCTGAAATGATAGCACTGACGGTTGAGTCTGAGCGATGCTCAGCTGTGCAGTAAAAAGCATCAAGCTTATCATAATAGCAATGCTCGATTTGGTATTTCCGTTTGAATTCATAGTCCTATCCATTTGTAATTCTTTAGAAAGTAATGTGGCTCACAAACCACATCATGATAAATGTAAGTTGATGGATATTGGATTTGAAAGTGAAAGTGTTACCAGTGGTTGCATTTGATGCTCAGTAGTTTATCGATCTGGTATTGTAAATTGCTTTTGAGCTGGCGGTCTTGTAGTGATTGATTATTCATGCTTGGTGGATTATGACTTCCAAATCAAGGGTGGCAAGTTTCTCAGCTACCAGCCAAACAACATCATGCCCAACATGATCACCAGTGTTACTATCCATATTGGAAGGATAATTTTTAGAATGAGAAATAATTTATCTACATCGGAATCTGACTCCGAATGTAATTCCGGTCGTATTGACTTGTTCATATCTCTTGAAAGCGGTTTACACAAGCCCCGAAAAAATCCAAATAAGCAACACAATTCCCGAGGTAATCAAAAGTTCAAGTATTCGATTAAGCTTTCGTAATTCTCTTTTAGATTCCATACTCACATCTATTTTATGTATCATAATTTTCAATTCTTTTGCTTCTGAAACATCTATTTATTCAATGCTCGAATCAGTAATAAAACCGGAGCACGAAAAAAACTACCACCCCCTTTTCTAAAATTTAATTTGGTCGTCAAAAGCTGGCGTTTCAATTATTCGAATCTTGAAAGCGAAGAAGTAACATACATTTACTATGTTTGAAGCCACCTCTGACTGGTCCACATTTATGGAAAAAGATGACTCGGTTTGTCTGGAAAAAAACTACAGGGATATTTATGAGATCCATGCCAACGGTATCAGGAACTTCATGTATTACCGATGCGGAAATCTGCAAAAAGCGGAGGATTTAGCGCACGAGACATTTGTTCGCTTATGGGAAAACTGTAAGAAAGTTCTAATAGGAAAGGTTCGGTCTTTTTTATTTACGACAGCCCATCGCTTGTTTCTGAATCAGTATGAACACGAAAAGGTCGTTCTACAATTTGAGAAAAAAACGGAAAGTAAAGTTGAAAAGGAAAGTCCTGAATTTATTCTGGAAGAAAAGGAATTCAAAGGTCAGCTTGAGACTGCAATTTCCAATTTACCTGAAGGCCAGCGAACAGTATTTCTATTAAACAAAATAGACAAAATGACTTTTCAGGAAATTGCAGACATGCAAGGTGTGAGCATTAGCGCTGTGCATAAAAAAATGTACAAGGCCATGGAAAAGCTGCGGCGTGATTTGAAAGGTCTGAGAGATAATAAAATATAAAAGCAGTGGGGGGTGTAAGATTTCCCGCTCCAACTGTTTAATAAGTAAGGTGGACAAAGATTCAGAAAATAGGGAGAAGATAGTAGTTCGTTGGATCAATAATGAATTGAGCCCCGAAGAACTAGAGCAATTTCAACAAGATCCTGGCTACGAAGAGTATGTCAGGATTTTTGGTGAAGTTGAGTCCTGGACCATGTTGCCCCTTAATACAGACAGCAGTTTCCAGCAGCTGGAAAAAAAAAGAGACACAGTTAAACTCATTCCCTGGTATCACACAAACGTATTTAAAGTTGCGGCATCTATCCTACTCGTGTGCACACTCGTTTTTTACGCTACCTATTTCGATTCTTCTAAAACCGTAAAAACGGGGGTTGCAGAATCCAAAGATCTTATTTTGCCGGACTCTTCAATCGTTTACCTATCATCATCTTCAAGCCTTTCATACAATGAAGAGAATTGGGGCGAGGAAAGAAAGTTAAGCTTAAGCGGCATAGCATACTTTGACGTGGTGAAAGGTGGTCCTTTCGAGGTTACCTTCAGTTTAGGCTCGGTACAAGTTGTTGGCACTTCTTTTGAAATAAAAAGTTTTGAGAATTTCGCCACGGTAACGTGTTATGATGGGGAGGTATCTGTTCTGTCGGGTGACGGTAAACGAAAGCGGCTCCGCCGAGGAATGGGTCTGAGAATTTCAGGAAGGTCCACATCATCACCTTTTGCATTTGAAAATGATAACTGGCAGAAAGAAATCAGAAGGTTCCATGAAGCGCCACTATCAATCGTATTCAGATCTCTTGAAGCGGACTTTGATATAAAGATCAATGCGGAGGCGGTGGACCTTAACCGTACATTTACTGGAGCATATCCTAAATCTAGTCTGGATTCCGCATTGCATGTTATTAGCAATTCAATGCAATTGACCTTTAATAGGGACAATAATAAAATCACTTTTGAAAATCAGTAGACCAGCCATATTGCAGCAGAATTGCACGAAGGCCATTTACTGATCATACGTCTTCAATCAACAAATTGAAATATCACTTTGCCAATATCACATTCCCGTCGTTTTCGATGAAAAACACCCTAGAAGCGGCAATATTTCGTCAAACACTCTGACTAAACTGTCCATTTTAGTTCACAAAGCAGCATTCTGAATAGAAAAAAGTTTGGTGCGTACCAAAAGTTGCTAAGGTGTGCACCAAAACATTAAAACTCAGCCATTTGGTATTTTTCTAAGATTCATATTCCAGCCCCCACAAGAGCAATGACTCAAGAAAAAAGCCTCACTTCAATGTCACAAATTATGCTAACAGCTCCTCCAGCTGGCTGAATGCAATGTCCAGTCCTTCGGCAGCTCCCATTTCAGCCATTTGTTTAAATGCCTCAGGGGATGCGAAGGTTGTTGTAGAAGTGATAATGGTATTTTCGCCATTATCTTCAAATATCACACTCAAATGCATGGGAGGAATGTCACCAGCCTTTTCTCCGTTTTCATCACAGAAATACTCTTCAGCTTCAAACATTTTGTTCTCTTCCATCTTTAGAAAATCCATACGACCCCGATGAATGTCTCCTTCTGGGCCCGTCATAGTATAAATCCAGTGACCATCCTCTCTGAAGTCCATGGCTTTTATGTCACACACATAGGGGCTCGGAGCCCACCACTGGCAGAGAATTTCAGGATCGCTCCACGCTTTCCAAACCTTTGCCACTGGCGCATTGAACGTACGAACCCCTATTAATTGGTTGCTTTCTAGTTTCTCGGTGAATTTAGTTTCATTCATAATTATATTATTCGATGTGTTTTAAAAGGTCTTCCAATTGATCAAATCGATCTCTCCATAGTTGTTTGAATGGTTCCAGCCATTCAATGATTTCCAGGAGCTTTTCTGGCTTTATGTTACAGAATCGCTCCCTTCCTTTCTTTGTGATTGATATTACATCACACTCCTCCAAAATCTTGACATGTAGTGAAACTCCTTGCCGTGAAATTGAAAATTGTTCAGCCAGAGCATTCAGGTTTTTGGGTTGGTCTATAAGTGTCGAAAGAATGTCCCGACGTATGGGGTCTGCTATAGCTTGAAAAATATCTCTGCGTTGATTCATTAAATGCAAGTATTTACTTGCTAATATACATGCAAGTATTTACTTGCGCAAATTTCATAACACAATCACAAACTCATAGTCGATCTATTCATTCCTTTTTTCGTAGAAGCTATGGAACATGGATAGAAATCTAAATGATAAGGAAAGGGTTCGGAACCAGAAAAGCTCAAAGGCCTCTGGGAACCGCATCTATGGACCGATCAAACTATCGTATCGATTCCTCTTCACTCGAACGCTTTTCATTGTATTTCTTCTGGCACCCCTGATAGTTGATCACTGGACAAGAACTGATAGTGCGCCACGGAGACGGAATGAAAGTCGGGGATTTGCTCCCGATCCCAATAAGCACACCGAACCAGTCCTACAAGTATATGCTGCGAGAACCTGGGGTCTTAAAGGAATGTTTGCGGTTCACTCCTGGATTGCAATGAAACCCCGAGGTGCCAAAAGGTATGAGGTGAGTCAGGTCATTGGATGGAGAAAAGACCGCATTGGTAATGTGCTTTTCCGTGAGAACATTGTCCCTGACAAAAGCTGGTATGGAAATGAACCGACTCTACTATTGGATCTTAGGGGAGATCAAGTTGAGTCAATTATCAGCAAAGTAGACGCTGCCATCAAGGAGTATCCTTGGGCGAAGGAATACGAAATTTACCCAGGCCCCAATAGTAACACATTCGTGGCGTGGATCGGACTGAAAGTTCCTGAGCTTGGTCTTGATCTTCCATCAACCGCCATTGGGAAAGACTGGAGGCCGCTCGAGCACTCTTTGGGTCTATCAGCCAGCGGAACTGGAGTTCAGGCATCTCTACTTGGATTGCTTGGAACTAGTATTGGCATCGAAGAGGGTCTGGAGCTCAATATTTTGGGCCTCAATATCGAGCTAGACTTGTTCGACCTATCTGTAGAAATGCCATTCTTCGGCCGCTTCGGAAAATGGTATGTACTCAGCTACTTAGCCCTTTTGTTTTCCCTAAGGGCTGGATTAAAAGAAGGGGCTTAACGTATGTACATATCTAATCCATTCGATAATTAACCCTTCACTTACAAAAGTGCGCTCCACTCCCAGCAAGGGCCCGATGCCATTTCTGCGCAAGAAAAGTACTCTCGATTTGTAAATACCTTATTCATGGCGTTGTTTGATCAGAGGCTTGAACGGAAACGTCTGCGCGGCTGGAATCCCCTTGCTTAGAAGGCAGGCCACTCTATCCAGCTGAGCTATAGCAAACAAAAAACCCCAACCAAATGGTTGGGGTTCTTCATGGTGTGATTTGCCCAGGACTCGAACGGAAACGTCCGCCCGACTGGAACCCCTTTGCTTAGAAGGCAGGCGCTCTATCCAGTTGAGCTAGCAAAACAAAAACCCCAACCAAATGGTTGGGGTTTCGTCATGGTTGTGATTTGCCCAGGACTCGAACCTGGAACCCCCTGCTTAGAAGGCAGGCGCTCTATCCAGTTGAGCTAGCAAACCATGAGCGGAGAGAGGGGGATTCGAACCCCCGGTACGATTTCTCGCACGCATGTTTAGCAAACATGTGGTTTCAGCCACTCACCCACCTCTCCGTAGGTTTTTCTGAATTTCTAACAACTTCCAATGGGAGGCTGCTCGAAAAGGAGTGCAAATATAAAAGTTCCTTTGAAAAATTAGGCAGGAGTTTGTAATAGAAGTTAAAGGATTTTCAACTCATCTTCTGTCAACCAAAATCTTCCTTGTCTCCAACACGCCATCTATCAAGATTCGTAGTAGATACACTCCACTTTTGAGATGGGTGATATTTGAAAGATTAGCTCTACGTACTGAGTTGAACTTCTTCCGTGCCTGAACATTTCCACCCAAATCCAACAGCTCAATCTCTACGGTTTTTGGCGCTACTCCAAAGTCTAAATTAATACTACTATTTGCGGGGTTAGGATAAATAGCCACCGAACGTTGATTCAAACCTAAAGGTGGATCAACTGTCGGATCTAGCACACAGTTTTCCAATCCGCTCCATTTATTCGACTCATTCAGCGTCTGCCATTGGCTCTCTAGAAGGCCAAAAGAACCAAAAGCGTCAGGTCGCTCCGCAAGATTAAAGACCATGATGAGTTCGCCTCCATAGACAGCATACCAATTATCAAAAAGCTGGCAGAAGAAGTTTTCCATTCCCGGAAGGCGGTTCATGTCCGCCACGCGTTGCTCTGCGCATGCAACCATCGGCTGAAAGTTAATCTCGGTTACATGCTGCCCTCCTTCATAGGCAAAAAGAGCGATACCATCTGCTGCACTTTGAGAGGCGAAAGCAGCAAGCGACTGCTCCATTTCTCGATCAATTCTTGCAATCAATGAGTCAAGTAAATCCTGAGCAGAATGATCACAAACCTCCAACCCTTGGTTTGCTAAATCATCAAAAAGTTCTACACCAATGTAGGATGCCGGGGCAATTGCATCAGGACGTAGGTCATTTGGATTTACTTCAGGAAGCTCATAAGCTTCAAAGACCAAATCCGCTATAAATGAATCTGATTGAGTTCCATGGATTTTTACAACACGACTATCATTATCAAAAACATTATTGAAAATCTCAATGACTTCAAACATTCGTCTTGCATAAAATCGATGGACAGCCTGCAATTCGGCTACCTCTGCATTCTCATGCGTTCCCAGGTTTAACAAATTGCCTTGATCAAGCAGGTACTGTCTGGTAGTGGGGTAGCTAGGATTCCATGCTTCGTTACCATATTCCATATACAACTTGCGGCCATCATTTAAAAGTGTATCGAAGAGATGGGCCAGGTTGGTCACAAACTCGTCATTTACCTTGTATGGAACAGATACCCAAGGATCAACTTCGGCCAAATTCGACAATTCAATAATATCCTCGAACGGCATACCGATCAAAACATCGTCTTCCACATCAAGAAAAAAAGAGAAATTATCTGGAAGCGTTCTATCCGACCAGTTTTCAATATTGTTATTTTCAGATCTGGCAGGTTTCATGTATCTCAACGCATCGAAGTTTTGAGCTAGCTCAATAAAATCATTCCGAAATTTTTGGGTCTCGTGGGTCTGTGTATATTCAGGAAATATCAACCGCACGTTTCTGATCGGATCAGAAACCAACGAGCTGGTTATGAATAGTTGAACGCCAAAAGATGTTGGATTTGAAATTGGAACTGCATGCTGACCTGCCTGTGAGAATACCATCACCTCTCCGTCCACATCTCCTTCGACCCTAATACTACCGCTTCCTTCGAATAAGAGTAGGTAGTCTCCGGATGGATACAGGTAGGGTTCTGGCTGGTTTGTTAAGACAAAACAACTGACCTCCAGGTTCTTCCCCACCGTCTCGGTCGACGTGTCGACTGTAAACGGCACCTGGAGTGGGTAACCAAACTCATCAAAAGCATCTGAAAGATGATTTCTAAGTTCAGAAGATCCATTAATTGGATCGTTCTCATCATCCGCATTACGAATAAGCCAACTCGAAGATTGCTTCAACGCATTTGTGTAAATCCAGATTGTTGCAAATGGGGAAAGATCAGTAAGGTTTGCTCCAACTGGTTTCTCCTGTGCAAGAGCTGACAGTAGGCTAATGGTAAGCAGAAAATATGAACTCTCCCTTTTTAACATAACATTCGCTTAAATCATAGATTCGAGCCGATGGAATAAATAAAGTAAGGCCCCTCCTAGAGGGACCTTTTAGCCACCAAAGCTACCTAGGCGATTATTTCCTAGATTCTATTATTATAAAGACTAGTAATTGATGCGTTTTTCCCGAAAAATTGTATCAGCCTAATAATAAGCTAATACAAACCCATATTGTGCATCCTGCGAATTGCCTAGCACTCTCCTTTTTCGGCGGAATAATTATACATTTAAGTCGTTCTAGTTTAGATGGACACAAATCATTCTATTGCCAATGAAATTTAGGTATCACAATACTTTTTGGGTATTTCTCAGTATTGTAGCTCTTATTCTTATCTTTAGTTCTGTCGATGTAAGTGAGGAAAGATTAACTGCAAAGCTTGAAAAGAAAACAGACTCAGTTGAAAAGAAGGACGGATTAGTAAAAACATATGCTAGCGATGGAAGTTTGAAAACAACCATCACCTATGTAAAAGGAATCAAGCATGGCAAATCCCTGCT
>JBDVJN010000036.1:0-131782 GCA_039961455.1 Cyclobacteriaceae bacterium | reverse complement strand
AGTAGTTCCTTGGCCTGGGACTTGTATTTCTCCTCTTTGAGTCCGATCTTAAATAGGGTTTTGCCACCCTCTTCGATCGTTTGAGCAAAGACCAAAAGATCTACATTTCCATCTGAGGCTGCTGCTGGGATCGTCACCTCGTAGTAGGTCCGCATATCCAAAGGATTCCCAAATTGCCGAGCATACTTCCACCAACCTTTTCTTACTTCATCACGCGTGAAATCAAATTCACTCCCGAAACCAGCAAGGCCTTTTTCGTCCAGATCGATCGAGGTACTTTTTATAGCCAGGTCAAATCTTTTTTGACCAGTTACTTGAAGGAAGCCAAACAAAATGATGGCTAGAAGTGTATTTTTATAAACCTTTATTCGCATGACTGATTCATCCACAAATTTACCATTGAAAGGCCAAAGAATCTTGATTACCGGAGGCACGGGTCTTGTAGGTCAACGGCTAAGTGAACTTCTTGTTGAAAATCATTTTGAAGTCTCGCATCTTTCCAGACATCCAACGAAAGGAACACATGAATCATTTCACTGGAACGTAGAAAAAGGCGAAATAGACAAAGAGGCGATCAAGAATTCTGATATCATTATTCATCTGGCGGGCGCAAGTGTTGCAGGAAAACGATGGACGAAAAAATGGAAACAGGAAATTTATGACAGTCGAATCAATGCTACGCGCCTTCTAGTTGAAGCCATTCGCAATCACAATTCAAGACTTCAACATTTTATCTCAGCGTCGGCAATTGGCTATTACGGCTGGGATACCAAAGAAAACCTGGTTGATGAAAATTCAGAAAAGGGCAAGGGTTTTTTGGCTGACGTAGTAGCTGATTGGGAAGGGGAAGTCTCTAACCTGAATGAATTTGGCGTTAGAAACTCGATCGTCAGAGTTGGGATTGTATTAAGTGATAAAGGTGCAGCTCTTGTCGAGATGACAAAACCGATCAAACTTGGAGTCGGAGCACCACTGGGTTCGGGCAAACAATTCATGAGTTGGATTCATTTAGATGACCTTTGTCAGCTATTTATCCACATGATAAAAAATGAAGAGACTGGAGTTTTTAATGCTGTTTCTCCCAACCCGGTTACTAACAAGGACTTCACAAAGCAACTAGCTAAGGAATTAAATAAACCTTTGATTCTTCCAAACGTTCCTTCCTTTGCTTTGAGGTTGCTGGTCGGCGAAATGCAAGTAATGCTAACGGGCGGAAACAAAGTGTCTAGTAAAAAAATTGAGCAGACAGGATTTGATTTTCAATATCCTTCACTACATTCTGCCCTCAAAAATTTAGTAAAGTAGGTATGGAAGAAAACGAAATTTCAGAAGAGCAGAGAGCGAAAATTATTAAAGCCTTCAAAGAACGTAATTGGAATGAAATAAAAATTTCGGATTCGTGGGTGATTTTCAAGGTCATGGCAGAATTTGTGGAGGGCTTTGAAAAAATGGCCAAAATTGGACCTTGTGTATCAATTTTTGGTTCGGCCAGAACAAATCCTGATAATAAGTACTACAAGATCGCAGAAGAGATCGCAGCCAAGATTGTTCGTCACGGATATGGAGTAATTACCGGCGGTGGCCCTGGAATTATGGAGGCTGGAAATAAGGGTGCACACTCCCAGGGAGGGAAGTCAGTTGGACTTAACATAGAACTTCCGTTTGAGCAAAATCACAACATCTACATTGATCGGGATAAGAGCATTGACTTTGATTACTTCTTTGTGAGGAAAGTAATGTTTGTGAAATATTCTCAAGGGTTTATTGGGTTACCGGGAGGTATGGGCACCATGGACGAACTGTTCGAAGCTTTGACATTGATACAAACCGAAAAGATCGGTAAGTTCCCGATTGTGCTGGTAGGCGTCGACTATTGGTCCGGACTGGTGGATTGGATGAAAGAGGTGATGCTTGGCAAGGAAAACAATATAAATGAAGATGACTTGAACTTATTTGCGGTTGTAGATACGGCGACTGAAGCAGTAGATGTCATTGATGATTTTTATAGTCAGTATAATCTCTCACCAAACTTTTAACTTCGCGCTTTCAAGTTTTATCACCACGTGTCATTTTGGAAAAGAGAGAAGAGGTTATCGAAATAATTGGGGCTCGGGAGCACAATCTAAAAAACATAGATTTAAAGCTTCCGCGCAATAAACTCATTGTAATCACAGGGATTAGCGGGAGTGGTAAATCTTCATTGGCATTTGATACGATCTATGCCGAGGGCCAGCGTAGGTACATGGAAAGCTTCAGTGCTTATGCCAGGTCTTTCATCGGTGACATGGAGAGACCTGATGTGGACAAAATCGAGGGACTAAGTCCAGTAATCTCGATTGAACAGAAGACTACTTCACGTAATCCACGATCGACAGTAGGGACTGTAACGGAAATCTATGATTTTCTACGACTTCTTTATGCCAGAGCTGGAGAAGCCTTTTCATACCTCTCTGGAAATAAGATGACGAGGCAGTCTGAAGACCAGATCATCGATATGATTCTAAAAAACTTCGACGGAGAAAAATTGGTATTATTGGCTCCAGTTGTAAAAGGGCGAAAGGGTCATTATCGTGAGCTATTTGTCCAAATCAGGAAAATGGGTTTTGCCAAAGTCAGAGTGGATGGGGAGGTGCAAGATCTTGTTCCGAAAATGCAGTTGGACCGATACAAAACCCATGACATTGAAATTGTAATTGACCGGATTGTTGTAGCTGAAAAGGACAAAAAACGAATTCGACAGTCCGTCAATGACACGTTGAAGCATGGGTCTGGTGTCATGATGATTCTAAAGGAAGACGAGAGTGTCTCGCATTTCTCCAAAAATCTCATGGACCCTGAAACTGGTCTGGCGTATGACGATCCAGCTCCAAATACGTTTTCCTTCAACTCGCCCTATGGAGCTTGCCCCGAATGTCATGGGCTTGGTGTTATTGAAGAGATATCTAGGAACTCAATTATTCCTGACGAAAACCTAAGTATAAGTCGCGGAGGTATTTTGCCACTTGGTGAGTATCGAGATATCTGGATTTTTAAGAAGGTAGAAGCTATTCTTAAGAGAAACAAAGTCAACCTTTCAACACCAATAAAGAATATTCCTGATGAGGTGATTCATCTGTTGCTCTATGGTGATGATGTGCCAGTCGCGGTTAGCTCAGTCAAATATCCGGGCACCGATTGGAATACAAAATTTGAGGGGATCATAAATTTTCTGGAAAAACAAAAGGATGGCGGATCTGAGAAGATTCAAGCCTGGGTCAAAGAATTTACAGATTCGAAGGTATGCGAGGAGTGCAAAGGTAAACGACTGAAAAAGGAAGCGCTGCACTATAAGATCGGAGATAAAAACATCGGCGAATTGGCCGAGATGGATATTACCACACTTGGATCATGGATGGAAAATATCGAGGAAAAACTGAATGATCGACAGCTGATTATTGCCACGGAGATTCTAAAGGAGCTCAGAAAAAGGATTGGATTTTTGCTGGATGTTGGATTGACCTATCTGAACCTCAACAGACCTTTGAAAACACTGTCCGGCGGCGAGGCGCAAAGAATTAGACTAGCAACTCAAATCGGGACACAGTTGGTGAATGTGCTCTACATCTTAGATGAGCCTAGCATCGGACTTCACCAACGAGACAATGTCAAGTTGATTCAAGCATTGAAAGATCTGCGAGACTTGGGCAATACGGTTATCGTTGTTGAACATGACAAAGAGATGATGCTGGAAGCTGATGAGGTCGTTGATATTGGTCCAGGGGCAGGCCGGCACGGAGGCCATATTGTTGCAAGCGGAACTCCCAAAAGCTTCGTAAAGCAAAAAAGTGCAACAGCAGATTACTTGAATGGGAAGAAGAAAATTGAAATTCCATTGGAACGAAGAGCTTCCAATGGGAAATGGTTGGAGCTTTCCGGAGCCTCGGGACATAACCTCAAATCTGTTGATCTGAAATTGCCGCTGGCTAGCCTAATTCTGGTCACCGGGGTTTCTGGAAGTGGAAAATCTACGCTTATTCACGAGACGCTGTACCCGCTGCTCAAAAAGAAACTGTACAAAAGCCGACCTGAGCCGCTCCCATACAAGAAGATAAAAGGAGACGATCATTTTGATAAGATCATTGAAGTAGACCAGTCACCAATTGGGCGAACGCCGAGATCAAATCCTGCTACATACACTGGGGTTTTCTCAGAAATCAGAAGTCTTTTTTCTGAGTTGCCTGAAGCAAAGATCAGAGGGTACAAGCCTGGAAGGTTTTCATTCAATGTTAAGGGAGGACGATGCGAAACATGCGGTGGAGGTGGAATGCGTTTGATTGAAATGGACTTTTTGCCTGATGTTCATGTGCCCTGTGAAACGTGCAAAGGAAAGAGATACAATCGGGAAACACTGGAAATACGATTTAAAGGAAAATCTATTTCGGATGTGCTTGACATGACTGTTTCACAATCCGTAGAGTTTTTTGAATTCCAACCTCGAATCGTTCGGAAGCTGAAGACCTTAGACGAGGTGGGACTAGGTTACATTTCGCTGGGCCAACACGCGACGACTCTTTCAGGAGGGGAGGCTCAGCGTGTTAAATTGGCAACGGAGCTTTCGAAGAAGGACACAGGTAAAACTTTTTATATTCTGGACGAGCCAACAACAGGATTGCACTTTCAGGATATTGAACATCTCCTGGATGTGCTGCAACGGTTGGTCAACAAGGGCAATACCGTGCTCATCATCGAGCACAACATGGACGTAATTAAGGTGGCAGACTACATTATTGATCTTGGGCCGGAAGGAGGTTCTGGAGGTGGGGAGATCATCGCTCAAGGGACACCCGAAGAAGTGATCAAAGAGAAAAGAAGCTACACCGGAAAATTCCTCAAGGAAGAACTTTCCAGCAACTAGCAAATTATTTTTCTCCTAACCATTCAACTCTCATCTTCTCAGCTTTCTTATCACCTTTTTTTATGTAGGTTGTGTAGCTCGGACTTCCAGCAAAAGTGATGGTTGTTTTCTGTTCTTCCCCGAAACGGCTGAAGCTGATTTCAGCCTTATCCCCAACCTTGTAATTGTTATTTAGGAAATCACTAAACCTATCTACCTTGTCCAACGATTTTCCATCAACTGATAGGATGACATCTCTCGATGCTAGGCCTGCCAAATAAGATGGAGAGCCTTCTGGAGAGTTGGTTAGTAAAGTTGCCATACCATCTTCCACTCTAACTGCCGCGCCGAAGTAGGGATTGTCTGGGTTAGCTTTTTTAAATACGACACCCACTTTTTCAAGGAGACTAGCATAGTCGGGCATCTCACTGTTGTAAATGTATTTGGCGTAAAAATCTGACCCAAAATCAGCACCAGCGTATTCTTTGAGAACATTTTCTACGTCTCGAACTGTGTATGGAATTTCAGGTTTTCCATATTTTTCCCAAACAGCTTTCATGTATCCATCCATGGTGAGGCCTGTACCCAGATTTCTAAGTGAAAGATCAAGCGCAAGTCCCAGCACACTGCCATATGTATAATAGGAAATAAAATAGTTTTCCCTATTGACAGGATCAACAGAGGTCGCAGCGTCGACAAAAGGAGCTTGGTAGCTCATCTCAATTGGATTTCGATATTTTGTAGCCGGGGAGTTCCAGACATAATTGAGTCCGCCTGATAGACCTTCAATATATTCCTGTTCTGTAATGATTCCTGCTCTGCAAAGAATGAGTCGTGTATAATAGCTAGTGAACCCCTCCGCAAACCATAGCTCACCCGACATGTTGGCTTCCTCATAGTCAAATGGCTCAAGCGATAGTGGACGAATACGTTCCACGTTCCAGGCATGGAAAAACTCATGTGAAACGGTCCCGATGTTTCCTTCCATGCCACCTCTGGCAAGTGAACTTGTGCTGGTCAAGATGGTAGAATTCCGATGTTCCATCCCGTCACCCGAAGCGTTTGGAATGTAGCATCCAAGAAAGACATAACTGCTAAAATCAAAATCAGGCATCTCTCCATACACCGCCATTTCCTGAAGGACAACCTTCTTGGTGTTCTCCCAATACTCATCAAATTCTGCTTCGGTTCCATTATGATGAAGTGCAAATTGGACGTTATATGTTTTGCCGCCAGACTCAACGGGAAATTCTCGTACAGAGTGATTACTAAGCTCCGTTGGGCTATCCATGAAGTAGTGCAGGTCAGGAGCATAGTAAGTAGTTCCCGAAATCTTCTTCAGCTGCGTAGCTACCTTCCAATTAAGGTCTTCTCTCACATTGAACGTCACCTTTACAGGACGTTGAGAAAGAGCAGGAGCGTAAATGAAAGTAGCTGGAATATTTAAGTGTGCATGTGTCTCATCAACTTGAGCATAGGTGCCTCCGCCTCGGTTAGCAAATAAGGTATAGGTGAACGTAACTTCTCCATTATGTCCACTTACATCCCACTGTTGCGGATTTGGCCTTGTAATCGGCAGTTCATTTCCGTTCCCGTCTGTTGCCGCTACGTTGTAAACATTTTTAGCAAAGTCATGAATAGCATAACGACCTGGAGAAGTCCGGCTCATTCGTAGCGAGAGAACCTTGTTTTCCAGGTTGGAAAACTTGACTTCTACTCTTGCTTCGTGATGAACAGCATTTTCGAAAGAAATGACATACTCATTGTGAGTTTGTGCACTAACCTCTACTAAACATATGATTACCAGAACTGCGGCTAATAGTAACTTCTTCATCTATTGCTTTTTTTTCGAAAATAGAAAAGAATTGCTATCGATGGCAGCAAGTAGGTAAGATTTACTTCAACGGCTAGTCCTAGTCACGCAGATAGTAGTAGTCACCCAGATACTTGAATGCAAAACCGCTATTGTCTAAGACGAAATAGTCGGCAATGCTGATCTGATTATTGGCCACATCTTCTGCTGCCATTTCTTTTAGCAAATTGCCAGTGTAGTCATACACCTTTACTTTGTCCTTAAGTACGTCATCTGCAAGAACTTGCATTTCCACTAGTTCTTGACTGTTCTGAGAAGGAATCGGAATTCCGGGAAACATGGCTGCCAGAAATATGGTGCCTGATATTAGTAGTTTCATTTTGACCTATAATTTTTATTTTGAGTATTTTGACCTATTATGTCCAACGGAGTTTGATTTGGATGGTTTTGTTAAATATTATTAACAAAACCCCAACCACAGATTAACATCGATCGTCTTAAGTAGCTTAATCAACGGATGAACAGGTACAAAATCTATTGGCTCTGCCAAATTGTAGGGTGGGGAATGTGGGGATTCTTCCAGATTTTCCTTTATACTTTCGCTGAAAGTTTTGAGGTGGATCAGGCGGTAGGTATTCTGCTTCAGGTGATCTACAATATTCTAACAACGCATCTCTTTCGTTGGCTTATTATAAAGCTAAAATGGCTTGATCTGAAATTGGCCACCCTTATACCAAGGATTCTGGCGTTTTCATTGTTGTTGAGCGCCCTCAACTATATCGTGTACCTGGGCGCAACTGAATTGTTCGCAGGAGGGGTTAGTAAGTTGGATATGCTGTCAGTAACCATCGCTGTTACCATTTTGGGGTACTGGGCAGTCTATTTTATATGGGTTATTTTTTACTTTACATTTCATTACGTAGATCGCTATAACAAATCACTAAAGGTGGAGGCTGAGGCCATGGAAGCCGAACTAAACAACCTCAAAGCGCAGTTGAATCCTCATTTCATTTTTAACGCGCTTAATAGCATTCGAGCTCTAGTGGATGAGAACCCCTCAAAATCAAAAGAATCAATCACGCAACTATCTCACATACTTCGCAATTCCTTGATTAGTGATCGTAAAAAAGTCATCACCTTTAGTGAAGAACTAAAAACAGTAATGGATTACCTGGCTCTGGAGTCCATTCGATACGAAGAGCGTTTATCTATCAACTTTGATATAGATAGGAGGACTGGAGAGTTTTTGGTGCCACCATTAATGCTTCAGACGTTGGTTGAAAATGGTATAAAACATGGTATTTCAAATTTGAAAAACGGTGGAACTATTAGCATCGTTACGACCGTTAGAAAAAAACATCTTACATTAGAAATCCGTAATACCGGTCAGCTTTCTTCAGAGAGGAAAAATGGCATTGGATTGGGCTTGGAAAACACAAGAAAGAGACTAGAACTTTTGTATCATGGAGAAGCAACTTTCAGCATCAAGAACGAAAACTCGGATACAGTCCTAACGAAAATATCAATACCCAAAATATGAAAGCAATAATTATCGATGACGAAAGACTTGCAAGGAAGGAATTGTTAAGTCTATTGGAAAATCATCCTAACATCGATGTAGTTGATGAAGCAGTCAATGCGGATGAGGCAATCGAAAAGATTGAGGAACATGATCCGGATGTGATTTTTCTCGATGTACAGATGCCAGGAAAAACCGGTTTTGAATTGTTGGAGAATATGGAGCGAGTTCCGCAGGTAATCTTCACAACAGCCTACGATGAATTTGCTTTGAAAGCATTTGAATTTAATGCACTTGACTATTTGCTAAAGCCTATTCAAGCAGAACGTCTTTCCGAAAGCGTTCAAAAGATTCAGGCTAGATCATCTAAGAAAGCCGGAAACAGAGATCATAAACTAGGCGGAGAAGACCAGGTCTTTGTAAAAGATGGTGACAAATGTTGGTTTGTAAGATTGTCCGATGTCAGGCTATTTGAGTCGGATGGGAATTACATAAAAGTGTATTTCGAAAACTTCAAACCAATGATCCATAAATCCCTCAATGCTCTGGATGAACGTTTGGATGACAGAACTTTCTTCAGGGCGAGCAGAAAACACATCATAAATCTGGGCTGGGTTGAATCGATTGATACGTGGTTTAATGGAGGACTGTTGGTGCAACTAAAAGGCGGGGAAAAGATAGAGGTTAGTAGGAGGCAATCGGCCAGATTTAGAGAGATGATGAGCCTTTAGTGATTTACCTTTTCCAGAAATGATTTTTCAACCTGCCAGTCCTTTGAGAGTGTGAGTATAGCCGTCGTTTCCATTTCTGTTAGATAGCCTTTGCTGTTGTTGGCATCCCAAACATCAATCAGCTCATCAACGCGTTCTTTCTCAGGTAATTTCAAAAACACTTTTTGCAGGAATTCTCTAGAACGTTCGAAGGCAGAGATGTAATCTTCCGCAATGAATTTGTTAGCCCAATCCAACTCCTTAGAGGCACTTAGTTTTCGTGCAGATTCTTCCAGAATATCACGCTCTTCATCGTCCAGCCCATGGTAGTGGAAGATCAATGATTTGAGTAGCATGATAGCCTTTTTGGTCAGTTCATCCATTGGTTGTCAAAAGTAGCAGTTATTCATCAAAAAATAGTTTCAAAGCAATTTCATCGGCAACTAAAAATCCGGTCGATGTTAGATAAAGTTTTTGATCCTTTATTTTCAATAAATTCTGCTTCCCAAGCTGCTCAATCAATTCCTCATGTTTGGCTAAGAGTTGAATTTCAAAATCCGATTCGAACTTGTCAAGATCAATTCCAGTACTAGTTCGAAGACGCGTCAAAATCCGCTCATTCGCAATTTGCATTTTGGACAGTTCCTCTGATTCATAGTAAGGCCCACTTGTGGAAATTGCCTTGAGGTACTTCGCGTTATTTCGAACATTAAATTGTCGGCTTCTACCATCGTAGGAATGTGCGCCAGGTCCTACTCCGAGGTACTTGGCACCTCCCCAGTAAGAAGAATTGTGCTTGGACTCAAAGCCTGGTTTTGTAAAATTTGACACTTCATATTGGCTATATCCCTTTGATTCAAGTATTTCAATTGTTCGTAAGTACTGATCAGCAGCCATTTCCTCAGGCTCTTCAATCAGTTCCCCGCTTCGTTTTCTTTTTCCAAAGACCGTTCGTTCTTCAATGGTCAATCCGTAAATCGATATATGTTCGGGGTTCAAACTAGCCGCTACTTGAAGGTCCTTCTTCCACGCATCCAAATCATGATTGGGAAGTGCATAGATGAGATCGATGGAGATGTTGTCAAAGCCAGATTCCCTTGCGTTGTGAAAAGAATCCAGCGCCTCCTTCGAAGAGTGAATCCTGTTCATCCACTTGAGTTTTGTGTCTGAAAAAGTTTGAAAACCAATGCTAAGCCGATTGACTTCAGAAAGCCGAAAATCTCGAAGCTTTGCATTATCCAAATCCTCAGGATTGGCTTCTAGGGTGATTTCTGAAGTGGTGCTCACCTCGAAGGAGTTTTTGACAGCTGCCAGAATTTCATTTAAATGTTCCTTGCTCAGAATAGATGGGGTTCCACCACCAAAGTATACGGTTTCGATTTTTTCGCTAACATAGTTGGATCGATGATCGATCTCCTGACAGATAGCCTGTACCATTTCTGATTCTTTAGAAAGATTGGTGCTGAAGTGGAAGTCACAATAATGGCAAGCCTGCCTGCAAAATGGAATGTGAATGTAAATGCCTGCCATGATTTTACTAAGAGCTAAATTGCATAGACTGATGCAAAGAAGCCTTTTTCTATTCTTTTTTCTGCCTGTTTTCAGCGCTAATTCTCAGATCAGTATCTCTTTACTTGTCGATGGAGAACTTGAACGAAAATCAACTGTTGCAGACTCTTTGTCATTAACCAATCAAGTCAGAGACTATAACCTGAAGGCAATATCTCAGGGCTACTATTTCGCTGGTGTTGATTCATTGATTCAAAGAGATGATCAATTCTTCATTTACCTGCACAAGGGAGAAAAGAGAGAGTTCGAACTGGAAGAGTTCAGGCGAAGAAAATTTCAGCAAACGCTTCGAAAGCGACTCAGGTATTTATCAAATCATGGCTACCCCTTCGCCATGGTTAAGGTTGATTCTGTTCGTATGTCTGCAACTAGCTTGTCTGGAAAATTGACAGAGGAAAAAGGACCACATATTATCAATGATTCATCTTTCTTCCACAGTCCTATCCGGACCAAATCAAGCTATGTTCATGCTTTGTTAGACCACGTGCCAGGCGAACAGTTCAACGAGTCTAATTACAAAAAAATCAATGAGCGTATTTCACGCTCAACATTCATGACTTTTAAAAGGCCTGCAGATATTTCATTCCAAAATGGAAAGGCTAAACTTTATTTAGATATCGAGGAAAGTGAAGCGAGTTCTTTCGAAGGTGTGCTTGGGCTGCAGCAGCAGGGATCTGGAGGTAGCAATGTGGTGGGGAGCCTTGACTTAAATGTCCAAAATTTGTTTCGATCTGGGAAGGAACTGGGGATCTCCTGGGAAAGCTTTTCGAGCGAATCGCAAGAGCTTGCTGTAAGCTATGGGCATCCATTTTTTTTAGGATCAAAACTCTCACCATATTTCCAATTCGACTTGCTGAAGCAAGATTCACTCTTCTTGAAAAGATCGACAGGCTTAGATCTGGGTATGTACGTATCTCCTACTGTTGAGATTCTGCTGGGCTATACAGGAAGTACAGGTTCTCTTCTTTCCAGCGAGGAGGTTACGTTACTAAGTTCAGATGTGGCTGATTTCAGCTCAGATTTGTACAGTATCCACTTGCAAATGGGTAGGATAAATAAACGAATGGAGCTGAAGACAGATTTTTCATGGAGAGCGGGAATTGGTATTGGATCAAAGGAGATTAGTGAAAATGTGAATATTGCAAGCACATTCTATGATACGCTTGAGCTCAAGACTGACATTTTGAAATTAGACTTGAAATCGCTTTTTAATAAGCGGATCTCAAAACGCCAGCAATTTTCTCAAGAAGTAGAAATTGGTCTAATCGAGAACAGTCAGCTTTTAAACAATGAGAGGTATCGACTAGGTGGGTTGAGATCCGTTCGCGGTTTTAACGAGAAGAGTTTTTTTGCAGATAGGTATCTGCTCAGTCGCACAGAGCTAAGATCATTTTTTGAAAAAGGAAGTTTTGTTTACCTCTTTTACGATCAGCTATTCTTCAGGAATGAAGATTTTCAAGACACACCTTCTGGCACTGGACTTGGCTTTGTTCTCTCTACTTTGTCTGGGCAGTTTAACTTTGCACTGGCTCTTGGACGATCCAAGGATCAGCCTATTGATTTTTCAAACATGAATGCCCATTTTGGGTACATCACTAATTTCTAGAATTGCGAAGTATCAAAGTCCTTGTTTTCCTATTATTTGCACAGTCTGCAATAGCGCAATCAGATACGATTGTAGTCAGAGATTACACTAATATATTTATTACGACTGATCAAAACGGAGTTATTAATCCCGTCACTGATTATTCGAAAATTGATGAAGCTGGGTTTTTCCTAAACGGAATTCCAAATGGAACTTTGAGAATCTGCAATGACGATGAATTATTTGCGTGGGTAGACGGCCGGCTAATCATGACAATCAAGGGTTGTACATTGATTGATCCTAAGATTCTCTTTGAAGAAGCTTCGGTGGACTCCATCTTTTTCTCCTTTAGTGCATCTCCGCAATTTGAAAACTTCAGATGTGAACTTATCGTCTTTGATGATCTTCTTATTGTTAAAGATGAGGTTTCCAAACCCAGAAAGGTTAGAGATGAATTCCGAGAATTTTGCATCATTACCATAATCGTACTTTTAGTTATTCTTGGCCTGTTCGCAGCAACTTTTCAAGGCAGACTTAATTTTTTTATTGCGCGTACATTCTCACTAAAAGCAAGTGCGTATCAGTTTACCAATACAAGTTTTTTTGGGAGAGCCAACCTGTTTATGATAGTGACTGTCTGCCTTACAGCTGCTTTTGAAATTATTTACATAGATCAAAAAATAGTTGGCTCTATTAGCACTCCACTTCGGCTAGGGAGTTACACAATGTGGTGGCTAACCATCTCGTTTTGGTTGCTTGCTTTCTTTTTCGTCAAGCGAGTGCTCACGCAGACAATCTCGGGGCTTTTTAAAATGCCCAAATTGAGAGATTGGCAATTATTTGATCTGGTTAATTTTTCAGGATACTTTGTGCTCATATTATTTATAATAATTCTTTGGGATTTTATTCTCAAGGGTCAGGGGGACTCATGGATAAATTCATATTTTTCCTATTATTTTATTTGCGTGCTTTTGCTCTTTGCGCTCTGGTTCATAATAAAATTTGTTATTAATTCTTCCTATCAAAAACTCCTTATTATTTCCTACCTTTGTGCCACCGAAATAGTGCCTTCCATTCTTATTATGGTTTGGTTCTTAAAATAGTTATAAAACTAATTCTCCAAGATGAGTGCGAATGAAGACCTGTTAGTGTTGGATAAAGAGCGAGCTAGGGAAGTGAAGAGTATATTAGTTTCGCAGCCGGAACCAAAAGACTCGAACTCCCCATATTTAAAATTAGCTGAAAAGTACAATTTGAAAATTGACTTCCGTCAGTTTATTGAAATTGATCCAGTGGACATAAAAGAGTTCAGAAAGCAGAAAGTTACGATCCTCGATCATACTGCCGTGATCTTCACTAGCCGGAACGCAGTTGATCATTTCTTTAGACTTGCCACAGAGAGCAAGATTGAAATACCGTCTGACATGAAGTACTTTTGTATCTCTGAACAGACCGCAAACTACCTTCAGAAATACATCGTAATTCGGAAGAGAAAGATATTCACAGGTGAACGTACTGCAAGTGATCTTCTGAATGTTATCAAAAAGCACAAAGACGAGAAATTCATTTTCCCGTGTTCCGATATTCGCACAGACGACATCCCTAATTTTCTAACGGAAAATGAGTTCGATTGGTCGGAGGCAATTATTTATAGAACAGTGGCATCGAACCTGTCCGATTTAGATAGTGTGACCTATGATGCCATCGCTTTCTTTTCTCCATCAGGAATTGATTCTTTGTTTCATAACTTTCCTGATTTCAAACAAAATAATACTAGAATAGCAGCCTTTGGTCCTACTACATCGAAAGCAGTAAGAGATGCTGGTCTCATTTTGGATATTCAGGCGCCTTTACCAAACGCACCCTCAATGACAGGGGCGATCGAGATTTATATTAAGGAAGCTAATAATCTGTAATAAGGGTTATTGCTTTGTAAGCGTTATACTTACATTATGAATTGTCGAATAAGAAGTGGACTTATTCTAATTGCGTCAATCATGGCCTTTTCGGCGATTGGTCAGAATGATTTTTTCTTTAATCATTATATGTTCAATCCGTCTTACTACAACCCAGCTTGGGTAGGTGTAGAGAGTGAGGCATTCGTCACAGGTCATCACAGAAGTCAGTGGCTAGGATATGAGTCTTCATTCGATGGAAGCGGTGGCGCACCATCGAGCCAACTAGTATCTCTGGTTATTCCTGCACGGGGGAAGCTCGCAGGAGTGGGTTTATCACTTTCCAATGATAGGGTGGCAAACTTGACAAATCTCCAAGCAAGGTTTTCTATTTCAGGAAAGAAGGAATTCCGCTTTGGGAACCTATATATAGGTTTGATGCCTTCGCTTTTCTCTCAGTCTCTTGACTTTAGCCAATTCCGGCCAGTGGAACCGGAACCTGGTCTTTCCCAGGGAAAGGAATCCCAGCTAAAATTTGATCTAAATGCGGGATTGTATTTCCAATCAAATCGGAACTACTTTGTAGGCTTTTCTGCAGTAAATATTTTAGAACCTGAGTTCGACTACGGGACCCAGCTTTCCGGTGGCGGAAATCTAAGCAATGCCATCTCGACCAATTACCTGATCAACGTTGGAACTTCTATTGGTATTTCCAGGGACTTCATTTTCAAGCCAACAACCCTTATAAGGACCGATTTCAAATCATACACTTTTGAGCTAAGCGGAATCGCTTACTATCAGGAGAAAATGTGGGGAGGACTGTCCTTCCGAAGGTCTGAATCAATCAGCCTTCTGATGGGATATGCCTTTCTAAACAACCAGCTAAGATTTGGATATGCATTTGATTACGTGATTAAAGACCGCGAGGCAAAGCAACCAACTTCTCATGAAATCTATATTCGATACAATTTACCAAATCTGGTTTTTGGCGGAAGGAAGGCTGTAAAGACTCCAAGATTTAATTTTTAGTCAGGTCGATTTGCTCGTTTGTCCAAAAATGAATAAATCCTCCCCAGGTTTCGCTTAATGATTTTATATTTAGGCAGAATATCGTACAATAATTCTTGTTAAAGTTTGTTTATTTTACATACTTGCATGTTCAATTAAGGTGTTATGAATAAAAAGAGTGTTTTTACAATATCAAATTGTATGATCCTTTGTGTTGCTATTGTGCTCTCAGGGTGTGGGCTATTTGGCAATAATCAAGGTGATCGTGGAGAGCTACTTGGCGCTCCGGATAGACAAGGTTGGGAAATGACCAGACCCTTCGGTATGGTTTCTGTTCCATCCGGTACCTTCCACATGGGTCAGGCAGATGAAGATGTTGCTGCGACTCAAATCAACTTCAACAAACAAGTAACTATTGGTGCATTCTTTATGGATGACACTGAGATTACTAATAATGAGTACAGACAGTTTTCTCAAAATATTACTGAGGGATCTGAGATTGATCTGCCATCGGGGTTTTCCGTAGCAGATTTAATTCCTGATACTACAGTTTGGACAAGAGATTATACTCATCACATGGGAGACCCACTAGTCTTGTACTACTGGTCACACCCTGCGTTTGATGATTATCCTGTGGTAGGAATAAATTGGAACGCGGCTAAATATTTCTGCGAATGGAGAACAAGGTATCTGAATTCCTACAGAGAAAGTGTAGGTCTTCCAATCATGCCTGAATTCAGACTTCCATCGGAAGCCGAATGGGAGTATGCTTCAAGAGGTGGAAGAGATATGGCTAAGTATCCTTGGGGTAACCCGTATGTAAGGAATGCAAAGGGATGTCTTCTGGCCAACTTCAAACCTGGTAGAGGTAACTACTTTGATGATGGCTATGCATATACCTCCCCAGTAGGTACTTACTTCGCAAACGAATATGGATTGTATGATATGTCTGGCAACATTGCCGAATGGTGTGAAGATGCTTATAACCCATCGGCTATGCCATTGACCTGGGATTTGAACCCTACTTACTTTGATGATAATATTCCTCACAAGGTAATCAGAGGTGGATCTTGGAAAGATATCGCTTACTTCCTCGAAACAGGAACTAGGACATTTGAACACAGAGACACAACTAGGGCTTCTATTGGTTTTAGATGTGCAATGACGTATCTTGGTAGATCATCTGGATACGAATTTTAAAATCACAAACGAATAAATTTACTAACCTAAATAACAATAAAAATGAGCAAAAAAGGCGGATTTCAGGAGTTACTCTACTCCACCATTATGCCAAAAGTCTACGGAATTGGAGCAGCAGTTGTAATTGTTGGAGCTCTTTTCAAGATCCTTCACATGGAAGGCGCTGCATTGATGCTTACTGTAGGTTTGCTGACGGAAGCTGTTATCTTCTTCTTAAGTGCATTTGAGCCAAAACATGCTGATACAGATTGGTCGAAAGTTTATCCAGAGTTAGCGGATGATTACGATGGCCCAACTGCGAAACCAAGAGCGGCTGTTCCCGCAGCTGCATCTGGTGCTGCTGGTCAAATGGATAAGATGCTGGCGGAAGCTAAGGTTGGACCTGAGTTGATCAAGAGTTTAGGTGACGGAATGAGAAACATGGCTGATTCAGCAAGAAAAATGTCAAACCTTTCAGATGCTGCTGTTGCCACCAACGAATATGCAGGCAATGTAAAGTCGGCCTCTAAGTCGCTTTCTGAAATGAATAAGTCATATGCTTCAGCAATGGAAGCTATGTCTGGAATGGCAGATGCCACCAAGGACACCAAAGAATATCATTCTCAAGTTTTGAATGTTACAAAGAGTTTGGGCGCTTTGAATGCGGTGTATGAGATGGAGCTGAAAGATGCTCAGAGCCATACAAAAGCATTGAATAAATTCTATTCGAATGTGACTGGTGCGCTAGAGAATATGGCTGAGGCTGGGAAAGAGACTTCGGCTTTCCAATCGGAATTGAATCAACTAACATCAAACATTTCCGCCCTTAATAGAGTATACGGTAATATGTTGACCGCTATGCGAGGTAGTAATACTAGTAGTAGCAACCAACCTCAATCTTAAATAGAAAATTATGTCAGGAGGAAGTGAAACCCCACGCCAGAAGATGATTGGTATGATGTATTTGGTGCTGACAGCATTGCTGGCACTGAATGTAAGTACCACAGTTCTGGACAAATTTGCCTTCATCAATCAAAGTTTGGAGCAAGCCAATGGCGAGACTTCGACAAGAAATAGCCAGACCCTTTCGGGTATGACCAAATCTGTGGAGGAGAAAGGGAACCGGAAGGAAGATTTGGAGGTTATTGCGGCTACTGAACAATTGAGAGCAAGGACTCAAGAAGTGTTGGCCTCGCTGGAAGAAAGCAAGGAAACCTTTGTTGAAATTACTGGAGGCTATTCTGAAGGTGCAAAAGAGACGAAAGATAGAATGCACATTGAAGGAAAGACTAACTACGATAAAGTAGGTAGTTATATGATGCCAAAAGAAGATGGCGGCGATGGTAATGGAGAGCCGATGCAAGAGCTTTTAAATGGTTATACAGATTTTGTTAGGGACTTGCTTGAGAAGAATGGAGCAGAGGGGAAAGAATTGTCCAAATTTCACAAGCTGGCATTGGACGCCGACGAAGATGAGTACTGGAAGAAAGACCCAAATCAGAGAGGAAAAAAATGGTCTCAGTTGAATTTTCATGATTCACCTACGCATGCAGCATTAGCCACTGTTAGTGAATTTCAAGCCAATGTGCTTGGTTTTGAAACTGCGGCGATGGACTTCTTGAAGAAAAGAGTTGGACTCAAAGACTTAACGTTTGACGATATCAAACCAGTTGTAATGCCGGAATCCAGATATGTAGCTGCCGGTACTAAATATGTTGCAGAAATGTTTATTGCTGCATCTGCTTCTGGTCTAAATGATCAAATTAAAATGTCATACAATGGTACAGCAATTCCTGTAGCTGATGGAATTGGAAAGGTAGAATTCACAGCTACTCCTGGTAGCTACGATAAAGAGGGTAATGCAAAAAAGACTTTTGAGGCGGCAATTAATGTACCACTTGGAGGGGGATTAGATACGACATTCACAAGTACAATTGAGTACTTTGTTTCCAAACCTGTCATTCAAATCCAATCGCAATCTGTGAATGCGCTATACCTAAACTGTGGAAACAAACTTGATGTTCAAGTGCCTGCCTTAGGTAACGCTTATAATCCGACATTCCGGGCTCAGGGTGGTGATGCATTGAAGGGTTCTGAGAGAGGACAGGTTACTGTGGTACCTAAATCTCGAAAGGTAGTACTTACGGTATCTAGTAATGGAAACACCATTGGATCTCGAGAGTTTGGAGTTAGGGCAATACCAGCACCAGCGATCAAAGTCGGAACGGATCAAGGCGAGGTTAATTTGAAAGATGGAATTCCTGCCAAGACTCCACGATTATTTTTGATTGCAGAGCCAGATGCGTCATTTAAGGAGTTTCTACCAGATGATGCTAAGTTCATAGTTGCAGAAGCTGAGTTGACACTTGTTAGTGGTGGATTGGGTAGAGGATCGATGCGAGCTGGTGGTCAAGTTAACTTATCTCAAATCAACCGGAATGCACGAAAAGGAGATATAATTTCCATTGAAATAAAGAAAGTACAACGACAGAACTTTAGAAAGCAAGTGGAGGATTTTGGTCGCTTCCAGCGATTTATCTCTATTCCTCTGAAATAAGTTGTAAACAAAAACAGTGTTATGAAAAAATTAGGTTATGTATCGCTTTTCTTTCTTTTGACTTCCTTCGGGTATAGTCAGGAAAAGGCGCCACTTATTAAACCTGAGGTTGAGGAAGCTCAAATCATGTTTAAGAAGATGCTGTGGAGGCGTATGGATTTAAAAGAGAGACAAAACAGTCCTTTCTTCTCACTTAATGGTGAGATATCCCGTCTATTAATCGAGGCAGTTGATGAGGGTTTAATTACACCGTACAGATCTGATTCTTGTATCAACTTTATGCCGGATATAATTTTTGTTTCAAATATATCCGTTGAACAAGAGCAAAATCCTTTCGTTGGCGGTGGATTTAATACCGGAGGATTTGATGATAATACAAATGAAGCTGAGGAAGAAGAAGCTTCTGATGAGCCCAGGTTATTGACCATTCCTGAAGAAGAATTTTCAATTATTTATCTACGGGAGGAACTTATTTTTGATCGCAATAGGTCAAGAATGTATAACTACATCAAATCATTCTCACTCTATTTGCCTGCAGACGCTGGGACTACATATAATCCTGGTGGATTTGAAAAGCCCATTGCTCATTTTAACTATGATGAGGTTGTAGCCTTGTTTAGAGGTCCGTATGCTGAAAAGGCTATCTTTTACAACAATGGAAACCCTGGTGCTCATCTCAACATGAGTGATGCCTTTGAGCTTAGATTGTTTAATGCGCCTATTATTAAGGTGTCAAATGATCAGGATTTGGATATCCGACAGCAATATTCAGATCAAATGGCGGTAGATCCAATGAGTGTTATAGTTATTCAGCAAAAATATGAGTATGACTTGATGGAATACGAGTCTGAGCTCTGGGAATACTAATATTTTGAGAAACCTAATCACCGTGATGATAAAAAATAGAAATTTACTGACCACCCTGCTACTTGTCTCTGTGTTGTTTAGCCAAGCGCAAGAGACGGGATCTTTTACTGATCCTCGTGATTCAAAAGAGTACAAAACTGTAACGATCGATATTCTGCTGGAGGGAGATGTAACAGTTAAACGTACTTGGATGGCTCAAAATTTGAACTATGAAGTTCCTGACTCTTTCTGCTATAAGAATGAGCCAGCGTATTGTGAAGCTTATGGTAGGCTGTACACTTTCAAGGCGGCTGTTGAAGCATGTCCAGAGGGATGGCACGTTCCCACTATAAGTGAGTGGAACTTGCTGTTTAGAACTTATGGGGGAATTCATGAGGCAGGTATTGCTTTGCAAAAAGGAGGAAAGAGTGGAATGGAACTTGCACCTGGAGGCTTTGGTGATCCAGGAAATGTATTTAAAAATATTGGGATCAGTGGTAACTACTGGGATGCTGAAAAGAAGTCGGATAATACTTCTGGATTGGTCTCAGTACAGAAGGGTTCTAAAGAGATATTTCACAGTGTAATTGGAGATTGGCATAGGAATAGTTGCCGGTGCATCAAGGACTACTAGAAGATATTTTTATAAAATAAAATAGAAAAGGGGATTTTTATAGATCCCCTTTTTTTATTGCTTGAAGTACAACCTGCGTCTTCCCTTGCCCTATTATTTCTTCAAGTTCCGTTTTGCTTGCTTCTTTGACTCGCTTAAGACTTTTGAATTCTAACAAAAGTTTTTTCTTCGTTTCTACACCGATGCCCTTTACCTTGTCAAGGCTAGAGAGTAAGGAACTTTTACTTCGCTTTTGTCGGTGAAACGTGATGGCAAATCGGTGTGCTTCGTCTCTAATTTGCTGAATGAGTTTTAGAGAGTGCGATTTCTTGCTAATATGTATCGGAATTTCATCTTCTGGAAAGTAGATTTCCTCCAGTCTTTTGGCGATGCCTATAATAGGAACTGATCCATATACTTCTAATTCCTTAAGCGCATCGCAGGCAGCATTTAGCTGACCCTTTCCTCCATCTATTACAATTAGCTGAGGGAATGGAAGGCTTTCGTTTCTCAGGTGTTTGTATCTTCTACCTACCACTTCCTTCATTGAGCCAAAGTCATCCGCTCCGACGACTGTCTTTATATTGAATTTTCTATAGTTCATTTTTGAAGGCTTCCCGTTCTTGAAACAGACCATTGAGGCAACAGGATTTGTTCCTTGAATATTTGAATTGTCAAAACACTCTATGTGTATCGGTAGCTCTGGTAGTTTTAGCACATCCATTAGGTTCTGGAGAACCTCTTGGTTTGGTTGACTGCTTGGCTTGGTCTTTTTCTCTTTTCTAAAGAACAGCGCATTCCTAAGTGAAAGATCAACAAGTTGCTTTTTGTCTCCAATTAATGGTAGAGTTATGTGAAGATCCTCCCAACCATCTACTTTTTTATTGGAGAGTATCTCCAGATTTGTGCTTCTATATTTGCTTCGAAGATCGAAAATTGCGAAACGAAGAATATCTTCATCTGCCTCTCCAAGTTTCTTTTTCACTTCCACAGTCTCGGAATTTGTGATTGAACCTTCATGAATTTTGAGATAGTTGACAAAGGCGCTTTTCTCGTCTCCTATGATTGTGAAAACATCGATGTTTGTAAGTTTTTGACTGACGATTGTAGATTTTGACTGAAATTTTTCTAGAAGGTCTAGTTTAATTTTGAAGTTTTGTGCCATCTCAAACTTCATCTCAGCAGCGGCGTTTTCCATGGCTTCCTTGTAGGTTCTCTTCACAATTCCCACCTTGCCCTTGAGGATGCTTCGGCTGTTCTCAATGTCCAACAGGTACTCTTCTTCCTTTTGCAAGCCTTCACATGGACCCAAGCAATTTCCTATATGATACTCTAAGCATACTTTGTATTTTTTTTGCTCTACATTTTTTTCTGTTAGACTGAACTTACATGTACGGATCTTATTGAGTTTCCGAATAAGGTCCAAGACGCTGTTCATGGCTTTTACATTGGTGTAAGGGCCAAAGTAGTCCCCCATTTTGGGGTCAATTCGTCTGGTTGAATATATTCTAGGAAAACGTTCTTTGGTGATGCAAATGCTAGGGAAACTTTTATCGTCCTTTAGTAGGATGTTGTACTTTGGTTGACTCTCCTTGATGAGATTATTTTCAAGTAGAAGTGCGTCAAATTCAGACCGTACAATGACAAATTCAATTTGTTCGATTTCGTTAACGAGCCTGTAGGTTTTTCTGTCCGTGCTGCTTTTGGTGAAGTAGCTTGAAACTCGTTTTCTAAGGTCTTTCGCTTTTCCGACATAGATAATCGTTCCAGAATTGAAAAATTTGTATATACCTGGTTGATGTGGAATTCTTAAGTAGTCATCCTTTTCAAAACGTTGGAACTCCATCACATAAAATCGTCAGCACTAACAGCGTCGTAGTTCAGTGTGTCGGATGGGTTTAAATTTTGATCATACTTTGTGCAGTCGAGCTCAACACTGAGGGGTTTGGAAGGCCTTTCGAATGGCCCTTTGGTGTATCCTAATGCTTTGTCGTCGTAGACTTTAAGCATAAAGTTTTCCCAAATAGGCATCGCTGTTCTGGCTCCTTGCCCCAAAGGCCAATCCCGGAACCTAATGCTTCGGTCATCACCTCCTACCCAAGCTCCCGCGACTAGGTCCTTTGTTACACCTATAAACCATCCGTCAGAAGCATTTTGAGTCGTACCTGTTTTTGCGCCTATTTCATTGTTGATCTTAAGCGAGTAGTCTAAACCTCTGGCGCTCCCTTCTTCAACTGTACCTTTCAACATATGCAGCATCACGTACGCGGTTTCCTCATTTATCGCGTCTTTTTCTTCTGGGACAAATTGTTGGATGATATTGCCGTTCTTGTCCTCAATTCTTGAAATATAATAGGGCTTTATATAGTAACCCTTATTTGCAAATGTGGAGTATGCACCGAGCATCTCATGCAGTGAAACATCAGCCACGCCGAGGGCTAGAGAGTAAACAGGTGCTAACCGGCTTTCAATTCCCAAATCTCTCGCCATATCAACTACATTTTGTGGCCCAATTTGATCCATCATCCATGCGGTGATGGAGTTTATCGATCTAGCCATCGCTTGGCGAATGGTGTATACTTGGTTGCTCCATCTGCCTTCCGCGTTGTCTGGACTCCACGTTGGAGGATCTTGCCCGGGTAGATTAATAGTAATAGGAACATCAACTGCAGTAATGCATGGTGAATAGTTGTTTTGTATAGCCTTTGCATAAACGATGGGCTTAAACGTTGATCCGGCTTGTCGTTTGCCTTGCTGGACATGGTCAAACTTGAAATACTTATGGTTTATGCCTCCTACCCATGCTTTTATATGTCCTGTTTTTGGATCCATTGCCATGAAACCCGTCTGTAGAAAGCGCTTGTAATAGTTCAACGAGTCATAAGTACTAAACAGTGTGTCAATCTCCCCTTGCCAGCTAAAGATCGTCATCGCCTTCTTGCTATTTAGGTGGAATTCGATTGAATCCTCGGCTTCCTCAAGACCTTCGAATCGCCTTGAAAGGTTTCGATAGGCCTGCGTTCGTTTCATGGAGTTTTCTAAAAATCCAAGAATCTCGTTGTTTTGATCATCAATCCAAGGGTTGCCATCAACCCAATGTTCATTGAACAGCCTCTGCAAAGTGTCCATGTGCTGGCTCACTGCTTCCTCGGCGTATTCCTGTAAACGACTATCGATCGTAGTGTAAATTTTCAGACCGTCATCAAATAGGTCATACCCATTGTCTTTGGACCAACTTACAAGGAAGTTTCTTGCCTGCGTTCTGAAATAGGTGGCTAGGCCCTCATTTTGATTATCAACTTTGTAGCTAAGTTCAATTGGCTTCTGATTTAGCGTGTCAAAGGCTACAGTATCAATAAGATTATATTTTGTCAAATTCCAGAGGACCTCAGTGCGTTTTCGAAGTGCGTTTTCAGGGTTCAGGACAGGACTCCATCTGGTGGGAGCATTGATAGCACCAACTAGCACTGCCGATTCTGAGTAACTTAGCTGGGCTGGAAGCTTATTGAAAAAGGTCTTTGCAGCTACTTTTATTCCATACGAATTGCTGCCAAATTCTACCGTATTGAGGTACATGGCAAGAATTTCCTCTTTGGTGTATGACTCTTCCAATTGCACTGCGATAATCCATTCTTTGATCTTAGTAATTACTTGACCAACACTGGAAAATTTGTATAAAGCACCCTTTTTGTCACTGTTGGTTTTGTAAAGATTTTCAGCCAGTTGCATTGTTACTGTACTTCCCCCACCTTGAAAACTGAAGGTGAGTTTACCAGAAATTGCCCTGGCTAGTCCCCTTAGGTCAATACCCGAGTGCTTCTTAAACCGGAGATCTTCAGTAACCAGTAGTGTGTTTACTAACTCTGAAGAAAGCTCCTCGTAGGTTACAGGAGTTCTATTTTTTCGAAAGTACTTACCAAGCGAAACCCCGTCCGCACTAATCAATTCGGAGGATAGATCTGGATCTGGGCGTTCCAATGCTTGTAAACTAGGCAAGCCGCCGAACCACCCAAATGCATCATTTTGCACCATTAGGAAAACTGAGGGCAATACAATGATCCCAGCTAGAAACGCAATCCAAAGACTGCGTAGGAAATACTTAATCAATTTTGTGTTCACTGGTAGTGTTTTTCAAAAAAGTTTAGATATGCTGAAACATCTTTTGTCTTGTAAAAGATGTCAAAGTTATCTTCTGTGATGACAAAGAGTTCAATTTTTTCTCCCTTAAAGGTATCGGAAAGCGAAATATTCTCTCTGAACATTTTTGAGAAGCCCTCTGCACTGCCTTTGCCGGGAAAGTCGTTCACCAGCAACATGGACTTTTTCTGATCCAGAATCAGATTACCTGTCTTCAGCGTGGTAAAATTGTTGTCTTTCAAGAATTGATCCACCATCGCCGGAACTGTAGAGTTCAGAGACTGCTTGATCTCATAAACAAGAACAAAGAAATGTTTTTGATTGAAGCTTTCAATGAATCTGGCCCGAGCACTGTTGTACCTGTTTTGTTGGAACTCCTCCGATGCAACTAAGAGCGAATTTGCATAAGGGACTAATTCGCTTTCAGGATATTCTTTTGGAAAATTTCCAATTTCGTATTGATATTTCCGATTACCGTCTCTCCCCCCAATCGCTAGAATCTGAAGTAACTTGATGTTGTCGCTGAACTCATTTTCTGGGTCAATCGAAAGCGCACTATCAGATTTTTGAATGACAGTACCAAAATCTCCGACTTGGTAGTGTGAGTAAAGGCTCTTGTAGAGCTTTTTCAAGCGTTCACTTGTTGCAAAGCTCTCCTCTTTGTAATTGGGGTTCTCTACCAGCTTCGCATAGATCGTTTCTGGAAATTTTGCCCTAAGCGTTTCCCCTTTCCTTTCCGACCTTTCTGAATCGAGTGTTTTGTAAATTAGAAATAGTTGATAAAGAACTTCTGGTTCATATTCGGATTCAGGGAAGCGACTAAGTAAGGTCTCGAATGATTCTGCAGCATTTCCGTCTTCCTCAAGTCGCAAATTGTATATATTTCCTAACTGGTAATATGCCTCCTCGACTTCTTCTAATAATTTGATTTTTTGTTCTTCAGATCTTGGAATTGATGAGATTAGGCTTTGAGCTTTAACCTCCAATGGAATTTCCTCGGTCGTTGCCGCTGCCGACGCCACAGGGCTGTCCAATGCTGACGCTTCTGCTGCCAGCACATTTGAAGTCTTGTTTTTCCTTCTCCAATTGTCCTCCAAGGTTCGATCACCCCATTTGTTGATGAATTCGCTCTGCCCTTTACTTAATGCATTTGTGTTGCTAAAATACCAAACGGAATTGGAGGTTGGTGTTTGGATCAAACTAGCCTCACTATCAAACGTATTTTGTCGTTTGATTTTCTCGCGATCCTCCTTTCTCTTTTTTTCCTTTTCTTGCTCTGCTTCCAAGACAGAAACTGCTAGTGCAAGCACGGAATCCTCTGGTAAGGTGGATAAGTGAATAAGGCTATCATTTTTTTGGATAACGGTAATCTGCTTGACAAAGTCCTCTAGGATTTCCTGTCTGGTTTTGATCGCATCGTAGTCATCTTCTTGTTTCGGAAGAGTGTTGACAGTACTATCGTAGTAGCTTTTTGCCATTGAGTAATTCTTCAGGCTATCATAATAGATCTCGCCAAGTCGAAGGTAAGAGTAACCTTTTTGTCGCTGATTACCTTTGCTTGCTTCGATAGAAAGTCGATAGTTAGATATTGCTTCGTCCAGATTTGCGTTGTCAAGTTCAAAACCAGCTAATTCGTAGTATATTTTGTCTCTGTATTCCTCATTTTTCGGATCTCTCAAAAGAGTCTTAAAGTACTTTTGAATCTTTTTGAGGTCATTGTTCTTAGCTAGCTCAGTAACCTGAGCCATATACAGTTTGGTGTAGAATTCTAGCTCATAAGCTGGATTATTTCTTAAGGTATTTTTATAGTACCTAAATGCCTCCCCCTCAAAGCCCAAGGAGTGATATGTTTGCCCGATAATGAAATTAACCCTGGCTTTGTCTGAGTTGCTTGCAAACTGCTCCTCTGCCTTGACCAGATGACCGACCATCTTATTTTCATCTTCTTTTCTTTGGTAGAGGTAAGCTGCATTCAGATGGTATATTTTTTTGTTCCTAGAAGAAAGCTCTTCCTTTTCAAGGTAGTCGATAACCGCCACGGCGTTGTTGAACTCGCCAAAATCTGTGTAAACCCTAATAAGCTCCGACAAAGCTTCATGTTTCGATTCGTCATTTTCGCCTTTATTGTTTACGTATTTGAAAGTGTTTACAGCATCAGCAAACTCCATGGAGTAATACCTCGCCTTTCCCACCAGAATGTAACTATCATCTTCCCACTTTGATCCCGGGTGTCTTTGAATAGAGATTGAGGATTTTTGAATGCAGTCTTCAATCTGCGTCTTCAGTCCTGCGGATTGAGTTGAATCGAACTGAGCATATATTGGCAAGACTTTGTCATAGTTCCACTCCTGTGCATCAAAGATTATTTCCTCGATTTCTTTAATACGCTCTTTCGCAATAAAATAGGAATTGTAGTGTGCAGTCATATCGTGAAATGAACCGCTTAATGGGTTCTTTCGATACGGAGCACAAGCGCTAATCAAAATGATAAATATGTATATACTTCTTCTCAAGAGGTGTATTGGTTCTTAAAGTAACGCTGTAAGTAGTTGTTTTGGTGTAAATATAAACATGCTTTGATTGCATAGATTTGCAATCTAAAAAAGTGTTTAGATAAACATGGCTTCACGAAAGACACTTAGTAACTGGTTGACTAGTAAGTATTTACTTATTATTCGTAATGAGGAGAATTTTGCAGAAAAGACGACCTTCCGTTTTAACTATGCGAGACTTTTTCTCGCGGCTTCCATTTTAGGTCTTAGCCTGCTGTCCCTTGCGGTCTATGTCGTAACTGTTTTGTTAGATCAGTGGCTTGATCCGAGGCATGTTCAGATGGTTGCAAACCGACAAGTTTTAGAGTTATCTATGCGAATTGATTCTTTGCAGGTCGAGGTTGACCACAAAGAGGTTTACATTGAGAATATTAGACGAATAATGTCGGGCGATATTTCTACCGATTCTCTGGCTGCAAGTCCGGAAGCCAACTTACAATCTTCAGACTTATCCATGAGTATTCAGCCCATCGACTCACAGTTTCGGGCAGAGTTCGAGGGAACAGAATTATCCAACTTGTCAATAAATGTTTCCACTTCAAATAGTGAACTTCGAGAGATTTATTTATTCAGCCCGCTGGACGGAATAGTTACCGATGGATTTGATCCAAGAGAAGATCATTATGGAATAGATTTAGTCGCAAAGGAGAATGAGCCAGTCCGATGTGCGGCTGACGGAGTAGTGATTATGTCGTCTTGGACGCTTGATGGAGGGTACGTAATAGCAGTGCAACATGCAGGTAATTTGGTCTCTGTTTATAAGCATAATTCGGAATTATTTAAAAACGTTGGTAGTTTTGTCGTCGCAGGCGAGGTAATCGCAACAATTGGGAATACAGGAGAACTTACTACTGGACCACATTTGCACTTGGAATTGTGGCACAACGGTAACCCTGTGAACCCTCAGGAGTATATAGCATTTTAAAGTAAATAGGAATGTTGAATAAGAATCAGAAGGAAGTCGAAGAGCTCAGTAACTCGAGCAACATTATTGGAAAGGGCACAACTGTCCAAGGGAATGTTGAAACCTTCGGAAACATACGAGTCGAAGGGAAAGTGATAGGAGACATAAAAACCAAATCAAAAGCTGCTTTCGGACAGTCTTCACATGTTGAGGGTGGCGTTTTGGCGCAGAATGCGGAAGTAGCTGGCCATATATCGGGAACTATAGAGGTAACCGAACTCTTGGTTTTAAAACCCACAGCCACGATTGACGGGGACATTATCACCAACAAATTGTTGGTTGAATCTGGAGCAAGCTTCAATGGGAAATGTAAAATGGGCGTGAAAAGCAAAGAAATAAAAATTGGAAAGCCCGAAGTACCAGAAGAAAGACAAGCCCTCGAAGCTTAAAGATCAATCAAATTCATACCTTAAATTCTATGGGGTTGCTTTTGAGGTAGTAGCCTTTAATCTGCTATGTATCTGGGGAGGTCTTGAGTTGAGCAACCGCTTCTCACCAAAATCAAATTGGATTTTATTCCTGAGTATCTTCTTTGCTACTGCCGGAACCATCTATTATTTATTGAAAAGACTAACTAACTAAATTGAAGAGGTACCTAATCATTTCAGCTGTAGTGTCAGCGCTGCTTCTGCTTCTTTATTTTTCGATGAATAATCTCTTTTTTGGAGGCTATCTACATGATAAATTCCCAACTCTCATCATTTTCTTTTTTCTACAGTCATTTCCTATTGCCTGGCTTCTCATTCAGGCTGAGAAAAATCCTGCAAATTTCCCAATGTTCGCTATTGCCAGTATTGGCTTTCGTCTGCTAACAGGACTGTTTCTTCTGCTAATTTTCTACTTTTTGAAAGTGGAAGACATCATTCCGTTTTCCTTTCAATTTCTGGCTGTTTATTTGGTTTATTTTGTATTTGAATTGATTGTGGTATTGGCTAACTTGCGGCGAAATTAGAGAGGCCAATATTTAGCAATGAATCAATTTAATCCTAGACTATTTTCTAGATCATTGAAAGTCAGCATTTTATCGATGTTTTTTGCGCTTGTTTTAGCAAATTTCTCGTTTGCTAGTGGTGGTGAAGGTGGAGATAAGTTTGATCCTGGCGCGATGATTAACCATCATATAAAGGACTCACACACTTGGGAGATTTTTCACGGACTTACCATTCCACTTCCGGTTATTGTGTATAGTGAAAGCAAAGGCGTAGATGCCTTCATGTCCTCTAATTTTTTCAATATCGCTCACGAAGAAGTTCCATATAATGGATATGTGATGAGCCATGATCATATCACGCTTGAAAATGGCGATCATGTATTGGATCTTTCAATCACAAAAAATGTATTGTTTCTTTTCTTGAATGCAACTGCATTGCTTTTGGTTTTTTTCGCAGTTAAAAGAGGATACAGGAAAAACGAAGGAAAAGCACCGAAAGGAATTCAGTCATTCTTCGAACCAATTATTGTTTTCATCAGAGACGAGATTGTAAAGCCAAACATCGGACCCAGGTACGAGAAGTATTTGCCGTACATGTTGACTTTATTTTTCTTCATATGGTTTGGCAACCTTTTGGGATTACTTCCAGCTGCAGCAAATATGAGTGGCAACATTGCTATTACACTTACTTTGGCGGTTTTCTCTTTGATCATAACGCTGGCATCAAGTAGGAAGACTTATTGGATGCACATGTTAGACCCAGTTGGTGATTCTATGCACTGGACAGCAAAAATTCCATTGTATATAATTCTAGTCCCTATTGAGCTCGTTGGAATATTGACAAAACCATTCTCGTTAATGATTCGACTTTTTGCAAATATTACTGCAGGTCATATCATCATCTTAAGCATAATCAGTTTGACTTTTATCGCAGGTAGCATAGGTGTTGGTGTTGTAGCCTCACTTTTTGCATCAGTGATGTATTTTTTGGAGTTGTTTGTGGCGGTTTTACAAGCGTATGTTTTTACACTTCTTTCATCCATGTATTTTGGACAAGCAGTGGAGGAACATCATTAACTAAAGGATTTTTTTAACTATAAATAAGTAAATGTTATGGGAGCAATTGGAGCAGGTTTAGCGGTAATCGGTGCAGGCATCGGAATCGGATTGGCAGGAAAAGGAGCCACTGAAGGTATCGCTAGACAACCAGAAGCAGCAGCTAAAATCCAGACAGCAATGATTATTGCGGCAGCCTTAGTAGAAGGTGTTGCATTGTTTGCTGCGGTAATTGGATTTATCGCTACTAACGCAGGTATTTAAGTTTACCAACACCTGATCCTGCTCACATTAGGTGTCAGGATCAGGTTCTATTTTTTATAGTTTTTGAACTAAGCATTGAACTAAAAACATTTTAACGTGGAACTAGTAACTCCAGACATAGGTCTAATCATTTGGCAAACGATCGTCTTCCTGATCGTTTTCGTTGTCCTAGCATTATTTGTGTGGAAGCCAATTATCTCTTCGCTTAAAGCACGTGAGCATCAAATCGAGGATTCTCTTCGAGCTGCTGACAACGCAAAAGAGGAGATGGAACAAATCAAATCTGATAACGAGTATCTTCTGCAGGAAGCAAGAATCGAACGAGATCAGATCCTAAAGACTGCCAAAGATGAAGCCGGCAAGATTGTGGATAATGCAAAGGCAGAGACTTCCGACATCACTCAGAAAATGATCAAAGACGCACAAGAGGCGATCGTTGGGGAAAGGCGAGCTGCGGTAAATGAGATCAAAGAATTGGTTGCTTCTTTGTCAATTGACGTTGCTGAAAAGATTCTTAGAGAGAAGCTTTCCGGTGACAAAGCGCAGAAGGATTTGGTAGATAAATTCATCAAGGAAACAGAGATAAACTGATATGTCTACCTCAAGAATAGCTTCACGGTATGCAAAACCAATTCTTGAATTGGCTGTGGAGAAGAAGGTTCTCGATAGCGTTAAGGAAGACATGGCAAGTTTTGTGAACATCTGTTCAGAAAGCAAGGATTTTTCATTGATGCTTAAAAGTCCAATCATTCCGCACCTAAGAAAAGCTCAGATTTTGAACAAGTTGTTTAAAGGGAAGATGAATGATTTGACTCTTCAAGCTTTTAATCTGATAACAAGAAAAAATAGAGAGAGTCTTCTTTCGGAGATTGCGGAAGAATTCTTGCACCTCTACAACATCAATAAAGGATTGCAAGAGGTGACTATCACCTCCAGCACTAAACTGAGCGCTGAGCAAAAGGCGGAATTTGTTAAGCTATCCGAAAAAATTACTGGAAAAACACCACTTTTAGAAGAGGTAGTAGATCCGGAAATTATTGGAGGATATCTTCTCAAGGTAGAAGACAGACAGATAGACCAGAGCGTGAGTGGTCAACTAAAAGATATTAAACTAAAACTTCAAACTAATTAATCTCTGCCAGCTGGCAGAGAAAAACAGACAAGATTATGGCACAAGTAAGACCTGATGAGGTTTCAGCGATACTAAGGGAACAACTTTCAAGTTTCAAGACAGAAGCTGAGCTTGAAGAAGTAGGCACCGTATTGCAAGTGGGTGATGGTGTAGCAAGAATCTACGGATTAAGTAATGCTCAAGCTGGAGAATTGCTGGAGTTCGAAAATGGATTGAATGCTCTTGTACTTAACCTTGAAGAGGATAACGTAGGAGCGGTGCTTCTTGGAGATTCGAGCGATGTGATGGAAGGTGACACTGTGAAGCGAACGGGAAAGATTGGATCAATCCAGGTGGGAGATGGTATGTGTGGAAGGGTTGTAGATACCTTGGGAAATCCAATTGATGGAAAAGGAGATATTGAAGGTGAAACTTTTGAGATGCCACTTGAAAGAAAAGCACCTGGAGTAATCTACAGAGAGCCGGTAAGTGAGCCACTACAAACGGGAATCACTGCAATTGATTCAATGATTCCTGTAGGAAGAGGTCAGCGGGAGTTGGTAATTGGTGACAGGCAGACTGGAAAGACAGCTGTTGTTATTGACACCATCATTAACCAGAAGGAATTTTTTGATAAGGGAGAGCCTGTTTACTGTATTTATGTTGCAATAGGGCAAAAGGCCTCGACAGTTGCTGGAATTGTTGCTCAGCTTGAAAAAGCTGGTGCGATGGCTTACACCACAATCGTAAATGCCTCAGCTTCAGATCCAGCACCTATGCAATTCTTTGCTCCTTTTACGGGTGCGGCAATTGGAGAGTATTTCCGAGATACAGGTAGACCAGCACTTGTTGTTTACGATGATCTTTCGAAGCAAGCAGTCTCCTATCGAGAAGTTTCTCTTCTTCTCAGAAGACCTCCAGGGCGTGAAGCTTATCCTGGAGACGTATTCTACCTTCACTCAAGATTACTGGAAAGAGCTGCAAAAGTGATCAATGATGACTCCATTGCAAGCCAAATGAATGATTTACCTCCTTCGCTAAAAGATAGAGTGAAAGGTGGAGGCTCTTTGACTGCGCTTCCAATTATTGAAACTCAGGCAGGAGACGTTTCTGCTTACATTCCGACGAATGTGATCTCTATTACAGACGGACAAATATTCCTGGAAACTAACCTTTTCAACTCTGGAATCAGACCGGCAATTAACGTTGGTATTTCGGTATCTCGAGTAGGAGGTAATGCGCAAATCAAGTCAATGAAAAAAGTTGCTGGAACCTTGAAGCTGGATCAGGCTCAGTTCCGTGAGCTTGAAGCGTTCGCAAAATTTGGTTCAGATCTGGATGCATCTACTCAACGAACAATTGATAGAGGAAGAAAGAATCAGGAAATATTGAAGCAGGCTCAATTTTCACCGGTACCAGTGGAAGAGCAGGTGGCAATCATTTATGCATCCACAAAAGGTTTTATGGACAAAGTGCCAGTGGAAAAGGCCAGAGAATTTCAGAGGGAATTTATTGATGCAATGAGAACCCAGGGTAAAGACTCTTTGGCTGATCTTAAAGCTGGTAAACTTTCAGATGAAGCAGTTAGCAAACTTGAAGAGGTTGCAAAAGATATTGCCTCAAGATACAATTAAGAAAAAGTAGAGTATAAGAGATGGCCAATCTTAAAGAAGTAAAAGGGAGAATATCCTCAGTGATGTCAACTCAGCAGATCACCAAAGCCATGAAAATGGTAGCGGCCGCTAAGCTGAGGAGGGCACAGGATCGCATTATCCAAATGAGGCCATATGCAACGAAGTTGTCTGAAATCATGCAGAATGTAGCTGCCTCAGGAGGAGGAAGTGCAGATAATCCGTTCTCAGAGGATCGAGGTACTTCCAGTGTTCTTTTGATTGTGGTCACTTCCGACAGAGGGCTTTGTGGAGGGTTCAACACCAGTATTTTCAAGCATACCAAGGCACTTATTGATGAGAAATATAGTAGTGTTGAACAAGGCGGCGGACTAGAAATTTTACCGATTGGTAAAAAGTCATATGAGTATTTCAAAAAGAGAAGGTATCAGGTAATTGATAAATACTATAATCTCTTTCACGATCTGAATTTTGATGATGTTAAAGAAGCTGCGGAGTTTGTGCTTACTTCTTTCGAAGATGGAAGGTATGATCAGGTTGAGATTATCTACAACGAGTTTAAGAACGTAGCTACACAGATTGTAAGAAATGAACAATTCTTACCAGTTCAACAAGCTGAAACCGAGCCGGAAGCTACTCCTGCCGCCGAATACATTTATGAACCTTCGCAAGAATTTATTTTCAATGAACTAGTTCCTAAATCTCTAAAAATTCAGTTTTATAAGGCAGTGCTTGAATCCAACGCATCTGAGCATGGTGCACGTATGACAGCTATGGATAAGGCAACTGAAAATGCAGATGAGCTGCTCAAAGAGTTGAGATTGACATACAACAGAACTCGTCAAGCAGCAATTACCAAGGAAATTCTAGAGATTGTGGGAGGAGCTGAAGCTCTTGCACAAGCTTAATGATCCTTAGAGCCTATCGATTATTACAACACCTGTCAATAGACATTGTATTTGGAGCAGTCATTCTGCTCCATTTTTTTTCCAAGATTTATAACACTTCTCCGGATTGGCCAACATACGTTTTGCTTGGATGCTCCATTTGGTTGATTTATACATTCGACCATTTAAGAGACTCGAAATCAGCAAAAGTTGGTAGCAGAGAGAGGTACATGTTCCATTTCCGAAACCGGAAAGCCTTACAAGTGGGGATGATCGCAGTGCTTTGCTTGGCACTGACTTGCCTGCTCTTTGTCCCATTTATACTGATCGTTGGAGGTTCAATACTAGCTGCATTTTGCCTCCTTTATGTTGCGTCTCAATCAAGGCTATCCCGCTGGGGAATGAAGGAAGCTTATATTGCAGTTATCTACACACTGGGTGTGCTACTATCGCCGATCTGTGCTACGTTAAATTTTGACGTTTACTCTTTCTTCGTGTTGCTGATTTTGACGTTTCTTAACTTAATTATTTTTAGCTGGTTTGAGTTTGAAGAGGATCGTAAAGATTCTTTCACCTCAATTGCCACACAGATGGGAAAGGCTAAACTATTCAAATTTATTTTGACCGTTTCTTCTATTGGTTTTGCTCTTGGAATTCTCTCTCTGAACAGTTTTCCAACATACGCATCATACCTTGTTCTTGTACTTTTGATTTTCGTCTTTCTAGTTTTTAACTCTGAGTGGGCGAAACTGGAAGGTCGGTATAGAACAATCGGAGATGCCGTTTTTTTGTTCCCGATTTTGCTTGAACTACTGTGAACAACTTTGACTTTGTAGCACCATTCTACGATTGGCTCGCCATGCTGGTTTTTGGAGAGACGATTGAAAGATCAACCAGCCATTATCTAAGTGAGATCGGTAAGGATGCCAACATCTTAATCGTTGGAGGTGGAACTGGCAATATTTTAAAATCACTACCAAAGTGCAATCAGATTACGTACTTGGAGAAGTCTGTAAAAATGATGACTAGATCCAAGCGTAAGGCACGAAACCGTGCTATGCAGTTCGTGGAAATGGATTTCCTTGATTTTGAAACCACGGACCGTTATGATTTTTTGATCTGCCCTTTCTTCCTTGATTGTTTTCAAGAAGCCACCTTAACCGAAGTTTTAAACCGAATCAAGCAATTGCTTCGGTATAATGGGAGACTTATAGTTTCAGACTTTCAGTCAAAACCAGAGCCTACATTGTTCAAATTCATGCATTATTTTTTTAGAATTTTTTCAAGCTTGGAGTCCAAGAAGTTGAAGGATATACATCAATTTATCATACAGCGTGAATTTCAGACCGAAAAAGAGGAGTTTTTTCATAAAAACATGATTTTTTCTCGGGTTTATAGAAACCTTTGAAGTTCAATCCTGTCTCTATGGAGGAAGTGAGCACACAACAGACAATACACAAACACCTGATCTTAGAAAGTCAGCGTGGCGATCAGGGCGCTATGTCGTCCTTGTATAGTCTTTATTCTGCAGCGATGTACAACATATGCCGGAGAATGATGGGAGATGAAGAGGTGGCAAAGGATCTCTTGCAGGAGTCGTTCATTGACGCATTTCAGAAGCTTCCGAAGCTGCGAGAGGTAAACACTTTCAGCTCGTGGATAAAAAGAATTGTGGTGAACAATTGTATCAATGCGTTACGCAAAAAACAATTGGATACTGCGCAATTGGAAGAAGGACAGGATTTTGTAGAGGATGAAGAAGATGATTACGAGTATGCCCAGTTTCAAGCAAGTCAGATTATGCAAAGCATTGATTTGTTGCCAGATGGATGTAAAACGGTATTGAATCTTTATCTATTCGAAGGATACGATCACAAAGAGATCAGCAAGATACTAGGCGTAACAGAATCGGCTTCAAAAGCACAGTACTGTAAGGCAAAGGCAAGGATTAGAAAAATATTAGAAGAAGAAAGGAGTCAAAATGCGGGATAATTTAAAAGAACATATTGAGGCGAATGCGGAGGATTTTGAATTGTATCCGTTGGAGTCAAATGATTGGAACAAAATTGCGGACAAGTTGGATCCGCCCAAAAGGCAGTATCGTGGATGGTTTTTGGGAGTGGCAGCTAGTTTGGCAGTGATTTTCATTTCCTCGGTACTGGTTCTATCTACCAACAAGAGCACCCCAAATAGTGAGGTGGCTGAAATGGAAGGTTTTTATCAGGAGGAGATCAATCAAAAAATATCGCTGGTAAAAAACCATTTACAAGATGATCAAATCCTGAGAGATCTAAACGCAATGGATGATGCTTTTGCTGAATTGAAATCGGATTTAGATGAAAATGTTGACAATGAGGAAGTTGTGATGGCGATGATGGAAAACTATCAATTGAAACTTCGAATCTTAGAGGAGATACTTGCAGAATTAGAAAAAGAAAAAGGTGAAGAAACGCTTTAACATATTAACCCTACTGCTATTTTGTGTCGCTGTGACTTTTGCGCAGGTCAGACAGGAGCGGGACTACGATCGATCTTTCTCTGTAGAAGAAAATTCAAAAGTTGAAATAGTAAGTAAATACGGTGAGGTAATCGTTCAAACTTGGGATTTGGATTCAGTCCGATTCGAGGTCTTGGTGAAGGCGGAAGGAAGAAATAGTTCTATTGTTAGAAAATCAATGGAGCGCGTTAATATTCGTTTTAGAAAGGTTGGTAGCATTATTTCGGCTGTGACGCAAGTTGAAAATGGAAGCGGATTTTTTGGAAATCTTATGAGTGAGGTCGAAGGCGTAGTTGGACCAAACAACAAGTTGCAAGTTGACTATCAGGTCTGGATTCCAGAAAACGTGGATTTAAGTGTGGAGAATAAATTTGGAGACGTTTATCTATCTGACCTTTTTGGAAAAGTGGATTTAGAAGTTTCGCATGGAGATATTAAAGCAAATCACATTGAGCAAACAATGAACCTCAAGCATAGCTTTGGGAAGGCCTCGTTTGGAAATGTGAAAGATGGGATGCTAACCTTAAGAGGATCGGAATTTATGGCGGATGAAGCCGGTAAGCTCAATTTCGAAAGTGGCAGTTCTGAAATTGTTGTTGGAAAGATTGACCGCATTCAGTTTAATTCTAGGAATGACAAAATTAGACTTACCGAGGTGTCTGATCTTACGGGCGAAGGGAACTTTACTAATCTTACCGCGGAGTATATCGGTGGCAGTGCGAGGTTAGACTTTGGTTATGGCGACATTTACCTAAGCCGAATTAATAGAGATTTTAGTAGCATAGACATAACTGGCAAATCCACAGACATTAACTTGATTTTGGATCAAGCATCATTCATAAAGACAATCATCAAAGGGCCTGAGGACAAAATGATCCTTCCAAATAGTATGCTAACGATGAGAAAAGAAACATTTGAAGAGGAGGGCTTGATCTCCCTTTCGGGAGACGTAGGGAATGCAAATACAAGACACAGCCAGCTTTTGATTGATGCCGTAGGAGGAGAATTAATAATTGCCATTAAAGACACGCCAATTTTTGTTGACAGAGACTAACCCAATGCGAATTTTCTTTGCTGTTTTCTTTGTTGGGGTCATGTCTATGGCCAGTGCACAGCAGAATTATGAAAAATCCGCAGGCGTACGCTTGGGGAACACATCTGGTCTGACCTTCAAGAAGTTCATGACGGAAAGTGAGGCAATAGAGCTTATTCTAAGCGGGAGAAATGAAGGCATGCAATTTTCGGTACTGTACCTTTTTCATCAACCGATGGAATTTTCCTTTAATGAAAACTTTTATGTTCACTACGGTCTAGGCGGGCACGTAGGGTACGAGCGCTTTGATGATATTTCAAAAACATTGATCAATGCGGCTGGAGATGAATTTGTATTTGAGGACAGGAGTTTTTTTGCAATGGGAATTGACGCCAACCTTGGCATCGAGTATCGGTGGCTAGAAGTGCCAATCACCATTGGATTCGACATAAAACCAATTTTCAACTTCATCGGAATGAGGCACACTCGAGGGCAGTTTTGGGATTCGGGAATTTCTTTTAAATATGTTTTTTAATTTGAAATGAAAAACCTAACCACACTCGTACTAACCTTATTCGCCTTTTCTGCATTTTCACAGAAGTATGTAGACACAAATGATCCCCGGAAGGAAGAAATCAAATCGCTACTAAGTAAAGGAAACGATTTGAATGGCTTTGGTGGTTCGGACCTTCGAATAAGTGACTTTAAGGGGGAACGGGCATTGATGGCTGGCGCTTACGGCGGACTGATTATCAACAGAAGGTATTTATTTGGACTTGCTGGTTACGGACTAGTGACTAAAGTTGAATTTGATGGTTTAGTTCCTGGGCAGCCAGAAACGAAATCACTCAATTTGCATGGGGGTTATGGCGGTGTAATTGTCGGAGCCTCAATCGCGCCAAGAGAAGTAATTCACATCAGTATTCCAATTCTACTTGGCGCAGGCGCATTTGAGGTAGTCGACAAAAATTTCTTCACAAACAACTTACCAGATGCTGAATTTACTATTGAGAATAGCGTCTTCTTTGTCCTAGAGCCTGGTGTTGAGTTAGAATTCAATATCAGCAATCATTTCAGGTTGGGTTTTGGAGCTAGCTACCGATTTATTACCGGAACTGAACTTGTAAACATCGATGATGATGAGGTTTCAGGGGGCGCTGGGCTGATCAGTTTTCGGTTTGGACGATTTTAGACCACCTTATCAAATTCAGACCAGTTCTCAATTCGATCTTTCAACTCTCCAACTGATTGTTTTTTTAATGCAGAAAATAATTTCTTTGGTTTTACACCAAGAAAAGCTTGAATGTCATGCATAGTCGACTCAAAGTTGGCAGTCATGTCTTCGTACGCTAACATTAAGCACCGATGACTTTTAAATCGTTGAGTAACCTTCTCAACAATATCCAATCTTTCCGACTCAAACTGTCTGTAATCTGATAGGTTCAAAGTTATTTTTTCAGAGAGATCAGCGGAGTTACCCATGCTCCATTTCCAACTCCTTTCACTGATTTTTAAAGAGGTATACTGAGCCAATGTGTTTCTTCTCACAAGATGAATAATCTTGATGGACGGATCTGCCAGTACATCTTCTAGATATTTATGATATTGGATGCTATCATCTCCATAAAATATTTTAATTCCAACTGCCTCTATTGGTTTTGGATATTTGTGAAAGACCATTTCTTTCAGTTCTGGCTTTAGGCCTTGCTTGTGATAGCGATTGATAACTTGACCGTGCGAAAAGATGCTGGTATGAGAATTAAGAAGGGTGTGCAGCCATGTGGACCCTGTTCGAGAGGTGCATAGAATAGCAAATGATGTATACTCGTACCCCGCCGGGTATATAAACTTGCAAAGCAATTTGTATCTCAGTATCAACCACGCCTTAAGATATTTTAGCCAATAGTCCATTTTGATTACGTGCAGAGACCCAATTTAGCAATTTGACTCTTTGATCCTCTTACTAATCACAAGATGATTCTTTTTGTCGTATCCCAAAAAACCTATCAGAAAGAACTCACCTCCATCCTTAACCTTGAATTTCTTTTTCAGAGCAGCAGGTGTCATGGGATAGTTGCGGGTAAGTACATTTATGAGCCCGTCCGCTGCGTAGGTGTTGAGTATGTTTTTAGGAGTCTTGCGCTCCAAGACCTCGAATGTCCTACCTGGCCACCCACAGATCTGATTCTCAGAGGTATACAAATGCGTATTTGGATGGAGCTTATAAACACCAAAATCAAGAGCCACTTTGTTGAATGCTCCAGCTTTCAAAATGGAGGCATTTGGCTCTAGTAGATACTTTTTGGGTACGGCCAAATGTGATTTGCTGGCTTGCTCCTCAGGAAAGGTAAAATTGTAGGTCTGACGGTCATTTCCCAAGTTGACCGTTTTGATTTGGGGATCACCTTCAAAGGAAAAATCGACAAGGACCAAAATTTCTTTACAGTCGTTTTTGATTGAGACAACATGTACTTCTTTGACATGTCTGATTTTCTCGAGGATTAGTTTGATATCTAAAAAAGGTGATAATTTGATTAACACGCGAACCCCTTTTTCTTGTAGAAGAGGAAGTAGTTCGATGATGTTAGGCGAACAATCTTCCAATTTAAAAACCTTTTTCTTCACGTCATCTCTTCTGGCAGGATCGATGAAGAAAGAGATCTGCTGCCGCTTGGACGAAGTCTGTTGCTCCAAGAATGATTTTGCCTCTTCGGAAACCACCTCAATTTGCCTCCCTAGAACCAGACAGTTTTGCTTGAAAATCTGTGCAAGCTCAACTTGCTGCTCCACATATGTTGTCCTCTCAAAATTCTCGCCTAGGGCTAGCGTGTCAATACCCATACCCCCTGTCAGATCAATCAAATGTTGACCCTTCAGTATCAACTTTTTATATGCTGCAGTTTTTTCAGAAGAGGCTTGTTCAATTGACAGAGGTGCAGGGAAAATCAGACCAAAGTTCGACACCCATGAATCTATTTTTCCTTTTCCTTTTTGCCGGGCAAGGATCTGTCCTGCGACTTGTTTTGCAAAGGGAGAAAGTTGAGATGGAGGATTTAAAAGAAGCTTGTTGACATCAGTATTTGCGTTCTCCTGAATAAATTTCTTGGTTTCTGTCTTTTGAAGAAAATCCAATAATTCATTCATTCGCCTACTCAGTAAACCAAGCTGTGTTCCATCATATATTCAGCAATCTGGATTGCGTTGGTGGCAGCTCCTTTTCTAAGGTTGTCTGATACGATCCAGAGGTTTAAAGTATTCGATTGAGTTTCGTCTCTTCGAATTCGACCCACGAAAACATCGTCTTTCCCTTCTGCATTAATCGGCATTGGATATTCATTGGCCACAGGGTTATCAATCACGGTCACACCAGGAGCCACTGATAGCAAATCTGAAATTTGAGATAGATCAAAGTCATTCTCAAATTCGACATTTACAGATTCTGAATGCCCACCTTTTGCTGGAATTCTCACGCAAGTGGACGTCACTTGTATTGATTCGTCCCCAAAAATCTTTTTCGTTTCCTTCACCATCTTCATTTCCTCCTTAGTATATCCGTTTTCCTGGAACACATCTATGTGAGGAAGCGCATTCATGTCTATAGGATGCGGATATACCTTTTGGATATCCTTCCCATCACGCTCACCTTGAAGTTGATCCACAGCACCCTTTCCGGAGCCTGTCACGGACTGGTATGTTGAGACGACAACTCGCTTTATTTTGTAGGCATCGTGGAGTGGCTTCAGTGCTACCACCATCTGAATAGTAGAGCAATTCGGATTCGCAATGATGCGGTCATCAATTCTCAGTGCGCCACCGTTCACTTCTGGCACAATCAGTTTTTTTGAAGGGTCCATTCTCCATGCAGACGAATTATCTATCACAACTGATCCGACTTCGGCAAACTTTGGGGCATTCTCTGTTGAGATACTTCCGCCAGCGGAAAAAAGCGCAATATCCGGCTTTCGATTGATCGCATCTTGCATGGAAATAATGGTGTGCGATTCTCCTTTGAATTCAATTCTCTTACCAATAGATTTTTCTGAAGCTACAGGAAGCAGCTCATCTATTTGGAAGTTTCGCTCTTCCAGTATCTCCAACATTTTTTGTCCAACGAGCCCTGTGGCTCCAACAAGTGCAACTTTCATTTCAATAAGTCAGATATTATGATCTACAAAACTAGTACATTTAGGAACTGCAATAAGCAATACACCATGACGAGAATCATTAAAATGTTACTTCTCGTCACCACTAATACATTATTTGCTCAGGTACACGACTCATTTGAGGATGGGAATTTTACGTCAAATCCAGATTGGACAGGAGATGTTTCTGAATTTATCGTTGACGGAGCTAACCGATTGAGGCTAAATAATCTAAGTCCATCTTCAAATAATGAGTCTTATTTAAGCTTGCTTTCATTGGTTTTGGAGGATGCTGTTTGGGAGTTTAAGGTGGGTTTTGACGGCTTATCCGGAGGCACCTCTGGTGGACTGTCTGGGACGAATAAAATGTTCGTTTACCTAGCCTCTGATAAAGCTGATCTCGAGGATAATCCCAATGGGTACTATGTGCTGATTGGAAATTCAGAGGATGAAATCAGCCTTTACAGTACTGGATCCTCTACTCCAATTATTGAGGGGGCAGATGATGTGACGCAATTTAGCTCAGCGTTTATTTCGATCAGGGTAACAAGAAATGCCACTGGTCAGTGGGAATTATTGATTGATACTGAGGGAGGCTCGGCTTTTAGCTCTGAGGGAACGGCGACTAACAACGATTTTACATCATCCCTCTTTTTCGGGATTCTATGTGATTACACAAAGACCAGAGGCACCAATTTCTTTTTCAACGACTTTGATGTGACTGGTTCAATCATGAAGGATATGGACCCACCTACTGTACAAGCTGTCACTGCGATTTCAAGTACTGAAGTTGATATTTTTTTTAGTGAAAATATTGAAGAAATCACAGCCGGAATCAGTAGCAACTTCACGGTTGATGGAGGAATCTCGGTTCTCTCTAGTACAAGAGATGACTTGAATCATGCCGTGATACACTTAACGACGAGTGAAATGATAAATGGCACTTCCTATGTGATTACCATCAAAAATGTCACAGATGAAAGTGACAATGCCATTATGCCTGAAAGCCAGGCAAATTTTCAATACCTGGTGTTTGAAGAAGCTACTTGGTACGATGTGGTGGTCAATGAATTTATGGCGAAACCATTGAATGAAGGTGGGACTACAAATGGAGAATTCGTTGAACTGTTAAATAACTCATCAAAGTACTTCGACCTAAAGGACTGGACGATCAGTGATGCTTCCGGTATCTCTTCTGGGTTTCCTTCAACGGTTTTTGGACCTGGAGAATTGCTCCTTTTAATCCCATCCAGTAATCCTGAAATATTTGAGGGGCAAGGAGAAGCGATCATCGTTTCTGGCTTCAGAACGCTGAATAACACTTCCGATGATATTTTGATTAAGGATAGTGCTGGCATCGTCATCTTTGACCTTTCTTACTCAGACCCTGAATTAGGGAAAAGCAATGAACTTGTAAACCCAGACGATCCTTGCATTTCGGAACTTAGCTATGCTATTTCAACGGCAGAGTCAGGAAGCACACCTGGCGTAGTGAATTCAGTGTTTAACGATACGGCAGACACTACCGAACCTGAGATTATTTCTTTCAATTTTGATCAGAGTTTGACGCTAAATTTTTCAGAGACAATGGATGCAACCAGTTTAATAAACGGTGGGTATGCAGTCTCAAAACTTGACATTAGTAATGTGAGTGTAGGTATGCTACCATCCTCGGTAGATATCTTTTTTTCAGTACCCCTGCAAGCCGGAGTGATCTACGAATTGATTGTCTCTGCAGTAAGTGATTGCTGGGGGAATGAAATCACAGAGACCAAAGTAAATTTTGGGATTGGCCGGATTCCCACTTTTAACGAAATCCTGATAACTGAAATCTTGAGCGATCCCGACCCAACGGTTAGCCTCCCTGAAGTTGAGTTTTTAGAGATCTATAATAATACCCCAGAGTTGATAAGTACCGAAGGACTAGAGATTTCGGATCCGACCACAAATGCTTTCTTGCCACCAATGACTTTGTCTCCATTTGAATATTATGTTTTGACCTCCAATTCCAATATTTCTAAGTATTCAACAAGAAAAGTTATCGGGATTTCTGGTATGCCGTCACTGCGCAATTCTGGTGAGCAACTTTTTCTCTCAATAGGGCATGATCTGATCTTTTCAATCGAATATTCAAATGATTGGCATGATGAGGAGAAATCTGACGGTGGATATTCATTGGAAATGAAAGACGTAACCCATCCTTGTGTGGAAGAATTCAACTGGATGTCTTCGATAGATCCCAGTGGAGGGACTCCTGGGTTTCCAAATTCCAGTAGCGAAATGATACCCGATAATTTTGGTCCTGTAATAACGGAGATGATAGCGTCATCCGAGCGGGACATCATGATCACGTTTAATGAGAACATAGACCCAAACTTGGAACTTGCGTCAGTTTCATTCGAACCAGATTTAAGTATCGCAGCAATTGATTTTCGCTACTTGTACCCAAAATCGCTTTTCATCTCGCTAGACGAGGACCTTATTGAAAGTAGACCCCACACAACAAAAGTGAGCAATGTCTACGACTGCAATGAGAACGAAACACAGGAAAGCCAATTGGTCTTGGCACTGCCATCTCCCGCAGTTGTTGGTGATTTGCTTCTTAGTGAAGTTCTATTTGACCCAAGGGTAAATGGAGTTGACTTTGTGGAGATTTTTAACAGCTCCAACAAGTACATTAACCTCGCTGAGTGGAAATTTGCCAGAATAACGGATAGTGGGATTAGTGATGAAAAAAAGATATCATCGAATAATTTAGTAATTGGGCCTGGCGATTATTTCGCATTTACAACGGATGTTGAGATCCTGTATGATAATTACCCCAAGGGGAACAGGGGAAATTTCAGAGTACTCAGCTCATTACCAACATACGCCAACGATTCTGGCAACGTAATCCTTATTAATCATCTCGGGGAGCTACAGCAGCTTTTCCATTACGACGAAAGTTTTCACTATGATCTTCTTGAAAGTACTGATGGAGTTTCACTTGAACGGATCTCGTTTGCAGCTGAATCAAATGATCCCAATAATTGGCGATCGGCAGCAAGTGTTGCTGGCTTTGCGACTCCTGGATCACCAAATTCACAAGCAATTTCAAGGTTAAGAACAGCGATCGGTACTGTGGAAGTGGAACCAAAGGTGTTCATTCCAGGTAACTCAGGTTCCGGTCGAGATTTTACCACGATCAATTACCAATTTGCTCTGCCAGGGAAATTTGCCAATATTACGATCTACGATCAAAATGGAAGGTTGATTAAAAAGGTAGCTGAAGGCGCCCTTTTACCTACTTCTGGATTCGTAAGATGGGACGGGACAACCAACTCTGGGGAATTGGCAAGACTCGGCTACTATGTCATTCTTTTTGAGGTTTTTGATAGTGCCGGTAATTCTGATGTAATCAAAGAAACAGTAGTGGTTGGCAGGGATTTTTGATCCCTTATCCACAATTCTCACGCATTCTCGGTATTTTCGCCTTGAAAATCGTTTTATTGACTTTAAATGCTACGAGAATGAGTGCAAAGGCAGCTAAAACCAAATACACAGAGAAAGAGCTCAAGGAGTTTGAAGATTTGATAAATGAAAAGCTTGAAAAAGCGAACAAAGAACTTAGCACGCTAAAAGCTTCACTTACAAGAGAATCCGATGATTCGGGAGACAACTTTTCGTCCGTTAAAACATTAGAAGACGGGGCGGATACCGCAGAAAAAGAACAGCTAAGTCAATTAGCAGGTCGGCAGCAAAAATTCATCAATAATCTGGAAAATGCATTAGTTCGAATCAAGAATGGCACATATGGCATTTGCATTGACACAGGAAATCTAATCTCGAAGGAAAGATTGCGAGCGGTGCCGCATACTCAGCACAGTATAGCGGCCAAGATGAACAAGTCCTAATGGACTATTTAGCGAATCATATTGAAGCTTTAATATTTTGTTCTCCTAAGCCCATCGGAGAAGCAGATCTACAGAGTTGTCTAAAGGAGATGTTTGACGCAGATGTTCCATCTAAGGATATCGTCGATGGGTTGGATACCATAAAGGAAAAATTCAAGGCGGATGCATTCTCTTTTGAGTTAATGAAGTCAGGAGGAGGCTATCAATTCCTGACTAAGCCTGCCTACCAGGCAAGTATTGGAATTTTGCTAAAACAGCAATCCAAGAAAAGATTGTCGAATTCAGCGCTCGAGACACTTTCCATCATTGCTTATAAACAGCCGGTTACAAAGAGTGAAGCGGAGCAAATTAGGGGTGTGAGTTGTGACTATTCCATCCAGAAACTGCTGGAAAAAGAACTAATAGAGATCAAGGGAAAATCCGAAGGGGTTGGGAGGCCAATTTTGTATGGCACTAGTCAAAAATTTATGGACTATTTCGGGATAAACGATCTCAAGGAACTACCTACGCCAAAAGATTTTGCAACGGAGGAAAACACCATTGGCGATGAGCAGGAATGAAGCGTCCAAATAAAAAAGCTCCACCACCCTCTTCTTCAGAAACCCGACTAAACAAATTCATAGCTAATGCTGGAATTTGCTCTCGTCGAGATGCAGATAATCTCATTGCTGCTGGTCAAGTTTCCGTCAATGGCAAGGTGGTTAAAGAGATGGGTTTCAAGGTTAAGAAGACAGACAAAGTTGTGTACAAGGGGCAAACCTTAAAATCACAGACCCATCAATATGTTTTGCTCAATAAGCCAAGAGGATTTATAACCACAACAAGTGATCCAAAGGAACGAAAAACCGTAATGTCTCTTGTTGAAAAAGCCTGCAATGAAAGGATATATCCTGTCGGCAGGCTGGACAAAGACACAAGCGGACTCTTGCTATTTACCAACGATGGTGAAACCGCCAAGAAGCTCACGCATCCATCGCACAAAGTAAAAAAAATCTACCAGGTCGAATTAGATAAGCCAATTACTGAGGATGACTTCAATAAGGTGCTAGCTGGTCTTGAGCTTGACGATGGTCCAGCTCCGGTAAGGGAGCTCGCAGTGACTGGCAATGATAGTAGTGTTTTGGGGATTGAAATTCACATTGGGCGAAACAGAATTGTACGACGAATATTCGAACATCTAGGATACAAGGTCAAGAAGCTTGATCGAGTGATGTTCGGCTCATTGACTAAAAAAAATGTCCCTAGGGGAAAGTTTCGACATCTTAACCCTAAGGAGATTATGGCTATCAAAGGCGTCAAATAAAATTTTGTTTATTTGGCCATCGGATCTATTGAATTAACAGCACTTCTCAGCTGATCATCACTCAGCCTGTCCAATTGTGGTAACGTTGGCCTTGCTGAATCGAATCCCTGAATCTCATTTTTGTGTTGTTCCATCCAACCAACAATTCCTTTGAGCACACGCTGGTTTGCCTGACCATGGGAAGTGCCATCTCCGATGTTTTGAGTTAGTACCGCAGTTACTGAGAAGAATGGATGGTCGGCAAAGTATATCTCAGAAAGCTTGGCTGTAAACTCCAGGTCTTCGGTTCTTTGCTTTCCAAAATACTTTTTATCAATTGCATGTCTTCCTTCATGCGCAAAAATGCTTGCATTCAGATCGTATTTTTCAACCGTATTTATAAAAGCTCCTCTGAGTTCCCTCCCAGTTAATCCTAATTTCTTCAGATCTGCTAGAACCCGCATATTGGAATTGTAGGTGATTCGAGCATCCAATCCTGGCAGATAGGCGTAAGGGTCCTTCTGTGCGATCTCATCGTCCGAAGCTTCGTTTTCTTTTATTTTGTCTTGGATTTCCTGGATCGCGACTGAATCATTTACAGCCATCCAGGAGCGTACCGGTCCCTTGCTATAAGCACTTCTTACTTGAAGTATTGACGCTTCGCCAGGAGCCCATCCCCCAATTTGTGCTGCACCATCCCAAAACCATGATGAATAACCATTGCTCAACATGTGATCAATTGCAATGTATCTTAAGTTTCCTTGCTTGCCATATTGACTTACTTGTCTGTTCTCATCAAGAACTACATGACCCATGCTAAGACCAAAATGTCCGTTAGCATTCATAAACTCCATAACCATACCGAATCGTTTCCTCAGTTCGGCTTGTGCTAACTCATCCTTGAATTTGGGTTTCTTACCATTCCAAGATAATTGCTCCCACAGTGCCATTGCAGCCTCTCGAACAGCAGCCTTGTAGTTTTTCTCGCTGGAATTGTCAGCTACCTCAGATCGGTAGAATTCGACAGTAGCGCCTTCGACCTCCTGAAGAAAGGCGTGATAACTCAGGAGATCATTTATAGCGGTACTTTCCAGTTTGAAACGTCCGCGTAGAACCTTGGTAGCCATTGCGGCATATTCAATGAAGCCAGATTCTGTGAGCCCGATAATGATTTGCTCAGCTCGTTCCTCATCTAGGTTAGGGCCTCCAGTGAGGCCACTGATCAAAGTTTGTTGAGCATCTGTTAGTGTTTTATGCACGTTCCCCTCTTCATCAGATCGGTAAAAAGATAGCCAACCAGCGTATGCCTGAGGACCATTTCTTGTTAAAATTGACAAACCAAGATGGACCTTTGAAGCGGCGATGTCACCTGGGCTTTCTGTCATGATTGATTGCATAATATGCGCAGCTTCTCCTAAGTCGTTTTCTTCAGGATCCGAAGGATTCCAGGAGCCATCGAACGCTTTGGCTTTGTATTTCTCAAGCACGGAGTTTGCCAATCTCATTTGGCTATAGTACGTCTCACTTGAAGACTCAGTGACCGAGATAGCCTTTCTAGCTAGATCAATGGCTTCATCATACGCTCCTTCTTCAGTGAGAATTCTGCTCCAGGTAGCATAGCATTGCGTTCGCTCAAAATCGAGTTGTTCCAATTCTGTCAGAATTGCGAATGAATTATCAGCTTTGTCAAAAAGCAGCCAGGACATGATGGCCATTTTTCTGGCAGCCTCCGCACGATCCTTTATTGATATGGATGAGTCTTGCCAAACCCGTTGGTACATTTGGAAGGATTCATCGGGCTTCATTTGAAAGTATAGTCTGTCAGCTTCATCTAATGAAACTGCAGTTGGCTGGCCACACGAATTGAGCAGAGCAGCGAGGAAAAATGTTAGGAGCATATTATTTAGTATTTTCATAATTGAGTTTATGAATCATACGGAATATTTTATAATCTGTTATAATTTTTATAACAGATTAAAGTTACAGTACTTTATCCGAAACTATGGAAATTGGTAAGGGAAAATTGAAAAGCGTAGTGCAGCACTGTGTCTATGAGATTTCAACAGGTAAGTGGAGTTCTGGCGAAAAGTTGCCATCCGTTCGGAAGGCTGAGAAGATGTGGGGAGTGAACAGACTCACTGTTTTAAGTGCCTATCGTAAGCTCATGGAAATGGGATTGGTTATTTCCGAAGATAGAAGGGGATACTTTGTTGCAACTCAGACTGAATCAAAAGAAACTATACATCAGCGAGATCAGTTGGATCAGTTGTATAAAAAGGTAGTAAAGCTGATCAAGAGCAACACCAGCTTCGAACCACATGCAGTTCTGAAATATTTTGCAAGCTTGGCAGAAGAGGAAAATGATTTGTATCCAGAAACAGCTTTCATAGAATGCTCTGAATTTCAGGCCGAAGGACATGCAAAAGAAATCAAGGATAGATTGAATGTATCTATTCAACCATTGCTGCTAGATCAAGGGATTCGGAAGCTAGAATTGCCGCCAAACATAAGAACACTTCTCACTACTGGTTTTCATATTCTAGAAGTCAAGAAAATTGGGAAACGGCTTGATCTTGATGTTGTCAATGTTCCAATAAAAGTGGATACTGGTCTCTTTGAAAATATTTCAATCAACTTTAATGCTGCCACTGTTTTTGAGCTTGAAGAGGCAATGTCAAGAGACATATTTAATGATGTTAAAGCACTTACAAAAAGTATTTCCCTGAAAGAAAAAATTGTTCAGGATGTTAATAGTGAAATAGAAGATTTTCTGAGTACTCATTCAAACGAGATCATCCTGCTTTCCCCTCGTGTGTGGGGAAGAACGGCGAAAAAATGGCGTCAAAATCCTCGAGTCCATTTGATCAAGTTTTCAATACAAGAGAACTCCTGGCCAATCATTGTGGAGGCCGTAAAGTTGCCTTTTGCTTCAACTTATTGAGATTGGTAATGATTACTTTTCAATCCAGAATGAACTGGAAGAGTGCCTTGGTCTTCATTAGATATCTTACCAACTCAATAGTCTCTCTCACTTCTCTGATTTTTGTTGTTATGAATTTCATTTTTCTTTTGATGTTTTTGTGATGTACTTAATAATTGAACTGTTCGCAATGATTTTATAATGTCCGAGACCTTTGGCATGAACAAACGATGCTTCTGGCCAGGCATTTTCGAGCTCTTGAGCTCTACTGAACGGGACCATTTCATCGTCCTCACAGTACATGAGATGCGTCTTTATATGTTTTAGATTTTCCTCCTTGTCTCTCAGGTCGAAATAGTCAATGTCTTGATGGTAGTAGCCCTTCACTAGATCACACATTGAGTCATAGACGGCTTCATTGCAACCGATCTCATCGATGAGATCTTTAAAAAAGTATCTAACGTACGGTGGTGCTGAGAGCAAATAGAAATGCTTTGGATGCATAATCTTTGAAAACTCATTGAGAACCATCCCAGAAGCAATTCCGCCAAGAGAATAACCCACCACTGCTTCGTATGGACCGTGCTGAGCATAGTGATTTTTGATGACATCTCTGTACTCTGGTAGTGCTGTGTGCTTTCCTTCGGATTGACCATGAGCTCTCATATCAATGCCTTCTACTACATACCCTAACTCAACGAATGCGTCAATCATTCGTCTGAAATCAGCAATTTTAGATCTCCAACCATGGCACAGGAGCACCTTTGGACCGTTCAAACCCCAGCGGTACGCAACGATTTTGTCACCCCTGTAACTTGACACGATAATCTCTGCCCTGGAAAGAAGTTCCTTTTGAGGCTCTGAAAATTTTGTTCTTCCTGGCATTGTAAAGTAATGCCAGATGATCTCTGCTGACTTTTTAGGTGAGGCATGTTGCAAAACCCCCAAACCTTTCTTAATCAATTCGATTTTCCAGTTCGTTTTTTCGGGTCTGTCGGAAGGTCTGGACATGTCTTCGTTCTCGACAGCAATGTATGTGGTTGTTTCTTTCATCCTATCATTTGCTTATATACCAATTGGTATTTTCATTGATAAAAAATTTTAGATTGAGATTTCTTCAATCAGTTTGTTAAGCATATTTCTCACATGTTTGTACGATCTTCCATCACCTTCTATTCTTGACAGAGAAATTGCTCCCTCGATTGTTGCGTAGAAAAATACTGCCAATTCCTCTGAATCCACATCACGCTTAATCTGCCCTTCCAAAATACCGCGATTTACAATTTTCGAGAGCGAATCCTTCATCAAAGCAATTGTCCTTATAACCTTAGATTTCAAGAAAGGTAAATTATCATCTGCCTCGATGGATGAATTCAGAATCGGACAACCTCCTGGAATTGGAGGGTTATTTACATACTCCGCGTAATAATTCACAATGGCTTTCAGTTTTTCGGGTGCGCTGCCTTTTGCTCTTACTTTTTTGGACAAGAGTCCCACAACTATTGATACGGCATGATCAAAAGATGCTGAAGCTACCTCGTCTTTGTTTTTAAAGTTTCCATAAATGGCCCCTTTCGTGATCCCTGTCGCAGCAGTAATATCTGATATGGACGCGGCATTGTATCCCTTCGTATTGAAAATAGGTAGGGCTTTATCAATAATTAATTGCTTTGTCTGTTGCGGATCTCTCATAATTCTTACGCAAATATACCGATCGGTATATTACTCACAAAGTTTAACGCAAAAAATTACTTTTGGTTCTTCCGGAAGAATGAGATGGTGTTCTTAAGACTTTCAGCTTGCATTCGCAGCTCATTGCTACTACCGGCCATTTCTTCAGCTGCAGCTGCGTTATGTTGAACTGTTTCGTTTAAATGTTGAAGTGCATTGTTGATTTGCTCGGAAGAAAGGCTTTGCTCCTTTGAGCTTGCAACAATGTCTTGTACGAGCTGGGAGGTTCGCTTAATATCTGGTATAACCTCCGTAAGTAGTTGATCTGATTTACTAGCGACTTCCACACTTGATTCAGTCAGCTCGATGATTTCATCAGCAGCGGTACTACTCTTCTCCGCTAGTTTTCTTACCTCTGATGCGATGACAGCAAAACCTTTTCCATGCTCGCCTGCTCTCGAGGCCTCTACAGCTGCATTAAGTGCTAGAATATTCGTTTGCTGCACAATTTCTCCGATAATCTTAATCTTTTCAGAGACGGTGCTCATTCGTGAAACCGTCTGTTTTACAGATTCATTAACCTCAGTTATGAGTGTCGTAGCCTTACCACTGATTTTTTCCGTTTCCTCAGCGTTGGTCGCATTTTGATGAATCGACGAAACAATTTCCTCCATAGATGAAGCTACTTCTTCTGCTGAGGCTGTTTGTTCATTTGCCCACTCACTAATTTTTTGAGAACCAGAAGAAAACTGCTGAGACGATAACGCCAAATTATCAGAAACCTCAATCGTTTCCCTGACAATCCGACCTAAATTCATCATCATGGTTCTCATGTCCTTGTAGAGACCTCGAATCTTCGTTTTGTTTAGCTCAAACCCTGTATTACCAACAGCTAGGTTACTGGCAATCATGGCAGCTTCATAAGGCTCAACCCCAAGTTCTTCCATGATGTTCTTTGTTAAAAGAAAACCGCAGGTGATTGCTGCTACGATGGCAACAATAAGAAATACATATGCTTGTGTTTGCATACCCTCGAGCTCAGATATGGTCAATTGTAGATCCGAAGAAGAGGATTTTTCAAGAGCACTCATAATTTCTGGACTAGATAAATTATCCTGAATTGAATTCAAACTTGATAAAAAGTAAGCGACGAACCCGAAGCATATGAGAATAATTACAGAAAACGCCAATGTGACCTTATGACGGATTTTCACTTGTGTAAGACTAACCAACTGCATAGTATTTTATTTTTGAAGCAGTGAGGAAACGTACCGTAGCTGGGTTACTCTTGCAAATTAAGGAAATGAAGGTCATTAAAATAGTATGCATGCATACTAAACTGAGGTTTTGATTTATATTCGGGGAAAGAAAGAAAGCTATCGATCAATTGATTGATAGCCTTAACTTTAAGTGGTGATAGGAGGATTTGATCGGAGTGGCGTTCGACCCACCGGCTCGTGAATTTTAAAGAAGTTCATGGGTTGGAATAAAAAAAGCTACCCTTGAAGAGTAGCTTTGGAAGGTGGTGCTAGGTGGATTCGAACCACCGACTCACGGATTTTCAATCCGATGCTCTACCAACTGAGCTATAGCACCAAAAAATGAGTTGGCAAAAGTAGAGAATTCTATGAAAAGGCAAAACATTTGAAACAATAGTTAAAAAGGAATTCAATATTCATGCAATACCTCCCTCAAATTATCTTTCTAATCATTGCCGGCTTCTTTGGTTTTTTGATTTTCAAGCGAGTCAAACAAATCACTGAAAACATAAAACTTGGCAAAGCAGCAGACCTCTCGAACAATAAGCGCAAGCGATGGAAAAATATGTTACTGATTGCCTTTGGGCAGAAGAAGATGTTCAAAAGACCAGTACCAGCGCTACTTCACTTGCTGATTTACGTCGGCTTTATTTTGATTAATCTGGAAGTATTAGAGATTGTTATTGATGGTTTTTTGGGAACCCACCGAATCTTTGCTCCATATTTAGGAGGCTTCTACACATTCTTGATAAACTTCTTTGAAGTGCTTGCTGTCGGAGTGCTACTTTCTTGTGTGTTTTTCCTTATCAGAAGGAATATTATGCGGATCAAGCGATTCCACAAGGTAGAGATGTTAGGATGGCCGACGCTTGATGCCAATCTAATCCTTGTCATTGAAATTTTGTTGATGATTGCCATTCTGGGGATGAATGGTGCTGACCAGATTCTTCAAAGCAGAGGAGCAGATCATTATGCACTCACCGGTGCTTTTTCAATAAGTGCTGGCATGTTCTCATTTCTAGACGCAGTTGATACGGCTAATTTGATACTTATAGAACGTGGTGCCTGGTGGTTTCATATTGTCGGAATTTTCGCATTTGCTTTGTATGTGACTCACTCCAAGCATTTACATATTTTCATGGCTTTTCCGAATACGTACTACGGCAGGATAATCCCCAAGGGTCAGATGATCAACATGGAGGAGATTACTAATGAAGTAAAAATCATGCTCGGCATGCCAGTGGAGGGAGAAGCTAGCCCACCACCGGAAGGCATGAGGTTTGGAGCGAAGGATGTAAATGATCTAAGTTGGAAAAATTTGATGGATGCTTACGCATGCACAGAATGTGGTAGGTGTACTTCAGAGTGTCCAGCAAATTTGACCGGAAAGAAACTTTCACCACGAAAGATTATGATGGATACGCGAGATAGGCTGGAGGAAGTCGGAAAAACAGGGCTTGAGGACGGGAAGTCTTTGTTAGGCGATTATATCTCAAAAGAAGAGATTAATGCTTGTACCAACTGCAATGCCTGCGTGGAAGCTTGCCCCATAAATATTAACCCCCTTGATATTATCCTGCAAACCAGGAGGTACGTGTCAATGGAAGAATCGGGATCACCTGCTTCATGGAATGCCATGTTCCAGAATATTGAGACAAATTTTGCTCCGTGGAAGTTTGGAGCACAGGACAGATTTAATTGGGCAGACGAATTAAAGGAAGAGAAATGAGCGAAATAAAGATACCTACAGTAGCGGATCTAGTTGCAAAAGGAGAAAAACCAGATGTGTTATTTTGGGTCGGTTGTGCTGGATCTTATGACGATAGGTACAAAAATGTTACGAAGGCATTCGTGAAAATTTTGAATAAAGTTGGGATAAATTTCGCAGTGCTTGGACCCGAGGAAACGTGCACCGGTGACCCTGCAAGAAGAGCTGGAAATGAGTTTCTTTTTCAAATGCAGGCAATGGCTAATATTCAAGTATTAGATGGATATGAAATAAAGAAAATTGTGACGGCTTGCCCACACTGTTTTAATACATTGAAGAATGAGTACCCGGAGCTTGGCGGAAACTATGATGTGATTCACCATTCTCAATATCTACAACAGTTGATCAATGATGGCAAGGTTGAGCTAAAAGGGGGAGGAGAATTCAAAGGCCGAAAAATCACCTATCACGATTCATGCTTTTTAGGAAGAGCTAATAATGTGTATTCAGCACCGCGAGCAGTTTTGGAGGCGTTAGATGCAGAGCTGGTGGAAATGAAGAGGTGCAAAACCAAGGGGCTCTGCTGTGGAGCTGGAGGTGCCCAAATGTTTAAGGACGCCGAAGCTGGAGATAAGGAAATCAACATCGAAAGGACGGAAGAAGCTTTAGGCACAAATGCCGATACGATTGCCGTGGCCTGCCCATTCTGTATGACGATGATGTCAGATGGGGTAAAGAATAAGGAAAAAGAAGAATCCGTCAAAGTGAAGGATTTAGCGGAACTGATTGCTGAGCATGAGGGTTTAAACTGATATGCTAGTATCATTTGACCAAATGCCGGATACTTCTCGTCTTTGGATCTACCAAGCGGAAAGGAAGCTTACAGGAAGTGAACAGGACTTGATTGATGAATCTACTTCTCAGTTCTTAAAAGCGTGGACAGCCCATGGAAGTAATCTGAAAGCCTCTTTTGAATTGATGCATGATCAGTTCTTAGTGCTAACCTTGGACGAGAATGTAAGTCAGGCAAGCGGATGTAGCATTGATTCCTCCGTCAACCATATTCAAAGCCTAGAGCGTTCGTTGGGTATTTCTCTGATCAATAATGATAAGGTGGCCTTTTTGATAGGCAATAAGGTTGAACTTCTACCTGCCATTGGTTTGAAAGGACTTCTGCCGAAAAAAAATGTAAATCCGAGTACCAAAGTGTTTAACAATACCGTTCAAACCTTAGGGGATTTCAAGTCAAACTGGTTTGTGGAAAGTGGTCAAACTTGGGTTAATCGCTTTTTTTAATTAGGGCCTTTTTGTTCCTTCTTGTTATTCATAATGAGTAAATTCGATAATCAAATTTGAGAAAAATTCGTTGTATAACATTATGCGAAATTTAGTAATACTGCTTCTCAGCGTGCTTTTTGCTGGATGCTCCTTGCAAAGCAGCATTGAGAAGGAAGAGTTTGATGCGGTAATCGCTAAGTATGGGGATGATCCGAAAAAAAATACCGCCGAAGAAAATGTCACTGTTGGTGATGCTTTTCAAAAATCAAACCGACTCGTTGAGTCCATCCCTTTTTATAAGGAAGCTCTAAAACAAGGAACTACCAATGAATCCACACATGTGCATTTAGCACACGGCCTGAAAGTAGAGCAAAAGTACGACGAAGCTAGAGCTATCCTAACCAAGTATATCCCTCAAGCCAAGGACCCACATATGAAGAAATTGGCTGAAAAAGAACTCCATAGCATTGACAACATTGACGATTTGCATGGGCAAAACAGTTATTATCGATTAAAAAATCTGAGTGATATCAATACGACCAGTGCAGAGTATTCCCCTGTCTACAGTAACAATTTCTTGTACTTCACTTCGAATCGAGATGGTGGAAAAATTTACAAAACAACTGGTACACATTTCACAGATATATACAAAGTTGCGACGCAAGGTGCCAACGTAAATCTTGCGACCCTTAGTGCTCTAGACCCGATCATAAATCATTTCGATACTAACGAGGGCTCTATTGCGGTTATGCCGGGCGGAAATTCTATCATTTTTGCGAAGGGCAACAATGGAAAAGCTACTGGCTACTCCGATGTACATCTTTTCTTCGCCAGATATAGAAATGGAAGATGGTCAGAGCCTGTCCCTTTGTCTATAAATGATGTTGACTCTTGGGACTCAACGCCGGCCTTAAGCCCTGACGGGAAAACACTCTATTTTTCATCTGACAGAGCCGGTGGTTTTGGAGGAAATGACTTGTATAGCGCTACGGTAAACAGACGTGGTAGATGGGTAGATGTGAGAAATCTTGGACCTGAAATCAACACGCCTGGAAATGAAATGTTTCCATTCGTAAGTACAGATGGTAGTTTGTATTTTTCCTCAAACGGGCATCATGGCCTTGGACATCTGGATATTTTCAGAGCAGTGAGACAAGGTGGAAAAGTGTCTATCGAAAACCTAGGCAAACCAATGAATTCACATCAGGATGATTTCGGTTACTTCGAATTTAATCTTACAAGAGGCTTTATCACTTCGAATAGAAAGGGTGGAGCAGGAGATGATGATATCTACACGTTTGTCAATAATGACCCAAATTTAAGAGTCGTCAATTACTTCCTTACAGGAACAACTGTGACCACCGACGATGCAGGAGCCGAAATTGTATTGCCAAATACCAAAGTGACTTTGACGGCCGATAATGGAGATATCATTGATGAAACGTTCACTGGGAATGACGGTGAATTTAATTTCCGTGTATACACGGAGGAAAACTATGATTTGATAGGTGAGAAGACTGCCTATTTCACGACTCGAAAGGACTTTACTACAGTTGGCGAAACGGTTGACAAATCGACACTTACAGAATTTATTACTAACATAAATTTCGAAACGAAGATTTTAATGGATCCAATCGTATTGGAAAAAGCCATCGCATTAAACAATATCTACTATGATTTGGACAAGGCAGAGATTAGGACAGATGCTGCTTTGGTACTAGATAGTTTGGTGCTGATCATGAATGACAACCCGGATATATTCATTGAGTTAGGGTCACACACAGACAATAGGTCGGACGATAACTACAACTTGGACCTGTCGAGAAGGAGGGCGCAATCTGCCGTTCGGTACATAATTACCAAAGGTGTCGAGCCAGCTAGAATAGTAGCTAAGGGTTACGGCGAATCACAATTGCTCTTAAAGGATGCTCAAACTGAGGAAGAACATCAGAGAAATAGACGAACAGAATTTAAAGTGCTCAAGTATAACCCAAGAGACCGCAATGACTTGGCACCCGGCGAAGAAGCAGATGAATACGATCGTTTCTTTCAAGAAGGCGATAAAGGAAACGAATAATAGCTTTTCTTTGCAAAGAAAAACCCATGACCGATCGCTATGCCCTACGTGGCGTTTCTTCTGACAAGGAAGATGTTCATGCCGCAATCAAGAATCTAGATAAGGGGCTGTTTCCTAAGGCTTTTTGCAAAATAGTTGAGGATATCGCCAACGATCCAGAATACTGCACGATCATGCATGCTGATGGCGCTGGCACAAAATCTTCGCTCGCTTACTTATATTGGAAGGAGACAGGTGACATTAGTGTCTGGAAGGGCATTGCCCAAGATGCAATCATCATGAATACAGATGATTTACTGTGCGTGGGTTGCACTGATAATATTTTACTTTCCTCAACTATTGGTCGGAATAAGAATAGAATTTCGGGAGAGGTAATCTCGGAGATCATCAATGGCACAGAGGAGGTCTTGCAAATGCTTCGTGAAAATGGAATTGGTATTTCCTCGACCGGAGGAGAGACGGCCGATGTTGGGGATTTGGTGCAGACCATTATTGTAGATAGTACGGTGACTGCCAGAATGAAAAAAGGCGAGGTGATTGATAATCGCAACATACAATCAGGGGACCTGATTGTTGGTTTAGCCTCATACGGCCAGGCTACTTACGAACGTGAGTACAATGGTGGGATGGGAAGTAATGGCCTAACTTCTGCGAGGCACGATGTTTTCGCAAAGGAATATGCAAACAAGTATCCTGAAACTTACGATAGTAATGTTGATCAGAACTTGGTGTACTCAGGCTCGAAAAAATTGGATGATGTCATTGAAGGTTCCGAACTAAATGCAGGAAAATTGGTCTTGTCTCCCACTCGTACTTATGCACCTGTGATCAGAGAGGTTTTAAAGGAAATGCGTTCTGAGATTCATGGGATGGTACACTGTAGTGGCGGAGCTCAAACAAAAATTATGCACTTTGTTGACAACCTGAGAATTGTGAAGGACAATCTACTTCCTACCCCGCCACTTTTCAAGATGATACAGGAAGAGAGTGGCTCTGATTGGAAGGAAATGTATAAAGTTTTCAACATGGGTCACCGCATGGAACTATATGTCGATGAGGAATCGGCAGATGAGGTTGTCGAGATTTCAAAATCTTTCAACATTGACGCTCAAGTAGTTGGAAGGGTTGAAGCTGCTGATGAAAAGGAGGTAATCATTCAATCTGAATACGGTTTTTTTCAGTATTGAGAAGTGTCACGGGACTAACCTTAGACCTACCATTAGGAGTGTTTTCATTGTTTTTTCATTAAGAGAAATGAAATTGCTTTATGCAGATTTTCATCTCGTTCCTCTTGCTACTAAATTCATGGAGCTACACCGAACCAACTCCAAAGCCGTTTGTTCTGGTTGAACTTTTTACTTCTGAAGGGTGCTCGAGCTGTCCTCCGGCGGACGTCCTGTTGTCCAGTATAGTGGATGAAAATTTTGAAGATGTTGAGGTGATTGGAATGTCTTTCCATGTGGACTACTGGGACTATATTGGATGGAAAGATCCCTATGCCGATCAAAAATATACACAGCGACAACGCACCTATGCTCGCAAATTCCACTCGAATCAGGTGTACACGCCCCAGATGATTGTGAATGGGAAATATGAGTTTGTTGGATCAGATCGATCGAAGTGGAATAGCGTCTTTAGCAAAGCTAATGTCGGAGAGCCAGCTTATTCAATTAGGTTGGAGAAGATGGAAGTAGACAATCATGAGTTAGTCATTAAGGTTAGTTCGGGAAGTAACTCGAGGGTAGTGCTTAATGCTGCTATTGTTGAGAGGGGACTTTCACAAAAGGTAACAAGGGGAGAAAATAACGGCAGAAAACTTTCCCATGATAATGTGGTAAGATCCTTTAAAGGCCGGCAATTTGATGGTCAAGAAAATGAAATTAGGTTGACTGTTCCCGGAGATCTCACTATCTCAAACGCTAGCTTAATTCTTTATGTCCAAGATGAAAAAAGCTGGGAGGTAATTGGTGCGCTCAAAGTGCCTCTTGAACCATGAGTGTTTTTCATTGATTCAAACAATTTATTGAATACAAAGTAGGTTACAATTACTGTTACTGTCCCTTATATTAGGGGTAATAATTTGTACGCTATGAGGGAGTTTTATAGAACACTATCTGACGAAAAAGTTGCATTGGAGCCTCTGACTACTGACCACATTGAATCTCTAAAGGAGGTCTGCGGTGATGAGGAAATTTGGAGATGGTTCACGGTAAGTTTATCAGACCCTTCTGATATGGCGGTGTGGATGAATCAATTACTCACAGATTCTGAGCAAGGGAAGAAAATGACCTTCGCTGTTCGGCTTCTCGAGACAGGAAACATTATTGGAGCCTCCAGCTATGGCAATATCGAGTGGAAGGAGAAGAACATCGAAATTGGCTGGACATGGATTGGCAATGATTATATAGGATCTGGGATAAATAAACATATGAAATTTCAAATGTTGAGTCATGCTTTTGACAATATGGAGATGGAGAGATTAGAACTTCGGACCGACGAGTTGAATGTTAGATCAAGAAGAGCGATGGAGAAGATTGGAGCAAAACATGATGCTACACTGAGAAGTCACAGGTATACCAAAGGGGGCCGTAGAAGAAATTCGGTGGTCTATAGTATCCTTCGTGAGGAATGGCCCGAAGTAAAAGCGGGTATATTTAAAGACTTTTAATGGAAGCGATCTTAATCATATCATCCGTGCTTTTGTTGGCAGGGGGAGTAATTTTTTCTGTACTCCCACCTTTGCCAGGCCCCTTGTTGTCCTACGCATCTTTAATTACCGCGCACTACATTTCAGAGGAAACCTCTTTTGGTACAACCTCCTTCATAGTTTGGGGTGTTTTGGCGCTGATTGTAACTGTTGCAGACTATGCACTGCCCGTTGCTGCTACAAAGAAATTTGGTGGCACAAAAGCCGGTGTTATTGGAGGAATGATTGGAATAGTGGCTGGTATTCTACTTCCCATTCCATTCGGAATAATAATTGGACCATTGCTGGGAGCAATTGTCGGAGACCTATATGGTGGTAATCACATTAGGTCCGCATTCAAGTCTGGTTTTGGATCCTTCTTAGGCTTTATGATTGCTACGTCGATCAAGGTTTTATTTAGCTTGATCCTGGGTGGAGTGGTTGTCTACAAGGTGGGTGAATTTACCGTTTCCAGTATCATGAAGCTGTTCTAGACTAAGCTCATACTTACCAACCCTCCAACGATTATTACATCAATAAACATTTTGAGTTTCCTGAAATCTTGTATTCTATCAGCCCGAATCAACTTGTAAATAAACCAAAACATCCACGGCAGGAGAGCACCAAAAAACATGCGAACGGTCCAGTTAGGAACCGAAAGGAGGTAGACGGTCAAGAGTGATATCCCGGCCAGGCAAACAAGGTATATGATAAGCTTTGCTCCTCTGAGTCCCCAGACGATAGGGACGGATTGAATACCAAAAGCTTGTTCACCTTTGGAGCTGATGATGTCCTTTAATGTCTCCCTGATGAAAATAACCGCGCATCCAAAAAGAGAATATATCATCGCCAAGATGTTTATTTCACGATAAAACACCATCACCAAAAGGACGGTTAATATTGTCAGAAAGGAAATTGTAAGCGTACTCAGTAATAGAACTCTCTTAATACCACCACTATAGGTAAAAAGAGCACCAGCAGAAAAAACATGAATTACTCCAATCATGGGATCGATAAGAAAGCCAATCATAATTCCACCAAGAGAAAGAAATACATGGGCGAATAGAGCAAGTCTCCTTCTCAGGTCAGGTCCCACAACGACTTGATGTGGGCGGTTTATCATATCGATTTTTTGATCGAAATAGTCATTGATGATATAGCCACCAGCTCCGATCATTCCGGTGCTTAAGAGTAACAACAAGAAGTTAATATCCATAATGCTCTGCGCATTCATTCCCATTAGGAATTTCGCAGTTGCGAACTGTGTGTAGGCAATAATCAAGAGATTGGGTACCCTACTGGCAATCAAGAACCCAGTTACATCTCTTAGCTTGATACTCATCCTTGAGATTTACGGATGTCTTGGGATATGAGTTCGTAGATTTCTTGCCAGTCTCTGTTTTCGATCATCCGAAGATGCTGGGCCATGGTTTCTTCATCTGCCCTTTTTGCTGGGCCAGTCTGAGACTTTTTCGGCGAAAACTCTATAGCATTTTCCAATGTCTCGCTTGCCAAATGTTCCAAATCCTTAAGCGACGCGCCAATTGGTGAGAGAATCGCCTCGGAAATGTGATACATATGATTGGTGAAATTGCACGCGAAAACAGCAGCTAAATGAAGCTTGGCACGGTTCTCGGAGTTCATCAATCGGACATCGGTGCTGAAACTCCTGATAAAGCTAAATATGGATTTCTCAGATGTCTCAGTACCTTCAATAAGAATTGGGAAAGCAGTGAAGTCGATGGACTTCTCCCTGGTAAATGTTTGCAGAGGATAGACCACGCCTCTGCTTTCATGTCGATCCAGGTCTGAAATTGGCCTTGAACCCGAGGTATGGAGGATCGTACAATCTGACTTCTTTAAAGAATCTGAGTAATCTTTTATTAGATCGTCTGGAAGACATAGCAGCGTGTAGTCGTAATCGCCGGGGTCAAAATCTTCAACAGGTTTGACTTCCTCAGAAACTACATTTCTTGAGAACAATGTAGCCTCATGTTTTTTAGAAATTCTATTGAAAAAATGATAGCCGACATTTCCATTTCCTATGATTGCTACCTTGCTCATAGGTGTAAAAATAGCTTGAATATCAGGCTTCTACGCCCTTGTCTCGCATTTTTATGAATTCGGAATAGCGTCGACCGATGGCAACAACAAGGCCCACAACAAGCAAAAAAGTGCCAATCCATAGCAAATTAATCCATGGTTTCTTTACTGCCTCAAGGATGATCCAATCCTTCTGAGTAGTACGGGTCGTAAGCATCACGGCATTCTCCTGTGGTAGAATATTTTGAATAGAGATCATAAAAGCCAGGTCATTTACATGATCGTCTACCCTTCCAACAAATTCGCGGTCTTTGATAATGAAAACAGGTTCGGTCAAATAATCTTTGTACTCTCCTTGCACTTTGATCACCGCTTTTACCGCTACATCATTTTCTCCAATTCGAACTCCATTCACAAAGTTGGTGGGCTCCAATTTCTCTAAAGTGGCCACATAATCGTTGATGAAGAAAGTTGAGCCAATCTCCACCTTTGTCTCTTGAGGTTCACTCCAGTCTTCCTCAGCCGTTGGTTTTGGAAAAGTTCGAACGTGTGTGTACATATCAGCACCTAGCGTACGATGTATGTCTGGGGAATACACCGTCATGTTCATCGTCTCGTTGATTTGTACTCTTGGAAAGAGCGTGAATTGCTTACCCCGCTCTGTATGATATTCTATTTCGAAATAGCTATTTTCTGCACTTATGAGTGTTAATGTATCAGAAGAGCCAATTTGATCTCTTACCACTTTCAATGGGTTAAAAGTGGTAGTCAGAAGGTTTTGATCAATCATTCCTTCCTCCTTTGTCAATTTTCTGATACCCTTGTAAATCATCGAATATTCACTCATCTGTCTTGGCTCGTTGATGAAGAGAAGTAAATTATCTTGGTTCACTTCGTCTGGAAATTCCTGACTCCACACCATTGAGGTGTAGTTGGTTGATAGAATTTTTGAGTAGCCTGAAGAAAAGAGAATACCCATGAGCATCAGAGCAATTCCAATGTGAGCGATGGATCCACCAGCTAGCTTGAAATTTGACTTTGCAATCGAAATTAGAATCGTACTATTTGCGACAATAGAGTATACCGTTGCGATCAATAGCACCAAGTATGCGGGCTCAGAAATTTTTCCAAGTACGATAATTAGTGCGGAGATGCCAAGAGAAATCAGAAATGGGAACGTAAGTGCTTCTTTCAATTTCTTTTTATCCATCTTTTTCCACCAAAAGAATTGACCTGTACCAGAGAAAATTGCTAGAAATATTGATAAGATTAGCTGTGGCAACGAATAGGCTTTGTACGTGTCCGTGGCTGGAGCCATGTTAAGGTTGAACCCAAGGGACTCAGCGATTGCATTGTAGACCGGAATGGAAGTTCCCGCCAGCACTTGGAAAGCCATGAAGCACAGTACCGCGGCTCCCATAAATATCCAAAATTCTCTGGAGTAGGTCGACACTTCTTGCTTGGTGGATGGAATATCCTTCCATCGTTTCGCAATGAAGTAAATGGATAGTAGGAGAAATGCCAGCAGATAGAGCAGTAATTGACCTGATAAACCTAAATCCGTGAACGAATGGACCGACGAATTTCCGAGAATCCCGCTCCTTGTCAGGAACGTTGCATAGAGTACCAGAATAAAGCTTGCTACAGCAAGGATCATTGATAACTTCAAAGCAGAACCGCTCTTCTTGTAGGCAATCATTACATGGATGGCGGCAATTAGTACTAGCCATGGCACATATATGGCATTTTCTACGGGATCCCAATTCCAGTAACCGCCAAAGTTCAACGTTTCGTACGCCCAGTAAGCTCCCATTAAGATGCCAACACCAAGGACTAGCGCAGAGAACTGTGCCCAAGGCAATGCAGGTCTAATCCATTCCTTGGTTTTTCCAATTATCAGGCCACCGATGCAATAGGCAAAGGGGATTACGGTTGTTGCGAAACCCAGAAACAAGGTCGGCGGATGAATGACCATCCAATAGTTTTGAAGAAGTGGGTTTAGCCCGTTTCCATCCTCAGGAATGAAGTTGGGGTCTGTTTTGAAAATTGGTGCGTCAAGCACTTCTCTTAGAAGCAAGAAAGGAGAACTACCTATTTTAACATTGAAGACGACCACTCCGAGAATCATTGACGCAAGAAATACTTGCGTCAAACTCATGATGAGCATGACTGGAGCCTTCCAAAACTTGTTAGTGTTCATCAGGACGATTCCGAGAACTGCATTCCAGAACATCCAAAGCAGAAAAGAACCTTCCTGGCCTTCCCAGAAACTTGATATTTGATAATGGACGGGAAGCAATGAAGAGGTATGGCTATAGACGTAGTGATACTCGAAATAGTGATTATTTATTAGGTAGAAAAGTGTTCCTACAATTCCCATTACAGCAAAGGCATGAACGTAGAAAACCTTGCTCCCAAACGATGACCAACTCTCATCCTGATTACGACCCTTGAAAAATGCCCAGGAAGCAAGAAGACTTGAAATGAATGTTAAAATGACAAAGACATGCCCTAGCTGTCCTTCGAAGTAGTGTATCACTGTGATAGAAGGTTATATTCCTGCGTTTAGGTCCGGTTCTTCCTGGTACTTAGAAGGACATTTTAGTAGTATTTTTTCTGCGATGAAGTTCTCACCATTGTAAGCCCCAATTATGACCACCTGCTCGGATTTTGCGAAATCAGTTGGTATTGGATTTGCATGAAATACCTGCTGTGTAAATCCATTTTCATCAACCATTTGAAATTTGAACGATAATTTGTCAGGACTTTCTTCAATCCCGACAATCTCTCCACCGGAAGATCTTGGCAACTCCCCTACCACATGGATGCTCTTTTTAAATCCGTTCGCCGATAGTTCTTTGGCCTCACCAAAAGTTACATATGAGCTGGCATCTCCAGCCATAGTCATTATTATCACGATGGCGATAGCAATGACAACAATGGATGCTATGTATTTAGTTTTCATTTTTCCTCTATTTCCTTTTCTAAACGTTTGGATTTTTTATCTAGCTTAAACAGCATATAGAAAAACCCGGTAAGGATTACCAAAATAATCACGATCACTACATAGATCTTCCCTTCTCCCCTGAAGTTATCAGCCATCTCGATTTGCGCCCCAGAAGTGATCGGCGCAAGGAGTATGGTGATCAAAAATGACAATCTAAACAGTAGCTTAACAATCTGATTCATATTAAATCCAGCTTAGCTGGCGTTTTCAATTTTTTCTTGTGTCACAGATAAACGAATATTTATGGATGCGATCCAATATCCAAGCAATGCCCATCCAACGACAGCTGTATAGAAGACCTTTCTAAGATTACTGTCTAGATCATAAGCATTGAATCCGGGGTTACCTCCGTTACCAGGATGTAAGCTATCTGCCATTCTGGGTAAAATGAATAGCAAAGGAATCATCAAAAAGAATGCAAAAATGTTATAGACAGCGGATATTCTATTTCGTTGCTGTTCGTCCTTGATTGAGTTTCGCAAGATGAAATATGCGAGGTAAATCAGAAGTGAAATAGCTGAGGCGTTTTGTTTTGGGTCATTACTCCATGCTTCTCCCCATGTATACTTGGCCCAAACCATTCCTGTGACGATCCCCAAGACTCCAAATGCAACGCCTAAGTTAGCAAGCTGAGAGCTGTAGACATCGAACATGGTATTGTTTGATTTGAGGTACTTTATTGCATAAATGACTGATCCACTAAAAACTAAAATCATCCCAAACCACATTGGCACATGAAAGTGAAGAACTCTTATTGTCTCATTAAGAATCGGGAGCTTAGGAACCGGAAGAAGAAGCCCACCTACCACTGTGTATGCAAGGAGCACTACGCATAACCATTTCCACCAATTTGTTTTTAATAAATATCCCATCAAGACCGCCAGATAAAAGGAAACAAGACAAAAGTGAGTGCAATGATAATCACATCAACTGAGACGAGCGTGAGCATATTCCCTTGAATTTGTGACCAAATGTATCCATCCAAAATCTGCGCTGAATTCCCGATAGAGAGGAGAAGTACAGGGATTATTACTGGAAAGCCAAGAACCGCCATCATGACTGATCGATTGCTGGTCTTGAACGAAATTGCTGAGATCATTGTAAATGCAGAAGAAAGACCCAGACAACCTAAAATCAAATTGATCACAAACAAGGAGTAGTTGACTATTGGGTTGCCGAACAGTACCGTGAATATTATCAGGGATAGGATGGCAATTGCTAACAGGTAGATAAACGAATAGATCAATTTGGAATTGATTAGATCTCGAGGCTTCATTAAGAAGAAATAATAAAGAGATCTTCGCTCTTCCTGAATAAAGCTCTTGGAGATTGCAGTAATAGCTGTAAAGAGTAGGATGATCCAAAAGAGTGCGTTCCAAACTTCAAAACTTAAGAAGCCTTTGAAGGCCATATAAGAGGTGAAAATTGTTGAGGCAAGGTATAGCAAAATACCAGCGATAGGATTTTGTTGTCTCCAATCTACAAGGAAGTCTTTTTTGATTAATTGAATGACTTTTTGCACGTCTTGCAAAGGTAGGATCGAAACTTTGGATGACATTGGAAAGATGGTTTGTTTTTGCTTCACAGATGCAAAAACTTTAGCATTGCATAAAATTTGATCTCTGATCCAGATTGAACCTATGAGTATCAATTTTTTGAAGTAAATAAGTAGTTGATGAAAAAAATTCTTGTCACCGGAGGAGCGGGATTTATAGGATCGAATTTGATTGAGGCACTTCTTGAGAGAGGTTATCTCGTTGTTTGCTTAGATAATCTATCAACCGGATCAACGGAAAACATTAAGGAGTTTCTTGACAATAAATGTTTTGAGTTTGTTGAAGGTGATATCATGGACTTCCAACTTCTTCTTAAGCTCTCTGATGGAGCATTTGCGGTTTCTCATCAGGCAGCACTTGGGTCTGTTCCAAGATCAATTAAGGATCCAATTACATCCAATCGAGTGAATATTGAAGGCACGCTAAATGTTTTTAAGGCTTGTGTGGATAACAAAATTCAAAGAGTGGTTTACGCTGCCTCATCTTCGACCTATGGAGACTCAATTGAATTACCAAAAAAGGAAGAGAATATTGGGAAACCATTATCTCCTTATGCGGTGACTAAACTTGTAAATGAATTGTATGCTGATGTTTTTCAGAAAGTTTACGGGCTGAATTCTATAGGACTAAGGTATTTTAATGTATTTGGGCCAAAGCAAGATCCTGATGGAGCGTATGCTGCAGTGATTCCACTATTTGTTAATTCAATTCTTTCAAATAAAAGACCAGCAATAAATGGAGACGGAAATCACAGCAGAGATTTTACTTTTGTGGCTAATGCAGTGGATGCGAACATTAAGGCTTTAGAGACAAATCTTGACAGCTATAATATGGTTTACAATGTTGCATGTGGCCAAAGAACGACACTCAATGAACTGGTATCCCTTATCAATGAGATTGAGGGGTTAAATTTAAAACCAGTATATCGAGATGAAAGAGAGGGTGACGTTATGCACAGCCTTGCTGATATTTCCAAAGCGGAAGAACACTTAAACTACAAACCAAAATATTCTATCAAGCAAGGATTGAAATTGACAATTGACTGGTACAAGAACCATTACCAAGCTAGCTAATGAGTGGTAGTCACAAAATTTTAATAACAGGAGGTGCGGGGTTTATTGGCTCTCATGTTGTGAGAAAAATGCTCAATTCGGGAAAGTACCAGATTGTAAACCTTGATAAACTTACTTACGCTGGAAACCTTGAAAATCTCAGAGATATCGAAAATGATGCGAATTATCAATTTGTGAAGGGAGATATCTGTGATCCTGACTTTGTCAGAAGCTTATTCGAAACCCATGATTTTGACGGAGTCATTCACCTAGCGGCGGAGTCTCACGTCGACAGATCTATCACAAATCCATTCGAGTTTGTACAGACGAATGTTTTGGGTACGATGAGTTTGCTGGACGCAGCAAAAAATTGTTGGAAGGGAAAAGAAGGAAGGAGATTTTATCACGTGTCTACAGATGAGGTCTATGGTTCATTGGGAGAAACTGACTTTTTCACTGAAGAAACCGCCTATGATCCAAAGTCACCTTACTCTGCTTCAAAGGCGTCATCGGATCACTTTGTCAGGGCATACGGCAATACATACGATTTTCCCTTTGTTATTTCCAATTGCTCAAATAACTATGGGCCGAATCATTTTCCTGAGAAGTTAATTCCGTTGATAATAAATAATATCAAGAATAGGAAGCCGCTACCCGTCTATGGGAAAGGTGAAAACATTAGAGATTGGCTGTATGTTGAGGACCATGCGCGTGCCATAGAACTAATTTATCTCAAGGGGGAAATCGGAGAGACCTATAACATAGGCGGTTTTAACGAGTGGAAAAACATCGATCTGGTTCATCTGCTTTGTGATATCATGGATGATAGACTGGGAAATACTACAGGAACATCCAGGGAGTTGATAACTTTTGTCACAGATAGAGCTGGACATGATTTAAGGTATGCTATTGATGCCTCGAAACTAGAGAAAGAGCTTGACTGGAGGCCTTCATTGCAATTTGAAGAAGGTTTAAAAAAGACCGTCGATTGGTACCTGGAAAATGAAAAGTGGTTGGATGATGTAACTTCAGGGGAGTATATGAAATACTATGAAGAACATTATAAAAGTGATAATTAAATGCGACTAAGAGTATTTTTATTTCTGTTTTGGCAATCAGACTTTTTTTGCCAAAAGCCAAAAACCAAGAGCCAAAAGCCACTTACATGAAAGGGGTCATTTTAGCAGGAGGATCTGGCACAAGATTGCACCCTTTAACTCAGGCTGTTAGCAAGCAGATTTTGCCTGTATATGACAAGCCAATGATTTACTATCCATTATCTACTCTAATGCTTGCTGGGATAAACGAAATACTTATTATAAGCACTCCCAGAGACTTACCCATTTTTGAGGCTTTGCTTGGAGATGGATCAGGACTGGGATGTAGTTTTAATTATGCAGTTCAAAAAGAACCGAATGGTTTAGCAGAAGCATTTATCATTGCTGAAAATTTTATCGGAAAAGATACCGTCGCACTCATTTTGGGAGATAATATTTTTTATGCTTCAGGTTTTTCCAGAAAAATCCAAGCGTGCACTGATCCTGATGGAGGAATAGTATTTGCCTACCATGTTAATGATCCCGAAAGATACGGAGTCGTTGAATTTGATAGTAATCATAAAGCAGTTTCGATTGAAGAGAAACCTGAAGATCCAAAATCCAACTATGCGGTGCCTGGACTTTACTTTTACGACAATGAGGTGGTTGAGATCGCTAAAAATATTAGACCAAGCGAGCGAGGTGAGCTGGAAATAACAGAGGTGAATAATCAATATTTGCGGCGTGGTAAGCTAAGTGTTCAAGTTTTCGATCGTGGTACCGCTTGGTTGGATACTGGGACTTTTTCTTCTCTTATGCAAGCTGGAAATTTTGTTCAGGTTCTTGAAGAGAGACAGGGATTAAAAGTAGGGTGCATAGAAGAAGTAGCCTATAAAATGAGTTTCATAGATGCTGATCAGTTAGCCAAGCTGGCAAAGCCTCTGGAAAAAAGCGGATATGGAGTCTACCTCAAAAATGTAATAAATAGTGAAAGCTGAGAAAACCAACTTAGAAGATTGCTGGATTCTGGAGCCTGACGTATTCGAAGACGAACGGGGTTACTTTTACGAGGGCTTCAATACAGAGAAATTCAAGAGTGCAACTGGATTTGACTTTACTGTGAAACAGATTAATCAATCGAGATCTTCTCGGGGTGTGTTAAGAGGTTTGCATTTTCAAACCCCTCCCAAAGCACAAGCCAAGCTAGTTTCATGTATTGAAGGGGAAGTTTTGGACGTTGCAGTTGACCTACGAGGGAAATCTCCTACATATGGACAATTTTCGCTAGTTAGGCTTTCAGCTGAAAACAAAAAGCACTTTTTCATTCCAAGAGGAATGGCTCATGGCTTTCTGGTTTTGACCGAACATGCCAAGTTGATGTATCAAGTTGATGAACTTTACTCGAAAGATCATGACACCGGAATTATCTACAATGACACTGATTTGAACATTAGCTGGGGAATGCCTGATGAAGACATTATCCTATCAGAAAAAGACAAAAGTCTTCGATCATTAAAAGAATACGAATTTAATTTGTAATCCACTGGCTTATTCCGCACTGTCCGACGCACTGTTCAAGAGAGGGGAGTAGAGGTGGCAAAAACTATGCAAAAAAAGAAAATACTAATAACGGGCGGAGCTGGATTTTTAGGCTCGCACTTATGTGATAGGTTTATAGAGGAAGGTCATAAGGTTGTAGCCATGGACAATCTGATCACAGGAAATATAGAGAACATAGATCACCTGATGGGCCATCCTGATTTCGAATTTGCTCATCATGATGTTTCGAAGTACGTTCATGTCGCAGGAGGTCTTGACTACATTCTTCATTTTGCATCTCCTGCAAGCCCGATAGACTACCTCAAGATGCCTATTCAGACAATGAAGGTGGGATCACTTGGTACACTAAATTGCCTTGGCTTGGCGAAAGACAAGAAAGCCAGAATGCTCATTGCGTCCACCTCGGAAGTGTATGGTGATCCGCTTGTGCATCCACAGCCAGAGGATTATTGGGGGAATGTAAATCCCGTGGGACCACGTGGCGTTTATGACGAGGCGAAACGATTTCAGGAGGCGATCACAACGGCTTACCATTCATTTCATGGTCTAGAAACAAGAATCGTTCGAATATTCAACACCTTCGGTCCTAGGATGAGACTTGATGACGGCAGAGTTCTGCCAACATTTATATCGCAGGCATTAAATGATGAGGATTTAACTGCGTTTGGCGATGGCTCACAAACAAGATCTTTTACCTACGTCGATGATTTGGTAGAGGGAATCTATCGATTGTTGCAAAGTGACTATGCACAGCCTGTCAATATTGGTAATACGGAGGAGATTACGGTTAAGGATTTTGGAGAAGAGATAATTCGAATAACGAATAGTAAGTCCAAGATCATTTATAAGGAATTACCAATGGACGATCCAAAACAACGGAAACCCGATATAGCCCTGGCAAAGAAAATATTAGACTGGGAGCCAACATATTCAAGAGCAGAAGGTCTTAAGCCTACACTTGAGTATTTTCAGAAAAAGGTTCTGGGCTAGACCTCATGTAAAACAGATCTCACTTGATACTTGGGAAATCAGTCCTTCATCAAAGATTGGGAGTGGGTCTATTTTCTCCTATTTTTGCCCGCCTAAATAGATTAGATCAGTGGAATACAAAGTTGGGATCATAGGGTTGGGCTACGTCGGGCTACCATTGGCAGTTGCAAGTGGGAGAATTCACACAACAATTGGGTTGGACATCAATTCGTCAAGGATACTTGAACTCAATAAAGGCATTGATCAAACGAAAGAAGTTACTACCAAAGAACTTGAGGATGCTGAAAATTTATCTTTTACTTCGGAAATCGGAGACCTTTCAAATTGTAATTTTTACATAGTTACTGTCCCAACACCAGTTGATGAGAATAAAAATCCGGATCTATTTTCGCTTAAGAGCGCATCCAAAAGCGTGGGGTCAATTCTAGAGGAAGGAGACATAGTTGTTTATGAATCTACTGTATTTCCTGGGTGTACAGAAGAAGTTTGCGTGCCTATCTTGGAAAAAGGAAGTGGGTTGAAATTCAACGAGAATTTTTACTGTGGGTATTCTCCTGAACGAATCAATCCGGGAGACAAGGAGCATAGGATTGATAGCATTCTAAAAGTCACGAGCGGCAGCACTGAAAAAGCTTCAGACCTGATTGATAAATACTACCAATCGTTTATCGATGCTGGAACTCATAAAGCTCCTTCTATCCGAGTTGCTGAAGCCGCCAAGGTCATCGAAAACTCACAACGTGACATTAACATAGCGTTCGTGAACGAGCTTTCAGTGATTTTTGACAAGCTTGGTATTGATACCTCAGAGGTTTTGGATGCAGCAGGGACCAAATGGAATTTTCTGAAATTTAAACCTGGCTTGGTAGGTGGGCATTGCATTGGAGTTGATCCGTACTATCTAACGCAAAAGGCAGAATCGGTAGGGCATCACCCCCAGGTCATTCTTTCTGGCAGGAAAATAAATGATACTATGGGCCAATATGTAGCGCAACGTGTAATAAAATTATTAGCTCAAAAGGAGAAATTAAATAGTTCATCCAAAGTTTTGATTCTAGGTTTCACTTTCAAAGAGAATTGCCCTGATACTAGAAATACCCGAGTAATTGATATTTATGAGGAACTCCTTTCATACAAATTAAAAGTCGAAGTATTTGATCCAAACGCAGATCATAAAGAAGTTGAGTCTTCGTATGGTATTAAGATGCTCCTAAAATTGTCTGGAAAATATGATGCCATCGTACATGCTGTTGCGCATAAAGATTTTACAAAATTCGATTGGGAAGAACTGAGAGCTGATACTCCAGTAATTTTTGACGTCAAGAGTACTTTGAGTAAAAAATTCATAGATGGGAGACTATAGCGAAAATGTGATTCCCCACAATCATGTTCTTAAGAGAAATGATCGTGTTGCGAGGAACAGCTATGTGCCAAAACTTTTGTGGCTCACCGGCCTTTCGGGATCAGGGAAATCGTCATTGGCCAGTGGCCTTGAGGTACATTTTTTCAGTATGGGGTACAACACGTACATTCTTGATGGGGATAATATTCGTGGAGGTTTGAATAACGATCTTACTTTTAGTGATTCTGATCGTGCAGAGAATATTAGACGAATAGCGGAGGTGTCAAAGTTGTTTCTGGATGCAGGAGTAATTGTGCTGACAGCATTTATTTCACCATTCAAAAAGGACAGAGATTTTGCAAGAGAACTTGTTGGTCAAGAAAATTTCTTGGAAATTCATGTGGACTGTCCGTTGGAGATTTGTGAGAAACGCGATGTCAAGGGATTGTATAAGAAGGCTAGAGAAGGTAAGATCAAACATTTCACAGGAATAGATTCGCCATTCGAAGCTCCAGCAAATCCTGATGTTAGAATTAATACGGCGGACGATTCCATTGAAGTTTGCTTGAAGCAGTTAATTGAATACGTAGAACCAAAATTGAAAATGTAATTACTGCGCCAATCCCCTCCTTGGAGGGGGAGGGGTGGGTTTCTAAAATGAAAAACTACAATCTAACACATCTAAAAGAGCTTGAAGCTGAGTCTATCTTCATTCTGAGAGAAGTTTTCGCGCAGTTTCAGAACCCTGCGATTCTGTTTTCGGGGGGAAAGGATTCCATTGTGGTTACTCACTTGGCAAGGAAGGCATTTCATCCAGCAAAAATCCCATTTCCATTGGTCCATATTGATACGGGGCATAATTTTCCCGAAACGATGGTCTTTAGAGATAGACTAGTGGAAAAACTCGGAGCAAGATTGATCGTTGGTTCTGTGCAAAAATCAATTGATGATGGCAAAGCGACGGAGGAAAAAGGGAAAAGTGCAAGTAGAAATGTACTTCAGACAGTAACACTTCTAGATTCCATTGAAGAGAATCAATTTGACGCCTGCCTAGGCGGTGCAAGAAGGGACGAAGAGAAGGCTAGGGCCAAGGAACGTTTTTTCTCGCATCGAGATGAATTCGGACAATGGGATCCAAAGAATCAAAGGCCCGAGCTTTGGAATATTTTCAACGGGAGGCATCATTTTGGGGAGCATTTCCGAGTTTTCCCATTAAGCAACTGGACGGAGATGGATGTGTGGCAATATATCCTTGCAGAAAAAATTGAAATACCAAGTCTGTATCTTGCTCATGAGCGAGATGTTGTATGGCGAAATAACACTTGGCTTCCTATATCAGACTTTATTCAAGTTGATCCAAACGAGAAAATTGAAAACAAAAAACTTCGATTTAGAACTCTTGGAGACATCACGATCACAGGCGGAGATGAATCAGATGCAGATACCTTAGAGAAGATTGTGGAGGAAGTTGCCGCAGCGAGAAACACTGAGCGAGGAAACCGAGCAGACGACAAGCGTTCAGAGACTTCAATGGAAGACAGAAAGAAGGAAGGATACTTCTAATGCATATGGGCTATAGGAATTAGGCTTTAGGATATGAGAAGATTTAAGGATTTAGAAATCTGGACCTTAAGTAAATCAATTTCTGTTGAGGTCTATCAGAAAACAAAGGAATTTCCAAAGGAAGAGATTTACGGACTTACTTCACAAATGAGAAGGGCCGCTATCTCAATTCCTTCGAACATTTCAGAGGGATGCAGCCGAAATTCGAATAAGGAGTTTGTTCGATTTTTGGAGATTGCGATTGGATCCTCATTTGAACTGGAAACCCAACTTACGATTTCAATGGAATTAGGATTCTTGCGAAAAGAAGAAGGCGAGGAACTAATTTTGGAAATCAATAGGTTACAGTCCAAAATCAATTCATTCATTAAATCGGTTAAAAATTTTCATTGATGGGGAAACCAAAAACCAAAAACCAAAAACCAAACTCCTACCTTGATATGGAACTTCTACGTTTCAGCACCGCAGGCAGTGTAGATGACGGCAAGAGTACGCTCATAGGCAGATTACTCTTTGATTCCAAGTCGATCTTTGAAGATCAACTAGAGCAGGTTAAGCAAACGAGTGAACGAAAAGGAAAGTCAGAGGTTGATTTAGCCCTTCTGACGGACGGTTTGAAAGACGAAAGAGAACAGGGAATTACAATAGATGTTGCCTACCGATATTTTGCCACCCCAAAAAGGAAGTTCATCATAGCCGATACGCCTGGACACATTCAGTATACCAGGAATATGGTAACTGGTGCTTCGACCGCGAATGTTGCTCTAATCTTAATTGATGCCAGAAAAGGTGTCATTGAGCAAACATGCAGACATTCAATCATAGCCTCTCTGCTTCAAATCCCGCATTTAGTGGTTTGCATAAACAAAATGGATTTGGTTGACTACGAAGAAGAAGTCTTCACAAAAATCAAAGCGGATTATGAGAATTTTGCTTCAAAGCTTGAAATCAAGGATGTCCAGTTTATACCGATCAGTGCACTAAATGGAGATAATGTAGTCAATAGAAGCGAAAGTATGGATTGGTTCGAGGGTTCCACCTTATTGTATACCCTTGAGAATATCCATATAGGAAGTGATCACAATCATATTGACTGCAGATTTCCTGTGCAAACAGTAATCAGACCACAAACGGATGAACATCATGATTATAGGGGCTACGCTGGTCGGATTGCTGGAGGAGTTTTTAAACCTGGCGATGAGATAACAGTTTTGCCTTCCGGCTTCTCATCTAAAATTAAATCTATTGACACATTTGATGGATCTATCGATGAAGCATTTGCGCCTATGTCGGTTACCATGACCTTGGAGGATGATATAGATGTAAGTCGTGGTGATATGATGGTCCGAAGCAATAACCAGTCCGAACCAAGGCAAGACATAGATGCGATGCTGTGTTGGTTAAATGTTAAAGGACCGCAGCCCAGAGCCAAATATGTAATTAGGCACACGACCAGTGATGCGAAAACTATGATAAAGGAGATTAGGTACAAACTTGATGTGAACACATTGCATAGAAATGAAGAAGACAAGAACATTACTGCTAATGATATTTGTAGAGTACAGTTAAGAACTACAAAACCACTTTTGGTCGACTCATACAAAAAAAATAGAAACACGGGAAGTATCATTTTGGTCGACGAGGGTACTAATGAGACTGTAGCAGCAGGAATGATTATTTAGTCAACCCACCCCGACCCCTTTAGGGAGGGGAATATGAATATGCTAAATTGTGTAATTGTGTATTTCCATCTTCTACAAGATCAAATTAAATGGGTAAGTGTTGGTAATAAACCAGTACCCTTATTGATGCGCTTTGTATCAGATGATCACTAAAATGAAGAATTGAGCCTGTCACACCGATCGAATCCCCTCCCTGGAGGGGTAGGGGTGGGTTCTTATTAAGAAAATGAAACGCGAAATAATTCCATACAACCCTAAACTAAAACAGCTTGCAAAAAAACTTCGTCAGAATATGACGTTATCAGAAGTTCTTCTTTGGGATGAACTAAAACAGAAGAAGGTTAAAGGGCATGATTTTGATCGACAAAGACCAATTGATGAGTTTATTGTGGACTTCTACTGTAAAGACCTGAAGCTGGCTATCGAAATTGATGGAAACAGCCATGACAATGAAGAAGCTTCTAAGGCAGATGCAAAACGTCAGGGTAGACTTGAACATCTGGGCGTTCACTTCCTACGGTTTGATGATTTGGAGGTGAAGAAGAGTATTAATAATGTTATTCAAACGATAGAGATATGGATAGAGAATAACGTCGAACAAACACCTACCCCAACCCCTCCAAAGAGGGGATTGGATTCTGCTTTGATTGTAGATTCCAGTACAAGAAAGGTAAGTGGACAACTTGCCGATCACGAATTTCCTTCCTTGGAGGGGTTGGGGGTGGGTTCTTTGGACCTTAAAAAACTTCTAGAAATCGCCAAAACCGCAGCATTAGCTGCCGGGTTAGAAATCCTCAAAATCTACCAATCGGGAGATTTCTCAATTGAGGCGAAATCTGACAATTCTCCACTTACGATAGCAGATAGAGCTGCTCACAATGTGATTGTTTCATTTCTGGAAAAGACTGAGATTCCAATACTTAGTGAAGAAGGGAGAGACATTCCTTATTCCGAACGTTCGAAGTGGGCATATTTTTGGATGGTAGACCCTTTGGACGGGACCAAAGAGTTCATCAAAAAGAATGGAGAATTTACTGTCAACATCGCTCTGATCCATAAAAATGATTCGATTCTTGGAGTTGTGTATCCCCCCATATTAAATGAGCTTTATTGGGCCGTTTCAGGAATGGGCGCATTTACTGAAAGTCATGGAGAGATTTCTCGTTTGGCCACATCTGGCAGAAAGCTTGTCGACAAGGGGCTTAAAGTTGTTGCTTCAAGATCACACATGAGTTTGGAAACTGAAGAGTATCTAGAAAAGTTGAAAGAACCTCAAATTGTGTCCAAAGGGAGCTCATTAAAATTTCTACTTGTAGCTTCTGGTGATGCAGATCTCTATCCACGTTTCGGCCCCACGATGGAATGGGATACTGCTGCGGCACACATCATTGTTAAAGAAGCTGGAGGTCGCGTAACATTGGAGGATGAGGAAACTCCACTCTTTTACAACAAAGAGGTATTATTAAACCCATACTTTATAGTTTTGCCCTCTTAAAATTTGAATTCCCGGATGTCTGGATTTATAAGAGCTCTTTGCGCTGGAGCCGTATTTTTCTTTGTTTGCTCACTGAACGGTCAAGATATCAACAGTATTGAACTGCAAAATCTGCAAGTTGATGCGCTCTCGGATGAACAAGTTCAAGCATTCATTCAAAGAGCACAATCTTCTGGCTTATCTCAGACTCAAATGGAAGCGCTTGCCAGACAAAGGGGGATGTCAGAGGTAGAAATTTCCAAACTTAGATCTAGAATTTTACAATTAAATCCCAGTTCGGCAGGTGATGTGCAAGAAGCATTAGAATCTAAGAGCAGCCGTTTGAGAGAAGATCCACTTGGACCATTACTACTAGATGTCAATGATTTGACACTGTTGGAGGTTTTGAAAAAAGGGGAAAATGAATTCAAGGTATTCGGACTAGATATGTTTGGGGGTGACAACCAAGCCAGTTTTCAAGAGACGTTGAACATGCCAACGCCAAAGAACTACATTTTGGGTGCTGGGGATGAATTAATTATTGACATCTATGGAGCTTCTGAAATCACCTATAAGGAGGAAATATCACCTGATGGACAGATCATTATTCAGGGAATAGGTCCAATTAGAGTTGCTGGAATAAGTGTAGAAGTTGCCAGGCCCAAAATTTTCAAAAAACTCACAAACATTTATTCAGGATTGAGTGGTAGGACTCCTAACACCTTTGCCCAGGTCTCGGTTGGAAATATTCGGACAATAAAGGTCAACGTGATTGGTCAGGTCCAACGCCCAGGCACGTATTCGCTGAATTCTTTTTCCAGTGTCTTCAATGCACTGTACTTATCAGGTGGACCCACGGAGAAGGGATCTTTGAGAAGAATAAGGTTAATTAGGGATGGCGAAGAAGCCAATGTCTTTGATGTTTACGATTACCTCTTCGATTCTTCCGATGATTCCAACATCATTCTGCAGGATGGGGATCAAATAGTCATCGATCCTTTTATCAATCGGGTAAGCCTTTCAGGAGCGGTCAAAAATCCGGCTAAGTATGAATTGTTGGAAGGTGAGACTTTTGAAGACTTGATCAGTTTTGCAGGTGGATTTGAAGGGGACGCTTATCAGGAAACGATCACAATTGAGCGAAACAACGGCAGGATGAAATCCATTGCCACCATTAATAATATGGCGTTTGATGAAAGTATTCTTTTTAATGGAGACTCAATAAATGTGGGTGTAATAGTTGACCGATTTGAAAACCGTGTAAACATCAGTGGTGCGATCATGAGGCCGGGAAACTATGAACTTACTCAAGGGTTGATGTTATCTGATTTAATAGAAAAGGCCGATGGACTGAGAGAGGATGCCTTTAAAGGAAGAGGGAACATTTTTAGACAAAAGGAGGACCTGACGCTGAAGAACATTGCTTTTAATTTGAATGAGATCATCAACGGGTCACAAGATTTGCTTTTACAGAGAGAAGACCGAGTGGTTTTACCTTCGATCTTTGATTTGCGAACAGAATTGATTGTGAAAATTGATGGGGAAATTGGGAACCCCGGCACCTATCCCTACTTAGATCAGATGACCGTTGAAGACCTAATCAATATTTCAGGTGGTTTCAAAGAGTCCGCGAATAAGTCTATCGTTGAAGTTGCACGGCAGGTCAGTTATAATCAAAAAGAAATTGGAAGGTCTGCTGAAATATTCACGTTTGAAATTGATGAAAATTTGATTTTGTCTGAATCTGCCTCCACATTTGAATTAATGCCTTTTGATGTGGTTTTGATTAAGAGGTCCTCTTTTTTCCAGGAACAGAAATTGGTGAAAATTGAGGGCGAAGTATTGTACCCCGGTTTTTATGCCTTGGAGACGAGAGAGGATAAAATTTCAGATTTGGTCGAAAGAGCAGGTGGCTTGACAGAATTTGCCTACTCAAATGGTGCAACCATCTTACGAAGAACAGAATTTTACCAACCGATACTTACCGATAGTACTGATGTGCTGTATGAGCTCGAGGCAGATAAGTATAGATCAGGTCGGCTGAAGGAACTCCAAAGAAGAGATGTTCAAAGCGAAATCAATCAGCTTGGAGAGTTGGAAAGTATTGGAATAAATTTAGTGGAGTCTTTGAAAACTCCAGGGTCAAAGTTCGATTTGATTTTGGAGGAAGGCGATGTGCTAAGCGTTCCAAAAGAGCTGCAAACCGTAAGGGTTAGAGGGAATGTTTTATATCCAAATACAATTCGATATGAGCCTGGAATGAACTTCAAGCGAACGATCTCAAAAGCTGGCGGATTTGCAGATGATGCCAAAATTGGCAAGTCTTATGTTATTTATGCAAACGGAAATGCCGAGCGAACGAAGAATTTTCTTTTTTTCAGGAATTACCCAAATATTGAGCCCGGAGCGGAAATTATTGTTCCGCGTAGAACTCGAGAAAAGACGCCATTGAATGTGCAACAAGTCCTCGCTCTAACATCTTCACTTGCTACTTTGCTTTTGGTGATTACGCAGTTAAATCCATAGAAGAACTGATGAATAGAACGAGCAGGAAAGGAAAATTAAAAAAAATACCGACCATAAGGCGAATTGCTGACAGGTTTGTAAATTAATCAGATGCTGAAGGAGGAAATCACAAAAGACGATGAGATCAATTTATTTGAATTGATTCAAATAATTTGGGTGAAGCGACTGCTGGTAGCCAAGGTGACAGTTATTTCAGTTGTTGTTGGAATATTTGTTGCACTCACTTCTAAAGTTGAATATCAGGCAACCTGCAAATTGATACCGGAAAGTGTAGAGAGTTCGGGCCCAAATTTGGGTAGTTTAGGTGGATTGGCAGGACTTGCTGGAATAGATCTAAGCTCAGGCGAAGGAGGCTCATTAACTCCAGAATTGTATCCTCAAATTGTTAAGAGTGTGCCTTTTCTGCTTACTCTAATTCATCAACCTATTTATTTTGAAAAAATAGATTCTATCACTAGCAGTTATGTCTTTCTTAGCGAAATTGATAAGCCCTCACTTCTTGCACGAATTTCTGAGTATACTATTGGGCTTCCCAGAAAAATCAAAACGCTTTTAAGAAGTTCCGATGATGCTTCAAATTTGAAAATTGAAGATTCAATGATTAGACTCTCACGAGGAGATTCACGGATCTTGGATAACTTCAAGAGTAGGGTGACAGTTTCTGTTGATTCTGAAACTGGAATTGTTGCAGTTTCTACAGAAATGCCAGATGCATTTTCGGCCGCAAAAATTGCTAACATTCTCGTTAAGAACTTGACAGAGCAAATTACAAACTACAAAACTCAGAAGTCCAAAAGTAATTTGGAATTTACAGAGGAGAGGTATATAGAAGCAGAAGGACGATACAATTCAAAACAAAGACAGCTGGCGCAATTCACAGATCGGAACAAGAACATTACCAGTTCTCTTGTGCAAACGGAATATCAGAGATTACAAAATGATTTCAACATTGCTTTCGAGGTATACAAAGGCCTTGCTACGCAGCTGGAGCAGGATAAAATAAAAGTGAAGCAAGAAACTCCTATTTTCACTGTTCTTGAGCCTGTCGTAATACCATTTGATAAAGCAAAGCCAAAAAGGACTTTGATTGTGATAGCTTTTACGGCATTTGGTGCTTTCATTGCTTTAGTCGTAATCGTTTTTAAAAATTTGTATGTAAGAGATAAATGGAAGTGGGAAGAAAAGTCTTAATCACAGGCGCTGACGGTTTTATTGGAAGTCACCTAGTTGAAAAACTTGTGAGAGAAGGATTTGATGTAAAGGCATTTTGTTACTACAATTCTTTCAATTCATGGGGTTGGTTGGATTCTTTACCTGTTGAAGTTCTCAGTAATATTGAAATATTTACAGGAGATATCCGCGATCCGAACGGAGTGCGAGAAGCTGTTAAGGGAGTCGACTCAATTTATCATCTAGCAGCACTAATAGCAATCCCGTTTAGTTACCATTCTCCAGATTCGTATGTTGATACAAATATTAAGGGAACCCTGAATGTTCTGCAGGCAGCAAGAGAGTCTAATGCATGCAGAATTTTAGTTACATCGACATCTGAGATTTACGGAACAGCGAAATTTGTTCCGATTACAGAAGACCATCCCAAGCAGCCTCAATCACCATACTCAGCCACCAAAATCGGAGCCGATAGCATTGCAGACTCATTCTATAGAAGTTTTGAACTACCTGTCACAATTGTTCGACCTTTTAATACATATGGCCCCAGACAATCTGCAAGAGCGATCATTCCAACAATAATAACTCAACTTCTTGCTGGTAAAACAGAAATCGAACTTGGAGACCTCTCACCTACAAGAGATCTCTTGTATGTGGATGATACGGTCAATGGATTTTTGGAAATTGCACAGAGCAGTGCTTTAATTGGGCATGAAGTTAATATTGCGACCCAGACAGAGATTTCAATGGGGCATCTCGCAAAAATGATAATAGATCAGATCAATCCCGCTGCTCAGGTTGTGTCTGATGGACAACGGTTAAGGCCAGCAAAAAGTGAAGTTTTTAGATTGTTTGGATCGAATAGTAAGATTAAAACATATACTAATTGGACTCAATCTCATTCTTTTGAGGAGGGAATAGCAAAGACGATCGAATGGTTTCGGAGTGCTGAAAATACATCAAAGTATAAAGCAGACATTTACAATGTCTAATATGCGATCTGTTGTTGATTTCATTAAATCTAGGTTCCCTAATCAGGAGTTCATAGCCCTTCACGAACCAAAATTCATAGGAAATGAAAGAGAATATGTAATTGATGCAATAGATTCCACTTTTGTATCCTCTGTTGGAAATTACGTTAATCGATTTGAAGAGATGATGGCCAAAACGACTGGGACCAAGTATGCAGTTGCAACAGTAAATGGAACCGCTGCATTGCATATGTCCCTAGTTATCTCTGGGGTTAAACAGGGAGATGAAGTCCTCTCGCAGGCTTTGACATTTGTTGCAACCGCAAATTCAATTTCTTATATTGGAGCCGATCCAGTCTTTATCGATGTTGACAAGGAAAGTATGGGGATGTGTCCGATGGCACTTAAAGACTTCCTAGATGACAATGCAATTTTAGATAATGGAGTTCCTTATAATAGACAAACAAAGAGGAGAATTGGAGCGTGCGTACCGATGCATACTTTTGGACATCCGTGCAAGATTGATGAAATCGTTGAGGTTTGTAGCGAATGGAGTATTCCAGTGGTTGAAGATGCCGCGGAATCAATAGGGAGTTATTTTAAGAGTAGGCATACTGGAAGTTTTGGATTAGTTGGCGCCTTTAGTTTCAACGGAAATAAGACATTAACATGTGGCGGCGGAGGAGCAATTGTTACTGATAGTAAAGAACTAGCAGAGTTAGCCAAGCATCTCACCACGCAGGCCAAAGTTCCGCATAAATGGGAGTTTGCCCATGACATGATTGGATACAACTATCGAATGCCAAATTTAAATGCCGCCGTGGCTTGCGCACAGATTGAGCAGTTGGATTTTTTTGTTGAAAATAAAAGAAAATTAGCAAAGGAATACGATGCCTTTTTCAAAGATACGGAGTTGAATTTCAAGCGTGAGCCAATTGATTCAAAGTCCAATTACTGGTTGAATGTTATAGAAATGAACTCTGTCGAAGAAAGGGATGATTTCCTTAACTTCACCAATAACGAAGGAATTATGACAAGGCCAGTGTGGAACTTGATGAGCGATTTGCCCGTATTTCGTTCCTGCCAGAATGATGGACTGGCGACTAGCAGGTATTTATCAGATAGATTAGTAAATATTCCAAGCAGTGCGAGACCAGAGAAGACGTAATTATTTAGTAGGATACTCTGGCCATGCTTTTGTTGTAGCTGAAGCGGCGTTGTTGAACCAAATTCTCATTGGTGGCTATGCAGATAAGAAGAAGGCCGATTTTAATCCCTTTAATCTTGAATACGTTGGTAATGATAGAGATGAAGACTTTCGTGGGTGGAAAGAGGAAGCAGTTTTTATCCTTGGAATAGGGGACAATAATATTCGAGCTGACGTCTCATCAAGGATAAGATCTAGGGGTCTAGAATGCCTGACAGTGATTCATCCAGATTCATATGTTTCAACCAACAGCAGTATAGGAAGTGGCGCTTTCGTAGCCCGTGGCGCATTGGTAAATCCTTTTTGCAAGGTCGGCAATGATGTGATCATAAACACTGGGGCCGTCATAGAGCATGAATGTATAGTGCAAGATGGCTGTCATGTGGCACCAGGAGCTGTGCTTGCAGGGAATGTCACAATTGGAGTTGGCGCTTTTGTGGGAGCAAATTCTGTGGTAAAACAAGGAGTTTCGATAGGTGCAAATGCGGTGGTTGGAGCTGGGTCCGTGGTAGTACGGAATATTCCTTCAGGTGCCTTGGTGTATGGAAACCCAGCGTCTCTTCAGAGAATTGAGCAAAGCCGATGAGTAAAGTGATGATTATAGCGGAGGCCGGAGTCAATCACAATGGCAAGATTTCTGTCGCCAAAAAATTGATAGACGTGGCATCTGAGGCAGGCGCCGATTATGTTAAGTTCCAAACCTTTAAGGCCGATACAATTGTTAGTAGGGAGGCCCTCAAGGCTGAGTATCAATTGACGAACACCCAAGGGAAGTCTAGTCAGTATGATATGTTAAAGTCACTTGAATTGTCAAATAGGTCTCATGAAGAGCTGATAGATCATGCAGTTTCTTGCGGCATACAATTTTTTTCTACGGCATTTGATGTTGACGGGTTAGAATATCTAAATGCCTTAGGATTTCAGCAATTCAAGGTTCCGAGCGGGGAGATAACAAATTATCCTTATCTGAAGAAGCTTGCTCAGCTTGGAGCTCCAGTAATGTTGTCCACTGGAATGTCTAACATTGATGAAATAAAACAGGCAGTGCAAGTACTCACATCAGAAGGGCTAACAATAAAGGACATTGTAGTTCTTCATTGTAATACTGAGTATCCCACCCCATTTGGTGACGTTAACTTGAAAGCCCTAAATACAATAAGCAGTGAGCTTGGCGTTCGAATAGGGTACTCAGACCACACACTTGGTATTGAAGTGCCTGTTGCCGCAGTTGCTCTTGGTGCAACTGTTATTGAAAAACATTTCACTCTAGACCGTGGTTTGCCAGGTCCAGATCATCGTGCTTCTCTGGAACCAAAAGAATTGAAAGAGATGGTAACTGCGATAAGGAATATTGAGTTGGCAATTTCTGGAAATGGTATAAAAAGTCCTTCTCAAAGTGAATCTAAAAATATACTGGTTGTAAGGAAGAGTCTTCATATTGCGGAAGACATTAATAAGGGAGAGATGCTACACGAGTCCAATTTAATTTCTTTAAGGCCTGGAGATGGTATTTCCCCAATGGAGTGGAACAATGTCTTGGGAAAAAAGGCAGCGGCAGATTTAAAAAAGAGTCACAAGCTAAAATGGAGTGATCTTCTATGAAAATAGGTGTATTAACAAGCGCGAGAGCGGATTTTGGTATTTACACACCTCTATTAAATTCTTTAAAAGAAGATGAGTTTTTTGATCTTGAAATCATTGCATTTGGCACTCATTTATCGAAGTTTCACGGTTATACTGTTGATTATATTGAAGATCAGGGGTTTGCTGTCTACCATAAGATTACCTCACTATTAGTAAATGACAATCCAAATTCAATAGCAACATCATATGCTCTTACTTCATTGAAGTTTGCGGATTTTTGGGAAGAATGTTTTGATACATACGAGTATGTATTCTGCCTAGGGGATAGATTTGAAATGGCGGCAGCAGTCAATGCAGGGATACCTTACGGAATTAGATTTGCTCACATCCATGGTGGCGATACTACTTTGGGGGCTATAGATAACATCTACAGACATCAAATTTCGCTGGCATCAAAACTGCACTTCGTAGCTATTCCAAATCATGCAGATCGAGTTAAGGAGTTGGTAGGAAATGAAGGTATAGTTGAGGTTGTCGGTTCACTCAGCTTAGAGAACATCAGTGGATTCAAGCTCTTGAGTAAGCAGGAATTCTGGGAGGTATGGAAGATTGATTTATCAATGCCAACAATTTTGGTGACGGTTCATCCCGAGACGGTTGGATATGAGCAAAATGAGTTTTTTGCTCAAGAGACATATGCTGCAATTTTTGATCTTGTGAATGACTATCAAGTGATAATTACATTACCAAATGCTGATACATCTGGAACTTTGTATAGAGAGTGTTTTGAGAAACTGGGGAATGAATTGGGTAAGAAGATTCATCTAGTAGAAAATTTTGGAACTAGATCATATTTTACTTGCATGAAGTATTGCAACCTGTTGTTTGGCAACAGTTCAAGTGGTATAATTGAAGCAGCATCCTTTGAAAAATATGTGATAAATATTGGGGACAGACAAATGGGAAGAGCACACGGAAAAAATGTAGTAAATGTCCCATTTGAAAGGAATGAACTAGTTAATGCTGTCAAACTGTATGCAACTAGAAAGTTTGATGGAAAAAATTTGTATGATCAAGGAGGTGCTGTTAAAAAAATAATTTTGACCCTAAAAACCCATCAATAATTTGAAAAGTTTCAGTGAACATTTAATCAGAAGTGGGTCTTCAATAAAAAGTGCTCTTGAACAGTTGGACATACTGGCAAAAGACGCTATTCTATTTGTGGTTGACACTGATCAACACCTTCTTGGCTCCTTAACTGATGGTGATGTTAGAAGAGGATTACTGAAAGAAGTGACAATTAATCATGCTGTAGACGAGATTATCCAACTAAACCCGAAGTTTATTCAAAAAGACAACTATGATTTGAACTACATAGTTGAACTGAGGAATGAAAATTTTAAAATTATTCCCGTGGTGGACAACACTGGAACTGTTGTAAATGTAATTAACCTTCGGAAGCTGAAATCTTACTTGCCGGTTGATGCAGTAATTATGGCTGGTGGAACAGGATCGCGGTTACGACCTATGACAGACACCGTGCCAAAACCTCTTTTACAAATAGGTGATAAGCCAATAATAGACCATAATGTTGACCGACTCATTAGCTTTGGGATCGATGATATTTGGGTCTCCGTAAAATACTTGGGAGAGCAAATCGAATCCTTTTTAGGGGATGGACACCAAAAAAATATAAGAATAAATTACATCTGGGAGAAGGAGCCACTTGGTACCATTGGTGCCTTGAGAAAAGCTAAGAATTTCAAGCATGATTATGTTCTTGTATCCAACTCAGACTTGTTAACCAATTTAAACTACGAGGATTTCTTTCTTGACTTTCTTAAGAAAGGAGCAGACTTGTCAGTTGTTTCAATACCATATGCAGTTAATGTGCCATATGCAGTTTTGGAAACGAAGGATGGACGTATATATAGCTTCAAGGAAAAACCCACGTACACCTACTATTCAAATGGAGGCATTTATATGATGAAGAAAGAAATGATCAGTAAAATTCCACTGGATAAATTTTATGATGCTACTGATCTCCTGCAGAGTATGATCGAAGACGGAAGTAAGGTGATCACTTTTCCATGCAGAGACTACTGGTTAGATATTGGAAAGCCAGAAGATTATAAAAAGGCACAAAGAGATATAAAACACATAAATTTTTGATATGAAAGATCAATTTTTAGTTATTGGGCTTGGTTCTATGGGAAAGCGAAGGATTCGAAATCTTATTGCTCTTGGATTTGAGAATGTTGTCGGACATGACGTAAGGCAAGACAGGTGTAATGAAGCATCAGCTAAGTATTCGATAGAAACTTTCGTGGATATCAATTTGGCTTTTACCTCTAACGAGGTGAAGGCTTTTATCATATCTGTTCCTCCTGATCAGCACTGTGGTTATATGAATCTCTCAATTGAGAAGAAAATTCCTGCCTTCATTGAGGCAAGTGTGGTAGATACAAATTTTGACGAACTAATTGAACTATCAATTAAATCTAATGTATTACTGGCCCCCTCATGTACGCTACATTTCCATCCAGCAATTAAAAAAATTAGTGAAATAGTAAATAAATCAGAATTAGGCAAAATATCGAATTTCTTGTACCACTCTGGACAATACTTGCCAGACTGGCACAGTTATGAAAAAGTGAGCGACTACTATGTATCGAAAAAAGAAACAGGAGGAGGGAGAGAGATAGTTCCTTTTGAGTTGACATGGATTACGAGTCTATTAGGTTTCCCTCAGCGAGTACTTGGTCTCAATAAGAAAACGATAGAAATTGAGGGTGCAGAAACTATTGATGATACATACAATCTTTTGCTCGATTATGGCGATTTCATATTTAATTTATCAGTTGATGTTGTTTCTAGGTTTGCAACTAGGAGATTGGTTATAAATGGAGATAAAAAGCAGCTAACCTGGAATTGGGAAGATGATTTTATTAGGCTTTATGATCCAAAAAAGGAAGAGTGGGAACAAATAGGATACGAAACAATTTCTGCTGAAGATGGGTACAATAAGAATATTACGGAACAAATGTACATAGAGGAAATGGATGCGTTTGTTCAGGCAATTTCCAATCAATCAGATTTCCCCAATTCAGTGGAAAAAGATCACAAAGTATTGAAAATTTTGTATGCGGCTGAAAAATCGGACTTGGAAAACACTATCCAGTTTCTTTAATGATTGGGGTTCTTATAACAGCAAGACTTGGGTCCACAAGATTGTCCAACAAGCATCTAATCAAAGTAGAGGGACGTACTTTTATGGAATGGTTAATTGAGAGATTTTATTTTGAGTTTGTGGAGGAAATTTCAAAAGAAGAGATAAAATTATTTATAGCGACATCTGATGATTCTCGAAACCTTGAGTTCAATAGATTCTGTAAGGATGAGAAGATTTCAGTTTTTTTTGGATCTGATGAAAATATTCCACTAAGACATCTACAGTGTGCAACAAAAAATAATTTAACTCATATCATCTCGATTGATGGTGATGATATTTTATGCTCTACCTACGCGGCTAGGCTAGTATTCGAGCAGTTGGTTGGAGGAAAGCAAATGGTCGCTACTAATGGGTTGCCTTTAGGTATGAATGTGACTGGATACTCTACTTCATTCTTAAAAGAATCAATTCAAAAAACGAATACCGATAATGAAAAACTGGAAACGGGATGGGGAAGAATATTCGACCAAAGTAAAATTCAACATCAGTCCATACAAGGCTTTGATAAGTATCGTAGTATTCGGATGACTCTGGATTATCCTGATGATGGCAACTATTTTAAAGCAGTAATAGAGTTTTTTGGTGAAAAAATTATTGAAACTGAAGATCAAGAACTGCTTAAAACAATATTTGAAGACAAGCTTTATGAAATTAATGCTCATTTAAATGAAGAGTATTGGAACAATTTTAATGAACAAAAAAACTCTGAAGAAGAATGAGAAATTCTGGAATCGAACTTTGGAAAAAGGCTAAAAAGTTGATACCTACAGGGAATCAACTTTTATCTAAAAGGAGTGAACGGTTTCTTCCTGGATTGTGGCCATCCTATTACAAAAAGGCAAAGGGATGCGAAGTTTGGGATCTGGATGATAATCACTATTACGACTTTGCACAGATGGGGGTAGGTTCTTGTTCGCTTGGATACGCGGATGAAGATGTGAACCGAGCTGTCTTGAAGGCTGTCGAAAATGGATCGATGGCTACTCTTAACTCATACGAAGAAGTAGAACTAGCTGAGAAATTATTAGAAATACATCCATGGGCGGAGATGGCCAGATTTTCACGAGCAGGTGGGGAGGCATGTGCTATTGCTATTAGAATAGCAAGAGCTGCCAGCGGGAAAGGAAAAATAGCATTTTGCGGGTATCATGGATGGCATGACTGGTATATTTCGGCAAATTTGAATGAAGGAAAAAATTTGGACGAGCAATTGCTTCCTGGTTTAAAACCGAATGGTGTGATTGATGCACTGAACGGTTCTACACACCCTTTTAGATATAACGAAATAGATGACCTCAAAAAGATAGTATCCGAGGTCGGAAATGAATTAGGAGTGATAGTTATGGAGCCTGTTAGAAGCAATCCACCCAAGGATGGTTTTTTGGAGGAAGTTAGGGAAATTGCATCATCTATTGGTGCTGTCCTTATTTTTGATGAGGTTACTTCGGGGTTTAGAATGAACTATGGTGGAATCCATCTTAAATATGGCATCAACCCTGACATGGCAATATTTGGAAAAGCCCTTGGGAACGGATTTCCTATTTCGGCCATTATTGGAAAAAGGGAAATTATGCAAGCTGCTGAATCATCGTTTATAAGTTCAACTTTTTGGACGGAGCGCGTTGGTTTTGTCGCCGCACTTGCTACTCTTGAGAAGATGAAAGAGAAAGATGTACAAGCATCTCTTAGCAGTTTTGGAGAAAGAATCAATGATGGTTGGAATCGATTGGCTGCTAAACATGATCTGCAAATAAATATTTCTGGCCTTCCACCACTAACGCATATTAGTTTTGGTCTTAAGAGTCCTGTCAAGGCTCAAACATATTATACCCAGGAAATGCTGAAAAAAGGATACCTGCTTGGCGCTTCAGTTTACAGCACATTCGCTTATAGTAATGAAATAATTGATGGTTTTATTGACGCTTCGGATGACATTTTCGGACTGATAAAAAAGATGGACGATGAAGATCGATTTGATGAAAACCTTGAAGGAGATGTAATTGAGACAGGATTTAAAAGAATGAATTGATGGATTTGATTAATCAGGTTATTGTTGTGACTGGTGGTAGCGGTTTAATCGGTCAGGCCATTGTCAAGGATTTACAATCAAAGGGCGCAACAGTCATTAATTTCGATTTGGCCAAATCTTCTACCAATGTAGATGATAGCCTAATAGAATGCGATATTACTGATGAAAAATCAATGTCAGTGAGTATTGAAAAGGTGATCCATAAGTATGGAAAAATTACGGGACTGGTAAATAACGCATATCCAAGAACACCCGACTGGGGGAATAAAGTGGAAGATGTTTCTGTAGAATCCTGGAGAAAAAATGTTGACATGCAGATGTCCGGCGTGTTCTTTTTGTCCAAGGAAATTTGTACAATTATGACTACTCAAGAAGACAAAGGAAGTGTAGTTAACATTGCCTCAATCTATGGTGTGGTAGGAAATGATTTTACGCTGTATGAGGGAACAGGGATCACATCACCAATTGCATATTCTTTCATAAAAGGGGGTATGATAAATTTCACCAGATACTTAGCTTCGTATTATGGGAAATCTGGAGTAAGAGTAAATACCGTTTCCCCAGGAGGAATAGTAAGTGACCAGAGTGATGTGTTTATTGACAACTATGAAAAAAAAGTGCCATTGGGTAGATTGGGAACCCCAGAGGATATTGCCCCAGCAGTAACCTTTCTTCTGGATGACGGAGCAAAATATATAACAGGACATAATTTGATCGTTGATGGCGGTTGGACAGCTATATGAATAAATCAATTGCTATTATTGGTGCAGGTCAACTTGGAAGCCGGCATTTGCAGGCTTTGGCTTTGCTACAACAGAAGGCAAAGCTTTTTGTTATTGACCCAGATGATGCAAGCCTGAAGGTTGCCAAGGAACGTTTCGAGGAGGTGTCCAATCATGAGCTGCATGAATGTGAATATCTACGCTCACTGAGTGAGATACATTTGCATAATTTAGACCTAGTTGTTGTTGCCACCAATGCTGGTCGTAGAAGTATTGTTATAACGGAATTACTTAGCAGGATAAAAGTGAAATTTTTGATTTTGGAAAAATTTCTTTTTCAGTCAGAAATAGAATACCGAGAGACAGAGAAACTTATATCGGAGTCAGGAACAAAATGCTATGTGAATTGCCCCAGAAGAGCATTTTCCTCTTACAATAGAGTGAAGGAAATACTATCTTCAGATGAATCTGACTACTTGAAGTTGGAAATAGTAGGGAATAACTGGGGACTTGGGTGCAATGGTATTCATTTCGTGGATTTGTATCATTTTTTAACTAATGAAATTATTGAAGACTATGATAATGGTCTTGATAGCGGATATCTTGATTCGAAGAGGAGCGGCTATATAGATTTTACTGGAGAGCTTTCAAGTGCCGGAAAAAATCAGAGATTAGTACTGACGAGCTTTAAAGAAGGGGAGCCAAATGTTTCAATTAGAATAACAAAGCCGATGATCCGCTTAGTCATCAATGAAACTGCTGGAAAAACCTGGATAGAGAAGATGGAGGAAAACTTATGGGTTGTTGATGAAATCCCTTTTCAAATGGAGTACCAAAGTCAACTTACAAATGGAATTGCCGAGGATCTTTTTGCCAACGGAAAATGTAAATTAACTTCATTGAATGAATCAATAGCGATGCATTTACCATTTTTAAGAACCTTGTTAGCTCATTACAATGATAGCAATAGTGAAAGTAGAACCGTATGTCCGATAACATAGAAATACTGATAGTTGGCGCAGGCCCAATTGCACGTGAATACATCAAAGTATTAGATGCAATGAACTGTGCTCCAATTGTAGTGGGTAGAGGAGAGAGTAATCTCCAGAAAGTAAAAGAAGCATACCCTCGTTGCAAAGTATTTGGAGGGGGAATAAATGGCTGGTTGAGTGACAACAAGCCACCTCCTAATGCAATAATTGCCACACCAGTTGAACACTTGGCTTCTAACACAAAAGAGCTACTAATTTCGGGATGTAGAAATATTTTAGTGGAGAAGCCCTTAACATTCAATAAGAGTGAAGCTCTGGAATTAGCTAATCTGGCAAAGTTGAAAGAAGCAAACGTATTTATTGCCTTTAATAGACGGAGTTATGTCTCTGTGATGCATGCAAAAGAATTAATTGAAATTGACGGTGGTGTTTCTTCATATCATTTCGATTTTTCAGAAGCTATATTTACTATAAATCCTGAAAACTACAGTGAACAAACAGTACAATACTGGGGTATGGCGAATAGCTCACATGTAATTGACACTGCTTTTCACCTCGGTGGGAACCCCGAAACTTTGCAATGTGGTCAATATGGAAATGATGTCTCTTGGCACAAATCAGGATCTATATTTACGGGTATGGGGGAAGCCCCTGGTAAGGTACCGTTCACCTACCACGCAAATTGGGGATGCCCAGGTCGTTGGAATATCGCCATCATGACCTCAAAAAGAAAACTTCTTTTGAGCCCAATGGAGCAGCTTCACCAGCAATTGTCTGGTGGGTTTGCTATCGAACTAGTTGATTTGGATTATTCGAAAGATCTTGATTTCAAACCTGGGTTTTATCATCAGGTAGAAGTTTTTTTAAAAAATAATGGAACATTTCATATAGATGATCTAAGTGATGAAATCGAACTATTAAATCGAATCTTAAACTATTGATAAGGAGTTTCTTCTCCATTTGGAGGACTTCTTTAAGTCAATGAAAGAGCAAAACAAGAGAAAATGTTCAAAGATAAAGTCTTATTGATTACTGGAGGTACTGGATCATTTGGAAACGCAGTATTGAAGCATTTCTTAAACTCAGATATAAAAGAGATTCGCATTTTTGGCAGGGACGAGAAAAAGCAGGAAGACCTAAGAATTAAATATAGGAGTGAGAAACTGAATTTTATTATCGGGAATGTTCGTGACTTGAGAACATAAATGCTGCCATGAGAGGCGTTGATTTTGTATTTCAGGAAACTGCAAGCCTTCTATGGCTTAATGAGGGTAATTATGGCGAACTTATTTTGAGAGTTCTGCAAGCCAGTTTAAGGCGATAATTGACTTACCTATTTCCTATTAATGCACCACATTAATTGAATTATCACGTAGCCTTTACTAATCTTGCAGAAAATATTGAACAACTTCCGTTGATCCGTACAGTCCTTGAGGGCTAAAATGTCTAAAGATGAAAGTAGTAATTCTTGCAGGTGGACTTGGAACCAGATTAAGTGAGGAAACAGGACTAAAGCCAAAACCAATGGTTGAGATTGGCGGGAAGCCAATCTTATGGCATATCATGAAAATATACTCACAATTCGGGTACAATGAATTCATAGTATGCCTTGGATACAAGGGCTACTTTGTTAAGGAGTATTTTTTCAACTACTACAAGCATCTTTCTGATTTCACCATTAATCTTGAAAATAATGAATTGGAGATACACAACTCGAAGGCAGAGCCATGGAAAATCACATTAGTTGATACAGGTGGAGAGACCATGACTGGCGGCCGAGTAAAGCGGATCCAGCAGTTTGTCGGAGATGAAACATTCATGCTTACATATGGCGATGGAGTTGCAAAAGTGGATATAGATATGCTAGTGAAGTTTCACAAAGAGAAAAAGGCGGATTTGACAGTAACTGCTGTCCAGCCCTCAGGAAGATTTGGTGCGCTTAGAATCGATGAATTTGAGAGTGTTAATTCTTTTATCGAAAAACCAAAGGGGGATGGAGCATGGATCAATGGGGGATTTTTTGTATGTGAGCCATCTGTGTTTGACTATATAGATGATGACAGAACTGTTTGGGAGAGGGATCCGATGGAAAGAATGGCAAAAGCAGGACGAATGGCGGCATTTAAACACAAGGAATTTTGGAAACCGATGGACACCTTAAGAGACAGATTCGAATTGGAGCAATTGTGGGAGTCTGGAAATGCACCTTGGAAAATATGGAAAGAATAGTGTTGTGAATAAGAATCAGATCAAATCTTTAAGTGAAACCTATCGGGATAAAAAGGTTTTTGTAACTGGGCACACGGGGTTCAAGGGCGCATGGCTTGGTAGTTGGCTCAAATTATTGGGAGCTACTGTTAGAGGGTACAGCCTCCCGCCTCAGACTACTCCTAGTCTTTTTACTGAATTGAAACTTGGGAATGAATGTGAATCAATCTTTGGAGATATAAGACAGGAAGAAAAACTGAGGAAAGCAATCTTAGATTTTAAGCCTGATTTTGTTTTCCACTTGGCTGCTCAACCACTGGTTAGGGAATCTTACAAGGACCCGCTAGGAACCTATGAAACGAATGTGTTGGGAACAGCTAATTTGTTGCATATTCTTAGAAACCTTGAGAAATGCACCTGTTTACTAATTACGACGGATAAAGTGTATGAGAATAGAGAATGGCATTACCCTTACCGTGAAAATGATCGTTTGGGAGGGTATGACCCATACTCTTCCAGCAAAGCTTGTTGTGAGATTCTGATTGATTCCTTCAGAAACTCCTTTTTCAATGGCGATGATTTTGAAAATCATCAGATTTCACTGGCCTCTGCCAGAGCGGGCAATGTGATTGGAGGAGGTGACTGGTCAGAAGATAGAATCGTACCTGACATCGTGCTTTCTTTGCGTAAAGAAAAGACAATTCTTTTAAGAAATCCTCATGCAATCAGACCTTGGCAACATGTTCTTGAACCACTTGGTGGCTACTTATTGCTAGCTTCAAGGCTTAACTCGGAACCATCAAAACATTCAATGCCATGGAATTTTGGCCCCAAGATGGAAGATAATATTTCCGTTGAAAATCTGGTACAGAAGGCAATTAATATCTGGGGTTCTGGCGAATTTAAAGTTCTCCGCGAAGCGAATCAACCACACGAAGCTGGTTTGCTAAAATTGGATATCAGTCAAGCTGTCAATCAAATAGACTGGAAGCCAAAATGGAATTGCGATGTAGCTATTGAGAAAAGTATTAATTGGTACAAATGTTTTGATATGGATGAGGATGCTAAAAGTCTGATCTACTCAGACATAGAAGCGTATTGCAAATAGATGTGAAGGAGTTTGAAACTGATTTGAGTGGTCAAATCTTAAATAGACTTTTGAAAGCCAAAAAAGCGAATAGACAATCATGATTTCTCCCCAAGGTTTCAACTAATAAAAGAATAACAAGAAAAATGGAAACAAGCACTAAGGATTTATTTGTGTCGTATGCAAAAACAGTTTACGGGCAAGAGGAAATTGACGCTGTTGTAAAGTGTTTGAATGAATCGACCCAGATGGGGAAATATTCAAGACGGTTCGAGGAGGAGATAGCAAAACTTTTTAGTAAAAAACATTGCCTATACGTAAACTCAGGTTCATCTGCGTTGTATCTGGGAGTAGAGGCATTTCAATTTCCGCAAGGGAGTGAAGTAATTACACCTGCTTTGACCTTTTCAACCACGGTTGGCTGTTTGATAAAAAATAAACTTGTTCCTGTTTTTGTTGATGTTGAAGAATATTCATATTGTATTGATGCCACAAGAATTGAAGAAATGATTTCAAACAAAACGGTTGCAATAATTGCTCCCAATTTATTAGGAAACATTTGCAAGTGGGATGAAATTAAAACTATTGCTGAGAAGTATAGCCTAAAAATTATTGAAGATTCTGCTGATACGCTTGGAGCTAAGTTAAAAGGGGAAACATCTGGCTATTATTCAGATATGTCCATTACTAGTTTCTATGGGTCACATATTATCAATTGCGCAGGTAACGGTGGAGCGTTGACAATAAATGACGATGAAGTCATGAAGAGAGCAAAACTGTTGCGTTCATGGGGAAGAAGCTCATCTCTATTTGATGAGCAAAGTGAGGCTATTGAAAATAGATTTGACGTGGTGCTGGATGGTATTCAGTATGATGCAAAGTTCGTTTTTGAAACAGTCGGATATAATCTTGAAGGAAATGAAGTTGGTGCTGCTTTTGGATTAACTCAATTAAAGAAACTTGGAGACAATATAAGAATACGTCAAGAAAATTTGAAACGGCAGATAAAATTCTTCAAGAAATATGATGAATTTTTTGTTACTCCTGAAGAAACTCAAGGTGCGGAAACAGGGTGGCTTGCATTTCCAATTGTGATTAAGGAAAATGCACCTTTTACGAGGAGAGAATTTCAAATTTTTTTAGAAAAAAGGAACATTCAAACTAGAGTGGTTTTTACTGGGAATATCAATAGACAACCTGGCTTTGTTAATATCGAGAAAAGAGTAAATGATCTTGGATATGCCAATGCAGACAGAATAATGAAAAATGGGGTTCTACTTCCACTACATCATGGTATGACAGAAGAAATGTTTAATAAGCTGCATGACAATATTGATTTATTTATCAGTGAAGTAGTTTGATAGTTTAGATCAATTGTGAAAGTTTTGAATTTAAGTAGGAATTAATTTTGAGTTATTTTACCAAAGTATGAAATCCATCTTATTAACAGGTGCTACAGGGTTTTTGGGGAGTCATTTACTTGAAAATTTTATTTCTTCAGGATTCGATGTTGGGATTATAAGGAGATCTTCCTCAGACCTATTCAGAGTTAAACATTTAGTTTCAAAAATTAAGTGTTTCGATGCAGATGAAATGACTTTGCAATCAGTGTTTAGAAAATTTGATGCTGACGTAGTAGTTCACACAGCTTGCGACTACGGCCGAACCAGTCATTCGACATTGGATGTAGTCAATTCAAATTTGATTTTCGGATTAGAGTTAATCGAAGAGGCCATCAAGAATAATGTTAAAACATTTGTAAATACTGATACTTTACTTCCTAGGGACATAGATGATTATAGTCTATCTAAAGCTCAATTTTCGGAATGGCTGAAAAAACATTCCAGTAAAATACAAATTGTTAATTTGAGTATCGAGCACATGTATGGCCCTATGGATAGCGGGAAAAAATTTGTTCCTTGGCTTCTAAATGAAATGGTTAACAAAACTGGGGATATTCATTTAACTTCTGGAACACAGAAGAGAGATTTTGTTTATATCGATGATGTAGTTTCTGCATATAATTTAGTCCTAAATGAAAGACCTCGTTTGGGTAATTGGAATGAATTTGATGTCGGGACAAATGTATTTGCACCGGTTAAGGAATTTGTTCTAAAGATGGCGAGGGAAATTGAGAAAAAAAATGAAATCGATGTCGTTCCCAGACTAAAATTTGGTGTGATTGAATATCGAAAAGGTGAGGTAATGCAACCAAATTTAGATAATTCAAAACTTGTGAACTTGGGCTGGAAGCCAAAGTTTGAACTTCGTATAGGTATTGAAAACGTGGTCAATGCAGCCAATTCTGGTTTTGATTGAAGAAGGTAAAGATATTCAATGAATTACGATCTTAGTTAATGACGTTTCTAAACGACAATCCTTCTTTGTAAGTTAATCAGTGGTTTATTTGCAGGTGGCTTCCATAGACTATAGTAAAATTTGAATAGATAGAATGAGATACTTGATAACAGGTGGATGCGGTTTCCTTGGAAGCAACCTAGGCGCTGAGGTTCTCCGAAGAGGCGACGAATTATTCGTATTCGATAATCTCTTTCGCTTTGGGAGCAGTAATAACTTAGCTTGGTTAAAACAACAGGGTGAGTTTAAATACTACCCGTATGACATCAGAAATAATAACGACATTGAAAATGTAATAAAGGACATTAAACCTGAGTTTGTTTTTCATTTAGCAGGCCAAGTAGCAATGTCAACTTCTGTGGAAAACCCACGTATGGATTTTGAAGTTAATGCGCTCGGAACTTTTAATTTACTTGATTCCATAAGAAAGTATAGCCCGGAGACTATAGTATTGTACTCTTCGACTAACAAGGTATTTGGAGATTTCGGTGATCTCAATTTTGATGAAACTGATACACGATATATCTGTAGGAAATTTCCAAAAGGATTTAACGAGCAGCTGCCTTTAAATTTTCATTCCCCTTATGGATGTTCGAAGGGGGCTGCTGATCAATATTTATTAGATTTTAACAGAATGTATGAGACCAGAACAGTGGTGTTCAGACACTCTTCAATGTATGGAGGTAATCAGCATGCAACATTTGATCAAGGTTGGATTGGATGGTTTTGTCATAAGGCAATTGAAATAGAAAACGGCGAGGCTCAGGAAGATTTTACTATTTTTGGAACGGGGAAGCAAGTTAGGGATGTTCTACACTCTGATGATGTTGTTAGGTTGTATTTTAAAGCATCTGAGCATATCAACAATATAAAGGGTGAAGCCTTTAATATTGGTGGTGGTATAGAAAATAGCCTCTCATTATTAGAGTTGTTTAAGATGCTTGAGGAAGAATTGGATATAACTATGAATTATAAACAACTGCCCTGGAGGGTAAGTGATCAAAAAGTATTTGTCGCAGACAACACAAAAATAGATAATGCTATTGAATGGCAACCTCGCGTTGATAAACGAACAGGTATAATTAGAATGTTAAATTGGTTGAAAAGGTAGTTGTATGGAAGTGACGATTTTTAGAGAATACTACGGATCCTTTGAATTGGAAGATCGGTTTTTATCTGACACGGAAAATGCTATTGATGTAATAATTCCTGTACTAAACACCAATGATTTATGGAAAACTAATCTCCACTCATTTTATAAAGAGATTCCGATAAATAGGTTATTAATTGGAGACGGAGGTTGCACAGATGATACCCTAGATATTGTAAGGGAATTCCCGAGAGTAGAGGTGGTTTCCCTTAAGGATACTAGTCTGGGATTCAGGATTCGAAAACTAATTGAATTGGTAGAAACTACTTTCTTCATCTATCTTCATTCCGATGTTTATCTACCTAGTAATTGGTATGACGATATGGAGAAATACAAAGATAAGTACGATTGGTTTGAGTGCAAGAGAAGAATGACCGTACTCATTGATTTTTGGAGCCATGACCCCAAAGACCAAAAGAGAGCACTATCTGGGAGTCAATTTGGTCGAACAGATATAATGAAAAAGGTTTCCAGTAAGATTGAGGATGATTATTCCTATCGACAGGAGGATATTATTTTTGCGGAGTTGCTAGAACAAGAAGGTGGCAAATATCATATAGTGGAAGATACCTTTCACTTTCATCAAACAATGAATAAAGTCGGTGCTGAAGTTCCTATGTACAAATCCATTAATGTAGAAAGAGAGGCAGATAGAGATACGGAGATAATGATTTTTGATACGCAAGTCCGTGGTTTGATCAAGTACCTGAAACCTAAAAAGTATTTGATTACCATGGCAAATTACTGCCTATTTCAGCTATATCAGCGAGATGCAATGGATTGGTCAGAATTTAGACGCTGGGTTAAGGAAACAAATCCCGTTTGGTTGAAATTTATTAGAGAAAAAGGGACTTGGAAACAGAGATTTGCAATATTTGCAAAAGACACGTATAAGAAGTGGAAATAATTTTGTTGTATTGATGTGAAAGTAATCTAGGAGTGAAAGCAACTTTAATGTTTTAGACTTTCGAGAAAACTGACTGTTTAAAAGTCAAGTTGACTTGAGCTAATCAAAAAAAATAAGGCTTCTGGATGAATAAATTAGTAAAAAACATATCCGTTTATTCCATCGGAAATGTACTGCCTCAAGCCGCAGGGTTTTTACTGTTACCAATTTATACGAAGTATTTATCTCCTGCAGACTATGGTATTGTGAGTTCGATGCAAGTGCTCACTTCGATTCTTACTGTACTTTTTACCATGGCGATTGACCGCACAGTTTATAGGCTGTATTTTGACTATAAGAGTGAGAAGAAGCGGCAAGAATTCTTAGGAACAATTACAATCTCACTTTTTGCACTTTCTACAATTGTATTGCTTCTAATTTTTCTTTTTAAAAGTTATGTTGAACAGATATATCAAACTATAGATTTTTATCCTTTTTATGCTTATGCAGTGTTATCAGCATATTTTGTTGTTTTTTCCTTAATACCAAAAATTTATTACCAACTAAATGAGGAGGCTGGGAAATTTGTATTCATTTCCCTTTTGCAATTTTTATTAAGTACTGGATGGACCCTCTGGTTTATAATCGAAGAAAAGGACGGAGCTGCTGGAATGCTAAAAGGCAAAATGTTAGCGGATATATTTATTGCCCCTTTATTGATTTATATATCGTATAAGGCAATAAAGTTCACATTCAATTTACAAATATTAAAAGCAAGTTTATCTTTTGGTTTCCCAATGATACCCGGCCTGGTTTCGGCCTGGATACTTAATTTGTCAGATAGAATTTTTATTGAAAGATATTTAGATTTTAATGATGTTGGTGTTTATTCATTGGCCTACAAAATAGCGGGTGTCGCACTAATTTTCACCAGTGCATTCAATATGGCATATGGGCCAATCTTTTATAAGCTTGCAAATTCAGAGGATCAGTTTCTCGCGAAACAGAATCTGTTCAAATACAATAAGTTCTTTACTGTTGTTGTAATCCTGATTGTATTTACTATTTCATTATTTGCAAAAGAGGGTATTGAACTACTCCTAGATGGAAGATATTTATTAGCATACAAAATTGTCCCACTTATTGCGTTTTCTTACTTAATATCTCAGATATCAGGGCTTTTCAATTTAATGATTTATCAAGAAAAGAAAGTGAAATCGTTGATGGTTGTTGGGCTGGCTGGAGCAGGTCTTAATGTCTTACTCAATTTTCTTGTTGTTCCAGCATTTGGCAGTTTAGGGGCAGCATATTCTACAATACTCTCTTTTGGCTTTGTCTTTCTTCTGTCATTTTTGTTAGCAAAAAAATGTTATTATATCAGAGTAGCTTGGTTTGAGCATGCCGTATATTTGGGTTTTGGAATTTTGATTATCGCCGGCTTTGAATATTTGGATTTGGATTTGTTTCCTGCCCTCACATTAAAGGTGATTGTGACAATTTGCGGTTTCTTTTTTCTGCTGAGAAGGTATAAATCAAGCTTGAAGGAATTTCTTGCGGTAAAAAGAAATACTCCAATCGATAACTTGCCAGAGTAACCTTAAGTTATTGGTCTATTTTGCAAATAACACCTAATTGTTGTAATGACTATAATACTTTGTCAATCATTTTTAAGTATTCCGCTTACTATTACAATAGCTGCAAAAAATGAAAATTTTCTAATTATTTCTACAAACAGAGAAGCTTATAAATTTTTCAGCCAATTATATTCCGAAAAAGAAATAGTGTTGCTGCCAGAAATTAACGTATCCCTCAAGGGTTTATTAAACATAAATAGTATTCTAAAAGCCAAGCGAGGTGTAAAAAGAAGAATTGCTAATTATAGCAAAAGCGATGTTTATTTCTTTCTGGTTGCGTTTTGTGAATATCCTGCTTGGATAGTTAAGGTTTTATCAAATAAAAATAAAATTTATTATAAGGCCGCAACTCAATTGCCAAATAGCGTTACAAAGACGGACTCAATAAAGGGTATTTTACATCAGACATTTAGTTATTATTTTTGGGGAATTAATGTCGATAGAAAAATCTTAGACAGAACATTATTTTTTCCTCTATCTCAAAAGTATTTTAGTAAGATTAACTCTATGTTATGCCCAATTGTTGTCGACAATGAAGTAATCGAGAATGTCATAAAAAACAAGGTTCGGGTAGGTGGTAAAATTTTATATTTGAGTGGAGGAATAATTGAGAATAACCTTGTATGTGAAACAGAATTTGAGTTAAAAACGAATCAATTTTTTGACCGAATACCACTTGAAGAGGTTTTTCTAAAACTACATCCCCGAAGTAACCTTGCAAGGTTTGCAGAGAAAAAAATACCGCAGATTTCATCTTTTATTCCAGCTAATTTAATTTGTAATAATTTCGATGTAGTGATAGGTTACAACACAGCTACTTTGTATGAGGCTGCAAATGGTGGTAAAATAGCCATTTCCTTATTGAACTATTTTGAACCCTTAAGTGACAACAAAAGAAATGGGTATATAGATTACTTAAGGAATAATACGAAACTTGATATGAAGTTATATTTTCCATCTTCACTTGAAGAAGTGATACAATTAATTGATTTTGAAAGTTGATAAGTTAAAGTATAAGCTTAAGAAGTCGTTTCTTAGAGACGTGCCAGCAAGAAATCACCTCACAGTCTACGAGGATGATATATTCATTGCATCATATCCACGTTCTGGAAATACTTGGTTGAGATTTTTAATTGGAACGTTGTATTCAGATCAAACGGTAACATGGGAAAATATGGAAAGTATTGTTCCAGATATTTATCGTTGTAGCGATAAGTTTTTACGTGAGATTAAACGACCACGAATCCTGAAAAGTCATCATCCGTTCGACGCACGATACAAGAAAGTCATCTACATAGTACGTGACCCTCGAGATGTTTTGGTATCCTTTTACTACTTTCAAATTAAGTTCGGAAATGAACAGGATAATCAAAATAATTTCAATCTTTTCTTTGAGAATTATGTTAATGGAAAGATTGGTGATTATGGCTCCTGGAAGACTAATATCGAGAGCTGGAAGACCAACAAAGAGAAAGTCAATAATGGTCTCATATTCCTTCGCTATGAGGATATCTTAAGAGATACTAAACATAGTCTTAATGAGATTGCTGATTTTTTAGAAATTAAGAAAAGCCCCGAAAGAATTGATGAAGTGATTTCATTGTCTTCATTCGCTAATATGAAGAAGCTGGAAAATGAGCAAAGCGATACCGCCAGTATATTCAAAAAATCAAACAATGAGCTAAATTTCGTTCGACAAGGAGAGGTAGGAGTTTGGAAGGACTTGCTTTCCAAGAGGCAACTTGAAATTCTGTACCTAAAGTTTGGTGGTTTAATGAAAGAGTTTGGCTATGAGATCAAATAGGGTTAAGTAAAAGTTCAGTGTCAACTCTGCTTATGGTACCAATTTTCTAAAAAGCAAAGGAAAAAAATTCAGCAATTCAGATGATTGAAAATCTAACTCGAGTATAACTATGGTCGATTTTCTAAAAAGACTAATTCCATTTTCTATAAAGCAGCTGCTTTATAGATGGAGGGCAAATATTAAGTATAAAATTAAAATTGGCAGGAATTGTCAATTGGATTTACATACTATTTTCGAGGGCCATAATTCTTTACAGGCCAATGTTAAAATTTGGAGATCCAGTGTAGGTACAGGGTCGTATATTGCGGAGGGATCCAACATTAAGCAAACCAAAATAGGTAGATATTGCGCTATTGGGAGTGGTGTTACAACGGGTTTGGGGTTGCATCCAACCAAAGATTTTGTTTCGATAAACCCTTCATTTTACTCGTTAACTCGTCAAACCGACTTATCTTTTACCGAGAAGCAAATGTTCGAAGAACACAAGTTTACCAATAGCGAAAATAAATTTTTTTGTGAAATTGGAAATGATGTGTGGTTGGGCAATAATGTTTTAATTATGGACGGCTTGAAAATAGGAGATGGAGCAATCGTGGCAGCAGGTGCCGTTGTCACGAAGGACGTTGCCCCATATGCGATTGTTGGTGGGGTTCCTGCCAAATTGATCAAGTTTAGATTTAGTATAGAAGAAATTTCATTTCTGATAAAATTTTGTTGGTGGGAGAAGAGCACCAAATGGCTGAAAGATAATGCTGAATTGTTTAGTAACATATCATTATTAAGAGAGAAATTTGATGTATGATGATGGAATTTATGCTAGGTAGTCGTGGACACACATTCCCGCATAAGTTCTCTTTGAGGAATTAGTTTTGGGAGCAGTACACTTAATAATAGGACTATGTACTTATTTGTTCTCGCATTAATAGTCATTCTCTGTCTCTTCGGTGAACTTACAAAGGATCGTTTCTTCGGAATTCCAATTCTTCTTGTTTTGATTGTGTTGGCTGGATTCAGGTTAGATGTTGGAAGAGATTACTCTTATTACATGTACTTGTTTGAGTATCAAAACTCAGGTAGAGCATTACCTGTCAAGGAACCGGGATACTTGCTCTTCATAAGTCTTGTAAAGGAGGTAGGTGGAACGCAACAGTTGGTATTTTTTATTGTTTCTGCTCTAACTGTTCTATTCAATTTTATTTTTATCAAAACCCAGAGTAAGTATTTTTATTTGTCGTTGCTAACCTATATCTGTATTGGAACTCTATACATGGCTTCTTTCAATCAAATAAGGCAATATTTGGCCATAGGAGTGTTTCTCTATTCTTTAAAATACATTCAGAGCAGATCTTTTATAAAGTATTTTGCCGTATTATTGATCACAGCATATTTTGCGCATTTTACGATCATACTCTTACTCCCATTCTACTTTTTACTCCATAGGCCATTCAGCACAAAGCAAAGATTAGTTTTATTAACTGCTGTGGCTCTCAGTTTGCCTGTTTTGGAAATGGTAATACTAAATTCACCTTATAGGTACTTTCTGTTAGCTCGCTTAGAAGTACCATATGATAAAACATTGATCTACGTCCAAATGGGAATTTCATTTATGATAATCTTTGCAGAAAGATTCATTAAGAATGATGCTTATAGAATCTTCTACAATATGAATTATTTTTCTTTGCTCATATCTCTCCCAATTATTCTAAGCCCGTATTTACCGTGGGAGGTGTTTCAAAGAATGAACAATTACTTTACTCCTTACATAGTTATTCTATTTCCATATTTACTGTTCCGATTTAAACCGAGTTTTGTATCGGTTTTTTCGGGATCTGCCTATGTGCTACTACTGCTGCTATATTTTGTGAGGACAACTATTTTTCTAGGAGAATTTTATGATATATCACCCTACCAAGCAAATTTTATTTTATTTAACTTCTGAGGATTGAGAATTGCAGTTTATTTGTGTGAGCCAAACCACTACTCCTTCCTTAATCAAATTCTGATTGGGGTTCCTAAGTCTTGGGAAGTTGATCTTTACACCAGTGCGTTTTACCGGGACAACAATCAATTCGCTCATGGTGTGAACTTTAAAGATGACTCATTATTTAGTTTGTTAAGGAGAGCCAAGACCTATGACTCAATAGTAATTGATGAGTTAATGGACAAGAGAATGTTTCTTCTGGTTTTTTTTGCCTTCCATGCTCCTAAAGTTAACCTGGTCATCCACAACTTAGTCAGCTGGTTCCAGCCATCCTACGACACCAGTATCAGAAATATAATGGTGAGTGTTTATAGAAAGATTGTTTCTAAGCACTTCAGAAATTACATAGTTGTTGGTACCCAACTCAAAGAATGGGCAGAGAAAACTGCCCCAGGGAGGCATTTTAAATTTATTCCTTTTGGATTGAACTCGAGAGGAAAATTTGGTAAATCCGTGACAAGTATGGCATCAATCCGAAAACTTAATGTTGTTGTGCCTGGCATGGTTAGTAAGCGGCGGAAGTATGAGAACATTATCAAGTTAATAAGCGAGAAGGATTTTGTAGAAAAGGTTCATTTCACCCTGCTTGGAAGGCCATCTGATGATTATGGGGAGGCAATAGTTGCACAGTTAGAACATAAAAAGAATGTAACGACTTTTAATTCCTTTATAAGCGTGGAAGAGTTTCAGGAAAGGGTCAAAAATTGCGATTTCATACTTTCTGATTTTGACGAGTTTTTCGTTACGAGATTTGGGCAAGACGAAATTTATGGGTTGACAAAGGAAACGGGGATTTCGTTTTTGATGCTTGCGTATTGCAAACCTGGGATTGTCCCTACTCATTATAAAGGAATGAAGGAAATGCAAAGTCAAATGCTGCACTTTGAGGATTACCAGTCGCTAAAGAGAATCTTGTTAAGAATCGTCTCGGAAGAAACCGTCAGAACCAACCTGGAGAAAGAGGCCTTTTTGAATCTGAAATCAATTAAGATGAGTGTGGATTCAATACTAAACTGATTATGCAGAAATTAAACGAATTGGTCAGTGTCATAATCCCTACTCACAAGAGACCAGTGCATTTAAAAAGGGCAATAGATTCTGTCTTGAATCAGAGCTATTCTCACCTAGAAATTATCGTAGTTGATGACAACAACGACGGAGACACCTATAGAAAGGAGACTGAATTGCTGATGAATAGCTACCAGCATAATGATGTCATTTATTACGTAAAGCATAAGAGTAATAGAAATGGGGCAGCAGCACGAAACACAGGTATTAGGTCATCTAGGGGAGGATATCTTGCATTTTTGGATGATGATGATATTTACTTGCCTAACAAAGTAGCAAATCAAGTTTTGAAGTTACGGTCCTTGAGCGTGGAATGGGGAGCTTGTTGCTGTTTTCATCAACGTCGATACAAACAGTATATATACAAGATGATCGATCTGCAGGAAGTGCCTTCTGGTGATTACACATATGAATTTCTTAGCGGGAAAACTAGCATTACATCTTCAACGCTATTGGTTAGGAGAGGGGTCTTTGATGAAGTTGGATTGTTTGATGAAACTTTTGAGAGACATCAGGACTGGGAGTTTTTGGTAAGGTTTTTCCGGCAACATAAAATGGCGGTGGATCCCACCTATTCGGTCCACATGCAAACAGAGGGATTTAGAAATTATCCATCGGCGGAGAAAGCACTCCAGCTCAGAACAAAATTCTTGAAAACATTTGAAGCTGACATTATGGCTTTCCCAGAGTCGAAATGGAAATCTATTCTTCATTATCAATGGCTACATGTTGCATGTTTGTTTGTAAGAGAGAGAAAATTCCGAAAATCAATGGGACTCATAAAAAGGTATGTCTTGCCATATAAAACTTCACTTACAAAGGACTTTGCCCAAGTAGTCTTTTTCTTTTTGGACGGAGTTTTCCCAGGGTTTAATGTACTCTATTACAAAATTGTGAGTAGAGTGTCATATAGAAACAAATAGATTAAATTCGCGACCTTAAATCAACAATATGGTATGGACAGGTTAATGAGGTTAATTGATGTAGTTCGATGTAAAGGAGCATTAAGGCAGCTCTTAACTAGTAAGATTTTTTCTATATCATCATTTCAAATTAGCCGGGCACTTAGTGCCTATGAGAACGATTTTAAATCTATAATCGATGCTGGAGCTAATCAGGGTCAATTTGCTATGGCTTCTTCCTATAGATTTCCAAAATCCAAAATTTACTCCTTCGAACCAGTTCCAGAGACCTTCGCTGAACTGGTTCAAAACACAAAAGGAAACAATATTGAATGTTTTCAGTATGCATTAGGTGATGAAACAGGTCAATTGACTTTCTATCAAAATAATTATAGTCATGTTAGTTCTGCTTTGAAAATCAGTGAAGAAAATGATAGCCCACAGTACGACTTGGGGATCAAAAATGAATTGAAGGTCCCAGTATATCGACTTGATGACATTGTGTCAGAATTAAATGTAGAGTCACCTTGCCTCTTGAAGCTTGACGTCCAAGGACTTGAGAGGCAAGTCCTAAGAGGGGCGATGAATTTTTTGGAGAAGGTCGATTACGTTTTACTCGAAGTTTCTTTTGTAAAATTGTACGACGATCAGCCTCTATTTTCAGAGCTGGATTCACTATTGAACGGACTAGGGTTTTCTCTACTATCCCCCGTGGACTTTCACAGAGGGGCAAGGAATATTGTGATTGAAATGGATGTTCTCTATAAAAGGGACAAGTAATGAAGAAGCTGATTGTAACTGGAGGGTCTGGATTTATAGGTACAAATGCAGTAGAATTTTTTGAGAACAAAGGGTTTGATGTTCTGAACATTGATATTAAAGAACCGAAAAACGGAAAGAGGTTGTCTCTATGGAGGAAGTGCGATATAACAAATTTACAAGAGTATAAAAGAATCGTACTTGATTTTGATCCTGACTGCTTTCTGCATCTAGCAGCAAGGACAGATTTACTTGAAGCTAAAAAATTGGATGGCTATTCAGCAAACATAGAGGGTGTTGCGAATACCGTTCATATTATTGGAGAGTCAAATGTAAAACGTAGTTTATTTGCTTCCAGCAGAATGGTTTGCAAAATTGATTATCTCCCTGAGAATGAAATTGACTACTGTCCACCAAATCTCTACGGACAAAGCAAAGTTGAAGGTGAGAAGATCGTTAGAGATTCTCAACTGGATTGTGAATGGATGATCTTTCGGCCTACTTCTATTTGGGGGGAGTACTTTGATATTCCATATCGAGATTTTTTTGATAAAATCAAGCAAAAACAATATTTCCATCCAGGTAAGTATGATCCGAATAAGAGTTTTGGGTATGTTGGCAACTCTGTATTTCAAATTGAGAAATTACTGACTGCTCCTGCTAAGGATATTCATGGTAGCACTTTGTACTTGGCTGATTATCCCCCAATTAATTTAAAACATTGGGCCAATCAGGTCGCGAGGGAATTTGGCCAAAAGGGAATCCGGACAGCACCTACAGTTTTATTAAAAGCGGCTGCTATTGTTGGAGATTTAACCAAAAGACTTGGTCTTGCTAATCCGCCATTAACATCATTTAGATTAAACAATTTGGTTACCAACATGGTCTATGATACATCAACTCTTCAAGATATTTGTGGTGAATTGCCTTTCAACTTAGAGGAATCAGTCAAAAGAACTGTGAACTGGTTAGTCGGTTTGGAAAAAGGTTGAATGCGTTCTTTTTAAATCCAAATTAACCTCAAGTCTGAAATGAAGATACTGGTATATGGAATAAATTATGCTCCAGAGCTATCTGGAATAGGGAAATATACTTCTGAGATGTGTGAGTGGTTAGCAGCCGATAAGCAGTCAGTTACCGTGATTACAGCTAATCCATACTATCCAAATTGGTCTGTATTCGAGAAGTTCAAAAATAGATATTCAAAATCAAAACTTAATAAAGTTGAAGTTTATCGGTGTCCATTGTACGTTCCTAAAAGAGTTTCTGGCACGTCTCGAATCTTGCATGAGATTAGTTTTAGCCTGTCATCATCTGTAGTATGGTTCCACTTTTTGCTAAAGCCCAAATTTGATTTTATTATCTGTATCTCACCTCCGTTTCATCTTCCAATGATCGCCATAATGTACAGATTTTTGAAGGGAGGGAAACTAATTTATCATATTCAAGATCTACAAATTGACGCGGCGAAAGAGATGCGTATTATAAGTAGCAAACGTCTGCTGAATTGGTTTTTTAAATTTGAATTCTTCCTTTTGAATAAGATGGATTTGATTACGTCGATTTCGAAAGGAATGATTAAAAAGATCCAGAGCAAGTCAATCGAAAGCGAAATAAATCTATTTCCAAACTGGGTGGATATTAACTTGATTAAACCACTGCCGAAAAATCAATCTTTAATCGAGAAATTTAGATTCAAGGAAGATGATTTTATTATTCTTTATTCTGGAAATTTGGGTGAAAAGCAGGGGCTGGATATACTGATGGAGGCTGCTTGTCATTTTGTCAAGCGAGATCATATTAAGTTCTTGATTTGCGGGAACGGGACCTATGAGGGAACCTTAAGAAGAATAATAAAGGAGCAATCACTTGCCAACGTCTATCTAAATCCATTGCTCCCATATAATGATTTGTCTAGATTACTAAATACAGCTGATGTACATTTAGTTTTGCAGAAAAAGGTGGCTGCAGACCTTGTAATGCCATCTAAACTAACTGGAATTGCAGCAAGTGGAGGATTTTCGATTGTGAGTGCTGAGCCAGAAACAACCCTTTACAATACAGTGAAGAGGCATGGTTTAGGAATTTTGATTGAGCCGGAGTCGTCAAAATCACTCATACGAGGTATTGAAGAGTCTCTAAGAATGTCATTGGAGCCATTTAGAAAGAATGCTCGTGCTTTTGCAGAGAATCACCTAAATAAAGATATAATTTTGAGAAAATTTCTTGAGAAACTTGAAAAAAAGAATGAGTAAAAAGGCACTTATCACTGGGATTACTGGACAAGATGGAGCTTATTTGGCTGAGTTACTACTAAAGAAGGGGTATGAGGTACATGGAATCAAACGTCGTTCCTCTCTTTTCAACACAGATAGGATTGATCATCTGTATCAAGATCCTCATAAAGATCACACGAAATTATTTCTACACTATGGTGATCTTTCTGATTCCATGAATTTAACTAGATTAATTCAAGAAATTCAACCGAATGAAATATACAATCTAGGCGCTATGTCTCACGTGAGGGTGAGTTTTGAGACACCCGAATATGTGGCAAATGTTGACGGTATTGGTACTTTGAGAATACTAGAGGCCGTAAGACTTTTGGGATTGACAGAAAAGACTCGTATTTATCAAGCATCTACCTCGGAGCTTTATGGGTTAGTTCAGGAAGTCCCTCAAAAAGAGACTACCCCGTTCTACCCAAGATCTCCATACGCTGTTGCGAAATTATATGCATATTGGATTACTGTTAATTATAGAGAGGCATACGGTATATATGCTTGCAATGGAATTCTCTTTAACCACGAGTCGCCTCTAAGAGGAGAGACATTTGTTACAAGAAAAATAACAAGAGCTATCGCAAAGATGGCATTGGGGCTTCAAGAGTGTATTTATCTAGGGAACTTGGATTCGCAAAGGGATTGGGGACATGCAAAAGACTATGTGGAGGGAATGTGGCTAATGCTCCAACAGGATCAACCAGAAGATTTTGTATTGGCTACAGGTATAACAACGTCAATTCGTGAATTTTTGAACTTAGCATTTAAAGAAATAGGTGTGACCCTAGAGTTCAAAGGAGAAGGTATTAAAGAATTGGGATACGTCGAAAGCTCAACCGATTCCAGATATCCTTTTAAGGAGGGTCAAGTGGTAATACGGATCGATCCAAAATATTTTAGGCCTACTGAAGTTGACTTACTGAAAGGTGATCCCTCAAAGGCAATTGAAAAACTTGGTTGGAAACTCAACTACAATTTAGAGTCGTTAGTTACGGAAATGATCAGATCTGACTTAAAGTTGTTTGAGAAAGATAGGTATTTGCTTGACGGTGGCCACGCTGTCCTGAAGCAAGAGGAATAATATCATGGAGAAAAGCTCAAAAATTTATGTTGCAGGCCACAAAGGAATGGTTGGATCTGCAATTGTGAGAAGGTTGCAGGTTGAGGGATTTGATAATCTTGTATATAGAGGGTCTAGTGAATTGAACCTGATTAATCAAGATGAAGTATTGAGTTTTTTCGAAGAACAAAAACCTGATTATGTGATATTGGCAGCAGCCAAGGTTGGTGGAATTTTTGCAAATAACAAATTTAGAGGTGAATTTTTGTACGAAAATTTGATGATTGAGTCTAATGTGATTCACGCTTCTTATTTATTTGGGGTGCAAAAGCTACTCTTTCTAGGTAGTTCTTGTATCTATCCCAAACTGGCAAAGCAGCCTATCCAAGAATCAAGCCTATTAACAGGAAGTCTTGAATATACTAACGAACCCTATGCTATAGCGAAAATTGCTGGCATCAAACTCTGCGAGTCGTATAGAGATCAGTACCATGTCGATTTTATTAGTGCTATGCCAACCAATCTTTATGGACCAAATGATAACTACGACCTAAACAATTCGCATGTGTTACCAGCATTGATAAGGAAATTCCATACTGCCAAAATCAATGCCGATTCTCAAGTCGAGATTTGGGGGACTGGCAAACCAATGCGAGAATTCCTCCATGTTGATGATCTAGCCAGTGCATGTTACTTTTTATTAAAGAATTATTCTGGAAATAGCATCATTAATGTTGGCGTTGGCAAGGATTTGACTATCAAAGAGCTTGCGATAATAATCAAAGATATCGTTGGTTTTGAAGGAAATATATTTTTTAATACGGAAATGCCTGATGGGACTCCAAGGAAATTAATGGATACTACTAAAATCAATTCTATGGGGTGGTTGCCGCAAATTGGATTGAGGGAAGGGATTGAGAAAGTTTATTATGAGGTTGATAAATCAAATTGGTAATTTGTACTTTTACATGTTAATTCAGGCAACTAAATGCAACGCCAACATAGATATTCACGGTATTTCCCCATACTCTTCCTGTTTGCCGATTTGTTCGGTTTGAATTTCAGTTTTTATGTTGCAAATTATTTGAGATTTAACTCCCTCTCCCTTCCGGATAACTACATAATTCTACAGATCTTTCTTAATGTCATATGGCTCCTTGTGTTCTTAGGTTCCAGACTTCAAGAGATAAACAGAAGTTCCAAATTACTTGATCACCTTAATAAGGTTCTAACAGCGCTCGTGATTAATCTATCGATCGTTTTTGCTCTTTGGTTTGCGATACAACCTGTGGAGTATTCAAGGAAATTTCTCTTTATCACTTATTTGACATTTACTCTGTCGATTCTGACATGGCGGTCTATATGGCATTACGCAATTAGATACTACCGTGCGCTGGGCTTCAATCTTAGAAATGTCCTGATAGTTGGCTCTGGAGAGGTTGCTAATGATTTGAAGTTGCAATTTGAAAACACCCCTCAACTTGGTTATAAATTAGCAGGCACTATAAATAATGACAAGGATGAGTCAATGTATAGCCTCAAAGACATTGAGAACTATTCCTTGAAAAATAATATCGATATTATTTTTTGCCATTTGCCCAGCCTACCAAATGAACGAGTCCGGGAAATCATAAATTTTGCGGAGAACAATTTAATAAAAGTGAATCTGGTTTCACAGTTTAGCAGACTGATGAGCTATAATCTTTCTATTGATCAAGTGGGTAGCATCCCTATGATTCAGGTAAATACGATACCACTTGACTACTCAATTAATAGGTTTGTGAAACGCTTGTTTGATATCATTTTCTCAATTGTAGTCTTTGTGGTGATCCTTAGTTGGCTAGTTCCGATAATAACCTTGCTCATCAAATTGGAGTCAAAGGGACCAATTTTTTTTAAGCAAATGAGACATGGGAGAGATAATAAAGAATTTAAGATTTACAAGTTCCGAACCATGGTTGTTCATAATGATCCAGATGTGAAGCAGGCTCAGAAAGGCGATTCAAGGATTACGAAACTTGGCTCTATTCTGAGAATTACAAGCATTGATGAGTTACCGCAGTTCATTAATGTTTTAAGAGGTGACATGTCAATTGTTGGACCTAGACCACATGCAATACAGCATAACAGAGAGTATCAGCCCCAAATTGACCGTTTTTGGCAGCGACATGCCGTGAAGCCTGGAATTACGGGCCTAGCTCAGGCAAAGGGATTCAGAGGGGAAACAATAGAGTTGAGCGACATGAGTGGGCGCGTGAAGCTTGATCGGTTCTATGTAAAAAATTGGTCGCTAATTCTGGATTTCAAGATAATTATACTAACCATCCTTTCCATTCTTCGTGGTAATGAAAATGCTTATTAGCATTTTAGGTACTTTCACCTAATTAATCCACCAGTTTACCGAAATCGTACCAATAATTCTTTGATTTTTAATATTTAACATCCTACTTTGAGGTTGAATCACTCGCACTGAATGGGAATACTTCTTTCAATAACGGCCGCCTTTTTAACAACAATGATTTTGATGCCAATCATCATCAAAGTGTTTAGGTCCATTGATTTATTGGATATTCCAGATAAAAGAAAAATTCATAGTGTGAGCACTCCGTCGTTAGGGGGGATTGCCATATTCTCGGGAATCATTTTTGCACTTCTTCTATCCGCATCATTCTTAGACCTAGCCTCGCAGAAGTATTTTTTAGGTGCTACCTTCTTAATATTCTTGCTTGGAGTAAGAGATGACTTGTCCAGCTTGTTGGCAAAGCACAAGTTGGTTATCCAAATTTTTGCTGCCGTTTTGGTCGTTTATTTCGGTGGTTGGAGGATCAATGGATTGAATGGTCTTTTTGGAGTAGAGAGCTTTCCGTATGGTTTGAATGAGATCTTTACAATTTTTGTCATTGTTGTAATGACGAATTCCTTCAATCTGATTGATGGAATTGATGGTTTAGCTGGAAGTATTGCGCTTCTGATTTCACTATTTTTTGGATGGTTCTTTTTTAGTGCCGGAGAATTGTTGAGTGCTACAGTCTCTCTAGGCATAGCAGGTGCCGTGCTTGGATTTTTACTTTTCAACTGGTTTCCATCCAAAGTTTTCATGGGGGATACAGGTTCAATGACGCTGGGATTTATGATCTCGACCTTGATGATTCAATTCCTTTCCGTTCCGGTTGAGGTATCTTCTGGGCTTGGTATCACAGAGCCGGTATCAGTTTGTATTGCACTACTTATCCTTCCAGTGTATGATACGTTAAGAGTATTTTTTATCCGGTTTTATCAGGGAAAATCTCCTCTTTCACCCGATAGAAATCATATTCACCATGTTTTACTCAAGCTCAGTATGAACCACGGACAAGGCACTATTCTGCTTATAGCATATAATGCAGCAGCACTTTTTGTATCTGTTTTCTTTCAACACCTTGGTGATACCGTTTTGATTCTCTCCATCTTCTCCATTACCGTGGCCCTGGGAATCATTCTTGATTTAAAGGTTACGAAAAAGGAAGCTGCAAGAACAGCGAAACTTATTTCATCTGAAGTGAAGCTGAGTAAATCAGCTTAACGATCCCCATTGACATTCTTACTATTTTTGCCTGCTTAAATGCCAATTTATGCTTGATCGTGTTGACAAAGTTTCCAAGGAGATTAATTCATTTGTTGCTAGTACCCTGGATGAAGTGGAAAGCTTCAGGCTTAGATTTATTGGAAAGAAAAGTGTCATTAGTGAACTGTTTGAGGATTTCAAACTTGTTCCTGGAGATCAAAAACGTGAGTTGGGTCCTGCACTGAATCAGCTCAAAAACCAAGCGCAGCAAAAGCTCAAAGACCTTTCTGATGGTCTTTCTGCTGGATCCACCAGGTCTGAATCAGAAATTGATACTACGCTTCCTCCCGTGCATAATTCGGAAGGTTCACTTCATCCGATCTCGCAGACGAAAAACAGAATCATTGAGATATTTGAGAGGCAAGGATTCAATGTGGAAGATGGCCCTGAAATAGATAACGACTGGAACAATTTCACAGCATTGAACTTTCCGGAGAACCATCCAGCGAGGGAGATGCAGGATACCTATTTCGTTGAGAAGAATCCAGATATTCTATTGCGGACGCATACTTCTAATGTTCAAATTAGATTGATGAACAAAAAGAAGCCTCCCATTCGCGCCATCATGCCAGGTAGAGTTTTTAGAAACGAAGCTATTTCGGCACGAGCTCACTGCTTTTTCCATCAAGTAGAAGGACTTGTCGTGGGAGAGAATATTAGCTTCAAGGATTTGAAAAATACATTGTATTATTTCTCGAGAGAAATGTTTGGCAAGGACACCAAAATAAGATTAAGACCTTCATATTTCCCCTTTACAGAACCCAGCGCGGAAATAGATATCAGTTGCTTTATTTGTGGCGGAAGTGGTTGTAAAATTTGTAAGAAAACAGGATGGGTTGAAATTGCTGGATCTGGAATGGTAGATCCGAATGTGCTGGAGAACTGTGGAATCGACTCTACAAAATACAGCGGATTCGCCTTTGGAATGGGTATCGAGCGAATAACGATGCTAAAATACGAACTTGATGATCTAAGGCTTTTCTCAGAGAACGATATCAGATTTCTGAAACAATTCTAGTGGAGTAGCTAATAGGTAGGGTCATGAACTAACAACCAATACACTGTTCGACCAATTATCTACAGAAGTTCCTGAATAATCTTTTCCTCAGTTATACCCTCAGCTTCTGCCTTGAAATTTCGTACAATTCTATGGCGTAAAACAGGTGTTGCCACAGATTTTACATCTTCAATATCTGGTGAGTATTTTCCAGTAATCAGCGCATTGCATTTGGCAGCAAGAATAAGGAATTGACCTGCTCTCGGTCCGGCTCCCCACTCCAGATAATCTCTTGCTACATCTGATGAGTTTTCTTCTCCAGGACGCGATTTAGCAACCAGTCTCACAGCATAATCAAAAACATTATCTGGAACCGGTACTTTTCTAATTAAGGACTGATAGGCCAGGATATTTTCCTTGTGGAGTACTTCGCGAACCTCATTGGCCAAGTCGGATGTGGTTTGTTTTATGACCTCTATTTCGTCTTCCAGTTTTGGATAGTCCAATTTGATCATGAACATGAATCGATCAAGTTGCGCCTCAGGTAACGGGTATGTTCCTTCCTGCTCGATTGGATTTTGCGTGGCAAGTACAAAGAATGGTTTGTCAAGTTCGTAGTTTTTTCCAGCAATTGTCAGTGCCCCCTCTTGCATGGCTTCAAGTAGGGCTGACTGAGTTTTTGGAGGAGTCCTGTTTATTTCATCAGCCAGAATGACATTGGAGAAGATTGGACCCTGGATGAACCGCAGATTTCTTTCTTTGTCAAGTGTCTCTGCTCCTAAAATATCTGAAGGCATTAGATCGGGTGTAAACTGGATCCGATTAAAATCAAGGGAGAGACACTTGGAAACGGTTTGAACGAGCAAGGTTTTGGCCAGACCCGGAACTCCTACTAGAAGAGAATGTCCGTTGCAAAAAAGCGATGTGATCAAAAGTCTGACAACCTCGGACTGTCCAATAATTTGTTTTGAGATCTCTGATTCTAATGTTTTGAAGTTTTGAGCCAATTCATCGGCCAAAGCAACATCGTCATTTTTTTTTGCCATTCTATCCTTTATCGTAATTTACTCAGAGAGGTTGCAATAATCGAATTCCGGATCGAGTTCGATGTAAACATTACTTCGTGCAACTTCGAACCAATCAGCTATTATTTCATTCTTTTTCTTATTCAAAGTAGCTGCTGCTATTTTTTGATAATCGACATCCAAGTTTGCCTGATGCGGAGCAACTCTTTCTTTGTAGTAGAGTACTCTGTAGGCATATGTACCATCTTGTTGTTGAAATCTAATTGGTTTGGTAATCGTGCCAACCTGCATTGTGTCCAAGGTGAAGAAAATGTTTGGATCGAGTTGATCTACTGAAACTCTTCCAGCTCCTGAAGGATCCAGGAAGAACCCCCCGCTTGACGACGTCAGTTGATCATCGGAATTATCCTTGGCGGCTTCTTCAAAGGTGATGCTATCCGCTTGTACCAATAGCCTTAGACTGTCTAATAAGTCTATGGAATTTTGAAGGTCATTTGCATCGGGTGTAGGCGATATTAGAATGTGACGGGACCTGAATGTATTCCCTCTTTTTTCCTGCAATTCGATAAGATGAAACCCAAATTGAGTCTCCACAGGCTCTGATGTTTCACCTGGCTTCATCGACAAGGCTGTAGCTTCATACTCAGGAGCTAACTGTCCTCTGCTGTAAAAGGAAAGCTCCCCTCCTCGAGCAGCAGATCCGGGATCTTGCGAGAATTTCTTTGCCAGATCCGCAAAAGACTCACCGGCCATTATTCGTTTCCTTATATCAAGCATTTGATTCCTGACCTTATCTTTCTGTGACTTTCCAGGCTTTGGAGTGGCAACGATTTGTGCAACTGAGACTTCAGTGGAAAAGAAGGGTAGGGAATCTCGTGGAATATCCCTGTAAAACTTCCGAACCTCTGCAGGTGTGACTTTCACATCTGCTGTTAGCTCCGATTGCATCCTTTGAATCGTCATTTGTTCTTTGATGTTGTCAAAGACCTCAGATCTAATCTGGTCGATCGACTTGCCATACGCTGCTTGAACTTCAGCCTCTCCGCCAAATTGCTGTAGCATGAGGGACATTCTTCTATCTAGGTTACTATTTACTTCCTCATCAAGGATGAAAACTGAATCAATTTCCGCCTGTGCGACCATCATTTTGTTGACCACTAGCTGCTGTAGAATTTCGCATTTCGCATTGCTACCACGGTACTCTCCTTTGGACAGAAAGTCCAGGTACGCTTTCTCTACATCTGATTTTAGTATGATGTAGTTGTCAACCTTGGCAGCAATTCTGTCAATGATGATTCCATCCTCACTACTCTGCCCGAAAGCAGAGATCGCACAGATAATGAGTGTACTAATTGCTATAAATCTCAAATGCATTTGATGCTTTTGCTTCTTCATAAATATTCTTCTCCAGTTCTTTTTTTAACTCGATCTTCCTCTTATTGATAATTATGTCTGAGATATGTTCCTTAACAAACTCAATGGGAGCTATCTCACCCACAAGTTTGTACTCAAAAATCTTCAGGAAGTATACGTAATCTTCATCTGAATTTTCAACCGAACTCGTCGTTTCCAGGAACCTCGTCTTATCATTGATTTCTTTCAGCGGAGTCTCCAATATTACTTCATCAAATCGAACCCAGATACTATTGTCCAGGAAAGCTCGAACTGAGAATTGATTTGAATAGTCCCAAACTTCAGCAGAGTCCCTGGGATAATTTCGAAGGCTTCTTCTGAACCTGGATAAGTTTGGTGCTGAAGATGGGATTTTGAAATACAAACACTTGGTCAAATTTTCCCGCAAAACGAAATTTTCGGATTTCTCATTGTAGTAGGCATTAATTTCTCCATCGGTTACTTCTGTTTCAATCTTTTGATCGATGTATCTTTTTTCAAAGTCGTGCACCATAAGTGCGTACTGATATTCCAGTACCTTTTGCTGGATCTGCGCCTCATTGAAATCAATCACTTCCTGCGCACGGCTTATCATCAATTGCTTCTTTATCCAGTCATCGACGAATTTTTCCACAAAGATCGAGCTATCACTCGGAGAAATATTTTGAGGGATCAGACCTATGATATTTTCCTCCGCCAATTCTTGACCTCCAGCCTTAGCGATTATTTTGGTTTTTTCCTTTGGTCTGGGTTGTAGGTATTCACAACCAGAAATAAGAACAATTAATACAAGTAGGAAGCGCCACATTAACCTATGGTTTTTACAAGCCTGCAAATATTGTAATTCTTTTCTGTTGAGAACTCTATTTTGTCCATTATTCTCTTCACCAGAAGTAGTCCTAGTCCACCTTGCCTTCTGGATGAGACAAGCTCATCCATACTAGGTGAATCGTATTGATTTATATCGAATCCAACCCCTTTGTCGCGGAAGGTGAAAATGATCTGTTTGGGGTTGAACTGAAGGTCCAATTCAATCTTGTTGATCGGGTCACAATTGTTAGCATGTATGATGAGATTGGCGCAGACTTCATCCACCGCCAACACTAATTTGTGTGCTTGCAAATCAGGAATTTTGTGGTGATCCAATTGATCGGCCACAAACTGCCTGATTCGTGTCAGCTCATCTTTTGAACATGCTATGACAATGTTACTACTCATTCAATTTTGCAATCGCTCCTTCTTCATTTTCTGCGATGTCTATCAATTTTTCTAAACCAAGGATATCAAAAACCTGACGTACAGCTTCTTGAATCCCAAACAACACCAATTTGATTTTTTTTAGTTCAAACTCATCTAGATAGGAAACAAAGACCCCAAGTCCCGCAGAGGAAATGTAGACGAGTCCCCCCAGGTCGACGGCAATTTTGGACTCACCTGTCTCTAATCCTTCCTTAAAGGCATTATCAAGGTGAATAGACGAACCAGCATCTATATCTCCTGTCACTCGGATAAAATGAATATCTTCTTTTTTTTCAATTTCTATATTAACCATCTTCGTTGGTATTAAACTTTACGACAACCATCGTATAGTCATCATCAATTGGTAGCTCACCAGTAAAACTGGCAAGATCCCTTTTTAGCGCTTCTTTTATTTGGGTAGGTGCTTTCTTGGCGTGACTGTGAAAAGAGTCTCGAAGTCTATCATCTCCAAATTGCTCCCCTTTCTCGTTTTTTGCTTCTGTGATACCATCGGTATACAAAAGCATCGTGTCGCCTTCGTTGTAGCTAAGTGTTGTGCTATGAACGTATTTTGCATAGCTAGAGTTTCTTACAATCCCTAATCCCATTCCATCGCTCTGCAAATAATTGGTTTCGTTCGTGTTGGAGCAAAACATCAAAGTGGGACAATGCCCTGCTCTCGAAAACTCAATTGTTTTTTTAGTGGAATCAATATCAAAATATGTCGCCGTGATGAACGAGGTTTTCTCCAGACAATTACTCAATGCAATGTTAGCCTGGGTTATGAATTGAGAAGATGATATCTTTTGGGATGCCAGGCTGTGGAATATCCCCTTCATTTGGGCCATTTGAAATGCAGCACTGGTTCCTTTTCCCGACACATCGGCGATGATCAGACCAAATTTATCTTTCTCAATTTCAATGATGTCGTAGTAATCACCTCCAACCTCATCAGCAGCCATGGCGAAGGCGTCGATTTCGAAATTACTACCAATATCAATCTGACCTGGAAGAAGGCTTTTCTGAACATTCTTAGCAATTTTTAACTGCTCTTTGTATCGCTCGTTTTCCAATGATTCTTTTATTAGAGAAAGATTCTCCAGTGAGATGCTAGCTTGATTTACAAAGGTTGTAATGATGTTTACCATTTCCCTGTTAAAAGCTTCAGGGACTTCATTCAGCATTACGATGAATCCAATTTGCTTTTGTTGCACATGGATTGGAAGCGCAATGATAGATTTGAATTTACTGTCCTTCAAACTGTCAGTGAGTTTCGATGGATTCAGATCACGATCGAAACTGAGCGACAAAATGTCCTTAATCGTACCTGATTTTATCTTCGCTTTTATGGCATCGATCTCAATTTCTTTCAGATTTCTTATTGATTGAAATACACCATCTTCCTCTTGGACTTCTAACCACGCTGCGTCAGCAAAAACAGCACTCATCGAGCTTTCGAGCAGTATTTCGTAGGTCTGATCAATTGTTTCTCCTCTGGGCACTGACTGGCTTAATTTCTGAAAGTCAAGTGCCTCCTTCAGCTTTCTTTCAAATACGGAAGATGTTGGCAGATTAAATAACGTGACCAATATGGATGTGGAAGCATAGAAGAAAAGGAATCCAAACAGGCCAATGATGAAAACGCTATCCAGGAGATCGTTCACTAGTACCTCTGTCGCTCGGAAATCATCAAGGTTTAGAAAGAAATGATACAAATAGATTCCAGAAAGAAGTATGAACAGGATGCCCTTCCATTTTTGTTTGAAATTTAGGTATGCAATCCATTTTAGATTGAACGACAGAATTAGTGAGAAACTAGAAATGACAATTAACCCGAAATTGAAATTAGCTTCGAACAGTTCATAGCCGAAAAAATCATAAATTAGACCAGCAAACAGGACAATTTCAAACACACCCCACAGTTGTAAAAGATTTTTCGACTTTTGATACAAAATCAACCTTTTCCACACGACTAGTGTGGAGACCATGTACACAACCACGAGCCCTAGAAGTATGTTATAGAAAAAGTTGACGGTCAGTGGACTTTCTACAATGCTACTGTTGGCGAACACAACAAAAAAGAAGTGTATTCCAAGGGAAAATAGAGTAGTTATTAAACCAGTGATGAAAACCTTCCAGAGTAAGTCGGTAAAGTTGAGCGTGTCGGCTTTTGAAATAACAAACCTGTAGTATGTAAAGGTAGACATCACAAACCCCGTAAAGAATAGCTGAGGAATGATCTCCGACAGCTGCACTTTCATCTCATAGCTTTCTATAAACAGCAAATAGATATTTGACGCTGCATATAGAAGCCAGCAAATGAGTGCTCCCAGGAAACTAAGCCGTATTTTGAGCCTGTCGGTCATCGGGTGCAAAAATATAGACCTTATACTACATAAGTGCCTAAGAAGACCGTAGAGTGGTTAAAGAATGTTAAGCTAAGAGACCGATAATCTGTGCAAGGAATTGGTTGTCGACAGCGTCAAAGGCATCCAACTGATCACTATCTACATCCAGAATGGCTGTCACCTTGCCATCTTTCAAAATCGGCAATACGATTTCGGACTGTGATGCAGAACTGCAGGCTATGTGCCCTGGAAATTTGTCTACATCAGGAACAATGATTGCCTCTTCCTTTTCCCAGCTGGTGCCGCAGACACCCTTTCCCTTCTTAATTCTTGTACAAGCAACCGGACCCTGAAATGGCCCTAACACCAACTCATCTTCCGAGTCAACCATATAGAATCCTACCCAAAAGAATCCCATACCTTCTTTGAGAGCTGCACAGGTATTGGCAAGGTTCGCAATAAGATTTTCCTCGCCGTATAGCAAACCTTTTATCTGCGGAATGAGTGCTTCATACCTTTCTGCTTTTGATACAGTTTTTGGAACAATTAAGTCTTCTGCCATTTGTTTCTATATGTTTTCAAAATGTCGCCCGAGAATGTTTCCTCGCCAATTAATTTGCCTTCTATCTTCGGTGCGGAAATCCCGCTTCCAAATTTTTCTGAAGCAGTGAAAATCCTCGCCTCATCCCAACAATCTTCTTCAATAAAAGAGTTCAATGTTTGTGTCCCCCCTTCTACAATGATTGACTGAATGTTTTGTTCATGCAGCTTTCTGAGGATTGATTTCGCGGTTATGTCCTCAATCTTCACCCATTTATTAAGTCCTTCTTCTTTTTCCAATGATGTATTAAAGATCAGCGTCGAAGCTTCTCGGTTAAATAGATTGGTATCTTGATCGACCTCCAGATTTGAATCAAGAAGGATCCGTGTAGGGTTTCTTCCTTCCCACTCTCTCACTGTTAGAGATGGATTATCATGAATCGCAGTATTTGTCCCGACCAAAATCGCATCCTCCTCACTCCTCCATTTATGTACCAATTGCCGAGATTTTTCGTTGCTGATCCATTTAGAATCAAAATTCTCCCGAGCAATAAACCCATCAGAGGTTTGCGCCCATTTTAAGATGACAAAAGGGCGATTTTTTTCATGAAAAGTCATAAATCTACTATTGAGCTCATCTCCTTCATCTCTCAAAACATCCATTTCTACCCTAATATTGGCATCCATGAGCTTTTGAATTCCTTTGCCGTTGACCTTGACAAATGGGTCGCTACTGGCAATGACAACCCTCTTGATTCCTCTTTCGACTAAGAGGTCGGCACACGGAGGGGTCCTTCCGTGATGCGCACATGGTTCAAGTGTGACATATGCGGTGCTTTCGTGAATCAAGGCCTGATTCTCCACGGAGGCCAGTGCATGGACTTCTGCATGAGCTTCCCCGAATCTCTTATGATAGCCTTCGCCAATGATTTTGTTTTCATATACGATTACGCATCCAACCATAGGATTCGGGCTTACGTAACCTCGTCCGAGTTCAGCAAGTTCTAATGCTCGTTTCATGAAGTTGATATCCGCCGAATCCATACTGGGCGCTAAGTTAAAGCCGTGATCATGATTGCGTGCACCAGCATGGTGGCTAAATTCGCTATGATATGCATTCGGCGAAACAGATATTAGACGACGTTGTTGGTAAAATAGGTGAGAAATATGAGCCAATGGAGGCTCGCAATATTGCTGCCATTCTCCTGGAGGATTCCTTCAGTATTAGTAAGGAAGACATTTTGCTTGACGAGAAAGTGGCGATTGACCTGGATCGACTAGAGAATTGCGTTGTGCGTTTGTTGCAAAATGAACCAATTCAGTATGTTACCGGACAAACACATTTTTTAGGGAGAATATTTAAGGTTCAAAAAGGAGTTTTGATTCCAAGGCCGGAGACGGAGGAACTTGTAAGAATGATTGTCGATGCCAATATCGTGGTCAATCCAAAAATTCTTGACGTGGGTGCAGGAAGCGGATGCATAGCTATTTCTCTGGCATTGGAAACACATGGCAAAGCTGCAGGATTGGATGTATCTGAAGATGCCCTGCGCATTGCCAAAGAGAATTCATCGGCACTTGGAGGATCAATTGAATTTATCCTGCACGATATATTGAGCTCGAATCCACCGATTTCGGAACTTGATATTCTCGTGAGTAATCCCCCGTACATTCCGGAAAGGGATAAAAAGCAGATGCATGATAATGTGCTGGGATTCGAGCCCAAGATAGCTTTGTTTGTCTCTGATGATAACCCCCTGATATTTTATCAAAGAATTTCAACTTTTGGAAAAGGAGCTCTTAAGCCAGGTGGAAAACTGTATTTTGAACTGCACGAGGAGTATGCAGATGAAGTAAAATCCTTGGTTGAGGACTTGGGTTACTCCGAAGTGATAGTCCACAAAGACATGCAAGGAAAAAACCGAATGCTCAGTGCTACAAATTCAGCCAATAGGTAGCCTTAAATACAATTTGTCGATTTTTTAGTTCAAGGCCGTTAGTTGTGTAGTTGTCAGTGTATACGAGGAAGAAGTCCGACATTGGTCGATATCTCCACTGAAAGCGTGTGAAGAAATTGTAATTCTCATTTTGAGAATTAAACTGAAGGGATGTGGTTAGAAACATTGAGTTGGAAAAACTGATCTGGGAGTTTACTCGCAATAGGTTCAAGTTTGTTTGACCAAATTCTCCTGGGAGTTCCACACGGTTGAAATCATGTGTGATTCCGAAACTCCCCCAGGGCTGGACGCGAAAATTGACACCTGTTGAGGTATTAAATCTGGTACCATTAAAGAAGTTTCCAAACTGAACTCTGAAATCAGCGTTTACAATTTTTCTCCTATCAGTGTTGTAGTTCAACCAGTATTGAGTGAACTGGTAGTTTCCAATGGGAAGAGGAGTGTAATCATCTCCAATCAAGGAAGTAGGCACGGGAAGGTTTACTTCTCGTACTTGAGACTGCAATCGTATTTCGGTGGTATTCTGAAAGATGAAATCGTAGGCAAATCCATGTCCACGTTCGTTCAAGCCAGATCCATCTCGATTTAACCAAACCATATGCCATGTTCTCGGCCCATGAGAGTTTAGCTTGCTATCTGCTGGGAAAAATCTGTAGACGGTCCATGGATTGATGCGAGTATATGCTTTTCTGACGGTCTCTTCAGTCTCAGCATTGTAATTTTCCAGACGGGGATTGAACCCTAACTCTGTGATATAATTTTCACCAACCACATCGATGGTCCAACCAGACCTCAGGCTCCTGCCATTGTAGTTACCGCTGAGGCCATAAAAGTGATTGTCTGAGAAGTTCTCTGGAGTTTGAGAAGTGTGAAACCTCACTGTGTTGTTTACTTTCCCATTGCCGGACATGTAAGCAAACTCCAAGCCTCCATTTCGAGAATATTTACCCTCACTCACATCCGCGCCTGTTTGCCGATTGATAAATATTCCTTTGATTACAGAGCGGTCAAGCACTTGCTGATGGACAGCAGCAACAGAGTAATTCTGTGCTTCCAAATCTGAGATTGCTCTTATTTGCGTATTCATGAGACCGATTCTTGTCTTATTGGTAACGTTTCCTGTCAACCTGGCCCCATAGCTGATTGGAACCTGCTCGCCGTCCATTAGGCCTATTCTTCTAGAGAAGAAGGGAGAAATCTGCCAGCTGCCGAAGTTGGAAAATATATCTCCATTTTCGAGAAAGAAATTACGCCGTTCGGGGAAGAAGATACTGAACCGGGAAAGATTTGTGACCTGTTGATCTACGTCCACGTTGGAAAAATCTGGATTAATCGTTAGGTCAAGATTAAGCGACCCGGTCAGTGCGATTTTAGCGTCCAGCCCGGTATCTCCATCCTTATCGTAGCTCGTTTGCTCTTCTTCCTCAAAATCTCTTTGTGTACCACCCGATAGGTAAGGAATCAACACCACTTTGCCAGAAGCTTGTTTTGGTTTCTGATCCCAAGCAAGTGTTCCCATAAAGTTCAAATCAATTCCAGGATAGTTCAAGTCGAACTGCGTCCACGTAGAATATTCGTTTCGCTGCATATCTCCACGGATAAAATTGACACCCCACTCGGAGATATTACTTGAGTACCTAAGCGTTTTAAATGGAATTGCGAATTCTGCTACCCAGTAGTCGTCATATCTCTTAACTTCTGAATACCATTTGTTGTCCCAATTTTGATCGTATTGTGTCCGTGGTCCATTTACGTTAAGCTGTGCTTCGATTTGTGATCCTCCAGCATTCACGCCAAACATGAAGCCATTCTGTTTATTGTTCATGGGATCCAGTACCAATGTAAAATTGTCACTGCCCCAGTGAGCATCATCATCATCCCTTTTCAATGACTGAATCACACGAGTGCCATCGTCGTGGCAGACGGCCAGAATATAGATGAATTCCTCGTCGTAGGTTGCTTTTACCTCAGTGAGTGCCGCTGCGCTCCCGGTATCCAAAGGCCAGTGATTGATGAAGTTAGGTATGGAAGCCACATTCAGCCACACCTCTTCGGAGTTATCACCATCAACCGAAATTTTAGATGAGGTTTTTTTAATGTCATACCTAAACTGGTCCCGCGTTTCATTGTCTGGAGAGGTAGTGGAAAGATTGAAAATGACTAACAGGGATGCTATAATCTTCATGTTAATTTGGCTTTCGAATTTTCCGTGTATACCCCAAACAGAAGGTTATGTTTCCGTGTTTTGTGCTTTTTAGACACTGCGCTTGCCTTTTCCGACAGACTGCGTTTTGGGCCTTTTTATGTCGTTGGACAGATAAAAAGGGTCGCTGAGGAGGTGTCGATAGCTTTTCGTCCAAGCTTCAGAATAAATGAAACATAATAAATAAGTTTGAGTACTATACTAGTTCCAAACGATGCCCAAATTAGAGTTAGAGAAGCTGTTATTTAAGACGCCACGAATATTGTGGCATTTTATTTTTTGGTTGGTGTTCATCACCTTCTTCTCGCTAGTCTATGGCTTTTTTGAAGATGACTATGGCCGGCAGTTTTTAATTCAGCTAACAGATGCTGTAGTTCAGGCACCGGCTGTGTATTTCACTATCTATTTCTTGATGCCGAGATTCCTTTTTAAGGAAAGGTATGTTGAGTTCTTCCTCTCTATTGTATTTGTGATTCTGGGTTTTAGCACACTGATTTGGATTGATTACATTTTCATACAGCAACCGTTGTTTTGGCCTGAATCTGATTATCAGCCTACTTTGTTTAACATCGGAAAGATTCTGAAGAATACTACCAAGATATATCCTGTATTGGTACTTGCGATTGTGATCAAGTGGTTTAAGTACTGGTACAAGGAACAAAAGGCCAATCAGCAATTGGCAAGCGAAAAATTGCAGGCTGAATTAAGATTTTTAAAAGCGCAGGTGCATCCACATTTTCTCTTTAACACACTAAATAACCTGTATGCACTTACTTTGAAGCAATCGAAGGAAGCGCCTGAAGTGGTACTAAAATTGTCCGACCTCCTTAATTACATGCTCTATGAGTGTAACGCGGATACCGTCCCTTTGAGTAAGGAAATCAAACTTGTTAAGGACTACATTTCTCTGGAGAAAATCCGATATGGAAAACGACTGAATATTTCGTTCAACGTTCGAGGAGAAGTGGAATCAAAAATGGTGGCGCCAATGCTGATTCTTCCCTTTGTTGAGAACTGTTTTAAGCATGGAGTAAGCGAGGAGTTGGACGAGTCATGGGTGAACATTGATCTCGAAATGAAGGAGCAAATCCTAACCTTAAAGGTAGAAAATAGTAAAAGTAAGAACGGGGCGAGTGAAGATCGCTTCGAATACAAAAAGGGTATTGGTTTGAATAATGTAAAGCGACGACTGGAATTACTCTATGGAGATTCTCACAACCTTGACCTTCACGATGATGAAGATTCATTTTTAGTTATTTTGAAAATTAAGATTTAGATGTCAATAAAGTGCATGATCGTGGATGACGAACCGCTTGCTGGTGAAGTCCTGGAATCATATATCAGTCGAGTGGAGTCGCTGGAATTAGTGGCTAGCTGTACCAATGCTGTGAGTGCTTTTGATGGGCTCAAGAAAAATTCTGTAGATCTCATATTCCTTGACATTCAAATGCCAAAACTTACGGGAATTGAATTTTTAAAAGTTATAAACCCAGCACCTAAGGTAATCTTCACCACCGCTTATAGGGAGTATGCTGTGGAGAGTTACGAGCTTAATGTTGTTGATTATCTACTTAAGCCTATTGCATTCGATCGGTTTTTGATGGCAATCAACAAGGTCGAAGAAAGTGATCAAACTACTTCTGCTGTCGAAACAGACGAGTCTCTCCAGGAAGATAGACCATACCTTTTTCTGAAAGCCGATCGAAAAATGGTAAAAGTGTACCTGGAAGATATCAGCTATATCGAGAGTTTGAAGGACTATGTAAGGATAAAAACGAAGGAAGGAAACGAGATTGTGTCGCTGCAAAAGATTAGCTTCCTGGAGCAGAAACTGCCGGAGGATTGTTTTTTACGAATTCACCGCTCTTTTATTGTCCCCATAGGTAAGATTGATGCATTTTCTAGTAGTAGCGTTGAAATAATGGGTAAAGAAATCCCTATCGGCAGGAACTACAAACCAGCTGTGATGAAAGTCCTAAACAGAGACCAGTCCATTTTGAAATAAAAAGAAAGCCACCCTTTTGAGGTGGCTCTCCGATTTACCAATTTAAAACAAGCTTAGTTAATTACGAATCTGCTGGTTTGTGATTTACTGTTTTTCAAGACATAGGTGCCCGCCTTAAGAGAAGAAACGTTTATTCTATCAACCGATTGAGCTGACATCAGTGCTCTTCCATTTAGATCCAATACGACAACATCCATTTTTCCAGAAAGGTGAAGAAATCCTCCCTTAAGTGGATTTGGATATAAGATTAAAGGATTAAGTATTTCAAGGACTGCCTCACTTTCCTGGGCAACTACCTCTTCCGATTGAAGAGCTTCTTCTGTGTTCTCTACCTCGTCATAATAGTGGTGATAGTGCTCCCTATTCACCTTGAACAAGCTAACCGTGCCGCTTACTTCATTTGCAACTACAATCAGAGCTGAGTTGATTGGACTCTTTCTTTTCTTAATAAAGAAAACATCTTCTGGACCAAGATCTTTCGCTGCAGCCGTATTTGCTGGTACCGAAAAATCCCTGTTGTTGATGTACTGTACGAAGTGTGGATAGTACGGGTTGGAAACATCATACACCATAATACCACCGACTCTTTCAAGACCAATGAAGGCGTAGTAGCGGCCTCTGAACTTTGCAACTTCTACCGCTTCAGGCTCAGGACCTTTGTCATCACTACGGTCTTTGAAGGATCCATTTTCATCGTTTGTAGAGTTAAAGTCATCAGGGAGCTCCTGTGCTGTGATTTGCTCGAAGTCGTCACCACTATCAAAAACTAATTGCCCATTTCCTTTCCGAATAGAAAACGATCGAGCACCATACGTATAGATTTCTTCAAACAGACCATCGTTGTTAGCGTCTCCCGTTGCTATGGTTGTTTTCATTCTGCCGATGGCTGTTTCTGCCTGCAGTGCTGCAGCGTTTGGAAAAGCTACCGGATCTAATGCCAGATCCTTAACTCTGACTTCTTCACTGTATCCGGAGTAGTCTCTGCTATCACCTTCGTTGGCAAGAACAATAAATTCTCTTCCCCATCTCTTGTAGTTTGCCATTGCATCCGGCATGTACATTCCCAGTATAGGCCAATTGGCGATGTCAATATTGGCTGTTTCATTGCTTGCATCAAGTCCGTTTCCTGCTAAAGAGTGATCTTTAAATCCTAGTCCTATTAGATCAATCACCTGGGCATTTCTAATATCAATTTTAGCCAGCGCATTGTTTTCCTGAAGTGCTACCCAAGCAACTCTAGAATTTTTAGATACTGAGATGTACTCAGGCTCGAGATCTTGTGCCACAGTCGAATTACCTGGATTTGAACTTACTCTGATGCTAGGATCTAGGGTAGCATTATTAAACGCAGTAAAGGTTACTTGATCAACGTCACTTTGTGTTAAGTCTTCAACTCCATCGTCCAGATCGATGATGGTGACACTTCCTTCTGGATCGATTGTAAAATCATCGTTTGGTTCCCCTTCATTGGCGACAAGGACATAACGTCCATTTGGTGTGAAGACGACGTTGTCTGGCAAAGCTCCAGCCGTTACCTGATTGATGAAATTACCATCAGTGTCGAAGAAGACCGCCTTTCCCACAGACTGCTTATCTACGTTCTCTACAGCTGCGACGACTATACCGTCCTTTACCGCAACACTATTTGCACTTTTTCCATAAGGCGATAGATCAATGGATGAAACAAGTGTGATATTGTTTGGATCTGAAATGTCCAGAATGTCAATCTGCTTAGTTCCTCCGTTTGTGACAAAAAGCCTTTGGGAAGAGGGATCATGCGCTACGATTTCGGCGCCGCTTTCATCGAAGAAACCTGTATTATAAGTTGATATTAGTTCCAGCGAAATACTTTGCCCTGCTGAGCTATTCCAGAGAAATAGTGCAAGAAGACAAGGAATGAAAAATCTAAATTTTGTAAGTCGAGTTGTTTCCATGAATGACTGTTTTTTAACGGTGGGTACATAAAATTATCACTTGATAATTATTTTCACACTTACACAAAGCGTACATGTGTGATGAATTAAATTTAAGTCTTTTGATTAAAAAGCCAAATAAAGGAAACAGTTTATTGCAAATAATATTTTTAAAGCGTAAACTTGAATAAGTACCGTTTTATGTTAAAAATTATCACATGCTAATGCTCAAATAGAGACCTAACACATCACCACTATAATTAAACCACACTATGCCACGTACCTTTTTAAAGAAATTTGGAATCGGTAAAAAGATTGCAACTGGATACGCAGTTGTTATTCTACTTGCCTCAATCAGTAGCTTCTATGGGGTATCCGTCCTCCGGGAGAGTTTGGAGTTCAGCGGAAAAATCACCAATACGTATTTGCCATTCTTAAATAAGCTAGAGCAACTCAATAATGTGATGGACAATTCATCCATCCTTACGAACAATTGGATTTACTTACCAAGTGATGCCGACAAGGCGAAACTCAGAAAAATTCATCAAACAGATTTTCCCGAATTAAAAGATGACTTGCGATTACTCTATACGGATTGGACAGGGGAGTCCGGTCACGACAGCCTTGAAATTGTCATTCAGAACTTTGAAAGCATCATAGCTGCGGAAAGTCAGATCATGAATGGGTTGAAGAGCTTTTCAAGCTATGACGATGATGAAATCCTATTTACCTCGATATCGGTATTTGATGAAGAGGTCTTTGCCAAAATAGAGGGGTCCCTAACACAGTTAAAAAGTGTCACGAGAAGTTTGAAGGAATATTCTGAAGGAATGATTCTCGTTGAGAATACCTATTTCGAATCGATTAAAGTGGTGATGATTATTTTGATGATCATCGCAAGTTTGCTCGGTGTGATCATGGGCTTTTTTATTACCAGAAATGTAATGAAAACACTTGGAGGAGAGCCTTCAGAAGTAGCTGGAATCGCGGATCAGATAGCAACAGGAAAACTAAACCTGACTTTTAGTAAGAGTGAGTATGTTGGACTGTACGGAAACATGAGAACGATGGTCGACAAGTTGAAGGGCATTGTGACCAAGGTTTATAATGGAGCAGATACTATTACAAGAGCAAGCTCCCAACTTTCCTCGTCCTCCCAGTTGGTTTCTTCAGGAGCTAGTGATCAGGCAGCATCCTCGGAGGAGGTGTCTGCATCGATGGAGCAGATGGCAGCTAATATCAAGCAGAATTCTGACAACTCAAGAGAGGCACATCAGATGGCATCTACAGCAGTGGCTGAGGTTGAAGAAGGGAAGGTGGCCATTGAAGGGACCGTTGATTCTATGAAACAGATTGCCGATAAGGTTTCGGTCATTTCTGAGATAGCCAGACAGACGAACATCCTTGCGTTAAACGCTGCTGTGGAAGCAGCCAGAGCCGGTGAAGCAGGAAAGGGCTTTGCAGTCGTGGCAGCTGAGGTTCGACGCCTGGCGG
>JBDVJN010000035.1:0-5069 GCA_039961455.1 Cyclobacteriaceae bacterium | reverse complement strand
AAGTCAATCGGGCGAGCTCGCCAATGAAATTGTAGATGCTTCCAATAATTCATACGCCACTGTAGCAGCTGCTCTTGCTGCCGGAGGAACAATTCAGAACTTACCATCAGGAACCGTATCGGGAACTTCCACCGTTTCACTAGCGACGACGCTTATATCTCCCGGTGCAGGTAACTTACATTCCGGTAGCCTTACCACTTTTGAAACACTAAACATTTCTGGTGCTGACCTTACTTTAGGAAGTGACCTGGCAGTTTCTACAACTCTAGATGTAAGCGCATCACGAAACGCAGTTCTTGATGATTACAACCTACTTCTTTCGGGAACAGTTACAGGGGCAGGTGAAATCGCTGGAAGTAGTACTTCTGGAGTCTACTTCAGCGGGACCGGAGCTTTGGGCACACTCACCTTTGCTAGCGGGGCAAGGGAATTGGAGCGATTGGATTTGAACAGGACTTCTACTGGAACGGTGACTTTGGGTGCTGATCTGGATGTTGCTTTGCTATCTCTTACGAATGGGATACTAAATACAGGTGCGAATAATTTGAATTTCACTGGGATTACGGCCTTGCAGGGAAATGACAATTCATTTGTAAATGGAAATTTTGTGAATCAGGTGACTGGAACACCAGCAGGAAATACTATTGTTTTTCCAGTAGGGGTAACGGAGTACCGTCCTATCAGCATAGAGGGCTTAGACCAGTCAGGAACGACTAGCTACACTGGAACAGTAACTGAGTCCACACCTCCATCATCAACTGCATTCTTAGGAAATTCGCTTTTAGATAAATTGTCCTTAACAAGGTATTGGACTGTAACACCTTCTGCTTTTAATGTTACAGGTGCTGACCTAATAACGCTGACATATGGAGATGCAGAAAACGTGTCCGACCAGGGTAATTTGAGGGTGGCTCAGTTCCAGACAAGCGACTGGTACAACCTGGGAGGAAGTGGTGCTTCGCCGATTTCTTCGGGTGGCACTCCGCCGAATGCCATAGCTTTAACCCTGGGGGATTTTGCACTGGGTGATGAGCCAGGTGGAACGAATTTTACAGAGATAGCCACTGTCTTTGTCAATGCATCAACGGGAGATGATGCAAATGACGGCGCATCATCTGGAACCCCTAAGCTGACACTAACCGCTGGGTTTAACTTGGTTCAAAGTGCTGGGACTATTAATATTGCTGCGGGTAGTTATGGCGAGACAATAGATATTAATCAGCCGGTTACTATCGCAGGAACAGGAAGTCCGACCACAACATCTGTAACGCTTAACGCAGACATTACGCTCACCGATTTCTCATCTACTACAGTGAATGTTGGTTCTTTAGGCATTGTTCAGGATGGGATTGATTTGGCTGCCATAGCTGGGACGGTTAATGTAGTAGCAGGAACATTTAATGAGACACTTGCCGTAGGAAAAGCACTGACATTAAATGGAGCAAATGTTGGAATAGCTGGAAATAGCGCCAGCAGAGGGGCGGAGACAATTGTTGAGCCAGCAAGTGCAGTAATAGGTCTTACAATATCTTCCTCAGACGTTACCATTAATGGTTTTCAGTTTGGAACAGACAATAGTACGTCCAACAACACCACAGCAATCTCAAGCGTTGCCAACACGAACCTTTCCATATCCAATAATGTAATCTTTGCAAACGGAACAGGAATGTCCATAGCAGGAGCTTCGTCAGGAACCATAGGAGTTTTAAATAATTCTGTTGAAATGCTAAACCTCGTGGACCCACTCAATATAACAGTGCCAAGTTTTGGAATAGTAGCCCAAAGCATTACTGGTACGGCAGATGCAGACTTTACAGACAATGATCTTCAAACAGCCTCTTATGGCATTTTTGGTTATGAACTGACCGCAAGTCCAACTGTGACTATAAACGGAGGATCTTTTGTCGGATGTACAAAAGGAATTGAAATTAATAATACGGATGGAAGCAATTTCAGCCCAAGCACTGTGGATATTCTGAATGTGGTTATGTCGTCATTCGCTGATCCTGTACTACCGCAACCTGATACACAGGCTGGTATTTATGCTTATGTTACGGGGAATGCCACGGCCACAGACGATCTTGTTGTTTCAATTAATAACGCTGACATATCGGGGATAGGAAGTGGTGGAACAGATTACGCTGCTATCTACATTGCTGATTTTCAAGCTACTGGTCCGTTTGATGGAACTGATGATGATGGAATAGCTGTGACGGCAACCGTTTCTAACTCAAACATCCATGACAATAGCAATCGCGGAATTTATTCCAGAGGAAGAAATGCTGTTACTACAGTGACTCAAACAACGCTTTCGGGAAATGGATCAGTTGCAGGAGCCGGTGGAGTTGTATTTGCTTTTGGAACACTCAATATTTCAAATAGTGTAATTGTAAATCCAGCTACAGGAACTGTTGATGCACTACTAGCTCAGAATAACGGAACAATAACTGCCACTAACAACAGCTTTGATGATAATGGAAATGGAGATCTGGCAGATGTTCAAAGTGGGGGTACAATTGATATGTCGCGAAACTGGTTGGGCTCAATCAATGAAACAACCATTTCTGCATTAGTTGATTTGGCAGGTGTGGATTTCACGCCATGGATTGAAAATGGAACAGACACCGATGGCGCTACTGCAGGGTTTCAGCCTGACTTGGATACACTATATGTGGGCACCACCGGAACACAAACCGGATCAACGGGCAGGTGGCAGGAAGGTCATGATTTAGTAGATGCCTTAGGTACGGTGGTATTGGCCAATGCCGACTATGCCGAAACTGTTACAGTTACTAAGTCTGTTACGTTTGAGCCAACATCTGGAGCAGGGGACACTTCACTCGATAATCTTGTGATGAACGGAACAGGGGTAACGATGACATTAGAAGGAAATCTACTAATTGACAATGCGGTTACCTTAACTGACGGAAACATTGATGTAAACTCAGGTGAATTGAGACTAGGTGTATCCGCAACGGACATTACCGAAATTGCTGCCAGTCAGATTGCAGGACGGGTTACAATGGACCCGAGACTTGTCGGAACTGGAGCACTCAGCATACTTGGAGTCAGTATTTCTGCAAATCCAGCTGATAATCTGGGGAATGTATCTATTACCAGAAATACAGGCCCCGGTGCTGTTATTGTTGGTGGACCAAATAGCTCGATTGCTGCGAACTGGGATATCACCGTTGACACTGAGCCGGTAAATGCAGGACGTGATGTTACCTTCACCTGGCTTTCTGACTTTGACAATGGGCTGGCCATGACAGGTGTGAATGTATTTAGAAATGGCGGTTCCGGATGGGTAGAAGTTGCCGGGCCATTTGATGCTAGCCTATCCGATCCTCGGACTGTTACAGCAAATGCTGTGACACAATTCTCAATATGGAGCATGGCACCAGCCAGTGCCCCACTTCCAGTTGAACTGGTTTCGTTCGAAGGACAGAACTCCAACGGGAAGGTCGAACTTCGTTGGTCAACAATGACAGAGCTGAATGCTGACTATTTTGAGATTCAAAAGAGCTTTGATGCTGCGTCCTTCGTCGCTGCACACCAGGTGGATGCAGCAGGAAATTCAAATGTGGTCAGAAAGTATAGTTGGACGGATCCAGCAAGCTTAAGAACTACTTCCTTCTACAGACTGAAAATCGTTGATTTTGATGGCTCTCATGAGTACTCCTCAATTGTTGGAGTAGATCCAATGATTTCAACTGAAATAACTGTTTTTCCCAATCCTACCACAGACTATGTGCATGTAGGGCATGCAGGTGAACTTACTTATTCGCTATACGATCAGCAAGGGCGAAGAATACAGTCAGGTATTGTTGAAACAGGAAGAGTAGATCTATCTCAACTAAAATCTGGTGTCTATTTTCTACAGCTGGGGAAACAGGAGCGAAAGAAACTGATTAAGAAGTAGTTTTTCTCCGATTCTAAGTCAATTTGATTGATTGTTTTCATGGCTTACATTTTCGACAGGGTGTCATGCCTGACTTGATCAGGCATCTGAAGGCATGAACGTTTCGACAATAGACTGGGAGAACCTAGTTTTACGCCAGTTCAATTTTGAAAACATGAAGTGTTACAATCTACTCTGTATTCTAGCAGTATGCATGTTCGGGTGCGCATCGAAGACAGCTTTTGAAAAAGTCATTTCGATTAATGCAAACTTTAATACCCTGATTGCCAATGGTAATGTCGTCGACGGCTCAGGAGGTGAATCGTATTTGGCTGATGTCCTTATTCGTGCAGATACCATTGCATTCATAGGCAAGGTGGATACCTCTCTCATATCCTACGATTCATTTATTGATGCGACGGGAAAAGTTGTTTCACCGGGTTTCATCGACGTACATGCACATGGTAACCCACTGTCTGACACTCCTATGGACAACTTTCTCAGGATGGGTGTGACCTCCATTGTGTTAGGTCAGGATGGTTCACATCCCACAACAGACAATAGTGGGAGAACAGTTGATCTTGTTGGTTGGATGGATCTTTTACAAGAAAAAGGAGCCGCTGTGAATATTGCTATGTTGGCTGGACATGCCACGATTAGAAAAGATGCTGGGGTAGACTATGCAGATGACCCTAACGTTGAACAATTGCAACAGATGAAAGAGAACCTTCAGTCGGCCCTGGATGCCGGCTGTTACGGTTTAAGTACAGGACTGGAATATGTAGGAGGAATGTCAGCAAAAGAAGAAGAATTAATAGCACTGGCAGGAGTGGTTGGGGGTAATGGTGGAGTAATGATGAGTCATGTGCGGAATGAAGATGATGACAAAGTGGAACAGTCCATTGAAGAACTGCTAAGCTTGGGAGAGCATTGCAAAGTGCATGTATCACATATGAAAGTGGTGTATGGTAAAGGGGAGAAAAGAGCAAGAGAATTATTGAGTAAGCTAACGTCCGCCAGACAAAATGGAGGGTGTTCAATAAAGTGTGTCAAAAGTTAGAATGTAAAAAATATAACTTATGACACAAATGGAAGGAAAAGAAAATAGCAAAGAAGAACTTCACCAGCTTTTCGAAGCTGCGCTAACCACCTTAAAATCAGGAGGGAA
>JBDVJN010000034.1:0-4976 GCA_039961455.1 Cyclobacteriaceae bacterium | reverse complement strand
CAATATTTCAGGGTTAGCATTGTCTGTGGGCTGTGCAATAACCACATTCCTGTTCGCAGACTTTTTCCTTAATCTTAATTCGATTCATTCGGATCGAGAGAACATTTATCAGGTAGTAAGCCACATTCAGGAAAACAACACCGATCAACTTTATGGACCTTCGTCAATGGTAATGGCCGAAAGATTGAAGGAGGATTTTCCAGAAATTAAGGAGGCCGTTCGGGTCCAGTACAAACGAGGGAATGTGAAATTTGGGAAGAATGTCTTTAGAGAACTTGTTCTTTTTGCCGATCCTTCCTATCTGAAGATGTTTGATTTTCCAATGGAGATTGGGGACCAGGAGTCATTAACGCCAAATTCTATCCTTATTAGCTCAGCAGTTGCGAAAAAGTACTTTGGAGATACAGATCCTATGGGGAAACGAATCGACATCAAGTTTGGTGAAACAGTCAAGTCTTTTGACGTGGGGGGAATCTTCGGTGAAGTTCCGGCAAACACCACCTTCCGACCCCAAATTATGCTGCATCTTGATTACTACTTCAAGCTGGAAGGAGCAAGAACAAATTGGATTGATGAAGCAAAGGGAACTTTTATTTCGCTCAAGGAAGGTGTCAATCCAATGGAATTAAATAATCTCTTTGATGAGTATCAAAAAATACAAAACGAAGCCAACTCAACGAATCCTGTTTCCTCCTTTGCTCTGATTTCTTTCCCTGATCTAAGCAGTAAAACTGTAGATGTACAGGATGGTATTGTGTTTGGAAATCACAAGGAAGGAACGATCGGGATTGCGGTCACAGGCATTTTGCTAATCATTTTTGCCTGCCTGAATTATGTGAATATCGCTATTGCATCTGCAACTACACGACTAAAGGAAATTGGTGTTAGAAAAGTGATGGGCGGATCCAAGGGAGGGATTGCACAACAATTTCTAACTGAGAATTTTATGATCTGCGCTTTTGCAATGATAATTGGAGCAGTGTCAGCTTATTACCTGCTTCTTCCTGGATTTAATAAAATATCTCCGATAGCAGTTCCATTCTCTTTTTCTTCCGTTTCTACGGCCGTGGTATACTTTGTTAGTCTGTTTCTCTTTTTAGGTCTGCTCTCTGGAAGTTATCCTGCTTTTTATATCTCCAAATTTCAGACTTTGAAAATCTTCCGAGGTGAGAAGAGCTTAGGCGGACGGAATTACTTGAGTCGTATCCTTCTCACTGCACAATTTTTTCTGGCGTTTGTAACCATTTTGGGATGTTTCATTTTTACGGATAATGCCAATTACGTCAAGCAAGTAAGTTGGGGATATGATCCTTCAGGAATTTTATCGATTCCTATTGGTGAAAACAGTACGTTGGAAGCGTTGAGAAATGAAGCTGAAAAGAATAGTGATGTTTTCTCAGTGGTTTCCTCTAAAGGCCATCTTGGTGTAAATAACAACCTGATTCCTTTTGATTATTTACAGCACCAGTTCAAAGTCCTGACATACGACGTTGAGCCAGGCTACCTGCAGTCGATGAACATGACATTGAGTGATGGTCGCTTTTTTGAAAAAGAGAAGGGAGATCAAAATTCCATTGTAGTTAATGGACTATTTGTTGAGAAAATGGATTGGTCAAATCCAATAGGAAAGAGTATTGTTTTTGAAGGAGAGAGGAAAACGGTTGTTGGTGTAATAACTGATGTATACCATGTCTTTTTTGATGATGATATTCAACGGCCTATGGTCTTTACCGCAGGCGATGATCAGCCAAATTTTTTGATAGTCAAGTCGTCAGAAGCTTCGATTGTTAGTGTAAATGACTACCTCTCCGACAAGTGGAAAGACATAGCTCCATTCGATCCATATGTTAGCTACTACCAAAGCGACAATTTTGATTCTTCCTACAATAACGTTGATGCTAACATCTATCTGATGATGACAATTTCGGTGTTAACGATTTTTCTTTCCTGCTTAGGGCTTTACGGCTTGCTCGCGTTCACTCTTCAAAGCCGGTTAAAGGAATTTGGAATAAGAAAGGTCTTGGGTGCCTCCCGTGCCAATATTATCAAGTTGGTCAACAAGGAGTTTGTTTGGATAGTGACTATTTCTTTGGGTTTTGGAGCTCCGCTTGGGATAGTCCTAATGAATAATTTCGTTGAGAACTTTTTTAAGATCTCAAAACCTTTCAGTATGGTTCCAGTGGTTCTATGCTTTGGTGTAACAATAGCTACAATAGTGTTGACAGTATTTGCTCAAATAAGAAGGGTAACAAGAGTAAATCCTGCTACGATATTAAAGGGAGAGTGATCCTTATGGATGGGATTACTCAATGTCCAATTTGAGCCTACCTCCAAAAGTTGTTGGCTTGTGCGACTGTGGCGAATTCTGCTGCCAAGGTTGCGCCGATACTAAAAGTATGGATTTTTTGCAGATGATTTTCACTTATCAGGTGGTAGCTCCAACTAAAAAAACCTTCAAAACCAATTCACTTAAATAAGTTATCATTATGGTTTAGAAAGCCATAACTATGACCAAGAACTTCACCTTCCTGTTTTTTTGCATTTTATCATGTCCTGTTGTCGGACAGCTCGATGGAAACTTAATGACAACTCCCGAAAAGACCTCCTATCTGGAGACTTCCAGCTTTGCAGATGTGAATCTTTTTATTCAAGCAATTAGTGAAAAATCTGATCTGGTCTATACGGAAACAATGTTTACCAGCACGGAGGGTAAAAGAGTACCACTGGTAGTGTTGGCTAATCCAAAAATTTCAAGCCCAGATGAGGCCGTAGCGTCAGGAAAAACGATCGTTTACATCCAGGGAAATATACATGGAGGAGAAGTAGAGGGTAAAGAAGCAATTATGATTCTAATGAGAGAAATCTTGCTGGGTGATAGGAGTCATCTTCTTGATAATCAGATCATACTTTTTGCACCTATTTACAATGCGGATGGTAATGATAAATTTGCCTCTGATAACAGAAGGAGTCAGGAAGGAAGTCCAATACTAACGGGAGAAAGAAGAAGTGGTGGAGATCTCGATTTGAACCGTGACGGCATAAAAATGGAAGGTATCGAGACTAGCGGACTGATCAAAAACATGGTGATTAAATGGAATCCTGATCTCTTTGTAGACCTTCACACGACCAATGGAACCTGGCACGGAAATTCATTGACCTATGCTCCAAGCTATGGATCGGCCGGACATCCTGCTACCTCCGACTACACCATGGAAGTGATGCTGCCTGCAATTAAGAAAACGGTGTTGGAAAAGTATGATTTGCATTTTGGAATCTATGGAGGATATACTTTACGAGAAGGATGGCCACCAAAAAACCTGTACACGTACAATCACCATCCTCGCTACCTGGTCAATCAATTTGGTCTTCGAAACAAGATGGCTATTCTAAGTGAAACCTTTGCCCATGATCGATTCTATGAGCGAATCAATGCTGCGCATAAGTTTATTATTGAAATCCTGGAATATACAAATACCAAAGGGGAAGAAATTCGTGTCATTAATAAGAAAAGCGAAGAGGAAACATTGACTAAAATCAAGAATGAAGGAGGAACCTTTACCAATGGCGTGAGATTCAAAATGATTCCGACCGAACAACCTTTGACGCTAAGGACGTATGACCATATCCCGTACAAAGACAGTGTTGGAACTACCAAATATGCCAGAACCGGAAATATTGTGAATGTAGAAGGCGTAGCCAATTACAATGCCTTTGAAGCCACTAAATCGTCTATAGTACCAAAGGGATACATCATTCCTGCCAGGTTTAAATCTATCGTTGAGAAGCTCGAAGCTCACGGGGTTTCCGTAGAGGAACTATCAAGAAATAAGACCTATTCAGGAGAGCAGTTTTTGATTGAAAAATATGAGATCGCTGAACGTCCATTTGAACATCATTTAATGGCCACCGCTTCAGGCAGTTTTAGTAAGAAGTCATTCAAAGCAAAGAATGGCGACTACCTGGTCTCCATGGAGCAACCGCTGGCGATGCTGATTTTCTACTTAGTGGAGCCAGAGTCAGATGATGGGTTGGTGACATGGAATTTCTTTGATGAGTACCTAGAAGAGCAAGGCGTAGAACAAAAGGCGATTATCTACCCAATCTTTAAATTCTGGTAGTTCGCTTTTAGCTTTAGCTGATGCTGAAAACCCACTTCCTAACCCCCAGGGAGGCCCCAAGGTCTCCCAGAACGGGTCAGATTCCCCCAGAACAGCTCCAAAGTCATCCAGGAAGGGGTACAAGTCGCCCAGGACCAAATAAAATTCACCCAGGACAGCTCAAATCCTCCCAGAACCGAATAAAATTTGGTTAGAAGAGGTTGTGAATCTCCGAGGCCTGCTGAATATCAAAGCAAGCAGTTACATCCGCATTCTACAGTAGGCTCTTTTTACCTATAACTTGGTTTCTTCATTTGACAATAGCACGGATGTAACATCCGAGCAGAGAGGGGCTTTCTAACGAGCTAAAGTGCCCTTAGACTTGTAGAGGACAAATAACTGGAATAAGCTATAAACTTAAAGTAAAAAAGGATGATTGAAATTTCAGTAGGCGGAGTTTTGCTGTTCAGTAGCAGGAAAGTAGCTAGAAGCAGTTTGACATATGCACTTTAGCGTTTGTTACCTTGAGTTTTTTTCAAGCCATTCCCTGATCTGCTCAAAATTCAAGTTGCCAGTTGATATTCCAATTACAAATTCGTACTTCTGATCTTGTTCAGCAGAAATATCAAGTTGATCCTCCATCAACAGAAGTCTTCCAAGGACGTATCCAGTCCTTTTATTACCGTCGACAAATGGATGATTTCTGACAATACTTTCCATAATAGCAGCTGCTTTATCTACTGCCGTTGGATAGAGCTGATTTCCATCAAAGGTTTGGAATGGTCTATTCAGAGCCGATTCCAATAAGGCTTTATCCCTCACGCCTTCTGATCCTCCAAACCGTTCAACTAAAATAAAATGAATTTCTAGAGCCTCTTG
>JBDVJN010000033.1:0-14015 GCA_039961455.1 Cyclobacteriaceae bacterium | reverse complement strand
TTCCCTCCTGATTTTAAGGTGGTTAGCGCAGCTTCGAAAAGCTGGTGAAGTTCTTCTTTGCTATTTTCTTTTCCTTCCATTTGTGTCATAAGTTATATTTTTTACATTCTAACTTTTGACACACTTTATTGAACACCCTCGACGTGACCCAACCAACTGAACCTCTCCATCCTGTCATTTCGAAACGCAGTGAGAAATCTATTCTTTCTACAATACACTTCCCGCATTGATTGATGCTACGCTAAGAGAGAACTCACTTACTTCTATGTTTTCGACACCCTGTCACCAGCAGCTTTTATTTCCATCAGCACTTTTTCCGTTTTAGCACTTAATTCCATTTCTCCGTCTATTCTCAACACATTGCAGTCGAGTAGTTCGATCCATTGGTTATGAATTCTTAAAGACCTGCCATCAAAATGTGGGTTTTCGTATTCTCCAGCCCATTCCAAGAAAGCCTTTGAATTCTGCTGAAAACTTTTGTCTTTCAGTAGTCTTTCACCATACCGTTCGGTTTCTCTCTTTTCGAGCCGTTTCATTCTTTCAGTAGTGTTCAACCGGATAAAAACTGCTAAATCAAATGAGGTCTCCCATTCCTTTCCCCAACTCACCATTGAGCCACTTATGATAACGTTTTCAAATTTTTCAAAATCGTACCTTAGATTTCTATTTCGCTCGGTCAATGGTATTTTTTCTTGGAATGGCGGTTCCGTCTTTTTCCAATAGAAATCGTCAACGTCTAAATGCACAAAACCTGTCTTTTTTTTAATTTCCGCTGATAGGGTTGTCGTCCCAGAGCCAGAAGCTCCAAATATTAAAATTTTCATTTCAGACTACCATGTTCTAGATCAATGAATGTGCTCACGTTTTAATGGACATCCCAAAAAACAAATTAACCTCACCGTCCTGTCATTTCGAAACGCAGTGAGAAATCTATTTTCTTTGCTACTTGATATGAAAGCGTAGATACAATCTACACTTAGGTGAGGAATCAATTTTATGCAAGAAAGTGCGTGCGTCGGTGTGGTGGTTTTATTGCCGATGAGTATATTTATCCTCGGTTTCATACGATCCGATTATCTATTATCAGTTGGTTCGTTGAAAAGTTAGCTCTTAGAAATTGAGCCAGCTTAGATACTTCATTAGTTTTAAAAAGCTTGTTCAGATTAAATACGTGAGTGCTTCCATCTCTGAACTCCGTTCTTAATATCCAGGTTGGCACTGTTGCCTGATAAATTGCAAGTCCTCCTGTTGCAACTAGGAATACAATCATAAGCATGGGAAGCCCAAAAGCCCTGATTGCTAGCCCGGAACCACCTTCAAAGTTTGAGTTCAACATAGCTTCAAGAAAACCTGATGTAAATAAGGCGACGTACAAAGAAGATATAGTTAAGGTTAGACCAAATGCAAGAACTAACCATTTCCGATTGACACGAATCCCTCGAATAATAGCAAGCTTAGTTACGTCTTTAAAATCTACCTTACGATATGGGAATCTACCTCGAAGCAGTTGAAGCTCACCTTCAGCAAATTTGAAATGCTCTGTATCAAATTGATCGGTCTTCGTCATTTAGAGAATTGAATGTAACGACCCAGCTAAACTCCGTAAGCTTGGACTTTGTAAATATCGCAAAGCTTGCTGATTGCAAAGATCTCACATGTACCTCGAGAGCTTATGGAGTTAGAGCGTCTGTTATGATCTTTATTCACTTTCAAGGCTCTGAACCTTTTCTTTGAGTTCTTGATTCTCTATTTTCAATTGTTGAACTTGCTTGTTCATATCAATCATATAAACTGTTAATTCCTCGATTTTCTGAAGCAGTTTAGCATCCATTTCTCCAAGATTAATTCCGTTCTCTAATACTTGAGCTTCACTTGGGATTTCAGGAAGGTGACCTTTCTCTTTTATATGTTGTTCTACTTCTTGAAGGGTTCGCAAGTCATAACCCTTTTCAAATACAAAATCTGACCATCCACTTGCTTCTACTTTTATTTCTCTTGCCCCGACAGAGCCCTCAACTCTAAGTTTATGATTTCCCGTGAAGTCAGATGTTCCTATGCCAACTTTACCTGTTCCATCTTGTATTGTTAGATATGTTCCTGATTCAGGATTCCATGAATTTCCAACAACTAAATTGTTGCTTGTTGAACTTAATCCAATACTCATTCCATTTCCAGAATGTTTTAAGTTTATAGAAGCACTTCCAGCGGTCGTTCCATCTCCCTGAAGTGTTAGTTTAGAATTCGGAGTAGTTGTACCAAGTCCAATATTGCCCGTATTTTCAGAAGTATAAAGAAGAACTCGGCCATTCTTTTGATCCCAAATTCCTGTGTATCCAGTTCCAGTTCCATTTGTCCATATGTAACTATCAGATCCAGACATTTTAAGATCTCCAGTTACATTGATATTACCATCAACACTCAGCTTTTCAGGAACTGAGGTAGTTCCTATGCCAACATACCCGTTACTCAAAATTGTCATTCTTCTTGTCCGATGTTGTCCATTATAAGTTGTGTAAAAAGTAAGTCCGCCATCTTCACTTCCAGATGTGTTATCCAATATATAAGCACCTATTCCTCCGTATTCCTTAAAACTATTTGAAGAATTATGCAATCGAAAATGAAGGTTTGATCCACCACCAACTGTCTTATGAGCCATGTCGAGGTGGAGCAAGCCATAACTAACACTACTGCCTGAGTATCCAATTTTCTGGAGATTGAAAGGGACAGGTGCGGAAGTCCCCGTATGTTTAAAGAGTGTTGTTTCAGGGGAGTTTTGCACGTCAATAGTTGTCCATTGAGCCTTGGTGGTTGTTACAGTTAAAAATAGGCCAAGTGCAAAAAATAGGTTTTTCATGTTGAGGTGATTTATAAAGTTTAGGAATTGATCATAACACGTTTACATCGGGAATTTAATCAGATATTTCCTCATTTGTTCCCACATTGATTCCCTATGGGCAGGATAAACGCACTTCTTGTGGTGCGCTTTATTTCTCTTCAAGGTGCTGATAACCTTCTCCTATTTGAGATAAAGAGTTACTCGCTTTGTTTAAATCGATTCTGGATTCTCTTTTCGAAGCACCTCCCTCAGCCACCTAGACGGGATAGAGGCAAGTATCCTTTTTCTTATAGAGAATGAACTTGTCAGTCTGAGGTTCTCGAAGACGACATTGGTTTCTCAAACTAGGCCCACACGCACCCTTCGAGTGCCTCAGGGTGACCTTCCGCTCGAGAAGAAAAAGATACTGCCGATAGCGCGGATATCAGTGTAGGCGGAGTAGTGGTTTGTCTCTCTTAAAAAGAGATTCCTCACATTCGTTCGGAATGACGAATATGCAGAAAGAGGGAATGTTGAATTTATTTTCAATCCCCATGTAACCTTCCGAACTTGGGTAAGTTTCCCTGTCAGAACGCGCCGAATGAACCTATTAGAAGATCACTCATTAATGCTGAAAGTAAAGGAAGGAGATGTTGAAAAACTGAACCTTTTGTATCAACGATACAGCCGCCGATTTTTTGGGTTCTTCTATGGGATGACTAAGGATGGGGCGACGAGCGAGGATCTGGTGCAGAATGTTTTTATGCGGATACTGAAGTATAAGCATACGTATTCGGATACGGGGGACTTTGAGGTGTGGGCGTTTCAGATGGCGCGGAATATTCACAAGGATCACTATCGAAAGAACAAGCGATATGCTTTTCAGGAAAACATGGATCCGTGGGAGGAGGAGCTGAAGGACACGAAAAACAAGGAGGCTGAAATGGAAAAGTCGGATGAGCTGAATTACCTGCAAAAGGCACTAGAAAGTCTAAGTGTTGAAAAGCGAGAGCTTATTGAGTTGGTCAGGTTTCAAAAAGTGAAGTACGCTAAGGCAGCCGAAATGCTGGGTGTAACTGAGAGCGCGATCAAAGTGAGAGTGCATCGGATTCTGAAGGAATTGAGGGAATCGTATCTGGAATTGGATGCGTAACTGAAAACAGATGAAAGACAAAAGTAATTTTTAGAATATAAGCAGATGAAAAAGGAAAAGGCATTAGAACTGTGGCAAGACAAGATCGCTGGCGAGATCAGCGAGAATGATGAGAAGGCGCTTGAGACTTTTCTGAAGGCAAACCCTGAGCTTGCCTCGGAGTGGGGAGATCTGGAGCAAACCTGGATGTTGTTTGATGAAATAGACAGACCCGCACCCTCGACTCAGATGGATGCACGGTTTGATGGCATGCTAGCTGCATATCAATCGGCCAAGAAGCAGTCATCGGCTCCTTTTTTAGACGGTATTGTTTCGTGGCTAACCAGGAGCTGGCAGGTAGCCCTGGCATCCATGGTGCTGGGACTGTTTATCGGTTGGTGGATGCTGCCGTCTCAAAATCAGACACAAAGTATCTCGCAGCTGAGTAGCGAAATCCAAGACATGAAAAAGCTCATGATGCTGACCTTGATCGAGCAACCGAAAGCGCAGGAACGGATTCGGGCGGTGAACATGGTTTCCGAACTTCCTTCGGCGGATGAAAAGGTGATTGAGGCATTGATCACGACGCTGAATATGGATGATAACCTGAATGTTCGGTTGGCTTCTTTGGAAGCGCTGCTGAACTATGGGAAAGTGCCGGAGGTGAGAGGCGCACTGATTGATGCCTTGAAAGTACAGAACTCCGCCATTATGTTGGTCGCCATTGCGGATGCATTGGTAACGATTCAGGAGACGTCCTCGGTGGAAGCGATGGAGCAACTCAGGGATACAGTGAAGGATGAACTGGTAAAAGACAAATTGACCGAGAGCATTAAATCACTCTCAAGCATTTAGAAACTCAAAATAGATAGACATGAAATTATTAATACTACTATTGGCAATTACAAATCCTGATCTGAAAGAAGACAGGATACAGATTAGCAAGAGCTACGAAATTGAATCCCCTGAAAATTTTACAGTCTTGATTGACAATATTTTTGGTGATATAGAAGTCGAATCATCGAATGATAACAAAGTCTATTTGGAATTGGAAATTGCGATATCCGGTCATACGGATGCATTAGTTGAAAAGGCCAAAAGGGAGCTGGAACTGGGGGAGAGACACGTGGATGATTCACTCATACTTTATACAGAGGCACCCTTCATAAAAAGGTGTAGGTGGGGTAACGGGGGAATAGGATATAATACTTCACGAGATCCTCAATACAAATTCCGGTATCAATACAAGCTAAGGGTGCCCAAAAACAGTGGTGTGTACGCACGGACCGTGAACCAGGGAGATGTGTTGATCAAGAATATTGATGGCGTGATTAGGGCGAACAACGTCAATGGCGATGTGGATATTGAAAACGCTCGCGATGTTCGTGCTGCCTCGACAGTAAATGGGGATGTGACCATTAATTTTCTGGAAAACCCGAAAGAGTCTGTCGACTTTAACACGGTCAATGGAGATTTCAATTTCGAGCTACCAAAAAACCTTAACGCAAAAATCTATTTCGATTCAATGAATGGAGATATGTACTCTGCATTTGACTACAAAAAATTGAGTCCGAAAATTGAGAAGAGCAGCAAAAATGGAAAATTTAAAATAGGGACGAAGACTGGTGTCGAGATTGGCGCTGGTGGCCCCGAACTTTCTTTCAGAAGTATAAACGGAAATGTGTATTTGAAGAGGTCAAAAGCACAATAGTAAATTTAAATTAGAGACAATGAAAAATATAATAACAATAGCGTTCCTGATTTGCTCAATAGCAGTTTGGGGTCAGGACTTTAATGAAAAACTGGTGGTACCACTCAGTAATCCTGGATCACCGGGAAAGCTGGAGGTAGGCCAGGTGCGAGGTAACATCACAATCGAAGCTTACGATGGTAGTGAGGTCATCATAGTGGCAACAGCAGGTAGCGACGATGATGACTCGGATTGTGACTCGTGTGACGATCATAATAGTGATCGGAAAAGCTCACCGCCTCCGGGAATGAAGAGAATCGCTTCCAGCTCTGTTGAGTTTGAAGCCTCTGAAAAAGACAACAAAGTAGAGATCGAAACCAACTCCTGGAAGAAGCCCATTAATCTCGATATCAAAATCCCAGCGGACTTCGACCTGGAAGTATCTACCGTTCATGGCCGTATCAAGATAGCGGGAGTTAAGGGTGCCATGGAAGTTTCTGGTGTAAATGGGCCACTAACTTTCACAGATGTCAGCGGATCAATCATCTGCAACACAGTGAATGGTGAAGTGACTGCCACGTTTAAGGAAGTTACTCCGAATGAACCCATGTCTTTTGTCACATTAAATGGCGATGTTGACGTGACATTCCCTGCATCGATCAAGGCAAAGGCGAAGATGAAATCTGATCGTGGAGAGATTTTCACTGACTTTGACATGACAGTAGACAAATCACAACCAGAGGTAAAGACAAATGACGGAGGAAACTATAAGGTATCTATCAACGCATGGGTCTATGGAGATATCAACGGAGGCGGTCCTGAGTTTACCTTCAAGAACATGAACGGAGACATTATTATCAGGAAAGACTGAGAATTAAGCTCTTTTCAGGCTTTGAAACTCCTACTTTGTTGTGAAGTTGGGGTTTTGTTTTTCACTCCTCTCCTGAACTTCTTCAGCAGTTAACCCATAGATCGGAGGAGTTTCTACACCCAACATACCGAGGTACATGTAAATCTGACCACGGTGATGGACTTCGTGCTCCACCATCGCTCGTAGCCATTTCCAAAGTGTAATGTCAATGCCTCCCGGGGTTGTGCATTTCTTTTGAAGATCTTCAGCGCTTAGCTGCGAGAAAATTCCGATCGATTCCTTATGAAGCTGATTGAAGAATGTTAACACATCCTCAAATCCCGAAGCAAGATCTTCACCACAACCTTGATATCGGCTTGGTTTGAATTGTGCATTTTCTGCATACATATACCGCTCGATTGTAGCAAGGTGTCGGATGATGTCACCGAAAGTAAACTTGCCCGCTTTGTATGTCCACTCAATTTGCTCTGGCGGAATGGCCTGAATGATTCGTAGCGTCCGGCCTCTTACTTTTTCGTAGTATGGGAGAAAATCTTCTATGGTGGAAATGATCATGTGAATGTGAATTGATGGGCTGCTAATTTAACGGAGTTGGATCTGTAACGCTTTTCCAGTTTTTCGAGTCGTCATCGCGAAGGAAGTAAAGCTATCTCCATTCTCTGGACATCATTGCTCTATCTAAGGAGACTGCTTCGTAAGACTCGCAGTGATGAAATTTCTATTCTGATTAAATTGGTGCCCAATTATGATAGATGATGCAGTACTGAACTTTAGTGCGGACAAACTTTTCCTACTCAACATTAGCCTTGGCTTCATCATGTTTGGTGTGGCAATCAATCTCACAGTTGAGGATTTCAAACGAGTGGTTCGGGCCCCGAAGTCGGCACTTGCGGGTATGTTGTCCCAGTTCATTATTCTGCCGATGCTCACCTTTTTACTTGTTTGGATAATGAGACCACAACCCAGCCTGGCTCTTGGGATGATGCTGGTGGCAGCGTGCCCGGGAGGGAACATTTCTAACTTCATGTCCTCCATGGCGAAGGGGAATGCTGCGCTTTCTGTAAGTCTTACAGCAATTTCCAGCTTGCTTGCCATTGTAATGACGCCACTTAATCTGACCTTTTGGGCGTCTCTGTATGAGCCAACTGCGGCTATTCTGACCGATGTTAGTCTCAACTTCTGGGATCTTCTAAAAACGATCATGATGTTACTCCTTATTCCAATCGTTTTAGGAATGCTGTTTAGAAAGTACCAGCCACATTTGGCAGACCGACTTCATCCGATTATGCATTATGCATCGATTCTCATTTTTGCATCGATTATCTTCATGGCCTTTGCAGCAAATTTCGACTTATTCATTTCCTACATCCACATGGTGGTGTTTTTGGTACTGATTCACAATGCTGTAGCTCTCACGACCGGATTTCAGGTCGGAAACCTATTTAAGCTTGCGACTCAGGATAAAAGGACGCTGGCCATCGAAACAGGGATTCAGAATTCCGGTCTTGGCTTAATCCTGATTTTTGCCTTCTTTGATGGATTAGGTGGAATGGCGATTGTGGCTGCTTGGTGGGGAATTTGGCACATTTTATCTGGCCTGAGCCTTGCTTGGTTTTGGAGTCGAAAGTCCAGTCTGGCTCCATCGTAGAATGGTTGAAAGAAAATATCGCAGGGGACTTTACAAAGACCTAACCATCTAATATCCAATTACCTAAATAATTTCTTATTTTTGCCGACCTAAAAAACAGGACTTAACAAATGGCACTAATTGGTATACTGAGAAATAAGATGGGAAAGATCGTTGTGGGAACGATCATGGTTACCATGCTTTCTTTTATTCTAACTGACCTGATAGGGAACTCTACTTTGCTGGGAGGTGGACAGAATGTAGACATCGCCGAGATGGCTGGTGAGAATATCACAAATGAAAAATTTCAGGCAAAGGTTGATTTGCTTTCATACAATTTCGGATTGAATACAGGCCGAAACCCTGCTCAAGAAGAGCTAGAGGGAATTAGAGATCAGGCATGGAATGCGCTGATCTTGGAATCTGCATATCAGAGTCAATTTGATGAGTTAGGCCTTTCGATTACAAACACGGAGTTGGTGGACATTGTGCAAGGAAACAACATCAGTCCTGAGATTCAGCAATTTTTTAGAGATCCGCAGACAGGCACTTTTTCTAAGGACAATGTAACAAACTTCCTTGCGGGTGTTTCGCAAGCACCTCCGCAACAACAAGCAGCCTGGGTTTCATTTGAAGCTTCGCTGCAGCCTAGCCGACTGGTTAGTAAATACCAAAACCTACTGGTGAAGACCAACTACGTAACAAAATACGAAGCGAAGGAAGAGTATGATGGACAGAATGCGAATGCTTCTGTAGAGTACGTCTACATTCCTTACTTATCTGTTAGTGATTCTTCTGTGAGTGTGACTGATGCAGAGCTGAATGCTTACTTAGCAGAGCACGCCGGGGAATACGACAAAGAGGAATCTCGAGGCATGGAATATATCATATTTGATATGCAACCTTCTGCCGAAGATTCAGCAATTGTAGCGGGAGAAGTAGCCGATATAAAGGATGGATTGATCAATAGCGCAAATGACTCAAGCTTTGTCGTTGTAAATTCCGATGATCCATACTCGTTCCTCACGTATCAAATTAGCAACCTACCAAGCCAGCTAAAAGATGGTGACGATGCAGTGGATGCTGGGTTTGTTTCTGAGCCAACCATTGTGAACGGCAACTACGAGTTTTACAAACTCTCCAGAGTTGATCGTATCACGAGAGATAGTGTATTGTATCGAGTAGCTAAAATTCGTAAGGAGTTTTTCATCTCTGATGAGACAATCAATGCGATCTACAGAGAAGCAGATTTGTTTGCCGCGTCGGCAGGAAATACCGAAGAATTTAGAAGAAACGCTGAGGAGCAAGGGTACCGAATACTTAAGGCCAGCGGCGTCAATAGAAATGCTCAAAGAGTTGGAGTTATCAATGAAGGAAGAGGCTTGGTATTGTGGCTATACAATGAGGCTGAAATGGGTGCGGTATCAGATGTTAGAGAAATTGACAACCAGTACATCATTGCAACCATGACCGAGCAGCAGGAAAGCGGATTGGCTAATTTGGATGCAGTAAGGAATCAAATTACTGTGGCGGTTAGAAATGAGAAGAAAGGTGATATGCTGGTAGAGCAACTGAATGCTATTGGCAGCAACGATCTCAGTGAGATTGCGACTTCATACGGAGAAGACGCAAGAACGGGGACTGCAGATGTCCAGTTAGCTTCAAACAACATTACAACAGTAGGGTACGCGCCAGAAGCAGTTGGACTTGCCTTTGCACTAAACGAGGAAGAGAACACGAGAGCATTTAAAGTAAGAGACGGAGTGGTAATGGTAAAGTTGATTTCTAAAGATCTGCCAGAAGAGCAGCCAGATTACTCTCCTTTTAGCCAGCAAGTAGCGCAAAAGAGACTGGGATACACAAGTGTTATTGCAGATTTTCCATATACCTACTTCAGAGTGTATGTAAGTAGAAACATCGATGATGCAATCAAGGAGTTTGCGGAAATCGAAGACATGCGATATAAGTTCTTCTAGGAAGAAAACCTTCAATTATCTGTTTGTTAAAAATCATATCTGATTGAATCAGAGTACCCTTTTAATCGTACGATCACCGTTCCGGATGCTTCCTGATATGAATCTTTCCAAAGTGTTGCAACTGGTTCCAGGTCAAAACTTAAGTCCTTTGTGATTAGAGCCTCGCATGTGTCATTGTCCTCAAAAGAGAGAACCACTTCTAACTGAACAGGATTTGATTCCATAAACAAACCCGAAGTATAGAGATCATAATCGATCTCTCCACATCCACCGCCATATTGAATACTAAGGGTCAAGATGTCGGATTCGATCTCTGCATTATTGATTAGCATTTCCGAATCTTCAATGACACTAAATTTATCAATGATTATGACATCTTTCTCAAGGGACACTTGATCACTTTCCTCGCAACAAAAGGCGATTAGACTGATAATGAAAATTGCGTATTTCATGGCTGTAATATTTATATAAATGTCTACTATAAATACATTTGAAATTCAACATACCCCACCAGAATCACTGTCCAATTCTGCCATTAGTTATTCGAAGTGATTTAAAAAAATAATAGTATTGTGCAATGAATTTTAAGGAAAATGAATTTAAAGAAAAACTGGAAGGAGCTCATTCTTTTCCAGGAGGTTATACCTTTAAGTTCATTGTAAAATCCGAAGATCAAAAAAAGGTTGAAGAACTGGTGGATGAGGCTGAAATTAAGATCAAAACCAGCTCGGGAAATAAATATGTGAGCGTCACCTTGGAAGCGAAGGTGAAATCAAGCGATGAAGTGATCGCGGTTTATAAGAAGGCAAAAAAGATAGAAGGCCTAATTGCTTTATAAATCCAACTACTTTCTACTTTTTACGGATAAATTTCTACTTAAGAACTAACTAATGTGGACAGAAGAAAACGACAAACTCACCAGGACTTTTGAATTTCAAAACTTTGTTGAAGCATTCTCTTTTATGACCAGGGTCGCTATCGTCGCTGAGAAAATGGATCATCACCCAAATTGGAGCAATGTGTACAATACGGTGAAGATTGAACTATGCACACATGATGCTGGTGACATTGTGACGGACAATGACAGGAATTTGGCGGCATCGATAGATCAGCTGGTTTAGTCGAACAAATTGCTTTTTGGCTTAATTGGTTCAATCTTTGGAATGCCTAAGACCTAAACACTTGAATCATGCAGAAAATCATCATACTATTATCCGTAGCTGTTTTATGGAGCTGCTCAAGTGGCAAGAAGCAACTCCAACAAGGAAATTATGGCACGTCGATTGAAAAAGCCGTTAAGAGGCTGCAGGGTAGTCCAAATAACAAAAAGGCACAAACCACCTTAAGAGAGGCTTATTCGCTTGCTCAGCAGAAGAATTTGCGGAACATTAGCAACCAAAAGTCTTCGAACGGAAGATTCAAGTGGGATCAGATTGCCAGCTCATATGATCAGATGAACTGGATGTACGACAAGATCTGGCAATGTCCAGCTTGCCTCAAGGTGATACCTAATCCCAAGAATTACAGAAATGAATTCAATGAAGCTTCCACCTTGGCTGCTGAGGAACGCTACTCCGCCGGTATCGCAGAACTCAGAAAGGGAACCCGGGAAGCTGCGAAGGAAGCATTCTACCATTTTGAGCGTGCGCAGTATCTGAAGCCGAATTACAAAGACACCCCACAGAAAATGGCTGTGGCTAGAGAGAACGCAACGCTCAAAGTTTTGCTTGATCAAATTCCGGTGCATTCCAGACGTTTTGGACTCACGCATGAATTTTTTCAAAACCGCATCTACGAGTTTTTGGATAAGAACCAATTAAGTGACTTTGTTCGGTTCTACAGCCCAACTGAAGCGCAGCGCTCAGGGCTAAATCAGCCGGATCATGTGGTGGTGATGCAGTTTGATGACTTTGTGGTTGGACAAACGTATGTGAAGGAAAAAACCAAAGACTACACACAGGACAGCGTAGTAGTTGGTCAGGTAGAAATCGAAGGCGCTTCCAGAGATGTCTACGGAAAGGTAAAAGCCGAATTCACTACGTTTTCCAAGTACCTGGACTCCAAAGGGCTTCTGGATATGAAAATATACGATAGCAGAACCGACAGAATTCTATTTCAGCGTAAAATGCCTGGACAATACCAATGGCTTTCTGAATGGGCAACATTCAAAGGCGATGAAAGAGCTTTGACAGACGAACAACTGGAATTGACCAAATTAAAAGAAGCTCCTTCGCCAGAACCACAGTTTCTGTTTGCTCAATTTAGCGGACCAATCTACAATCAAGCCTCAAATCACTTGCGAAATTTCTATCGAAAGTATTGACCATTGTGATCCTCGCTCAAACTAAATTGCAAGTATGAGCAACTTTGGCAAGCTGTATCTGGTGCCTACACCCATTGGCAATTTGGGAGATATGACGTTTAGGTCTGTTGAGGTTCTCAAAGAAGTAGATCTTATTCTTGCTGAGGATACGCGCACATCAGGCGTTTTGCTTAAACATTACCAAATCGGCACTCCAAGCCAGAGTTTTCATTTGCACAATGAGCACAAGAAAGTTGAGGACGTAATCAATCGCTTGAAAACCGGTGATTCAATTGCTCAAATTTCCGATGCTGGAACACCAGGTATTTCAGACCCCGGCTTTTTGCTTGTAAGGGAGGCGTTGGCAAATGATATTGAAGTAGATGCGCTACCTGGAGCAACCGCCTTTGTTCCAGCGTTGATTAAGTCCGGTTTTCCATGCGAGCGTTTTGTTTTCGAAGGTTTTTTGCCACACAAAAAGGGAAGGCAAACAAGGATTAATGCATTAAAAGAGGAATCTCGAACTGCGATCTTTTATGAATCTCCACATCGTCTTCTAAAGACGCTTGATCAACTTCTGGATCTACTGGGAGATCGAAATGTTTCCGTGTCAAGAGAGCTGACAAAGAAATTCGAAGAAACGGTAACAGGGAGTATCACAGAAGTCAAGCAACATTTTGAGGAGAACACAATCAAAGGAGAGTTTGTTATCGTATTGGAGGGCGTCAAATGAATCTCGAAGCAATCACCGGACAAGTAGTAGAAGCGGCACTTGATGCAGGGGCGTTCATCAAGCGTGAAAGACAAAACTTCAACAAAAAAGACGTCGAGCTAAAAGGGAGAAAAACGGATTTGGTGTCTTATGTTGATAAAGAAGCTGAGAAGATGTTGGTGGATACGCTGAGACCTTTGGTAGCGGATGCTGGATTTTTAACCGAGGAAGAAACTGTTTCTCAGGATTCCAAGGAATACACCTGGATCATTGATCCCCTTGATGGCACGACAAATTTTGTGCACGGCCTACCGAATTTTTGTGTGAGTATCGCACTGCAACACAATGACGAGTTAGTTGTAGGTGTGATTTACGAAGTTGCTAATGATGAGTGTTTCTATGGATGGAAAGATGGCGGTGCATATTTGAATGAAGAGCCTATTCGAGTGGCGAATGAGGAGCATATAGATGAGTGCGTTTTTGCTACTGGGTTCCCGATTTACAATTTTGACCAGTTGGATAACTACCTCTCTATCCTGAATGAATTAATGAAGAATACCCGAGGCCTGAGAAGAATGGGTAGCGCAGCTGCAGATTTGGCCTACGTGGCTTGCGGTCGATATGGGGGATTCTTTGAGTACAATCTGAACCCATGGGATGTAGCTGCCGGTATTTTGTTGGTAAAGGAAGCAGGAGGTGTGGTTACAGATTTTAAAGGTGGAGAGAATTACCTTTTTGGTAAGGAGATTGTTGCCGCAGGGTCTGTTCACCCAGAACTGTTGGAGATCATTGTCAGAAAGTGGTAGCTGCACCACCGACTATGCACGATCTTTTCTCCCAATTCACCTAATCTGAAACCCTTTCAAATCAAATTTCGTATTTGTATGAAT
>JBDVJN010000032.1:0-2746 GCA_039961455.1 Cyclobacteriaceae bacterium | reverse complement strand
AGTCAACGAAGACTCGTCCATCGACTTCCCCAATCTTGGCCTGAATTAATTTCATGAAATCTTTGAGCTTGTCTTTGATGACGAAGTGATAGTCCTGACCATATGCGTACTTTGCGATTTTTGGATGGTCGCTTGGACTTTGCGATTTCTCAGGATAGTAGTTATAAACGAGAGAGATTACCGACTTTGCACCGGGAACCAGCTTAGTAGGATCTAATCTTTTCTCGAAATGATTTTCGAGGTAGCTCATTTTTCCCTGATACCCTCTGTTCAGCCATTCCTCGAGACGTGGAGCTTCGTCTTCAAGATACTCGGCCTTAGCAATTCCACAGAAATTGAACCCAAGCTTAGATGCAGTGCTCTTAATAATTTGGGTGTTGGTCTTAACAATCTCCGAGTCCATCGAATGGTTTTGATAGTGAAGATAATTCACTTTACGTTTGAAGCATCTTAATTAACTATTAGGATATCGCTGGTGTGTGTGAAGATAATTGCCGCTGATAGTAGGGACCGAATAAAGCCTGTCTGAGAGGATGGGCTTTTTTTATTTACTGCAGCACAACTGCTCCAAGAATGATTGTGCCACCTGCGATCTTAGCATTTACATGTCCGTGCGTATGCCCATGATTGGGATCGCATTCGTTGAGGAAGTCTTCCTCACTTTGATGGATAAACAGAACGGTATTTTCGATATCAGAATTTTCGCCTAACCCCAGAGTCCATAGGTCTGTTTCAATGGTGAAACTCCCATTGCCATCCGCATCGATGTCTAAGTTTCCAACATCACCTGCAAAAGGCTTTGCCCAAATCTGTCCCATGCTTTCTGTGTTGCAAAAGGCCGATAGTACATTTTGGTTCCAATGCCGCCCTGGTACCTCCAGGGAACCCATATGTAGATGCATTGCATGTGAAGAGTTTGCTTCCATGCCTGATACGGAAACGACCATAGTTGTTATACCATCCTGATATTGAAGATTGGCGTTGCCCATAAGTTCACCCTTTGTATAATTTTCCCCGTCTTCAGATGTTACAAAATTGATGTCTGCAGCAGCAGAAGTGATTGGCCCGGGAGGAATTACTTCTTCATCGTTGCTACAACCGACGAATAATACGAGGAGTACTAGAACTATATTTCTCATTGAAGGTGCAAAATGCAAAATAAAAATAATGGTGTTCATTTTTCGGTTGACATTCCTACCAGAATAGAAATTTTTTTGATAAATAGTTAGTAATGAGACAAATTAAACCATGATTTCCCTACCATCACCGAACGAAATGTACCAGGCATTATTGGCCAAAGATTCGCATTATGAAGGCATCTTCATTGTCGGGGTAATAACTACTGGTATTTTTTGCCGACCTACCTGTTCTGCACGCAAGCCGAAAAAGCAGAACGTTGAATTTTTTAACAATGTGAGTGAGGCTTTAAAAAATGGATATCGAGCTTGCAAGATTTGTAGGCCAACGAAAGCCTTTGGTGAAAACCCCGAATGGCTTGTCCCGCTACTAAAAGAAATAGAACGCGAACCTGAAAAGAAGTGGAAGGATTTCGACCTTCAACAATTGGGCTACAGCCCTTCAAGAGTCAGGCGTTTTTTTAAGAAGCAACATGGCATCACTTTTCAGGCGTATTTACGAATGAGTAGAATAAATCAGGCATTCCTCAAGATTAAGGAAGGAGATAGTATAACTTCTGCTGCGTACTCGCACGGATATGAATCACTTAGTGGGTTTTCAGAAACATATAAGAATATGACAGGATTTTCACCTGGGGTCGATGGTGATTTGATTACGATGAATAGAATACCAACTCCGTTGGGCCCGGTGATGGTTGGCGTGACCAACGAGGGTCTATGCCTACTGGAATTCACAGATCGGAAAATGCTGGAGACGCAAATCGGTAATTTGAAAAAGCGATTAAATGCAGAAATGGTGACAGGGAAACACCCTATGATTGATCGGGTGCAGGAACAATTGGACGAATACTTCGAAGGCAAACGAAAGGACTTTGATGTACCACTAGTTGTCCCTGGAACTGACTTTCAGCTAAAAGCCTGGAATGCGCTCATTGAGATACCGTATGGGGTTACCAGATCATACAAACAGCAGTCGAACATCGTTGGGAATGTTAAAGCAGTCAGAGCTGTTGCTAGAGCCAATGGCGAGAACCGAATTTCAATCATTATTCCTTGTCACCGGATCATTGGATCTGATGGTAGCATTGTAGGCTACGGGGGCGGTATCCACAGAAAACAGTGGTTGCTCAAGCATGAGTTTGAGAATCAATAGGCGGGTAAAGTACCATTGGCTCCAACATGTCGGTGACTGCTGTACTATTGTCGGGACGGTTCGTACACATGTCGGGAATAGCTGTACAGTCGTGGGTGGGATCTATACATTTGCGGTGAATGTCTGTACTGTTGTCGGGAATGCCTGTACTGTTGTCGTCAGCACTTATACGTTTGTGGAGACCATGTATACAACTGTCGGTATGCTCTGTACATCAGTTGGGAGGGTTTATACAGTAAGAGTTGTAGTTTGTACAGCGGTGGGAAAGGTCGGTACGGTGGTTTGATAGCGTCCAACTAAGCTTTGTCGGCTTAGCCGAGGGTGTTCAATAAAGTGTGTCAAAAGTTAGAATGTAAAAAATATAACTTATGACACAAATGGAAGGAAAAGAAAATAGCAAAGAAGAACTTCACCAGCTTTTCGAAGCTGCGCTAACCACCTTAAAATCAGGAGGGAA
>JBDVJN010000031.1:0-68695 GCA_039961455.1 Cyclobacteriaceae bacterium | reverse complement strand
GGGTAATTGCCTCTTTTTCAGAAGGGATTATTGTCACAGGTTTCTCTGGATCTACACTTTTGATTCCACCGTGAATCATTTCGATCAATTCATCTTCAGTCTTACCTCGTAAGTGCTTGTCTTGTCGAATGATAATTTCGTCAAACATCTCTGCGGCGATCTGTCCAATTTCATGATTGTCTTCAGGTCGACGATCACCAATACCGGCGATCATCCCCACCTTCGGACTTCCGTTCATTTTCTCAATCATGTTTTGAAGTGCTCGCAAGCCAGCAGGATTGTGAGCGTAGTCAAGGAGCACATTGAAGTGCTTGAATCTAAACATGTTCAGTCGACCTGGTGTTTGGGCCGGCGATGGTATGAATGACTCTATCGCAACCTTAATGTCTTCAATAGAGAATCCTCTAATGAATCCGGTCAAAACAGCAGGCAGCACATTTTGGATCATAAACGTTGCTTTTCCATCAAAGGTCAAGGGAACGTTGATTGCCTTTGCCACTCTCATTTTCCATTCTCCCTTGCAAATGGTGATATATCCATTTTCATAAACTGCTGCTAGGCCACCAGATTTAGCATGCTGTTTCATTCGCTTACTACTTTCATCCAGTGAGAAAAGTGCCACGTTACATTTAACATTCTTTCGCATGGCAAAAACAAGATCATCATCAGCGTTTAAGATTGCATACCCATCAGGAAATACGGTTTCTGGTATCACACCCTTTACCCGTGCGAGCTGCTCTATTGTGTGAATACCTTTTAAGCCAAGGTGATCAGCAGAGACATTTGTAACAATGCCAATATCACAATTCTTAAAGCCTAAGCCGGCGCGCAATAACCCCCCGCGGGCTGACTCCAAGACTGCAAAATCAACAGTCGGATCTTTCAATACAAATTCTGCACTGGCGGGACCTGTACAATCGCCAGTCATCAATAGTCTGTTTTGTATGTAAACACCATCTGTTGTGGTGTATCCCACTTTATGACCTTTCATTCGCGCCATATGCGCAATTAGTCGAGTTGTCGTTGTCTTTCCATTCGTTCCAGCAACAGCCACAATTGGAATTCTCCAATCAGATCCTGGAGGATACAGCATGTCAATTACATGCCCAGCTACATTTCTTGGTAGACCTTCGGCAGGAGCCAGGTGCATCCGGAAGCCGGGGCCAGCATTTACCTCCAACACGGCGCCACCAGTTTCTGGTAAAGGCTGTCCAATGTCTGTGGTCATAATGTCAATTCCACATATATCTAGATCAACGATTTTGGCAATTCGCTCTGCCATGAAAATGTTGTAGGGATGAACGATATCAGTAACGTCTTCAGCGGTGCCACCTGTGCTTAGGTTCGCAGTGTCTTTGAGATTGAACACTTCCCCTTTCTTTAGAACAGATTTTAAATTCTTTCTGTGTTCTTTGAGAATGCTCTTTGTTAGATCATTGACCTCAATTCGCGTCAACACTTTTTCATGCCCATAACCTCGACGTGGATCTTCGTTTACCTTGTCAATCAATTCTTGTATGGTTGACTTTCCATTGCCGACCACATGTGCAGGGGTGCGTTTCGCCGCTGCCACCAGTTTGCCGTCTATGACTAGCAAACGATAATCTTCACCAGTAATGTATTTTTCTATTATAACAGAATTGGAAACGTTTTTGGCCGCTTCAAAAGCAACTACTGCATCGTCCCAGTCCTGAACATTGGTCGTAATTCCTCTCCCGTGATTCCCACTGATTGGTTTTACAACTAAGGGATAGCCAACATACCGGACGGCTTCTTTCAGGCCTCGCTCTGTTTTGATGATTTCTCCTTTTGGTACCGGAACTTGTGCTTCCTCAAGTAAAAATTTGGTATCCTCCTTATCACAGGCGATCTCAACTCCAATGTTACTGGTGGTGCTAGCTACCGTGGCTTGCACCTTCTTTTGGTTAACACCATATCCCAGTTGACAGAGTGAATACTTGTTTAGCCTGATCCAGGGGATTCCTCTGCTCGCCGCCTCTTCAATCATAGAGCCAGTGCTGGGACCCAACCTCACACGCTCTCGAATCTCCCGCATTTCCTGAATGTCTTTTTCTAGATTGTACTCTTTTCCAGAAATAAGTGCTTCTGCGATACGTACCGACGCCTTTGCGGTGTATTTTCCTACCTCTTCCTCCATGTAAGCAAATACGACGTTGTATACACCTTCCTCTCCATATCCTCGTGTTCTACCGAATCCTACATCCATTCCTGCCAAGGTTTGTAGTTCAAGCGCAATGTGCTCAATCACGTGCCCCATCCATGTTCCCTCTTTAACTCTCAGGAAAAAACCACCCGGTTTTCCAACTGAACAGCGATGTTCTTGCATGGTGGGAAACATCTTCTTAAGCCTTCCTAGAAACCCTTTGATCTTATTGGTTGGTTTCTGTTCAAGATCTTCTATGTCCAGAACCATCACAATTAACTTGTGTCTATTTACAGACCAGTAATTGGGCCCTCTAAGTGCGCGGATTTCTCTAATGTCCATGTTGGAAATATTTAAGCGAGTCAAGTTGATTTGGTATAAATATATATTGTTAACGAGATTTTATAGCCATTTTTGCAAAGTCATAAATTTTGAGGCGCAACATATAGATGGATCAAATTAAAGGAACGCTAATACCGATCGGTGGAAACGAGGATAAAGGAGAGAATGAGAATTCGGGCCTTGACTTTATTGCAGAGGGGATTTTATCACATGTAGTGAAAGAGAGTGGGGGACCCGATGCTAAAATCATAATTGTTCCTACAGCGTCTAGTATTCCGAAAAAAGTTGGAGTCAACTACATAACTGCATTTGAAAAACTTGGATGTACAAACCTGACCGTGATGAACATTACGGAGCGAGGCCAATGCGAGGAAGTTGAGTTGCTGGAGGACTTTTCTTCAGCGAATTGTGTGATGTTCTCGGGTGGAAATCAATCCCGAATAACGGAGATTATTGGAGAGACGAAATTGCATGATTTGATTTGCAAAAAATTCAGGAACGACGATTTCGTGGTTGCAGGGACAAGTGCAGGCGCAATGGCAATGGCGAATGAAATGATTGCGGGAGGAAGTAGCACTGAGGCGTTGCAAAAAGGAGCTGTAATTCTCAGAAGCGGCCTTAGTCTGATCCCAGAATTAATTATTGATACGCACTTTATTAAACGTGGAAGATTTGGCCGATTGGCAGAGGCTGTTGCTGTTTTTCCAGATTTGGTTGGTATCGGTCTTGCTGAAGATACCGGTCTTATAATCAAAAATTGCAATGAATTTAGGGTAATTGGATCAGGGATGGTGATTGTGATGGATGCTAGCTCCCTTACTCACAACGCTCATGATCAGTTGGAAGAAGGTACACCTATGTCACTTTCCAACCTCACCACCCACATATTGGCGAATGGAGATCAGTTCACATTCAATAACAGAAATATTTCCATCTTACCAATACACGAAGAGTTTGTTTAGTCTCTAGGAGTAGATAGAAACTTCGTTGAGACCACTCGAGGATCTTTGACCGCGATACATTCCTTTGGTGTTGAACTCCAGCGCGATCCTCCCATTCTTGTCAATGGCAATTAAGCCTCCGTCTCCGCCCATTTCTTTCAACCTGTTCTGAACTACTTGACGTGTGGCTTCTTGAAGGCTCATTCCTCTGTGCTCAATCAGTGACGATACATCGTATGCCACAACGGCTCTAATAAAATATTCTCCGCTACCTGTACATGAAACTGCACATGTCTTGTTATTCGCATAATTGCCAGCTCCAATCATTGGACTATCGCCAACTCGTCCGTATTTCTTGTTGGTCATTCCGCCTGTAGACGTAGCGGCTGCAATATTTCCAGCCTGATCCAGTGCGACAGCTCCGACAGTACCAAATTTTTGATCTTTGGCAGCTGAGTGATCTAGTTGAAATTTGTTAGTGCCTTTTACATCCAGCCATTGTCTATGACGAAATTCTTCAAAGAAATAGTCTTTAGTAGCAAACTCACTTTTCATTTCGCGGGCAAAGTCTTCCGCACCTTTTCCTGTCATAAAGACGTGATCAGATTGCTCCATCACAAGCCTTGATAATTTGATTGGATTCTTAATACCTGAGACAGCTGATACGGCTCCTGCATTTAATGTGGCACCTTCCATGATCGATGCATCCATCTCATGGGTACCTTCCGAGGTGAATACAGAACCTTTTCCTGCATTGAACAGGGGGCAGTCTTCGAGTGAGGTTACAGCTGCTTCCACGGCGTCTGTAGATGTATTTCCACATTCTAGAAGCTTATAGCCTATATCAAGTGCTTTTTGAAGCTCGCTTTTGTATGATTTCTCAAGCTCAGGGGTAAGTGAAGACTTCAGGATGGTGCCTGCTCCACCATGGATTGCTATCGCGATGTTTGTCATGAATTAGTAGAAAAAGCAAAATTAGAGATTTTGCTAGAGGGCTAACCTTCTTTTTTTTCTGCTTCGGCTTCTTCCTTCACCTCTTCCTCTTTCACTTCTTCAGTTGCTTCCTCAGCCGCAACTTCCTCGACAGTTTCTTTTGAACTCTCTTCCGCCTCGGCAGCATTTTCTTCTTCCTCGGTCTCTTCAACTACTGGCTCTTGACTGACACCAAAAGTAAATTGTTTGTCAAGAGTAAATTCATACTTGGCTGTTTCGAACATTTCCAATGCTCTTCCAGACTTTTGTAGGATTAGGAGTAGGTCTTGCGCTACCACGGACCCCTTGATGTTGTTTTGTGCTTTGCCCTTATAGACTTCCATCGTGAACCAATACCCACCTTTTTCTTTAGGATTTACATCTTTAAACTCATGTGGTTGAAACTTGTATTCTTGTGGGGCCTCTTGCGCATCGGCCATTAGTTTCACGATTGCGGGGCGATATTTATTCCACAATAAGGTGTATAGATGATGGTTGGTCGGGTAGTTGGGCATGTTTCTTAATTAGCCTGTAAGTTAGTCAGATCTATGAGATAACCCTCAACTCATTGAAGGAATGAATGAAAACTATTACGCCAAAGACATGTTTTTCAGCCTGATAACTGCAAATTGTTATAAACTGTTAGAAAATAGTACAAGTTTAGGTGGAAGATGGACCAACTTCAACTAGCAGTTTTGTTAACTTAGCTTATTAGATGGAAGATTATAAGATTGTCTGGTATATTTTGGCTGCGGTTATCTACTTCTTAACACGAGGGAAGAAGAAAAAAGCTCCAACTGAACGCCCTGGGAGTGAAAACAATCCATCTCCGCAGTCACCTACCAAGTCCTTTGAGGATTTGCTAAAGGAGATAACTGGGGAGGGCCAGATCGAGCAGGAACCGGAACCGAGTGCCAGGGAACCAGTGAAGGAAAAGGAAGAAGTCAAATGGGAAGACGCTGTGGAAGATCAGCGACTGGAAGGAGAACGTCGAGCATTTGCAGATGATGAAAGCAGAAAAGTTTACGAAGAATCTATCAAACGAGCAGAAGGGTTTAAGTTAGATTATGAACCCAGCGAACACTATCAAGAACCTAAACTATTCAAAGGAGAAGCGCCAACTGAGGAGGAGCAATACACGTTTGCTGATGAAATCAGGGATGGCCTTAGTTCAGACGAAGCCCGTAAAGCCATTATCTATTCTGAGATAATGAATCGAAAGTACTGATTTCCCTGAATTTCTTTTTCGTCAACTAAGCTTTAGCTTTAACAAACGAAATCTAAACTTAAATTTTATGAAAAACCTAACCAAACCCTTACTTTGGGCGGTAACGATATTGTTGCTTGCTCAATGCGCACCTCCTGTTTCTAATGAGCCAACATACAAGATTGTAGAGGGACACACGAAGGTGTGGAATGCTGCGATCGATCAAGTGGTTGAGCTGTCAGATGCTATGCCGGAAGATCAGTATAACTACAAGCCACATGATAGCGTTCGGACTTTTGCTGAGCAGTTGATCCATATCGGTGGTTCGTCAATGGTAATAGCCAACCTTTACCTAAAGGATATTCCACCTCCGCAAGATCAGCCGGACATGGATGTTGCCAACATGAGTAAAGAGGAGATTGTGAATTTTGTTCGAGCGAGGTTGGATGATACTCGAGAAATTATGGCTGGTTTGTCTGATCAGCAGTTAATGGATACCATTCAGAGCTTTGGTGGAAATACAATGACAAGGTTGGAGGGACTCTTAACGGTTCACGATCATCTTACGAATCATAAGGCCAAAGCTAATCTCTATGTAAGAATTACTGGGAACAAGCCTCCTAGCTACAGTTACTACTAGGAGTCAAAGAAACTGAATTAAAAGCCTGCTTTATAAGTAGGTTTTTTTTTGTCAAAATGAGCAACTTACCAAACGTGAAGTATATTTTAAGCACGTCGTTAGTAGCTATCCTTCTTTCCGTTCATTCTCAGAACATTACGATTGATAGTCTTAGAAATCATCTGGGTAAGGACTTGAGTCCAGTCGACAGGGCCTACACGCTCGATGAACTTTCATTTCAGTGGTTCAGAGAGAGCCTGGATAGTTCGTTGGCATATGGAAGACTTGCATACGAGGCGTTTGAGGTGCTGGAAGATCCAAAAGGACTTTCACAGGCATCCACCTCTGTAGCTGTCGCTTTCCACTATCTCATCGAATGGGACAGTGCAGAATGGTACTATGATCAGGCTCTGACAATTCGTAGAGCTAGTGGAGATACGGTGAAAACAGGGTCTTCCCTAAATAACCTGGGGGTGATGTATATAGATAGAGAAGATTACAACAAGGCTATCGCTTTTCTGATTGAGGCTATGGAAACCCGAGAGTTGATAGGGGATACGCTTGGTTCGGCAAAGACGAAAATTAATCTGGGATTGATTTTCAAGAAGCAGGGAATGTACGAAAAAGCAATAGCTAACTATCTTGAGGCAAAGGAAATTTTACTTAGATACGGCAATGAAAATGGTATCGAAATTGTCTCGCTGAATCTGGGTTCCATCTACAATAGCATTGGTGACTTTGAAAAGGGGTTTGAATACAACAGAAAACTTCAAAAATTGACCGAGAAAAGGGGGTCGCAAAGAAATCTGGCTAAGTCGTATGTAAACATGGCAAATTCATTTCAGGGTCTAGGGCAATTAGACAGTAGCCTTTTTTACGTGAGCAAAGCCATGGTATTTTTCGAGGAAAAAAAAGACACACTAAACATTGCGCACTCTTTGCTGTCAATCGCTTCGTTTCACCACGAAAGCCTCAATTACGAAAATGCGATTGCTTTTGCAGAAAGATTGCAAAAGCTTAATGAGGTTTTAAACAACAGGGAATTGATTGTGGAAAATCAATTTTTGTTGTCCCGATCACTAGCAAAAATCGGGAAGCATGAAAGAGCCAGAAACAGTTTGGAAAAAGCATTCTTTCAGAAGGACTCTCTGCTCACAGAATCTCTGAATGAAGCCATAGCAAACCTTAATCTTAAGTATGAATCTGAACGGAAGGAACGTGAGATTTCTGAATTAAAGTTTCTGAATCAAGAAGTAGAATTGAGCAAGGAGAGATCTTCAAATCAACGGAACATATTCTTGCTCATAGCATCTCTAGTAATTCTAGCTGCATTCTTCCTTATCGTTCTACTAAGAGCCAAGTCAAGAGCCAATAGAGCTATCTCAAAATCCTTGAGTGAAAAAGAGGTCCTGTTACGTGAAATCCATCATCGTGTAAAAAACAATTTGCAAGTCATCTCAAGTCTATTGAGCCTTCAATCAAGATACATTGAAGATGAGGCCGCTCAAGCTGCAGTGAACGAAGGCCAAAATCGAGTTAAGTCGATGGCGCTAATTCATCAAAAATTATATCAAAACAACAATTTGTTAGGAGTGGAAGTTATCGACTACATCAAGAACCTTACTGCCACACTCAAGGATGCATATGGTATAGATGAGGATCGTGTTTCCATTAACTACGAGCTTGAAGACTTGAAAATTGATGTTGACACTATCATTCCAATAGGCCTTATTTTAAATGAGCTAATCAGTAATTCATTTAAGTATGCATTTCCTAATGATCGTGAAGGAACTTTGAAAATTGTCTTGAGAAAACTAGAAAACGAACTTGAACTAAGAGTGACGGATGATGGTGTTGGGAGTACAAAAGAGGTTGAGAAATCGAACTCTTTTGGAATGCGAATGATTCAGTCTCTTGCTCTAAAACTGGAAGCCAAGGTTAGTTTCAATTTCGATAGTGGAGCAGACGCTTCACTATTGATATCCAGTTTTAAGTTGGTATAATTGTTTATGGAAAAGTCGGTCCTTATTGTAGAGGACGAACCTCTTATTGCTGACGATTTGTCGTTTCACCTTCAGGACATGGGACTAAAGGATGTAACAATTGCCTTGAAGTACGAAGATGCTATAAGAAAAATCTCAGAGAAGTCTTTCGATTTGTTATTGCTGGATGTTAATCTTTCAGGCGATAAAGACGGGATAGACATCGGCACTTTTGTAAACAGAAATCAATCTATTCCTTTCATTTACATAACCTCATACTATGATGAACAAACGCTGAAACGAGCTAAAGAGACAAGTCCTGTTGCATATATTCTCAAACCTTTCAACAGACAGGATATACTGGTCAATATAGAAATGACTTTTCATAAAATAGAGAAATTGAGCGTTCTTGAGAAACCAGACAAGTTCTTTATAAAAGATAAAGATGGATTGATTTCGATAGCACCCGACGAAATCGACTACGTAGAAGCTTTCGATAACTACTCTAAGATTTTCTCCAATGACCAGTCATTCATAATAAGCCATACACTTAAGAGTATTGAAGAGAAGCTGACTTCATTTGGTTTCGATAGAGTTCATAAATCATATCTGGTGAATTTTTCAAGAATAACTATGATTAGCGAAGGGTACATTTTTTTCAACGAACAGAAAGTCCCGATTGGTCGGGCTTACAAGCCAGGCTTCATGTCTAAAATATCCATGCTTTAGTTTATATGATGCGAAAATTTTGTCGCTGGCTAAATAATCCGTGTCGTTTACTAAAAATCACTTTAGTGGACGCAGTAATTTGAAGAACTTGGAATAGTTAAATCTATTCTTTGAATCTTTAAATGCTGTCACTGATGAGATCCATAGTCACCCTATGTCTAGCTCTGTTCACACTTACTGCCTTTTCTCAGGATTATTATTGGGTTGGAGGTTCTGGAAATTGGTCTGATTTCTCCAACCACTGGGCGACCAGTTCTGGAGGTTCTACTTTTCATAGTTCTGCACCCTCAAGTTCCAATGATGTGTATTTTGATGTCAATTCCTTCACATCCACAAGCCAGGTGGTAACTGTGGATGTGGATGCGGATTGCAATTCAATGAGTTGGGTAAGCGCCACTAATTTCCCATCAATCGTTGCCAGTTCGAATGATCTTAACGTACATGGATCGCTTACGCTAATTTCAGATATGACCGCTGAGTTTGATGAGGTAAAGTTTAATTCTACCTCTACTGGAAATACGATTACGTCAAATGGAACATCGTTGGGAGGGTTTCTCACATCTATCCGATTCGTGGGTGCAGGAGGAGAATGGTCTTTGCAGGACAATTTTGATAATTTCAGCATCTTAATGGAAGCTGGAACACTAAACACGAATAGTCATGATATCAATTTGGAGGACAGGTTCGAATTTCAGACCTCGGGCACCAAGGTGATCAACCTGGGTTCGTCGGTGATCACGGTGCCACAATGGTTGGTTAATAGCACCAATCAGACGATCAATGCAGGCACGTCTAAAATATCAGCTTCCATTTTTGATAGTGATGCCCAGGGGGATGGTCCTTTTACTTACCATCACGTGGAGCTTGATGGAAGCAATGCAAAGCTAAGAAATACAGGGACATTTGATAAAATTACGGTACTCGCCGGATCAGAACTGAGCTTGAGTAACGGGGACGTTTTTACAGTGACAAGCTTTGTTGCCGACGGATCAAAGCACGAGCCAATTATTATTCAGTCAGAAACTACCGGCTCGGAGGCTACCATAAGCAAGCTGACAGGTCCTATTACCCTGGAGTATGTAGAATTACAGGATATCCATGGTATCGGTGGTGCAACTTTCACAGCAAATGAGGCCATTGATAATGGAAACAATACCGGGTGGACAATCAATCCGATTGTTGGCCTTAACTACTTCTGGGTGGGTAATGGTGGAAATTGGTCGGATTTCGCTACGCATTGGGCAACAACAAGTGGGGGAAGTACAATGCATTCGGACTATCCGGGTAAAAACGATAATGTTCTGTTTGATGGAAATTCATTTTCAAGCACAGATGAGACCGTAGAAATTGATCTGGATGCTGAGTGCTTCGATATGGACTGGTCCAGTGTGACCAACTCGCCGATAATAAATAGTGCGGTTGCCAATCGTTTGGATATATATGGGTCCATGACATTTTCCAATGAAGTAGAGAAGGTGCTTTGGAATGTGGATGTGAACGGTGTGGGGGCTGGTCATACAGTGACCTACGGAAACAACGGCAGTATAAACAATCTTGATTTTGATGGATCAGGCACCTATACACTGCTTGACTCACTCTATACAGGTATTACATTAAGCTTTAGTAACGGCACTATCAATCTGAATAATCAGCCTATTAAATCATCAAGTATAGAAGTGCTGGGAAGCGGTTTGACTTTCAATATGGGGAGTAGCAATGTATATGCGAGAAATTTTAAAGTTCAAAACTCCTCATCTCAGCCCATAATAAATGCTGGAACTTCTAGCATTTTTCTTGAGAGTTTCGCAAGTCTTAGTGGTAGTCTATCCATACAACATGCCTCTATCAGTGGGTTCACGTTTTATAATTTAACTGCCGATGGTACGATTGATCTTGAGGGTTCGAATACGTATCAGAACATCACTATACAGCCTGGATCATCTGTTACTCTAGAGGATGGGGAGACAACAATAATAAATGGATACCTGCAGTTGGACGGAACCAAAGGAGCCCCCATTTCTCTAAACTCCTCGGTAAGTGCTACACAATCCACCATCTCAATTCCTGATGGAACGGTTGATGCTACTTACCTGATCATGCAAGATATTGCGGCAACCGGTGGAGCCATCTTCAATGCGACTCAAACAATTGATAATGGAAACAATACCGGATGGAGCATTTCAGGATTGGTTGGAGAGGAATACTACTGGGTTGGAAATTCCGGCAATTGGTCTGATTATGAAAATCACTGGGCGACTACGTCCGGAGGAAGTGCTTTTAGAACAGCAGTGCCAGGAGTATTGGATGACATCACATTTGACCAAAATTCTTTTAATGTTGCAGACCAAATAGTAACGTTGGACTCAGATGCAGCTAATTTCAATGATCTGGACGCATCGTTGAGTGATGAGAATTTCACGATAGCAGGAGCGACGAAGGAAATGAATATTTATGGTTCGATCGAGCTCCCTTCCACAGCAACCACGGATGCCTCAATACTCAATTTTCTATCAACTGAAGCCGAAACAATCAGCTTTAACGACGGGCCAGGGGCTAGTGCAACTGCAAATTTCATCTCTACCGGAACCTGGAGCCTCGGTAGTAACTTTGAATCCAATGTTCTAAGTATCGAAAGCGGAACGTTCAATGCAGGTAGCCATGATGTAAAGGTAAACTTCCGCATAGCCTTTCCCGGAACTGATAACAAAACGGTTAACGCTGGAAGTAGCAATTTCTTTGCAAGAACATGGGAGCAATCAGAAGAAAATCTCACATTCAATGGAGGCACTTCTGAATTGTCTTTTACCAGCTCTTTCTTCCTCTACAATTCTGCTGGCAACTCCATAACTCTTTACAACCTTTCTTGCGTCAATGGGAGTTTCTCAGATAATGGAAGCATGTTTGGAGATTACCTTGTAAATCAGTTTACAATCGAAGCGGGCAAGACCCTTCAGCCACTTCAGGATGTAACACTCACAACGAATGATTTTGTTGCGGTAGGTACTGCGGGTAACCCTGTTGTAATTGAGCCACAAACGGGAACTTCTTCACTAACAATAAGTCAAGCAAGCGGCACAATTAATGGTGATTACCTGGAGTTGGAGGAGGTGACTGCCACGGGAGGAGCTGTCTTCAATGCCTTTAACTCCATTGATAATGGAAATGTGGTTGGATGGATATTCCACAGACTGGCTCAAACAATTACCTTCGGCTCTTTACCGGACAAAACATTTGGAGATGCTCCTTTTGAATTGTCTGCCACGGCCACTTCAGCACTTCCCGTAAGCTTCAGCGTAATTTCGGGTCCGGCAATAATATCAGGCACAACACTAACCTTGACAGGCGCAGGGACAGTTCAGGTAAGGGCTGAGCAAGCAGGAGATATCGATTATGATCCGGCACCATCTGTTATTCAATCATTTGACGTGGCAAGCGGTGGACAGACAATAACGTTCGAAGCATTGGAGGAAAAAGACTTTGATGACGCCAGTTTTGAATTAGCTGGAAGTTCAACCTCGGGACTCACCATTTCATATGCTAGTTCTAATGCAGCTGTGGCCACTGTTTTGGAGAGTACCGTGACCATTGTGGGAATAGGTACAACTACTATCACTGCTTCACAGGTTGGTAACGGGGACTACACTCCTGCGGTCAGTGTTGATCAAGATTTGATTGTTGCAAAAGCAGATCAAATCATAGCTTTTGACGAACTACCTGCGAAAACTTTTGTAGACGAAGATTTTGAATTAGCAGCTACTGGAGGTAATTCAGGAAATGCAGTTGTTTTCAATTCGTCAAATCAAGCGATTGCCATCGTGACTGGGAATACAGTTTCGATTGTGGGTGTCGGAGTTACTACTATTACTGCTGATCAGGATGGCACCAGTAATTACAATGTAGCAACGAGTGTCGAGAGGATCCTGACAGTCAACAAGGCGGACCAGACCATTTCATTTGAAGAAATATCATCTAAGACATATGGAGACAATGGTTTCGGCCTCTCCGCATCGGTATCATCAGGACTACCAATTTCATATTCGAGTTCAGATGAATCTATCGCAAGTATTTCAAACAACACCGTAACTGTCAATGGTGCGGGGGTGACTACCATCAGCGCTTCTCAGGTTGGAAATGGTAATTATGGTGCAGCTACAACGATTGAACGTGATTTATCTGTGGCTAAGGCTAATCTTACGATCTCAGTTGACGATGTCAGAGTTCAGGTAGGAGAAGTGATTCCAGCGTTTAAACTAGCCTACTCAGGTTTTGTTAATGGTGATGATTCAGAGGTGATCGATGTATCCCCAGTTGCCGAAACGACGGCCACTTCTAGTAGCCTGGCTGGAGAGTACACGATTACCTTGTCGGGGGGGGAAGACAATAATTACGAGCTAAGTTTGACTAACGGAGTGCTCACCATCGAAGGTGATGCTCTGGCAATCGGAGAGGACTTAGCATTCCTGAGGTTTTATCCCAATCCTACATCCAGGTATTTGATTCTTGAGTCTTCCGTTGATGCAAACCGTCAAGTGGAAATTCGCTCAATGGACGGAGGCTTAATTATGTTTAAAGTGATAAAATCCAATGTTACCCAAGTAGATCTTTCAACCATGTCTGTGGGTACTTATTTAGTTGTTCTAAAAGAAAATGAGCGCATAATTGGAACAAGCCGTCTGATCATGAAATAGTAGATATTTTATGAATAGGCAGCGAATAAGGTTCTCAGGAATGGGGACCTTTTTTGTTTTTTTAGAAATCATCCAAGGTGGAGACCTCAGGTAGGAGCTGTCCGATTAGATGTCGATGACTAAAAAAAAAGAGCTGTTGACTAAATACTACTTCTTAAAGGACGGTTATTTGAAGAACTTGGAATAGTTAAATCTATTCTTTGAATCTTTAAATGCTGCCACAATGAGATCCATAGTCACCCTTTCTCTAGCTCTGTTCACACTTACTTCCTTTTCGCAGGATTATTATTGGGTTGGTGGCTCTGGAGACTGGTCCGACTTTTCCACTCACTGGGCAACCAGTTCTGGAGGATCAACATTTCACACTTCGGCACCTTCCAGCACTAATGATGTCTATTTTGATGTCAATTCTTTTTCCGTTACAAATCAGGTGGTGACTCTGGATGATTTTAACGCAGATTGTAACTCGATGGACTGGACAGGATCCATCAATTTCCCATCAATTGACGGCAATGGGAATACTCTTAATATTTATGGGTCTCTCACCCTGTCTCCAGATATGACATCCGACCTGAGATTTGTTGAATTTGAGTCGATATCCACAGGGAATACGGTAACGACCAATGGAACCTCAGTAGGAAGTAGTGCCATCGTTAGATTTAGAGGAGTCGGAGGAGAATGGACTTTGCAGGACAATATCGTAGCCACCACAATCGATGTCATTGGGGGCACCTTTAACTCGGGCAACAATAACATTGATGTGAGCGACTTCTTCACATCCACTGGTAGTAATGTAAGGACGATTAACCTTGGATCCTCGCTAGTCGCATCGGAGCGGGTTTGGATACGAGGTACGAACCAAACCATAAACGCAGGGACATCGAAGATTCTAACTTCTTCATTTTATACCGATGTAGATGGTGACGGCCCGTTCACGTTTCATGATGTTGAGTTTACGAACTACGGCAGACTACGCCATTCTGCAAGCTTCAATGAAATAACGGTACCGGCAGGTCTAGAATTGAAACTGAGGTCTGGAGATGTCTTTACAATCAACAACCTGGTAGCTGATGGGACTAAACATAATCCAATTGTAGTTTCCTCAGATACAGATGGATCCGAAGCAATCGTTAGTAAGAGCTCTGGTTCCATTTCGGTTTCCCACGTTGAACTCAAGGATGTTCATGCCACGGGAACTGCTGTGTTTATTGCAAATGAGTCTGCAGACAAAGGAAACAACTCAGGGTGGACTATAAATGCACCTACCAGTCTAAATTTTTACTGGGTTGGGGATACTGGAAATTGGTTTGATTATTCAGCCCATTGGGCTACTTCTTCTGGAGGGAGTACTATGCACACAGATTATCCAGGAAGAAATGATAACGTCTTTTTTGATGCAAATTCATTTACAATCACTGGTCAGGAAGTGACGGTCGATCTTGATGCTCATTTCTATAACATGGACTGGACTGGGGCACTCAATTCTCCCAAGCTTAGGTCATCATCCGTCACACTTTATCCTCACGGATCTGTCACGTTCATTTCTGGAATGACCAAGAATGTCAATTCATTGAATTTTGAAGGAGATGATACAGGATTGACTTTTTCCGCTCTGGGATCTGGATACAATAGCAATATTTCGTTTTGGGGCGATGGAACCTACGATCTTCTCTCAGACATTGAAACAAATTCCTTTAATCACTATAGTGGAACAATTAACTACAACGATATTGTGATTAACTGTACAACTCACAATATTGGAACCTCCCCACACACTGCAACAGCTAATCTTGAATCTGCTACCGTAATCTGTACAAACCTAGTAGTAGAATCAAGCCCATCTCCTACGGTAAACATGGGTACTTCCAGCTTCGAAATTGCAGGAGACCTGGATGGCTTTGGTGTCGCACTTTATGATGTAATCATGAATGGATCAGGAGAAATTACTGGTTCTAACACGTTCGAATTTTTAAGTATAGATGCGGGATCCTCTATCTCCTTTGAAGAGGGTGAAACTCAGACAGTAAACCAGACGCTAAGTATTGATGGTACCAAGGCCAAGCCAATTAGCTTGAATTCAGCAGTCAGTTCAACTCAGGCTATGGTTTCCATGAATTCGGCAACGGTGAATGCTTCTTACTTGATTTTGCAAGACATTGCTGCTATAGGAACTGCGACATTTAATGCTACGCAGACGATCGATAACGGAAATAACACTGGATGGAACATTACCGGGATAGTTGGTGAGAGCTATTACTGGGTTGGAAATGGAGGAGACTGGTCTGACTTTTCTGCTCATTGGGCTACTACTTCCGGGGGTGTTACGTTTCATACCACAGTCCCCGGAGTATTGGATAATGTGATCTTTGATGGCAACTCTTTTAATGTGAGTTCGGAAGTAGTAAACATAGACGATACGCAGGTTAACCTCACTGACCTGGATGCCTCATTGGTCAGTCAGCCATTCATCATTTCTGGCTCCGGCAAGCAAATGAACATCTATGGCTCAGTAGATATTCCCGCTTTGGTTACCACACAAATTTCCACAATAAACTTCCTGACAACCAGCAGTGAAACAATAAATTTTAATAATGGACCAGGGGAAGATTACGATTTAAATTTCTCTTCTGCAGGAACGTGGACACTCAATAGCTCAGTGACAGCGGATAAACTGACGCTAGAGAATGGTACTTTCAATACAAATGATAACGAGGTAAACCTGTCAACTCTTGCCATGAAAGGAAGTAGTGTAAAGGTGCTGAACCTTGGCCTTTCGGCTGTTCATGTAGCTTTTATGACGGTGGACCCATTCGCCGAAAATGTTACGGTAAATGGTGGTAGTTCTGATTTGTTCGTTTCTAGAAACCTCAGCCTGGAGGAATACAAAAGCACAATCGCTTTGAATAATTTGACTTTTCTCAATGTTGAACTGCCGCATTTTGAAAGCAAAATTAGTGATGATTTAACATTGAATAATTTGACCATTGGTGCTGGCAAAGAGTTGAGACCTGTTGGACACAGGACAGTGGTGGTAAGCACATTTTATGCAGTTGGAACAGAATCAGAGCCAATCATAATAACAGCGACGGATGAGAGCTCTTCATTTACTATTAGTCAAAGTTCGGGAACAGTCGATGGTGAATATCTTCAAATGGACAACGTGACTGCTACTGGCGGTGCTACTTTCAATGCCTTTAACTCGCTGGACAATGGTGGTGTGGTAGGATGGATTTTTCACAGAAGTTCACAGACGATCACATTTGATGCACTAGCCACCAAGATATACGAGGATGAACCCTTTAGTTTATCTGCAATTGCCAGTTCGGGATTGGAGGTGGAATTTAGTGTGGTATCAGGCCCCGTTTCAATATCAGGTAACACACTCAGCATAATAGGAGTAGGGACAGCAGAGATTAAGGCGGAGCAAGCTGGGAATATCGATTTCGACCCTGCGCCTTCTGTTACAAGATCTCTTGAAATACTGCGTGCCGATCAAATGATTTCTTTTGCTGACATTCCTTCAAAAACATATGGTGATCCAACGTTTGATTTGGGCGCCTCCGGCGGAAATTCAGACAATCCAGTTGTGTATATTTCATCGGATGAAAATGTAGCCACCATATCAGGTGCTGAGGTGGCGATTATTGGAGCAGGGACTTCAATAATTACGGCAAGCCAGGTTGGGAGTGATTTGTATAACCCAGCGCTTGACGTTGATAAAATTCTAACTGTAAACAAGGCAGATCAAACAATTTCGTTTGATACTATTGATGATTATGATCTTGACACTGAAGCTGATCCAATTGAGTTAATAGCCAGTTCCAGCGGTGGGTTGACTATAACTTTCCAGGTGGATGGTCCCGCCAGCCTGAGCGGAAGTATATTGACCCCTTCCGATGTCGGTTCTATTACGGTTACTGCGACCCAACCTGGTGATGATAATTACAATCCAGCAATATCCGTCGAAAGGGAATTCTCTGTTGTAAGCTCTGCTTTGGGTTTGACAGCAGAGGAAATAGGAATATCTCTATACCCCAATCCAACACAGAGATTTTTGTATTTGCAATCTCGAAGTAAAGAGAACTTTGAAGTGGAAATCTGTTCGATGAATGGGCAGATGATTCTACACAAAAAGATAACGAAGAATGTTACCCAAGTAGATCTTTCAACCCTGTCTGTGGGCACTTATTTAGTTGTTCTAAAAGAAAATGAGCGTATAATTGGAACAAGCCGTCTGATCATGAAATAGTAGATATTTTATGAATAGGCAGCGAATAAGGCTCTCAGAAATGAGGGTCTTTTTTATTTGTCAGAAATCGTCCAACGTGAATACCTCAGGCAAGAGTTGTCCGATTGTTGTATCCAACACCAGGTCCGAATCACAACAACTGTGTACTTTGACATCACTTTTTGAAAATTCATAAATTACCTGCCTGCAGACTCCACACGGAGACGCGGGTTTCTCAGTCGGCGTGTAAACCACCACCTGCTCAAGCTCAACTGAACCCTCGGCGGCAATCGCTCCCGCAATTGCATTTCTTTCAGCACATGTTGTAAGACCATAAGAGGTGTTTTCAACGTTGCAGCCCAGATAGACATTCCCTGATTTGGTCAGAATGGCACTACCAACACGAAAAGAGCTATAGGGAGCATGCGCATTGTCTGCAACTTCCTTTGCCTTCGCTTTCAATTCACTTAATTCCATGCCTCAATTTTAACTAAATATCAGGCATCACGTTCCCTTATTTGATAAATTCAAGTTTTTTGTAGCTTAACCTTAAAAACAACAACGATGAAGACCTTTTTCATACCAGCCGTATTTGCTATTCTAGTTGCCTGTGGTCCTGCCACAAAAGCACAGCCTAACAGTAGTGATCAAGACTATAAAGCATTGACGGATTTAAAAATTGTGTCTTTTGCAAAAGCCTATGAAGAGCAGGATACGGTGCTGCTAGACAAGATATTGCATGAAAAATATCAGCTGGTGGATGATGGAGGAGAGGTTTACTCGAAAGCTTCTGAAATGGATTATGTGTCGAAATATGGTCCTTCATACGATTCCTTTATGTACACAATCCAGAAATTGGAGATTTTTGAAAATGGGACAGCAATGATGTTTGGCATAGGTTCAATCGCCGGTAGCGATACGCAAGGCTCATATTCTCAGACGTATAAATCAACAGATGTTTTCCTAAAGGAGGGGGGCAGGTGGAAAGCAATTACCACGCATGTTTCAGGAGTGAAGGAAGTTAGGAAATAGGCAAGAAAAAACCCCGATTCCAAGGGAACCGGGGCTCTATATAATCCAGTAGCTCGTCTACCTTTTGTTCACATTAATATAATCTCGCTCGTTAGCGCCGGTATAAACTTGTCTTGGTCGACCGATAGGCTCACCTTTTTCACGCATCTCCTTCCATTGAGCTATCCATCCAGGAAGCCTTCCTAAAGCAAACATCACAGTAAACATATCTGTCGGTATGTTTAGTGCTCGATAAATAATACCAGAATAGAAATCCACGTTTGGATAGAGTTTCCTTTCAACAAAGTACTCATCTCGCAAAGCCTCTTCTTCAAGTCCTTTAGCAATGTCCAAGATTGGATCAACAACACCAAGAGATTCTAAAACATCATCAGCTGCTTTCTTGATGATTTTTGCTCGCGGATCAAAGTTCTTATAAACTCTATGTCCAAAGCCCATCAGTCTGAATGGATCGTCTTTGTCTTTTGCTTTGCCCATCCACTTCTTCGTATCTCCACCATCAGCTTTGATGTTTTCCAACATTTCGATTACTGCCTGGTTTGCTCCTCCGTGAAGAGGTCCCCAAAGGGCGTTAATACCGGCAGAAATTGAGGCCCAAAGACTCGCCTGACTTGAACCTACAATACGAACTGTAGAAGTTGAGCAATTTTGCTCGTGATCAGCATGAAGAATAAGAAGTTTGTCCAATGCTTTTTCCACCAACGGGTCTACCTCGTATTCTTCTGAAGGCAGAGCAAACATCTGCTGTAAGAAATTCCCGCAGTAAGATAATTTGTTGCTAGGGTAGACCACCGGATGACCCATCTTCTTTTTGAAGGCCCAAGCTGCAAACGTTGGCATCTTAGCAATTAGTCGGATAATGCTGAGATCGGTCTCTTCCTTAGATCTGTTAGGGTCTAAGCTGAGCGGGTAGAATGCGGTTTGAGCAGTTATCAACGATGACAACACACCCATAGGGTGCGCATTAGAAGGAAATCCATCCAATATTTTCTTAATATCCTCATTCACCAGTGTATGTCGGGAAATGTCTCCTGCAAATTTCTCGAGCACATTTTTTTCAGGAAGTTCACCATAAATCAGGAGGTGAGATACTTCCAGAAATGTGGAATCGTCAGCTAATTGCTCGATTGGATATCCTCGATACCGTAAAATCCCTTTCTCCCCATCCAGGAATGTAATCGCGCTTTCACATGAACCAGTGTTCTTAAACCCCCTGTCTATCGTGATTACTCCGGACTGAGACCTGAAGGAACCGATGTCAATTGCTTTTTCTTTCTCAGATCCTTCTGTCATGGGAAGATCGTATGTGTTTCCGTCAACAGTAATTTGGGCAGTATCAGACATTTCTTAAGATGGGTTTTAAGTAAGTTTTAGAATTCTACGAAATTATTAATAATTGAGATCAATTGCTATTCAGAATTAGAGGAAGTCCACCTTCACCTGAACCAATTACAATGACCTTTGCATTTGGTGAATTTGCCAGTTGCTGAGTTGCTTCGATTCCCCTCATTTTCAAGAGTTCTTTTGTCAAACTGCTATTGATGATTTTGTTGGCAACAGCTTCGCCCTCAGCAGCAATCTTTTTCCTTTCTGCTTCACTTTTTTCTTTATCTAGCCGAAATTGATAAGCGAGTGCTTCTTGCTCTTGTTCTAGCTTGTTTTCAATTGCATTTTTTATTTGCTCTGGGAGCTTAATTGATCGAATAAGTAGGTTTTTCATCTCGACCTCATTTCCTGAGGCACCAAGAACTTCACGAGTTTCTTCAATTATTGCTGCTTCTACTTGTGGTCTTTTCGTGGAATAGATTTCTTCCGCCGTAAAGCGTCCCATTACTTGTCGAACAGTTGAACGCGCCTCAGGAATTACCAGACGTTGAATATAGTCTCCTCTGAAATTCTCCTGAATGGTTCCAATGGCATCATACTTAGGATGAAAACGAATGGTAACATCAACACTAATGCTTAGACCATTTTTATCTAAAACATCCATGTTTTCTTCGATCTTACTCTCAGAAACTTCATACATGTAGACATCGTTCCAAGGAGCCTTCATGTGCCATCCAGGACCAATGATATTTTCTTTTTCCAAAGTTCCGCTTAAGGCTCTGAAGAGTACGGCTCGTTCAGAAGCTTCTATTCGATAGAATATCCTGTTAAATGCTGAAACAAGCACGATTAGAACTACGAACCCGACGATTACGAGAGGTAAATATTTTCTGTTGTCCATTATAATTTGATTTTATAGGTACAAAGGTAACATGCTACTGTATTGTGAGGTTCAATTGTTTGGATGGAGAACCAATTTATTTGGTGATTTGTTTATTTCTACCTCATTCATCATCATCTTTCTAAATTCTCCGTTGATAAACATCTCAGCTTGATCGTCATAATGGGGACTAAAATAGTTTCCGGATTGCCCTGTTGGCAAAATACTCCAACTGTTGTTTCGTACATCTGAAAAATCAATGATCCGGCGAGTGGAGGGACCAAAAGAGATGTCTTGGATTTTATCACCTGAGTAAGAAAATCCCATGTTATTTATTACCTCATTTCCAGAAGTAACTTCAAATGGACCAATACTCAAAAAACTAAGCGCTGATCCCATTGCATGTCTATGCGTGAGTATGTGTGACTTTCCCCATGTCCAACTCTTATAATCAGCCCCCCAATAGGAGGTGAGATCGACCATTGCTTCTTCAAAACTATGGCGAATGATTTGTATCCTATCTTCTATTTCTTCTGTGCCGATATCATCCCACCATACCGAATTCTCATTCAGTACGAGGTGTTCGATAGCCACCTTATACGTGTGTGTTGCTTTGTAAGACTCCCACAATTCATCACCCATTTCGTCTTTCATAGTATGTTCCAATACCTCATAGAGCCATTTTTGGAAAATGGTTGGGCGGTAGTCGTCTTTGTTAAATGTGGCATCCCAGGAAAGGAGGTCTCTCAGTAGTTCCGATTTATCAGTATCCTTGATTGAGTAGAGTAAAACTCCTTTTATTCGCTCGAACATTTTTGACTGCTCATCAAGCTGCATGGCTTTAACATCTTCTACGGAAAACCTGTCTTTGCTATCGATTAGCTGTTTGATTCGTTCCGCTCGATCATCAGGAAGGTAGTAGCCAGAATAGATAACTCCGTCGACAGTATCCGGTTGATTGTTTGCAGTGAAAATGTAGCCTGAGGGAGGGTTAATACTGCGCGGGTTCTTTTCGAATGGAATGTGATTGTCGGGATCGTTCAGGCCAGTTGAACCATCGTAAAATTGCTTGCTTGTTCGCTCATCTTTTCGCTGTATCAATTTTCCAGATGCCCACCACGCAATATTCCCTTCCTTGTCGCCATACATAACGTTCAGTCCGGGTCCATGAATCATTCCTGCTTTCTCTTCAAAATCATGCAAGGACACAGTCTGCGTAAATCCATGCAATGTTTCCAAAATGTAATTGTCGAAATTCGTTGTCACCCAATACATGGAGACGATGTCTTCAAGTGGATCATCTTTGAGAATATCGGAAACAACTGGCCCATGCTTGGTGGATCGAATCACGATGTCGATGTTTTCAGAATCCTTAACTTTTATTGTTTCGTTTCGCAGATTCATTTGTTCCCAACTCGTTTTATATCTATAGTTGTTGGAATCTTCTGGATGTATTTCTTCTATGTAAAAATCCACATCGTCGTTTTCGAACATAGTCAGTCCATTGGAAAATTCGGTCGTGTGAAGAATGGGAGGGAAAGGACTTCCCGCTATGAAATAACCATAATACTCAGTGCCAGGCATGTTCAAGTGGGCTTCATACCAAACCGAAGGCTGAGAAAAGGCGATATGAGGGTCATTTGCTAAGATGACCTGTCCGGATGTCGTTTTTTTACCCGATAATACCCAGCTATTACTTCCCTTAAACTCTGGAATGTTAGCATTGTGAAAAGCGGATACAACGTCGTTTGATAGCTTTGAAAATCGAGCATCATAATTTGGAATCACTGTTTCTCCCTCATAGTGGTAGACATGAAGATCCTTCAGATAATTTGAGTCTAATTTGTTTGATAACTCCGTCAGAAATGGGTCCGTCATTGGCCCGTTGGAAAAACTAAAGGCCATGTAAGTGATCACCTCAAACACGTTTTGCTCTGTAAATGGCTCAATATCAAGTCCTAGAATAGTGTGCTCTAAAGTCTTTGGTTTGGTCGCGATGTATTCGTTAATCCCTGCCAAATATGCCTGCACGAGTGGTAGACTTTCATGATTTCGCTGCAGATAGTCGACTGCCGATTCCGTAGAGTGTTTCCCCAGACCCATGGTTCGTAGGTATTTGTCTGTTTTGATTAGATCTTGTCCAAACAACTCTGAAAGGCTACCACTTCCAACATGTCTTAACAGATCCATTTGCCACAGCCGATCCTGGGCGTGCACATAACCAAAGGCATAATAAGCATCCTCGTCGGTCTTTGCGTAGATGTGTGGTATCCCGTATTCAGTGAAATACACATCCACCTGTTCATTTAAACCCTTTAGAACAATTTCTCCTGTGTACTGAGGTTGATGCGTGGACTTGAAGTAGAAAAAGAAGGCCACCAGCCCGACTACAAGGATGAGCAAAAATGCTCCAACGAGTTTGATGATTTTCATTATAAAACTGAAATCAAGGTTTTGAATAGATCAAGGTGAGATCAGTACCAAAGCTAGATAAGGATTGAGATTTTAGGAACAGAATCGATCAAAATACAACAAATTAGAGCTATGTAAGCCCTAAACACTAACTTTTGTTTTATAGGGCTCAAATGAACATTTTTGTTATCCTTGAACATCTAACCTAAAACTACACTAATGGAAAAACCTTACATCGACTCAAATACCAGCCTGCCGGAGATTACGGTCAAAGCAGTAATTCTTGGTGCACTTTTGTCAGTGGTGCTATCAGCAGCAAATGCCTACTTTGGACTGTTTGCCGGATTGACGGTTTCTGCATCGATACCAGCTGCTGTTATTTCTATGGCACTATTAAAGGCTTTCAAGACTTCGAATATTCTAGAAAATAACCTGGTGCAAACAGCGGCTTCCGCTGGTGAGTCTCTTGCCGCTGGCGTGATTTTCACTATGCCCGCTCTAATAATCATGGGCTACTGGGAGAAGTTCAATTATTTTGAAACAATGACTATTGCACTTTGTGGTGGGGTTTTGGGTGTGCTATTCACCATTCCGCTTAGAAATGCTTTGATAGTAAAAGAGAAGTTGAAATTTCCTGAAGGTGTTGCTACGGCCGAAGTTCTAAAAACTGGGGAAGAAGGAGGCAAAGCTGTAAAATATTTGGTGTGGGGATCATTGATTGGTGGTCTGTTCAAAATGGGCGATGCTGCTATCAATCTTTGGAATGGTAGCTGGCAAAAGGCTACGTTAATAAATGAAAAAATCTATGCATACTTTGGATTGAATTTATCTCCAGCACTTGTTGCTGTAGGATACATCGTGGGATTGAACATTGCTTTCCTGGTATTCCTTGGTGGTGCAATTAGTTGGTTCGTTGCAATACCTGCCTACATAGCTATCAATGGAGGTCAGGAAGGTGTCGACGCAGTTACACTAGGTGGAAACATTTGGAATTCGCAAATCAGATTCTTAGGAGTGGGTTCAATGGTTGTTGGTGGACTATGGGCTTTGTTAAGCCTTGCCGGTTCATTAGGCACTGCCTTTAAATCAGGTGTTGCGGCCTTCAAAGGAGGGGGAGTAAAAATGAAGGATCAAATTAGAACAGAGATGGATACTCCCATGTCCTGGGTGTTGATTGGAATTGGAGTACTGGTCGTTCCGATTTTCATGATCTATCTAACTGCTCTTGGTGATGGACCCATTACCATAACCATGACACTAATCATGGTCATAGCTGGATTTCTATTTTCTGCTGTGGCGGGATATATGGCTGGACTGGTTGGAAGCTCCAATAATCCGATTTCAGGTGTTACGATAGCTACTATCTTGAGTGCGTCATTGCTATTGCTTACGATGATGGGAACAGGTAATGAGCTGAGTGGTGCTGCTGGAGCCATACTCATTGGTGCTGTGGTAGCATGTGCTGCCGCGATAGCTGGGGACAACATGCAGGACCTTAAAGCCGGCCATATCCTAGGAGCAACTCCTTACAAACAACAGATCATGCAAATGGTAGGTGTAATTGCCGGAGCATTGGTTATTCCATTCGTGATGAATGCACTATTGATCGCATACGGCATGGGAGCACCAACTGCTGAGAATCCCAATTCTCTAACTGCACCGCAAGCAACCTTGATGCAGAGTGTGGCTCAGGGGATTTTCGGTGGCAATCTACCATGGAACATGGTGTATATAGGAGGAGCTATAGGCATTACCATAATTGTGATTGATCAATACTTAAAATCAAAGGGGTCTGAGTTCAGGATGCCAGTTTTGGCAGTGGCAGTAGGGCTTTATCTTCCATTTGAACTCGATTCAGCAATTTTCGTTGGTGGCGTCCTTGCACACTTCCTCAATAAGGCAACTGCAAATAGCGGAGGCAAGGAAAAAGCTGCAAATGCCGGATTGCTTTTAGCATCGGGATTGATAACAGGAGAGGCCTTGATGGGTATCTTCATCGCAATAGCAATCGTGCTTGGGTTCCAAACTGGGACTGCTCATGACTTTGCATTCCTATATGAGAATGTCGGTCTGGCCATTCTGATAGTAATCATTTGGTTTATCTACAAATCGGTTATCAAGGTTTCAAAGGAGCCTTAATCCTGTCCGAATACGAACGAAATCAGTGTACACCCTGCTTCACTTCTCAAAGTGAGGCAGGGTGTAACTATTTAAAAACCAGTTGGTTGAATAGAATGGCATGGTTTTGACGATTCTTCTTTCAACCAAAACCAGAAAGATCCATGTTCAAGAATTATTTCAAAACCGCACTTCGCAACCTTTCAAGGAAAAAAGCATACAGCATCCTCAACATTATAGGGCTAGCCTTAGGGATTGGGTGTTCCCTGGTCATATACAAGGTTATTGTCTTTGAAAACAGTTTTGATACGCATCAGAGCAATTTTCATGATATATACCGAGTAGTAAATGAAGATACAAACCCTAGCGGAATAGAGAAGGGGATGGGGACACCTCATCCGGTTGGACCGGCCCTTAGGGTAGAATTTCCTGAGATTAGAGAGGTTGCCCGAACGTATTACATTGGAGGTGATCAGATGAATGTAACAGAGGGAAACAACATCAAAAAGTTCTTACTTGATGAAGGAGTGGTTTTTGTTGAAAACGATTTTTTTCGAATTTTTGATGTTCGATTTAAAGCAGGAGATCCTAAGACTGCTCTCACCGAGCCCAACACTGTTGTCATATCGGAGTCAGAAAGTCGCAAGCTGTTTGGCTATGGCGAAGGAGCTGAGGTTGAGGCGATAGGGAAAACGATTAATTACGGAAATCGAAGAGATTTTACTGTTGTTGGAGTGATCGAAGATCCAGTCGAAACAACCAATTTTCAATTCACGCTTCTGTTCGAGTATGGTAGCCAGGGAGATGTAAATCCTTATTATCGCGAGGGTAAGGAGTGGAACTCTACAAGTTCTAGCACAAATACATACATCCTTGTTGACAAAGGTTTTGATCCGGTCTCTTTTGACACCAAAATGCTGGATTTTGTTGAAAAGTATTACGAGGAAGGCAGGTCTAAGAGACGCAGGTACCTATCACAGCCCTTGGCTGATATTCACTTTGATGATGAATATGGGAACTATACTTATTCAACCGCTCCCGAGATGATACTTGCATTGACTTTCATTGCGATCTTCCTTGTATTAACTGCTTGCATCAATTTCATCAATCTAGCAACAGCGCAGGCAGCCAACCGATCAAAAGAAATAGGAATAAGGAAAGCCATTGGTGGCTACACGCGTCAACTGGTATTGCAGTTCTTCTCGGAAATAACGGTAATATCCTTTTTGGCGATCATGCTCTCTTTAGCAGTCGCTGAATTCATGTTCGTTCAACTTGAGGAAGTCATTGGCGCAAGACTAGAACTGGATCTTTTTACTGATATTCAAACCATTGGATTTTTGTTGGTTCTCTTTGTTACGGTCAGCTTTCTGTCTGGATTTTACCCATCAGTTCTCCTTTCCAGAATGAATACAGTTCTTGCACTCAAGAACAAAATAACTGCTAAGAGTCACTCAGGAGGACTTAATTTAAGAAAAACGCTTGTGATCACACAATTCACAATATCTCAATTTCTAATTATTGGCACCGTCATTATATCTGCTCAGATGGAGTACTTTACTTCAAAGGATCTTGGTTTTGATAAGGAGGCCATAATCAAGACTTACCTACCAGAAAGGGATGTAAACAAAAATGCCAGATTTCGACAGGAACTACTTTCTGAACCGTCCATTGCTAATGTAACCTTTGCGCTAAGCTCTCCGACTGGAAACTCTAGCTCGCATTCTAATTTCAATTATGCTCCGCTGGAATCTGAGGATTCCTACAATGCAAGTTTCAAGTGTGCGGATGAGAATTACATGGATGTTTATGGACTAGAACTACTAGCTGGTCGGGATTTTGTAAAGAGCGATAGTAGCAATTACATTATCATAAATGAAAAGACAGCTCGACTTATTGGGTTTGGCGATAATTATGAAGGAGCTATTGGTGAGGTATTTAACTCAGGGTGGCGAGGAGACAAAAAGATCATTGGTGTTATGAATGATTTCCATACACAAACTTTAAGTGAGGATTTGGATTATGTTTTTCTAATCTATCAGCCTGAGGTTTTTTATGAGATTGCCTTTAAAACTGTACAAAACACAAATATTGATGCTGCCATCGATCATTTTGAAAACTCATGGGAAAGTGTATACCCAGAGTACGTGATCGATTGGCAATTCTTTGACGAAGAGCTAGCTGAAAATTATGAGCAAGAGCAAAACATTGCTTCATTGATGAACACTTTTACGATCGTTTCGATCCTAATTGGATGCCTCGGGTTGTATGGTCTAATTTCTTTCATTGCTGCCAACCGAACTAAGGAGGTGGGTATTAGAAAAGTTTTAGGTGCTTCAGTTGGTGCTATTATTTTGAAGTTTACCACAGAAATTTTGATCTTGGTCGGTATTGCATTTGCCGTGGCTGCTCCAATAGCCTACCTCATCCTCAATCAGTGGTTGGACAGTTACACCTTTAGAATTGACATAGGTTTGGAGTTCTTTGTAATCGCCTTTCTAGGAACCCTCTTAGTAGCTGTTTTGACCGTTAGTCACCGAACGATATCTACGGCCATGATAAATCCTGCAAGAACTTTGAAGGACGAGTAGCGGACATCCGAACTTTCCATATATTTGATGAATTCGCAAATGCTAATCATCAACTATGAGTAAGGATCAGTTTAGTAGTAGGTGGGGGATTGTTCTCGCCTCCTTAGGAATGGCTATTGGTGCCGGGAATCTTTGGAGGTTCCCTCGACTGGCAGGACAGTACGGCGGTTCCTTTATTCTTCTCTGGATACTTTTCCTTTTTATATGGTCGATACCACTGCTTTTGTCAGAGTTTGCGATTGGGAAAAAGTACAAGAATGGTGTAATAGGTTCATTTGCACAATTTGCAGGTAAAAAATATGCATGGATGGGTTTTTTCATCACTATGTGTACATTGGGAATCGCCTTCTATTATTCCATTGTGACGGCTTGGGCATTTCAATACCTTACTTTCTCGGTCGACAACATCTTTTCAGCAACATCCCTTCAAAATATGCTGAACTCAAATCCAGAGTATCTCAATGTTTTTTGGAATAGTATTTCAAATGGAAATTGGACAACTGTAATCGTGTACATAGTTGTCATATTTCTTGGTGCATTTATTTTGATACGAGGAGTGAAAAATGGGTTGGAGAAAGCAAATAGGTTGCTGATCCCAAGTTTGTTTGTTCTACTTCTCATCATCGTAATGGTTTCCCTGAATATGGAAGGCGGTGTTCGCGGGCTAGAATATATGTTTGCTGTTGACTTTGGCCACTTTGCGAATCCAACCATTTGGATTGAAGCACTTTCTCAGTCCGCTTGGTCTACCGGTGCTGGCTGGGGATTGCTGATGACCATTTCCGCATTCTCAAGAGATAATGAGGACGTAACGCTCAATACCTTCATCGGAGCATTTGGAAACAATACTGCATCACTATTGGCTGGTATGGCAATTTTGCCGGCTGTGTTCGCATTATCTGCTTCTGATGCGGATGCCATTTCGTACCTTCAGTCAGGTAATCAAGCACTTACCTTCACAATTATTCCAGCTCTTTTTGCTAACGTTCCAGGCGGTGCGTACCTGTCAGTCATGTTCTTTTTGGCATTATTTGTCGCTGCATTTAGTTCTTTGCTGCCAATGATAGAGCTATTCATGAAGAATATAGCTGATCTAAATGTTCCAAGGAGGCTAACCCTCGTGCTTGTTATCATTTGCTTTGTCGTGTTTGGATTTCCCTCCGCAATCTCTCTAAACTTCTTTTCAAACCAGGACTGGGTTTGGGGCATAGGCCTGATCTTAAGTGGATTATTTATCCTGATCGCTGTGGCAATAAATGGACCTACAAAATTCAAGAAAGAAACGATCGATGTAGGTTCAGATATGAGATTATCATCGACCTATTTCAAAGTAGCTATCTATGGTAATATAGCACTAGCGCTAGTTTTAATCTACTGGTGGATGTCACAAGGCTACAGCACGAATCCATGGTTTGATGATAATGGAAATTGGAATTTGTTTGATGTCTATAGCAATGCATCGATAGTGACGCAATGGGGCTTGGTAATCATTCTGGGCATACTCTTAAATAAATATTTGTACAAAAAATTTGCTAAGCAATGACAACATCGACAATAATTAGTATGGTAATAATCCTGACCATTGTGGTTGGTGGATTTCTTTTTTTCCTCTCCAAAGCTTTGAAAAAGGAGAAAAACGCCTAGGGTTAAAGGAGTTTAACTTCGAAATTTTCATACTAAATACATAGAAACACAACATAAGTAGATATCAAAAAACCATGGACAAAATAGATTCACTAAATCAAGTATCCGAATTTCATAAAACCTTTCAACACCCAATACTGGATACTCCGCAAATTCCGTCTCCTCAGAGATGCAAGTTGCGTGTTTCATTGATCGCGGAGGAGTTAAAAGAGCTGGAAGAGGCTATTGAGGATGGTGATTTGATAGAGGTTGCTGATGCGCTTTGTGATATCCAATATGTCCTTTCTGGAGCTGTTCTGGAATTCGGACTAGGAGAGAAGTTTAAAGAGCTTTTTGACGAGGTACAGCGCTCCAATATGAGTAAAGCATGCGATTCTGAAGGAGAGGCATTGGAAACGGTCAGCTTCTATCATGACAAGAAAGGGACAGATGCATACTATGTAGAGCGTGATGGAAAGTACTTGGTTTATCGTAAGGGGGACAAGAAGACATTGAAATCCGTCAATTACTCACCTGCAGATTTGGAGTCCATTCTTGAGGAGGACTAACTAAAAATTGTGTTAGTATGGAAAAACTATTCTCAAAGTTCCAAGCCTATGCTGCACTTCCGATAAGAATCGTGGTGGGAGTTCATCTCATTGTAGGAACGCAGGATAATGTGTTTTCATGGGATAGAATGCTGGAATTTGAAGGCTTTCTGGCCGCTCAGGGAATGCCCTTTCCTCTGTTTTCGGCTATCTTGTCGGTGTATGCTCAGTTTATTTCGGGAGCTTTATTTTTTATTGGTTGGAAGGTGAGATGGGCTGCAGCAACTATGATGATCAACTTTATGGTTGCGATCGTACTGGTTCATCTGGATGACACGTATACTGGTACATTTCCTGCAATATTCATGTTAGCTGGCTCCACTTTTTTGCTCCTGAATGGTGGTGGGAAATGGAGCTTGGACGAACGCCAATAGCCAAAACAGAAAAAGCAACCCGATTCAGGTTGCTTTCAACACTTTTCTTAGTTCTTTTCTAATCCAATTTGGTCATATAAACGTTGCGATCATCTTCGTGCTCTTCGCTGACAAGAAGACCATCAATCAACTTCCATTCGTCATCATCTGCTGAAATGCTGAATGCATCGTCATCATCGTCGATATCCTCAATAACGAGATAACCACGTTTGTTTATGTACCATTTGCCGTCATCTTCTTCCACTTCATCATAGGCTTTCACAACGACGTTTACTTTACCTCTGTTTTCAAATTCAAAGTAGATTTCGATATTGTCCATTACACCGGATACCAGACCGGAAACTGCGTTGATGATTACTTCTTCCAGTAGTGTTTCTGCTTCGTCTGCTTCCTTGTCCAGTTCTTCATCAATTTCTATTACCAGCTTCCAGGTTCCCAGGATGTCTTTTTCTTCTACTCTTTGTGCCTGCGTACTAAAACCTAGTAGTAGTATCAAGCTTAGTATTGTTAGTGATTTTGGTTTCATTGTTCTATTATGTAATGCAAGGTACTAAGTATACTCTTTTATGATGGAAAGGTTTCATTTAATCATAAATTGCAAGATGTCGTTACATGTATCTGGAGGCTTCACTCCGTAGTTCAAAGTTTTCTAAATTTGCAATCGATTTCAATAAAAAAGTATGTTTGATAATTTAAGTGTAAAGCTCGATCGGGCATTTAAGACGCTCAAGGGGCAGGGACAGATTACGGAGATCAACGTGGCTTCCACGGTGAAGGAGATAAGAAGAGCCTTAATCGATGCTGACGTAAACTTTAAGGTAGCTAAGGAAGTAACTGATAAGATAAAAGAAGAGGCGCTTGGCCGAGATGTGTTGATTTCTGTTTCCCCGGGGCAGCTGCTTACCAAGATCGTAGCTGAAGAGCTCACAGCCTTGATGGGAGAAAGTAATGTCCCTATCAGCTTAGATGGTAACCCAAATGTTATCTTAATTTCTGGGCTGCAAGGTTCAGGTAAAACTACGTTTACTGCAAAGCTTGCCAGCCTACTGAAGAAACAAGGCCGAACTGTACTGCTTTCCGCTTGTGATATTTACCGACCTGCCGCGATTGACCAGCTAAAAGTACTGGGAGAGCAGGTAGGAGTTGAGGTTTACGCGGAGCCGGAGAATAAAAATGCAGTTGAGATAGCGAAGAATGCAATCAAATATGCCAAGGAGAACGGCAAGCGAACATTGATCATTGATACAGCCGGACGTCTGGCTATCGATGAGGAAATGATGAACGAAATCGAAGCATTAAAAAAGGAGGTTCAGCCTGCAGAGACTCTTTTTGTAGTAGACGCCATGACCGGACAAGACGCGGTAAACACCGCGGCAACGTTTAATGAGCGCTTGAATTTTGATGGAGTTGTCCTAACGAAACTGGATGGCGATACTAGGGGCGGAGCTGCTTTGTCAATCCGGAAGGAAGTTACCAAGCCGATCAAGTACATAGGAACAGGAGAAAAGATGGACGCGATCGATCTTTTTCATCCAGATCGGATGGCGAACAGAATTCTCGGAATGGGGGATGTGATAAGCCTGGTGGAACGAGCGCAGCAAGCATATGATGAAGAGGATGCGAGAAGGATCAACAAGAAAATCAGAAAGAATCAGTTTGGATTTGATGATTTCCTTTCTCAGATGGAGCAAATGAAGAAGATGGGAAGTATGAAAGACCTTATTGGCATGATTCCAGGAATTGGGAAAGCCGTGAAAGATATTGACATTGATGACGATTCTCTGAAGCCCATTGAGGCCATAATAAAGTCAATGACTCCAACGGAACGGTCAACTCCTGAACTTCTAAACGGTCCAAGAAAGCAGCGAATTGCCAAAGGTAGTGGGACTTCCATACAGGAAGTAAATCAACTAATTAAACAGTTTGACCAGATGCGTAAGATGATGAAAATGATGAACAAATCTGGTGGAAAACGAGCCTTGGCAAATATGATGGGAGGGATGAAGTAGCAGCTACGATTCCAAAAAAATCTTCATTTTCTCATTAAATCATCATGATCTATAGGTTACCGCTTTAACCGCTTCAATCGTTCGTTGCACGTTTGGTAGTATTTCTTCGATCAAGGTTGGCGCATAAGGTAGCGAAACATCCTTGTTGTTAATCCTATGAATCGGTGCATCTAGATAATCAAAAGCGTTTCTCTGTACGTGATGACTAATATCCGTCGAGATTGAGGATAAAGGCCATGCTTCTTCTACAATAACTAATCTATTAGTTTTCTTAACTGACTCGATGACTGTTGGGTAATCGATTGGTCGTACACTTCTTAGGTCGATCACTTCTGCATTGATCCCTTCTTTAGCAAGTTCGTCTGCTGCTTGATCTACTACTTTCATCATTTTACCAAATGAAACAAGAGTTACATCTGACCCTTCTCTCACCAAATTTGCCTTTCCTATTTCTAGTAAGTACTCTTCTTCAGGTACTTCGCCTTTATCGGCATACATCAATTCTGATTCCATGAAAATCACAGGATTGTCATCTCTGATTGCTGTTTTCAACAAACCTTTCGCATCGTAAGGATTAGATGGCACAACAACCTTTAGTCCCGCAGTATTTGCATACCAGTTCTCAAAATTTTGCGAGTGTTGCTGACTGAGCTGTCCCGCATTTCCAGTAGGCCCACGAAAGACCATTGGTGCGCTGTACTGACCACCAGACATGGAGAGAATTTTCGCAGCACTATTGATTACCTGATCAATCGCTACCAAAGAGAAGTTGAAGGTCATGAATTCTATGATCGGACGAAGACCGTTTATAGCAGCACCAACTCCCACACCGGCGAATCCTAATTCTGTAATAGGAGTGTCAATCACTCGCTTTGCTCCAAATTCATCCAGCATACCCTGACTTACCTTGTAGGCACCATTGTACTCCGCTACCTCTTCACCCATAAGAAAGATATTTTCATCTCTTCTCATTTCTTCGCTCATTGCTTCGCCAAGTGCTTCTCTAAATTGGATCTCTCTCATTAATCAGTTGGGTTATTATCGGGCTGCTAAATTACTTTCCGTAGGGAAATAAAAAAAGTCCCATCCGCAAATGTGCAGACGGGACTTTTAGATTTTTTATGAATTCAAAATTACTTAACAGCTTCGTTTACAGCAGTGGCAAATTTTGAGAATTCAAGATCATTTAGTGCGCTGTCCTTAAGTGAAGGATCTGCATCAACTGCTTTCTTCAAGTTAGAACCAACACCAGCTGCGTCATTGTTTCGTGCAGAGGCAACAGCAGAAAGATATGCTGCAGTTCCACTTAGGTCGTCACCGGAAACTTGTCCAAATGCAGCACTTGCTTGAGAATACTCACCACTTAGTAAGTAAGCTAGTCCCTTGTCAATGTTTGCGGCATCATCAAGTTTAGCAGAGTTGAATGAAGCTTTCGCTTTGTCATACTCAGCCATTCTCACTTCAAGAGCACCTTTCATTGCGCTTACTTTTGAAGAAACATCATTTGATCCTCCACTTACACCACCAAGTGTGGCATATGCTTTTTCGTAATCGCTTTGAAGTGCTTGAACAGCTCCAAGATTTGATTGCACAATAGCAGAGCTTGAATTTTTGTTAGCTGCAATTTCAAGTTGAGTAGTAGCATCATCTAAGTTGCCCATCTCAATATAAGTTGCTCCAAGGTTGTTGTGAGCTTCCCATGCACCAGTCTTGTCAGCAGCAGCTTTGTAAATGGCAGCTTTTTCTTCCAAAGAAGGAGTCAGCGTTGCACTGAACATTAGTTCTTCATTCGATAGTGTGTCTGCTGCCGCATCGCCAGTTGTGATTGCTTTAGCTAACACAGCAATCTGAGCATTAGATTTCTTAGGCTTCACTGTAAGGACTTCTGTTTTAGCAGATCTCAAACCTGGATACACGTCATTGAAGACTTTTTTGTAAGAGGAAAGCTTTTTCATTTCTTTCTCTTTTTCCTCAAAAGATCCAGATCCGTTGATGATGCTATTGTACTGAGACTTCGCTGAAGCATCGATGCCATCGTAAGCACTTAGTGCAGCTCTGAAAGCAGCCCAGTCCTGAACAATTGGCTTCAAGATGAATTCGATGGAGTCTGCTGCGCCAGCATAATCGTATCGATCCATTCTGCCTCTGTAGTATGCCTCGATTGTTTTCGCTCTGTCTTCGGAAAGATCACTGTTTATAGTTTCAGTACCTTCTGGTGAGTGAGTACCTGTAATGGTTACCGTTCTAGTTACGTTCTTCTCAGCAATGAAAGCACTCAATTCGTCTCTCTTGCTTCTGTTAGAAGTTCCGTCATAGTTCAACGAAGTTCTTAGGTTAGATCTTCCTTGATCAAAGTAGAAGTCTACATTTGTCGGTATCAATTCTTCTCTGTCGTCGTATCCGTGATCGGCATACGATCCGAAAGCAACATCCTGAACCCACTGAGAGGTCATTACTAAGCCCTGTGCTACAGCAAGTCTGTCAGTTGTTTTCGACTTTCCATTTCTTGTGTCAGTAGCTACTCCTTCGATATAAAGAGTACCTGGGTTCATACCATCAACATATGGAAATGTGAAGTTTTCACTTTTTCTCGAAGTAGTAGTTGAACTGTTAGGGAAATCGTCAGCAGTAAATACCACTGACCCCACGTTCACCTCCTGATCTCCGTATTGGTAAATTGTGTTTAGTGTGAAGCTTGTGCTCGCAGGAAGCATTTTCGGCGGAAGGACCGAAGACATTTCAAAAGGTATATTACCTCCATGAACTTCAAGTGGGTTAGGAGTAACCTGAAGGTCATTTTCCTGAGCCAGCTTTATCATCTGGTCTAGCTTACAGCCAGAAAGCAGGATAGCACCCGCGGCTACCGCTATGGCTAGGTTTAATTTTCTCATTTGATTCATTTTTTTAGTTAGTACGAACAACAATTAGTTTTAATCTAAGTTAAGTGTGCAAATTAAAGGAAAAAATACCTTCTGGTATAATAAACAAGTACATATCTATTTTGATATATGCTATCTTTGTATAACTATTTAGAATTATGCAGGAATTTTTTGAAAAATACGCATTTGGAGTCTGTAATAGGCTAGGGGAGAAATTTAGGATTCCTACCTCTAGTATTAGACTTTTTTTCATTTATAGCTCATTTTTGACCTTTGGGTCGCCGGTAATTCTATATCTCGCACTTGCGTTCATCATGAATTTCCGAAAAGTGTTGAGGAGAAGAAATAACACACTCTGGTACTACTAGAGATCTGAGAACCGATTTTGTTTCCTCACAAAGTACCTGAAAACAATTGAATACTGCTTTGTAATATCCTTGCTTGGCTTATTTCGTTTACGCATCGTACTGAATATACTGATCGCTACTTTTGCGTGAGCTTTAAAAACAGCCAATGCATGTTGAACACCACCCTCCAGGAGAAATTTCAAGGCTGCAACCCAATCCAAAAGGACACGAATAGGGAACTTCCAAATAAGAGAACTTATCGGCATATTCTTAACTAAGAGATTTAGACCGTTTCTAAAATTCAGGTACGTTTTAAACGGACTTGATTTTGACAATGTCCCACCACCAACATGGTAAACAGCGGATGTTGGGATGCTTTTAATAGAATATCCCTCCCTTTGCATTCTCCAGCAGAGATCTATTTCCTCCATGTGGGCGAAGAAGTCTTCATCAAAGGCACCGACTTGAAAAAATACGTTTGACCGAACCATCATGCAGGCCCCTGAGGCCCAGGAGATATCAATTGGGGAGTTATATTGTCCTTGATCTAATTCTACCTTATCAAATATTCTACCTCGACAAAAGGGGAAACCATACCTATCCAGGAAACCACCCGATGCTCCCGCGTATTCGAAATGATCTTGTTTGTTAAAATCCAGAATTTTTGGTTGGCACGCAGCGTACAAGGAGTTCTTGTCTAGGAAGTCAATCATAGGTGTAAGCCAACCCTTTGAGACTTCAACATCTGAGTTCAAGAGGACAAAGTAGTCAGCTTTGACTTCTTGAAGAGCCAGGTTGTATCCCCCGGCAAACCCAGAGTTTTTGCCCATTTCTATTCGACGAACAGAAGGAAATCCAGTTTTTAGCAACTCAAGTGAATCGTCAGTCGAGGCATTGTCTGCAACGATGAGCTCAACATCTGGTGTATGTGAGATGAGGGAAGGTAGGAAGCGATTCAGGTAATCTCGACCATTGTAATTAAGTATGACAACTGCAACCTTGGACATTTAAGCCAGTCCGGAAAGGTCTAGTCCTGGAATATTGGGTATAAGACCTTCTGTTGATTTCTTAATATGCTCTTTGGATTTTTCCTCCGCTTCTCGCAATGCTTTGTTTGACGCCGCTATGATCAAGTCCCGCATCATATTTTTGTCTGTGAGATTTATCAATGATTCGTCAATTTCAAGACCAATAATTTCCTTTTGCCCATTTGCTGTTGCTTTCACCATTCCACCACCAGACTCTCCATGTGTGGTGATGTCTTTGAGCTCCTCTTGAGCTTCTTTCATTTTTTGTTGGACCTCCTTCATTTTGCCCATCATTTTCATCATATCAAACATTGCCCTTCTATTTTTTGATTAATGCAAAAGTACCTTTTTGTATCACCTTTACTCCATCGGAATCTTCAAATATTACCTCGTAAAGATAAGCTCCCTCGGGTGCAAGACTTCCATTTATCAAACCGTCCCAGCCTGGTTTAGGTTCGGTTGATTTATATATCAATTGACCCCATTTAGTGTAAATACTTGTCGTCGCTATTTCAGTTGGTAATCCAAATAACTCGAGGGTATCATTCAGTCCGTCACTATTTGGAGTGAAGGCTTTTGGCACATAGATGATGGGCTTGTATTTGTATGTGATCCGATTTGATCGAACGGTCGGACCATTAAGGAACTCAACAGTAGCTTGTAAAAATTGTCGAGTTCCATTCATTGCATCTAATCCAATATCAAATGAAGAACCAGTGATTGATTGACTGGAGACTGATTGATTTCCTACCTCATAGGTAATCGAATTGACTTCAGTGTATATGCTGGTCGGGTCTGTGAATGAAATGCGATAGGAATTCTCTTCAAGAGTTTGTGAAGACAGCAGTGGTGGATTTGTCTCAGCGGAGAAGAGCGTCTCACCGCAAGAGTCTACGTAATCAATTCGGTAAAAATAGGCGCGCGCCAATGAGCCTATGGGATCGGCATGTGTGCCCTGTACAGAATTTCGAAGCTCATAAACCCCTGTTTCTCCAAGCTTTCTGTAAATATCCAAACTCCCCGAAGAGACAGGATCCAGGTTTATAAAAACTGCATTTTCCGTATAGCTGGAATAGAGGTTGCCAAAGGGAGTGGAAGACAGCTCCGTTATCTCCGTGCAAAACTGCGTTCCTTGCAAAACAGTCGCCGTACAATTATCAACTGCATTTATCCTAACACAATACCTCGACTCATCCTTTGAATAGGGTATGTCTTCAACAACGATGGAGTTGCTGCTTATTTTTCCGGTTAAAACAGTAGAAGTCGTAGCTTGTTCAATCTGAACCTGATAAGCAATCAATGAGTCGTACGATGATACTTCTAGTTCGAGTACGAAGAAGTCTCGACATGTCTCTTTTACCGAGGAAGAGGTAATGATTGGAGTTGTCAAAGTGGAGATTGGATCAACGTCGTAAGAGAAAACGGTGCAATTCTCTTTGCCGTCCAAGTAAAAACCTTTTGTTTGAAACGATTGCATTGAGTTATCTGGATATAAGAATGAGGCTGTTTCTCCAGATGTAATTGTTGAAGAGTCGGTAGGAGTAAAATATACTCGTATAAAGTCGTAGACGTCTTCTTGCGAAGTGATTATAATTCCATTTGCGTTACATTTTTCTAGAGAAAATTTGGACTCTGTTGGATCAAAAACTTGAATTGTCAGCGTATCAGTTTTCGGAGTCACATCGATCCCGACTACCTGAACGATCTGATAGGTACCCGCAGAGGTGTAGGTGTAGCTGGTAGACGTTGTTTCTGTGGCACCATCTTCGTAAAAGTATTGTCTCGTGATGTTGCCAAATGCATCAAGTTGAGTGACATTGACCGTAAAGGGATTGCAACCGCGATCAAAATCAACAGCAAAGCGCCCTGCATTGCTTACCACCTGAGCAGAGAGCAATGATGGAAGAAGAAATAAAAAGACGGCGATTATCCTGATGGACATTATGCTATAACGCAACAATTAGCATAAAATTAACTCTGAACAGCTTTTATCAACTCATTCAGTGTCAGCTTTTGTTGCGCACCTGTGCTCATGTTTTTTAATGTGTAAGATTTACTTTCTCTTTCTTCATCACCGACAACTACCACGTAAGGAGTGTTAATCTTGTCAGCGTACTTGAACTGTTTTTGGATCTTGACAGCATCGGGATAGAGTTCTGTATTGATATTTTGACTTCTCATTTCGATTGCAATTTCCTGACTGTGAAGGAAATTTCGCTCACTTCTATCACCATCCTGGTGTAGAATCAATGCCTGAAGCGGCTGTGAAATGTCAAATGGAAACAATTGCAATTCCTCCAGGACATCGTAAATGCGATCCAATCCAAAAGAGATCCCCACACCAGAAATATCCGGTAACCCGAAAATACCGGTAAGGTCATCGTAGCGTCCACCGCCGCAAATACTTCCCATTTCGACGGAGGTGGGCTTTACCTCAAAAATAATCCCCGTGTAGTACGAAAGACCTCGAGCCAACCCAAGGTCCAATTCAGTAGCTACATCACTTTTTCTTGCACCCTGAACGGCTCTGAAATACTTATCAGCTTCTTCAATGCCTTGGTTTTCCGGATCAATAACTTTGATATTGGCAACGATTCTTTCAAGTGAGTCGAGACTGTCAATAGGGGAGCTTATAAGTTCCATGATTTCAGCGATTTTTTGCTGATCTCCTCCCATCTCTACAAGCTTTTCAATGACTTTGTCTGTACCTACCTTGTCCAGTTTGTCGATCTCCACACAGAACCCAACCTTGTTGTTTCCCAAACCTACATAGGCAGCAAGCACAAAAAGTATTTCTCGATGGTTGACTTTAATTACTACATCCCTCAAGCCGAGATCGTTAAAGACGTCCTGAATTAGAAGTGTTAACTCTACTTCATTCCAACTGGATCTACTACCAATAATATCCGCGTCACATTGATAGAATTCTCGGTACCGCCCTTTTTGTGGTCGGTCAGCCCGCCATACAGGCTGAATTTGAAAACGTTTGAAGGGAAATGCGATTTCGTTTTGATGCATTACAACATACCGAGCAAAAGGTACTGTGAGATCATATCTCAGACCCTTTTCTGAAATCTTGGATGCTAGCCGCTTGCTTCCAGCGCTGAAGTCCTCATCAGATGCTTTACTTAGAAAGTCTCCCGAGTTCAGAACTTTAAATAAAAGTTGGTCGCCTTCATCACCATATTTCCCCGTCAAAGTTGATAGGTTTTCCATTGACGGAGTTTCTAATTGACTAAAGCCGTACCTTCTGAAATTTCGTTTAATTACATCAATGATGTAGTTCCTTTTGGCTGAAACTTCAGGCCCGAAATCGCGTGTTCCCTTGGGAAGTGATGGCTTGTTTTTTGACATTCAGAATTGGTTTTGGACAAAACTACTTAATCCCCTAATTTTGCACCTCGATTTTAAAAGCATAGACGAAAAATGGCTGTTACCAGACTAGAGCGAAAAGGTAGAAAAAATAAGAACGTTGCGAAGAATAGAGTCAATACGATCAAGAGGTTGAACACGCTTCCGACGATTAAGAATGTAGATATTGAAGCTATAAAGGCTGAATTTGCTAAAAAAGGAAAAGCGAAAGCTGAGCCAAAAGCAGAAAAAGAGGTAGTAGCGAAGGTAGAGGCTCCGAAGGCCGAAGTTAAAGAAACTAAGAAGGAAGCTGCACCGAAGGCTAAGACGAAAGAAGCTGCTCCAAAAGCTAAGAAAGAGGCTGCTGCACCAAAAGCGGAGAAAAAACCAGCTGCAAAAAAGGCTGCTGCTCCAAAAGCAGCTAAGGCAGAGGAAAAAGCTACCCCTAAGAAAAAGGCAACGCCAAAGGCAAAAAAAGAGGATAAGTAGTCCTTTTTGAAAATGAAATATTAGCCATCCTTCATCATTGAAGGATGGCTTTTTTGTGCGATTTTAACAATCGAATGGTTCGATTCTTAGGGGTTGGAGAGGTTTTTGCTAACTAAATAGCAAACCTGAAAGACTATGCTAAATAAACTAAGAACCATTTTCGGGACAATATTCCTGTTATCATGTTTCATCGGATCTGCTCAAAGCCAGATCATGGAAGGCCATAGACTGAAAATTACTCCTGTAAATGTTTTAAAATCAAGGCCACATGTCTATTTCAATTTTAGTAGGAACAGGCCGTTTCGGTATTCAGGACTTCGATATTACCCAACGAAGATTCACAATACACATGTTATTTCAGTAGCGCAGCCAAACAGGATGTTTGACAATGTATACTACGTTGACGAAAAAGGGAACTCTGTATACCGTAGTGTTGCTGTAACAGCACCGATGAATCGTTTTCCCAATGAGAAACGGAAGTTTGATAGCTTTAACCCTACGGGTGCGGAGACCTTGCAAGAGGCGATTATGCAAGGCATAACAGATATGATTTTTCTCAAGCGTAGATAGAGTCCGAGCCAGAAGTTTTACGTGGTAAGATTGCAGTAAAACTCGATCCGTTTTGTGAATGATTAGCCTTTTGTAATGCTAAAACTATTTCTGGATCGCTCAATAAGAGAGTTTCGGATTGCTTCTTTTTCTTTGTCGCTCACCGAATTCTCGTACTCATCCAAGGTGTATCCTGTTTCAGAGTTCAGCATTTCAATGTAGAAAATGATGATTTCATTTTTTCTATCCTCACTTGCCAATCCAACGAACCGAGACATCATGACGTGATTTTCGAGACGAAAGCCTTTCTCCTCGAGGAACTTGGTTGTGAGGGCTCCCTCACCATTTGGATTCTGTTTCGCTGACTCGCTTGAATCATAAAACCAGGTGTTGTTCAGGTACTTGTTTTCACCAATGAATTCCGCGTTGTCAAAATTATAATTGTAAATGAAATCGAGGGATGGAAGAAAGCCTTCGAGCTGAATGATAAATAGTTTTTCCACCTTCTTTTTTTCGTCGGCTGCTACAAAAACAAAACGATCTCCAGCCGCAACAGTTTTCCCACGAACGTCTTCTGCGTACTCTTCCGAGTTGGCTACAATCTCAAAGTAGAAACTACCCACAAACTCGAATTCATCATTTATCTTCATTTTTATCTCGGGAAGATCTGCTGAGACAAGGACGTTGTCTCGAACTGATCTTGATAGAGCCTCTGTATTCCTTAAGTCTTGACCTTTTACGCAGAGGAGTTGGAGGATCATCACGGCTGTTAGATATATTCTCATTTGTATTAAGTATAATGTTGATTATCGTAAGAACTTCGCACTTCTTGAATAGTTACATCCTCAAACAAAAAAAACACTGAACTTTCATCCAGTGCTTCGATTAGGTTAGGTAAAAAATCTTTTATTCCACGATAGACTTCCGGACTCTTTTTACTTCCCGTGTAATATCTCTCATCACATCTTTTGTCAAGATGAAATCCGGATCATTCGCCATTTTTTCTTCAATCTTTTGAAGGTCGTCCTTGAATATTTTATCCAAAATAGATAATTCAATTGTCATTCCTGCAATGGTTTCATCAAAAGGAAGGTCTTTCAGAACATCAATTATGTCAGCTAATGCGTGTTCTTCACCCATTACAATTTTCACAAGAGGCTCTAAAAGTTTTTCATTCTCTTTGGTTTCAGGGAATGTTTCGATGGTCAACACAGCTTGATAGAGCCCTTCTACGAAGCTACCAGTCAATGCAAGACCTGCCATCGTCAGATGATGGTCCTCTTCCATTTGCACGCTGGTACTCAAGAATAATTTCCCTAGAAGTCTAGATATTTCTTGTTCGTTCTGATCCTTAATATGTCCTCTAAACTCCTCCAGCTGAGACTGATCATAAATCGCAGAATCTCCGAGATATTCAGCCAGGGAGTGGGACACTTTCAAATAGTCAATACAATCTTCTTCATGTCCGTACGCAGCTAAATAGCTGATATCTGAGGCATATACACCCATGACCATAGACATTTGGTCATTATTACCTTTGTAAATGTCAAGGTTGTCAATCTGGTTGATATGATCGCGATTAAACTCCGCACCAATAGACTTAAGTGTAAATGGCACCAACGAAGGGGGAGGTAGGTCTTCGAGTAGTTGATCGATATCGTGGATTGTTTTTTCTTCGGCTAACTCTTCGGCTGTACGTTCGTTGCTGGTGCTTGAGGTGCTCGTACAACTGTACAAAAAAACTGTTGCAATAATGGTGAATAGTGTGCTGAGTGATTTCATCAAGATGCGTTTCTTTAAATCTTATTCAATTTTAATGCTTTTTGACGCCAATAAAAACATGCAAATGAGTTTTAAATAATTTAGTAGTGATTCAATTCACGTATCAGATAGAATTGAATTCGTTTTGTCGCTTCCTTGAATGTGATGCTGGTTCTTTGAAATTTTTTTGTCAAACGAGAAAAATGATATCAGGTCCTTTAGACTTTCCGCCTGTGCTGTGAGTTCTTCACTACTGCTTGCCATTTCTTCAGCGTTTGCAGCGTTTCGTTGAACGATCTCATTCAGTTCTTGAATTGAATTATTGACTTGCTGAGACGACTCATTTTGTTCACTTGAAGTTTTGACAATGTCTTGAACCAATTCGGAAGTCTTCTTGATGTCAGGGACAATCTGGGTCAGTAGCTCCCCGGAATTTTCTGCAATCGTCACGCTCGATTGGGAAAGTTCATCAATCTCTTCTGCAGCTTCCTGACTTCTTTCGGCCAATGACCTGACTTCTGAGGCCACCACAGCAAAACCTTTGCCGTGTTCACCGGCTCTAGCAGCCTCTACCGCAGCATTTAGTGCCAATATGTTCGTCTGACTCACGATATCTCCAATTACTTTGATCTTTTCGGCGATAGACCTCATACTTGAAACAGTGTGAGTGACCGCTACATTACCTTCGCTAATGTCGGACGCAGCCTTTATTCCAATTTGTTCTGTCTCTTTTGCATTGACCGCATTTTGTTCTATTGAGGATGACATCTCCTCCATCGCGGCAGATAGCTCCTCAGCTGATGCGGCTTGCTGACTTGCTCCTTGGCTGACATCTTGGGATACAGATGATAGCCCTCTTGATGAAACAGCGAGATTGCTGGAAACTATCATTACATTTTCCAGCACCTCTTTGAGCTTATCAATCATCTTTTTAAGGTCTCCATATAGGCCTTTTTCAGTTTTCTGTGATAGGTGCAGAGAAAGGTCTCCAGTTGCAAGATTCTTAGCGATTTGTGCTGCTTCCGTCGGTTCGCACCCAAGCTGACCTACAATACTTCGTGTTAGTAATATTCCTGAGGTGACTAAAATCAAGAAAACACCCACGAAGAAGAAGATGGAGAATCGAGATATCTCTTCTGCTTTTGAAAGGCTGTCTTCATATTCGATCTTGGTTTGCCCATAGCTGACAGCAGTAAGCTGATCAATGGCATCTCTCATTAAGTCAAAGTCTTGAATGTACCCAGTATAGTAAGTGGTTTTTAACTCCTCGATTCTAGAGTTTTCAATGTAATTCTGAATACTCTGAGTATATCCTTTGACGTTTGACAGATGATCGTCAAAAACAGCAAAGGCCTCGTGTTCTGTACCACCAGTAGAAAGATAAACGTCTTTGAAGGTATTGAACCTTGTTTCAATCTGTTCAAGATTTTCATTTATAGCCTCTACTTTTTCTTGAAAATTCTCCGTGAACAACCGAGAACTATCAGATAGAGAAATAATAGATTCTGCAATTTCTAATCTCGATTGGTATCCGTCCCGATCGGCCTCCAATAACGAGTTGATACTAAGCATTCGATTGTTGTAGATGCTCTCAACATTGGCTTTGATTGAGTCTAAGCCATTGATGTTGTACAGAATATTGGCTATATACAATACCGCGATTGTCATGAAGGCAATCAATATTCTGTCACGAACACGTAGGTTCTCGAAATAGTTGAATTTCATAAAGTGGCTCGTGTTGCTGGTTACGCTCGCTCAAATATGCAAAAAAGGTGTCATATAAACGACACTTCAAAATGCTATTCATCGATTCTAGTTAATGGTCGGTTGAAGGTTGTATTTGAGTCTTACTCGGGTCCTCTTTCAAAAATTCGAGGAGTAGCTACAATAACGGCATAGAAGAATTGATTATCTCTACTAGGAGCTCCACCAAACATTTCGTCGAGCGTATTTGACCCAAACATTATTGAATGACCTAAAGTGACATTGAAATCCTTAGCAACAGAGTAGCGAAGAGTCAAATCATTTTCAACACCTAAAAACGAATCCAACGGGTTAACATATGAGATGTCGGAAGAAGCGTAGGCGTTGGCATCTGTCCTGAAGAAATGCACATTGTTTCTTAGTCTCAATTTTGAAGTGGGAGAGAAGTCAAACTTAGCATAGTAGTCTTGCAGACCAAACACAGGCTCGATGAGTAGGTAGAAATAATCAAGATATCCGAATCTGCCGTGGCGAAGCCCAAACAGAATGTTGTATGTCGAGCTTTTGGCGGCTGGATCAGTCAGGTCTGCTAAGTCAGTGCCGGATACTCTATCTAAACCTAAAGAAAAGCTCAAATTATCCTTGGGTTTCAATTGGAGCTGAAGAGAAATGAAATTTGCATTAACCTTTCTGTCGGATGCCTCTCGACCAACTTGTTGAAAAAAGACACCAGTAAACTTCAGTTTACTACTTAACTGCGTAGAAGTATTGGAGCCAAACGTTTGCGTGTATGCAACGGTGGTGTCTGCTTTTTCGAGACCATGATTGACAAGCCAAAACGAAGACTTGAGTTTATCCCATTCCTTGCTGAACCATAGGAACTGCATATTCTTATAAAGATTTGGCTGAAATAGATCACGCTTTAGTTCATTCACGCGATTAGCGTTGAAAGCCAAACCAAGGTGAGCCTTAAATGTTCCTTTCTGGTATTTCCCCAGTGCAAGGTCATGAGCCAATGTTCCGCCCCAATTGAGTTCTCCAAATATGTGCTGATCATCATAAACTAAACCTTGTCGACCCAATTTGACAGAAAAATTGGTCCCAAATGACTTTTCCAACCAAGCTCTGAAAATTGCAACCTCCGCAACATCACGACGTTCGCTTACTTCTCCCCAGGCCCGTCTGTCTTGCAGTATCACTTGTGCCTTTAAGCTGTCGGGATTGTTGTAGTTCAAAATGAGTCTGGTACGTTGCTGTGTGAAAAATCCAGCTTTGTCGCCAACATATAGAGGCTGTCTGAAACCTCTTGAATAGGTTGGATTAAAACGGTACTCCAGATCTACAGAAGTATTTTGAGCGCTTGATTCATAGACATTGACCATGAGTAAAAGGGCCAGAATGAGGATCAGTTTCTGTTTCCATTGAAAGATGGCGGTGTAAATTCTAGCGATAATCATTAAGCCTCCGGCTTGGTTTCGTGCGGCAATGATAACCCAATAAGCAAAAAGTGGCGCGAAAATCGTTGCTCCTTTTTTCGATTCGTGGAATATTGATTACTCCTTTCGCCTCAGTATCAGTGCCGAAATTAGGGTAACAAGGAGGCCGACTGGAAAAATTTCCAGGAAGGTAAAAGCGGCCATTATGTGAGGTTTTCTGTATGATTCGTTGAAATCTTTTATTTCCTGAATTTGCGCCATCCTAATTTCACTTGATGATTGAGCTTGGTTTACTATCTCAATTTGCGAAGCTTCATACTTATCTACAAAGTCGGGCTCAAAATTTGGCATGTAAACCCATACCCACCCTACAACATATATGATAGCTGCAACCAGAGAAATCCCAGCACCTATGAAGAAACCTTTCTTGAACGTAATCTCATCTTTCTCAGACCTTTTCCTTTCACCTCGGATAGCCATGAAAATGGTGCTAAATGCTAGAAGCATTACCGAGTAACCAAATAGTTCGCTTCCAGAAAAGTGAAGACCACCCCATATAGTGTAACTGAGAAACCAAGAGCTAATGATAATTAGTCCTGTTATTGCTCCATGCTTAATTGCGATTTTGATATTCATGATGTTTTTTTGTTTTGAGCAAATCAATCACTCCTTTGAGATTTTTCCTTCATCCTTTCGGGTGATTTAGCAGCTTTATCCATTTGAAGGAGCAATAAGGGCGAGTTCTCTTGCTTTTTGTATAGCCTGAGTTCTTCGTTTTGCGTTGAGCTTTTGATAAATTTTGGAAACGTGCGTCTTTATTGTATTGAGAGAAACAAAAAGCTTGTCAGCTATTTCTTGATTAGAATACCCCTGGGAGAGCAGCTCTAAGACCTCCAACTCCCGTTGACTTAGTCCAAGTTTAGCAGGATCGTACTTCTCCATATTGTTTTTCTTTTTGTACCAGGTCATGCCTAACCAAATCCCCATAGCCATAAACATAAGCCCAATGACAACACCAAAAATTTCTATCCTGATATCCTTGACAACTGCTTTGTAATGAGTCACTTCTAGGACAATCATCAGGAATCCCATCAGACTTCCGTATACCAACCAACTTTTTTTCACATCTTAGCTTTGTTACAAATTACCGAAAATTATCATCACAAAATCACACTATCATGCCTAAAAATATCGCTTATACTATTGCAAGGTTTCTAGCCGCTGTTATCATGCTTCAGACCTTGTATTTTAAATTCACCGGATCTCCTGAGTCAATTTATATTTTTGAAAAATGTGGTATGGAGCCCACAGGAAGGTGGACTGTTGGTATCTGTGAGTTAATTGCCGCAGTACTCCTAATGGTCCCACGCACAGCCTGGCTTGGCGGAGTAATGGGATTAGGGCTTATGTCTGGAGCCATCGTGCTTCACTTAACTCGGCTAGGCATCGAGGTTATGGATGACGGTGGGTACTTATTTTTGCTTGCTATGATTGTTTTTGTTTGCTCGATTTATGTCATTTTTGCGAATAGAAATAAAATATTTAAACAGATCATCCCCAAAATTCTAGGCAAAAAATGAAAGTAAAATACTTCTTCGCAGTCGTCATTTTATCCGCATGCAACACGAATTCTGAAACACCTCAAGTTATACAGCCCGAAGGCAACCAAATTCCTGCTGGAGCTGTTTTACAAGACTATTCATCGATACCCGGGCTTCAGAAAGCTTCAGTAAAAAATGAAGATAAAATAGTTGGTGAGGGAGATTTTTTAAACGGAAAATATCACGGCAGTTGGACAAGTTATGACACTCAAGGAAAAGTAACATTAATAACGACCTACTTGAATGGTCTGAAGCAGGGGACTGAGCTTGCCTTCGATAATCAGGGATATGTTAAGTCAAAGAGTTACTATCATAATGGTCAATTAAATGGTGAGTACTTGCTGTATAACCGGAGGAATATCGTTGAGAGAAAATCCTATTCCGGTGGAGCATTGGATGGACTACAACTCAAGTACTACACCAATGGCAATGTAATGGAGGAGGCGAATTATGCAAATGGCAAAATTGATGGAATTGCTCGGTGGTATGATCAGGAAGGTAACATGACCATTGAATACACCTATGAGAATGGGGAGTTAGTTCAAGATTAAACAGACGTTCTAGTTACCGTCAGGGTTTTCAACTGCTTCCTCTTCCTTGGACATTACATAAGCTGTAATGCACCCTTCATTTCCCTGGACAAAGGATAAACGCATACCACTTGCTGATATGACCCCAGTGGCAGTCTTGCAGATTTGTTCTCCCTCTTCTTCTCGGCAGAAGGTTAAGTTGACGCCGTCGGAGGCCCATGTGCCACTTTCAAACTCTAAACCGATCTGAAAAGTATAGGCTGCGCTGTCAGTGAAATTGATCTGGTAACAGGTATTGTCAGTGCATTGAACAGGTCGTGAATTATTCAGCGAAAAATTTTCGCAATCCGAGACGTCAATCCTGGAGGCAGTCCAGGTGCCTATGTACGAACCGGTTGTATCCTCATCCTTGCAGCTAAGAAGAAATGCCATAAAGAGCAGGGTGCTGAATAATTTAATTTTCATAAAACAAAAATATATCAAAATGCAATCATAAAATTGCATTTATGAAAGGTCTTGCTTTTACAAGTATGCGGGTAGGAGAAAGCTATAAGCTGATTAACTACGGTGAAACGTCTGAATTCAGGTTGGTCGAGGTCCTGAATAGGTATGACTACCGACTGCAGGATATTCACACGATGGAGCTGTATAATATGAGTGACCTTACTAAATTCGGCAAGGGAGGTGATTTTGAGCTTAGAGAATTGCGACACTGAACATTAAATATATCAAATGCAAAACCTGATCTTACTGTGTGGCGGAGATTCTCCGGAGCATGAGATTTCCATGAGATCTGCACAAAATATTCTTAAAGCGCTTGATCGCGAAAAATACTCGGTTCAGGTTATCGGTATTTCCAAAAAGGGACAATGGTTTTTGTTGGATGAAGCGAGTCTTGGTTCGAGCGTGCCCGATCAAGGTTTGATGGTTTCTATCCATCCCGGCAGCCGCGACTGTTTCTATATTTCCGAATCGAGTATAGGTCCCGTGGATGTTATCTTCCCAATTTTACATGGTCCAAATGGCGAAGATGGCTCCATTCAAGGGTTGATTCAGATTCTCAATATCCCGTTTGTTGGACCGGGTGTTCTCGGATCATCCCTTTGTATGGATAAGGAACTTGCCAAGCGGGTGCTTCGTCAAGAAGGAATTAAGGTGGCAGAATGGATTTTGCTAAGAAAAGGAGATCCGATTCCTTCCTTCGAGGAGGTTGTGACAAAATTGGGAAGTGTTTTCTTTGTGAAGCCAGCAAATATGGGTTCGTCCGTTGGCGTCTCTCGAGTATCCAATCTGAGCGATTGGACCATAGCCATCAATGAGGCTTTTTCATATGATCATAAAGTGCTAGTAGAGGAATGCTTGATTGGAAGAGAAATGGAATGCGCTGTTTTGGGAAATCAATCCCCCAAAGCTAGCGGTGTTGGTGAAGTTCAATCCGGCGGAGTGTATTCCTACGATGAAAAGTATGATAAATCTTCTTCTGCTAAAATTATGATTCCAGCGGAGGTTTCCGAGGAAGAATTGGAAGCTCTTAGGTCTACAGCAGTAAGCTCTTACAAAGCATTGGAGTGCAGGGGTCTTTCAAGGGTAGATATGTTCCTTGATAAAGATGGTGTTGTCTTCGTAAACGAGGTAAATACGATGCCAGGGTTTACAAGTATTAGTATGTATCCCCAACTTTGGGAAAACGAAGGACTGGGTTACACCGAGCTGGTCAATCAGCTTATAGAACTCGCCGTTGCAAGTCCTGACTGATATTTTCTTAATTCAGTTGATGAATTACTGGGAAACGATACGAGAAAGTTACTACGGGTGAAGGGCTCGTGTTTAAGTATTTGGGATTATCTATTTAGCACTGACTATATACCATCCGTGTGAAAAACATCGAGCCTGGATTTCCCGAAGATGAGAACTTTCCGTCAGATTTTGTTAGGCAGGAGATGTATGGTGTTTTTGGTAAAAAAGAGTAAATCGCCGGGGTGATAGTCGAGTTCTAGTGGGCAATGAATCACCGCTTATCTAAAAAAACACATCTCTAATCTAAAATGCATTTCAATAAAGGAATTTGCTTTTATATTCGCCTCAGATAGTTCAGCTATCTAAGCACCCAAGCCACACATGTTCTAAACTTGCAGTAGTGTTTTTAACAAAACCGATGTATTCGGAATTAAATCAGCTAGCAAAATGAACATATTTTTTTCAATTATTTTATCAGCCTTATTTGCTTATGAATCGCACTCAATTGATGCCGGCAACTTAAACGAACGACATCAGGCGATGTACTTGGTTAACCTGGTACGAAACATAGATTGGAGTCAAGAAAAAATAATGATTGGGGTGGTGGGAGAGTCTCTTGTGACCGCCGAATTGGAAACATTGGTGAAGAAAAATTTAAAAATTTCAGTTAGGACTTTAGAGGATATAAGTTCTGTTACGGAATGTCAGGTTGTTTACCTGCCTAATGCCACCAACAAAAGTTTCTTCACAACCCAGCAAGAAATTGGAGACGCTCCAGTGCTATTGGTCGTTGACAAAAGGGAATTGGTTGCCAGAGGTGCTGAAATGGGTTTTTACACAGAAGATGATAAGCTGAAAATTGTAATGAACCCAAGTGCAATTGAAGAAACGGGTATCAAGGTTAGTCACTCATTGATGGAGAAGGCGGCCTTGAATTAACTAGCTTAATAGCTTCTGCTTACGAAACTCACTCCTTCTCATTCGATAGGCGTTTATTGCTGTCCTTCCTAACTTGTTAGTCAACTTGTGGTTGACATATGCACCTGCAATTGCTCCAACGCCTGGAATTAATTGTAGAAGTTTGGCCAGGTCGATGTAATCTCGATACTCCAGTTGGAAGGTTCGCCAGTCAAACTCATGAATGTCCTCCGGTAAGTCTTTGCTAGAAGATTCCCAATCCTTGATAATCTCGTATACATGATTTCTGTGCTCCTGGCTGGAAAAAGTAAGTTGAAAAATGTGCAAAATGTAGACTCTTTCCTTGTAGTCCTTTGTATCATGTCCATAGCGAGATGCTATCTCAAATAGCATTTTCATTTTTAAACTTAGCCATAGCGGGAAATCTGCCAGGCTTAATAGAAAACCACCGAAACCTGTTGCGGCACCTTCCACTGCGGCTGACGATGAATAGAAATTGATTCGTTCCTTGATCTCACTTTCGATCGTCTCTAATGACCTCTTTTCCCGTCGCGCGAGGGTCGTAAAGCCAGCTCCGAAGATTACGCCCCTGGTAATTTCCTTAATAGCTTTTGTAATAACTCGATGTATTTTTTCTGGAATAATCTTGTTCACCTTCCCTTGAACCTTCTTTGTGGTTCTATTAAAAAAAGAAGGCTTTCTGCACATTGCCGCTTGCCATTGTTGCAGTTCATGACTAGTAAGCTGAAAATAGACGGATTCTGAATTCTGAGTCATTCGAGTCTTGGGTGATTGACGAATATGTCAAGTAATTACCCTAATAAAAAATAATCCACGTTCAAATGGAAATTCCTTGCACTTAAGAAAATCCCTACATGATAGCTCCGTTCTGCTGCGACTTTAGGAACTCGTGTTGCGTACAGGCTTGGATTGATTGAAGGCCATAATCCAGAAGGTTATTTCGAGAATGATTCCTCCGAAAATAAATACACCTGCAGCTTGACTAAAACCTATGGAGTAGCAGATAAGAGCCCCGAGTAGAATTGCCGATATAGCTAGAATACGTTTCATTAGTCCTTTGTTTTGAAATATGTCAAACGAAGAATTGAAGTATTGGGTTGATTTTCAATTGCTGTTTTTTCACAGCCTGATGTTGATTCATCCGCTCCAAGATCAGTTTTACCGAAAACTTTGCAATGCGACCAATCTTAGACATTGAATACTACCCAAAGGGTTGGCTATTATCCTTTCGGCTTATTAATCAAACTAAGTCGACTAGTTTTGAGTTAAATACTTGTGAGAGAGTCAAAAAGGATTATAAAATGGGTGAACTTCTAGATAAGCAGTATAAGTTCTTTATGGACAACAAGGAGATGCTGCAAGAGAAGTACAAAGGAAGGTATGTGGTGATTCATGACGAGGAAGTGGTTGGTTCTTTCGAATCAGATCGAGATGCATATGTGTATTGCGTTACCCATTTCAAGGTTGGCACTTTTTTTACCCAACAGGTTGTCGCTGAACCCTAGCACAAACTTTCCGTGATCTGTAAGCATTTCAGGTTGAAGCTGCCTACCTTTATTAAGGAATAATCAAACAATGAAGACAACTCTATCAGTTTCTCTATTTCTTATGATTGTTAGTTTGGCCGCACAAGAAAGAGCGACCGCGGACAGAATAGCAACGAGTAGTGGCGACCTTGTTATTCAACCCATCTTGCATGGCACCGTGGCACTTAGTTGGAACGGCCAGACGATCTATGTAGATCCTTATGGCGGAGCCGAGGCATTTGCCGGAATCGAAGATCCAAACATCATATTGATTACGGACATACATGGTGATCACTTAAATATGAAGACGCTTCAGGCTGTAAACACCTCTAATGCTAAACTTTTTGTCCCTCAGGCGGTCTTTGATAAACTGGACGATCCAATGAAATCTCAGGCCGTGGTTATAGCTAATGGAGGTAGTTCGAGCTATGAAGGAATTGATATTTCTGCGATTCCTATGTACAACATGCCAGATGATGAAACGTCGAGACATAGAAAGGGTAGAGGCAATGGGTATGTTTTAACGATGGGAGGAAAGAGAGTTTATCTGTCGGGTGACACAGAAGATATTCCTGAGATGAGATCCTTAACGAACATTGATGTGGCCTTTGTCTGCATGAATTTGCCTTACACAATGGATATAAAGCAAGCCTCCAGTGCAGTTGCTGAGTTCAAACCAGCTATTGTATATCCGTACCATTATCGAGGTAGTGGTGGATTGAGTGATGTTGAGGGGTTTATGCTGCTGGTCAATGCGGCAGCACCTCAAGTCGAAGTGCGATTGAAAGACTGGTATCCAGAAGATTAACTGTTACTCTTTCGAGGGGTTATCTTGAATTCAAATAAGACGAGCTTTTCTTGGTCTTCAGCAGGTAACTAGACATCTGGAAACGGAGTTGAACTAACTCTGCTACTCTAGCTATTGGGAAACAATACACCAATTGTGTCTTTTTTGCTTGGGAATATGTAGATCCTTGTCGGATAACAAAAGCTATAAATCAAAAGCCTATGAAATTACGTCTTCTAGTTTTTTATTGTCTTGCATTTTTGTTGCAAAATGGAGCTGCACAGGAATTTCGTAGCTCCAAAGAGGATTTTCAGAAGATTGTCAATTATCTATCCAATGGAAGCGGTAAGTGGATGGCACCAAACCCAAATTATGATCCCGACAACCCCAACTCAGCCAAGGCACTTGGGCTTTGGTTTGATAAAAGATTAAAAGGCAAACACTTGCACTTATCGGTTGTAACCTATCGCGGAGATACCGCACATATTTCCTCAGATGCCATGTGGATTTGGCATCCAGGTGAGCAGAGAATAAAATATACTGAAGTCACGTTGGGAGGGCGTCTGCAGGAGGGCGAAGTTTACTTCAATGCTGACGATACGTTCGTCAATCGTAATTTTCAGTATCAGCTAAACGGGAAGACAGTTTTCGCACGAGGAGAGAACATCATTTTGACTGAAGACAGGCACAAAACTACTTCCTACATTTTTGAAAATAATACATGGCAAGTGCAGGGCAGTTTGGAATGGAGGCTGACAAACGAAGGCGAAGGCTACAAGTCGATAAAATACTATTGAGGAATTGATAATTAGCTATGTATTGATTTTCTGAATTTTGAAGGAATCATTCCTGTGTGTTTTCGGAAGGCACGGGTAAAACTCGTTTTATTATTGAAGCCCGACTCAAGAGCAATTCCCAGGAGTTTCAAATTCCTTTTTTCGGGATCATTTAATAACCTCTTTGTCCACTCAATTCTATACCTATTGATGTAATCGTTAAAGTTGAGTCCGAATTCTTGATTAATTACCTGTGATATGTAATTCTTGTTTGTACTCAGCGCAACACTAAAACCCTCCAAAGTAAGATCTGGGTCTAAATAAATTTCTTTGTTCATCAGCTCAAGGATTTGGCTAGAAATCTTTGTGTATTGCTCAAGATCCAGGGAAGATTGCTGATACTTTTTTCTCGTTTCATACAAAATTATTTCTGGCTTGGTGATGAAAAAGATCGCGAGACTTTGGATGAAAACTGAATTGATAAGCGCCAGGACATAATCGATCTGATAAACGTACCGTTGGAAAACAGTAATAAAGATCAAACCACAAATTTGAAGAAGCCAATAGATTAGGAAAGTGATGGTAAAGCCCTTTAGAAAAGACAGCTTTCTGGAAATTTCACCATTACCAATTAGATCTCTACCGCGATCTCTTAGTAGTTTCCTGGACGCTATGATATATCCGAGTACAAGGCTAATGTGCCCCAGGGCAAAAAGAAAACCTTTAATTCTAACTGGTCTGGCTCCACCTGAGAGACTTTTCTCAATGATGAGAATTTTGTGAAATGCAGGCTCAAGGTACCAGGGCATGTGATAGAAGATCATTAAAAGGAAGGGTAGGAAATGGATCAACCCTAATGGAGATATGGACAATTTATCCCCCATTTGATGTCTGATGTAGAAGTAAAAAAGTGGCCCCAAAAGAAACAATAATGGTTCAGATACTCTGGATAGATGGGGTAAGTCTTGGTAGTAATTGGAGCTTAGAACCAAGAATTCAAAGAGAGCAAAAGTCAGCACAATCAGAAGTGCACTCAGGTAATATCTCGATTGACCGGAGTTATGCCGGGTCAAAATCAATACGGTAAGAACGCATCCTTGCCCAACTCCAAGAGCAAGCAATAGTGACCAAATATCAAATTGTAACGGACTCATCTGGCGAAAGATAATTATTTGGCAATCAACAAATACGGATGACCTACCTGGGATCTCTTGTCCAAACCCAATTCCCCTTTTCTACCCACTCTCCAATTTCGTTTTTTTCGTAGGAAGTATTACGATGAACATTCTTGCTGACGATGAAATTTTCGTCTTTGCTCTCGTTCACGTTTCCATTAGGACGGTAACTCATCATGGTAGAAATGAAAGTTGAATCGTTAGGGAAACTGGAGATCCCTTCTGAGAAACCATCTCGAAGATCTGAAGTAGCATGGATGAATTGATTTTTGTCAGGGTGCCAGGCAAAAATTCCTTGTGTACTTAAGACTACGGTGTCTTGCAGGTAGGCCACAATTTTGATTGCAAGCATGCTATTGAGTGGCCGATCAAACCACAAGCCGAATGCTTTGGGGGAGCGAGGTCGTGATGGATCATAATTCTTGTTCTCTCCAGTCCACCTACCCGTGCCATCTGATAGATAGTTAGCCATCCTGTCGAAATTTTCCCACTCGTTTGATTGAGTAAGTGACTGAGAGCTGCAGGTACCAAGGCAGATGAAAGTTGCTACTATTGAAAAGAAGTGTTTCGTTTTCATGAGGATTTGGTTTTGATATGGAAGGCCCAAGGTTGTCGAATTAAGTACTTCCTTTCGCTACGATTGGTGAATTGTGGCTCTTTTTTATATTTCTAAACTTCTCAAATCCATTTGTAAAAGGGAAGAACCACTCATCAATCCATAAATAGTTTGTGGGATTCAATTTTGTAAATTGTTTGATACATCAAAAAGAAATCAATCATGAGTAGAATCAAATCCCTGATCAAGACGGATAACGATATAGCACCGTTCATCGCCCGAATTTTTCTAGGCCTGGTCATTTTCCCCCATGGAGCTCAGAAGATTCTTGGTATTTGGGGTGGACATGGATTACAAGCTATGATGGATTCATTCCAGGCTTGGTTTGGTATTCATCCTGTGGTTTCTGCTTTGGTGGCGTTCGCTGAATTCTTTGGATCATTGGCTTTGATTTTAGGTCTATTTGGAAGATTCATGGCTGCCACCATTGTGATGGTTATGCTGGGAGCGATCTACTACGTTGTCAATGATTTTTTCTTTATGAATTGGTATTCACAAGAAAGAGGAGAAGGGTATGAGTTTCATATTTTAGCAATTGCACTGGGCTTAATTGTTATAATCAAGGGAAGTGGGAAATATGCCCTTGATGCCTGGATTTACAAAAAACTTAACTAGCCTGATTTTATGTTTTGAAGACGCATTAATTACATTTTTGTAGTAGTTTTCCTTTGTTTGATCGTTATTAGTGTCTGATATCTTTCGCATCCACAATGAGGTACCTATTCTTCTGTTTGCTCATGTCCGGGGCATCTGTTTTGTTTGCCCAATCACCTGAGGAAATCGTTCAAAAAATTTGTTTGAATTTCCAAAAAAGAAGCACATTCGAACCAACGGAAAAAAAGCTCGATCACATTCAGCAAGGCGTTCTTGTTATGAGGCCGACTCGAATGGATGCCTTAGATATTGAGACTATTATTACAGTAAATGAGCTTGGTGGGAGGTATGTGAATATGTCTGCTCATCCCGGAAGGATAAAAGTATGGCGTGATGATGAAGTGATCTTTGATGGCAGATCAAAAACTATCGGAATTCCACAGGCTCTGGATGCCGGAGTCTTTAAACCAGAGTTTAGATACCCCTTACCTCCTTTTCCAGGTGACTATCAAATCAGGATTGAATATTACCCAGAAGGTGAAACCAGTACCGTGTTCTTATGGCTGACTGATGAGAGAGGAATGATGAAACATAATCGTGATTTCAGAAGTGACTGGGGCTTTATGGAATCTTATCCATATCGGTTTAAGTCCAGAGCCTCGAGCGCTGAATTGGATTGGGAATTTCCTACAACCTCCATTACTGGATTGCAATACGAATCTGAGAATGGAATGAATGATTGGCAGTATTCCACAGGCATGGTGCTGGATGCTATGTGGAAAGCATCTGACCATTTTGTAGCAATTGACTTTAGGGATTTTGTAAAGGAGCATCTTGATTTCTTTACAGAAAATTTTGATAAGATCCAGGCGGAGAAGCAAAGTAGGGGGGTGATCGAAAGCCCGTTCAATCGATATTTCAGATATCAACAACCCGACGACTTTGGGCCTCAGACGATCCCATTTCTTAATCTCCCTGAAAGTGGAAGAAACAAGAAGTTTGTATCTAAGGGCCTGAACAAATTGCTATACAAAGCGTTGCGATTAAACGATGGCGCCTACGCAAGATTGACTCCTGATTCCCTTTCCCTGTGGGCGGAGGATTTGTACATGAGTACCATACTACTGAGTAGGGCTTACGAGAAAAATGGAAGTCAAAAGTATCTTCAAGAGGTTATAAAGCAGACCATTTTGTTCAATAAGCACTTAAAGGATAGAAATACCAGAGTTTATGCCCACGGATTCTTTGCTGAGAATGTGGAACAGAGTTCAAGCAAATGGGGTAGGTCAAATGGATTGGTAATTTTGGCAAATGTAGAATTACTACAAGTGATGCCAGAAAATCATCCCGAGCGAGAATCTATCCTTCGAATTTATCGCTCTCATGCGTCGAGCCTAAGAGATTACCAATCTTTGGACGGACGTTGGCATCAGGTGTTGGATAACGATACTACGTATTTGGAAACATCGGCTAGCGCGATGTTTGTTGCAGCTTTTGCTGAGGGACTCAAGAATGACTGGCTTTTCAACAAGGCTGAATTCAGGCAATCTACTATTAAAGGTTGGGTTGCAATTACAGAACAAATTGATGAAGAGGGTAATGTAGATGGTATATCTCCGGAAACACCGATTCTATATTCAGATGAAGAGTATGAAAATTTGGTGCCAGTGATCAATCATCCAGCTGCTTTGGGAGCAATCCTTTACGCTGCAATGGCTATTGATAAGTTGAAGAGTGAATAAAGAGAAACTCCAAGTTTTTTAGCAGCAAGCTGTAAACTCAAGTTCGTGTTCTGATCACCAGGCTACAGTTTTATTGATCTAGAAGTCCTCAGATTCCTTGACCTCTAAATAAGCTCACCTTCAAATCAACTAATCCTCAAATCAACTAATCTTCAAATCCATTAATATCCATTCAAGTAAACTCCCTTCAATCTCAGTCGGCGATTACCTATCTTATACTTCAATTTTATCTATAAACAACCTATAAGATATGAAGAAGAGAATACTCATCTTGGGATTAAGCTTGCTGATGATATTTCAGTTTGGCTTTTCTCAACAATCAGCAATGAATGAAAAGACCTTCAAGGGTCTGAAACTACGTAACGTAGGTCCCGCTTTTACCTCAGGTAGAATAAGTGATATTGCCATTCATCCAGAAGACGAAAGTATCTGGTATGTAGCCGTTGGCTCTGGAGGGGTTTGGAAGACGATAAACTCAGGAGTGACGTGGACGCCACTCTTCGATGGAGAGACCTCCTACAGCATTGGATGCGTTACGGTAGATCCAACAAACCCTCATACTATCTGGGTTGGAACAGGAGAGAACGTGGGTGGACGACATGTTGGCTGGGGAGATGGCATTTACAAGAGTGAAGACGACGGAAAGACCTGGAAAAACATGGGTTTGAAAGAGTCTCAGCACATTTCTAAAATTATTGTTCATCCCGATAATGCTGATGTACTATGGGTGGCAGTACAGGGACCACTTTGGACAAGCGGTGGAGAACGTGGTCTTTACAAGACCATGGATGGCGGTGAAACCTGGAAGAAAGTACTTGGCGGTAATGAATGGACAGGAGTAACAGATGTTATCATTGATCCGAGAGATCCAGATTGGATGTATGCCGCTACCTGGCAAAGACATCGAACGGTTGCTGCCTACATGGGTGGCGGTCCTGGTTCAGGGCTGCATCGAAGCACGGATGGCGGTGAGACCTGGGAGAAATTATCTTCTGGGATTCCTAAATCGAATCTTGGAAAAATAGGCATTACGCTGTCTCCACAAAACCCTGATAATATCTACGCAGCAATTGAGCTCGACCTTACGAAAGGCGGTGTATTCATGTCAACTAACAGAGGAAAAACGTGGAAGAAGATGTCTGATGCGGTAGCAGGAGGAACCGGGCCGCATTACTATCAGGAACTCTATGCCTCACCACATGCTGAAGGTAGGTTGTACATGGTAAACAATAGCATGCTTACTTCCGATGATCATGGAAAAACATTCAGAGTGCTGAAGAGAGATGGCGTTCATTCTGACACACATGCTATCAGTTTCAAGGCAAGCGATCCGGACTACATTCTGCTAGGCACAGATGGCGGACTATATGAAAGCTTTGATTTAGCTCAAAATTGGCGCTTTATTGACAACATGCCGATTACGCAATATTTCAAGTTGGCAGTAGATGACTCAAAACCATTCTACAATATTTATGGTGGAACACAAGATAACGGCTCGCATGGTGGACCTTCTCAAACGAATAATGTACATGGTATCAGAAATGCCGACTGGTGGAAAACACTGGGAGCGGATGGACACCAGTCTGCAATCGAACCTGGAAATCCGAACATTACGTACGCCGAATCGCAGAAAGGTGGCTTACATAGAATAGATCAAATTACAGGTGAGACTGTGTTTATTCAACCACAGCCTCGTGAAGGTGAAGATTTCGAACGATACAATTGGGATGCTCCGATTGTTGTAAGTTCTCATAATCCTACGACCTTATATTTCGCATCACACCGGGTATGGAAATCAGAAAATCGTGGAGATAGCTGGACACCTATTTCCGGAGATCTTACCAGAAATCAGGAAAGAATTAAGCTTCCTATCATGGGAAAACTACAGAGCTGGGATAACCCCTGGGATCTTAAAGCAATGTCTAGTTATAGCACCATTACCTCAATTGCTGAGTCTCCGGTTCAAGAAGGACTTGTCTATGCTGGTACCGACGATGGAATCATTCAAGTGAGTGAAGACGGTCAGAATTGGAGCAAAACGGAACTTGGAAATATCAAAGGAATACCATCTGCAGCGTTTGTTAATGACGTACGAGCTGATATGTTCGATGCAGGTACGGCATATGCAGCGCTGGACAATCACAAGTACGGGGACTTCAAACCCTACCTTATCAAAACCACGGACAAAGGCAAGACATGGTCTATTATTAGCGGAAACTTGCCAGATAAGCATCTTACCTGGAGATTGGTTCAAGATCATGTGGATAAGAACTTGATTTTTGTTGCGACAGAATTTGGGATCTTCTTCACAAAAGATGGTGGATCCAAATGGATCAAACTAAGTGGGGGTGTTCCTACCATCTCTTTTCGGGATATAACCATTCAACGCAGGGAAAATGATTTAGTAGCTGCCTCCTTTGGGAGAAGCTTTTTCATTCTGGATGATATCACGCCACTTCGAGGGGTTTCTGGTCAAACGCTTGCACAAGAAGCGGCACTCTTTCCAACCAAAGACGCATATTGGTATACAGAACGATCGTTAGTCGGTTCGCAGGGTACTGCTAAATATGCAGCTGATAATCCTCCATTTGGTGCAACATTCACTTACTACCTGAAGGATGACCTAACAACCTTAAAGGAAGTAAGAAAGAAAAAAGAGAAAGAGTTGACAAAGCAAAACAAGGATATCCCGTTCCCTGGTTGGGATGCTTTGGAGAAGGAGAAGAGGCAAGAGAAGCCTCAGATTCTGCTAACAGTTAAGGATTCAAATGGGAATCTTGTCAACACTGTTAAAGGGAAGACGAAAGCAGGGATGAACCGGGTAAGTTGGGATTTGAGAATGGCTTCCAAGAATGGTATTCGGGTGCAAGAACAGCGCGGAGGTGGAGGTTTCTTTGGCCGATTTGGTTTTAAAGCTACACCAGGAACGTATACAGTCACCCTTTCAAAAGTAGTGGACGGTGTGGTTACGGATTTAGCAGGACCTCAAGAGTTCAATGTAGTTCCGTTGCAAAAAGGTGCACTTGAGCCAGCGTCGTATGAGGAAATCAGCGCGGCAATTGCCGATGTGCAAGCGCTGCAGCAGGACATCACTGCTACATCCACAGTTCTGAATAACAGTCTGAAAAAGGTGAGAGCGATGCAAACGGCCATGTCTAGAGTGACGAAGCAGTCACCCGATTTGGTCACACGCATCCATGATGCTAAGCAGCAGTTGCTGGCACTTTCAGCGAAAATGAATGGTAGCGAAGCAAAACAGGAAGTTGGTGCTGTGCGTAATCCAACGCCAAGTGCCAGGATGTTCGTGGGTCTTCGAGGTTTAAGTACTACGTATGGTCCTACGGAAATGCACAAGGAAAATATAGCTCTTGGCAAAAAACAATTAAGCAGCATTAAGTCTGAGCTTATGAATATCAGGGATTCCATTTTACCGGGAATTGAGAAGTCGCTAAAAGACGCTGGGGCTCCTTGGATTGAAGGACAAGCAATTTCTGAGAACTAGTCTCAATATTTAGAAAAGTAAACCGATCAGTCGTCGAGAGTGATCGGTTTTTTGTTTTGCGTTTTGAATTCCTCTCTCTGGAGGGGTTGGGATGGGTTCTAATTTGAATCTTTCACAATATTATTGCAAACCATGAAAGACATACAAACCATTCCATTTGCCAATCTGTTGCTTGCTTTTCTTCCCGTGCTAGTTGTGATTATCATCGTTTGGAAATGGAAGATTGGTGTTAAGAACTCGATCTATGCGGTTTTTCGAATGCTTCTTCAGCTTTTGCTTGTTGGTTACCTTCTGACATTCATTTTCAATGCAGATCAAAGTTGGATAGTTCTTGCGGTATTGACTGTTATGCTTTTAGCGGCCAGCTGGATCGCGTTACGAACCATCAAGATCCCAAGAAAGGAATTGTATTTGAAGTGTTTTGGCGCCATTGTGATTGGTGGAGGTTTGATACTCGTACTTGTTACCCAGGGAGTTTTGAATCTCAAGCCATGGTACTTACCAAGCTACATGATTCCCTTGGCAGGGATGATCTTTGCCAATGCCATGAACAGTATCAGTCTGGCGGGAGAACGCCTTCAAGCCGAGTTAGATAGGAACCTTTCGTATGATAAAGCTAGAATCATTGCGTTGCAGGCTGCCTTAATTCCAATAACCAATTCTCTTTTTGCTGTGGGTTTGGTTTCACTACCTGGAATGATGACTGGTCAGATTCTCTCTGGGGTATCACCATTCATAGCTGCACGCTATCAAATTATGGTTATGTGTATGATGTTCGGCTCTGCTGGAATATCCTCCGCTTTGTTTCTTGTATTGACGAAAAACGATTTCATCAAAAGGTTCGAAAAGTCTGGTGATCTGTCCATTTCCTAATCGGCTCTTCGTTTTTCTTCAAAGGGTATTAAATGGACTATTCAAAACAAATCACCTATAAAGCTTCTGCTAAATCACTTTTTAGCGCGATCACCCAGAACCTAGATCAGTGGTGGGGTAAGGTGGATACTTCAGTAGAAAAGGAAGGCGACGAATTCAAAATCTCGTTTGGTAAAGCGTTCTGGAAGTTTCGAATTTCTCTTTTTGTCTCCAATGAAAAAGTAACGTGGGAGTGTGTCGATGGCCAGCCGGAATTCGAGCACGAATGGGTAGGAACCAGAATACATTGGGATATATCAGAGGAGGGAGATGAAACAAAACTATCTTTTACCCATGAAGGACTTACTCCATCATTTGAATGCTACGACGTGTGCGCACCAACGTGGGATATGTTTATCACAACCAGCTTGAAGAGTTTTGTGGAGACAGGGAAAGGAATGCCGCATTTGTAATTGACAATGGAAAATGAGTAATTGATAATATTCAATTCTCAATTCTCAATTCGTAATTCTTAATTCGCTAAAGCAAGCTGCTTCTTCTCCAAATACTCATCGTATGTACTCAACGTATCTGTGAATCCATCAGGTCGTAGTTCCAGTACTCTGTTTGCAATGGTCTGCGTGAATGTGTGATCATGAGAGGTAAACAACACAGTTCCGGGAAAATCTTTCAAAGAGTTGTTAAATGCCTGAATTGACTCCAAATCCAAATGGTTGGTTGGTTCATCCAGGATTAACAGGTTGGCTCCTTGCAGCATCATTCGAGATACCATGCAACGAACCTTTTCCCCTCCAGAGAGCACGTTACACGTTTTTAAGGTCTCCTGACCCGAAAAAAGCATCTTACCTAAGAAGCCGCGGATGTATACCTCATCCATTTCTCCTGTGGAATATTGCCTTAACCAATCAATGAGATTTTCCTTTGATTCAAAATACTTCGAATTCTCATTCGGCAAGTACGCAGGAGTAATGGTCTGTCCAAACTTAAAGGAACCACTTGTAGCAGCTTGCTCACCCATTAATACCTGGAAGAACGTTGTTACAGCCAAACTGTCGTTGCTAACAACAGCAATTTTATCTCCACGATTTACGAATAGATCAACGTCCTTGAACAGCGTTTCGCCATTCAATTCTTTGCTCAGTTTTTCGGTTTCAAGTATCTGATCTCCAGCAGTTCTTTCTTGAGTGAAAATAATAGCTGGGTATTTCCTGTTCGATGGCTGAATGTCCTCCACATTAATCTTTTCTAGTAGCTTCTTCCGACTAGTAGCTTGCTTGGACTTTGAAGCGTTGGCACTGAATCGAGCAATAAAATCCTGTAGCTCCTTCTTTTTATCCTCCGCCTTCTTGTTTGCTGAAGATCGCTGTGCTAAAGCTAGCTGACTTGATTCGTACCAGAATGAGTAGTTGCCGGTGAACATTTTGATTTGACCAAAGTCAATATCCGCAACATGCGTACACACAGTATCCAGAAAGTGTCTATCATGAGATACAACAATCAGGGTGTTCTTGAAATCAAGGAGGTAATCCTCCAACCAGGAAATGGTCTGAATGTCCAAATCATTCGTTGGCTCATCAAGAATCAAAATGTCTGGATTTCCGAAGAGCGTCTGAGCAAGCAGTACTCGAACTTTTTCATTTCCACTTAATTCCTTTACCAATTTGTAGTGATTGTCTTCTTTTATCCCTAATCCACTAAGCAGTGCAGCCGCATCAGATTCAGCATTCCAACCGTCCATATCAGCAAACTTGGCTTCCAGGTCAGAAGCTCTGTTTCCGTCCTCTTCTGAAAAATCAGGCTTGGCATAAATGGCATCCTTTTCTAGCTTCAGGTCCCAAAGCTCCTTATGTCCCATCACTACAGTGTCCAGGACTGGTACTTCGTCATACTCAAAGTGATTTTGCTTTAGCACTGCCATTCGCTTGCCCGGCTCAATTTTCACATGCCCTGAGTTGGCAGGGATCTCTCCAGAAAGAATTTTAAGAAATGTCGATTTGCCAGCACCATTTGCACCAATAATGCCATAACAATTACCAGGAGTAAAATTGATGTTCACTTCATCAAAGAGGACACGTTTGCCGTATTGGAGAGAAATATTCTGAGTAGAGATCATAATGCTAAATTTGGAAGCGCGAAGTTACGCCAGTAAGCAGCAATTAGCAACGGGGAGTTCGGAATTAGTCAACGATCCTACTCATGATGAGTTTCCTGCATTTTTCCAGTCATTCCCTGCATGAGAGATGGAATTGTACTGGAGTCCCTATTACTTGTAGGTAGTTTAAAGTCAGCGCTATGAAACATCGTCTTGCATTACTCATCTTTTACTTTTTTGTTCAAGAGTTGTCAGGTCAGAACAACCCGTTACTGGAAGAGGCTACCGACCACTACGCTAGCAACAAAGGAGTTAAGATTCATTATGTTACAAAGGGTGAGGGACCAACAATACTCTTCGTACATGGATTCCCAGACTTTTGGTATTCGTGGCGCGATCAGATGGAGGCCTTGGCTGGTGAATATCGGGTAGCAGCTGTTGATCTCAGAGGCTACAATCGAAGCGATAGCCCGGAGGGCGTTGAAAATTATCGTATGCCACTACTGGTCTCCGACCTGGCCTCTGTGATAAATGATTTAGGTGAAGACCCCGTCAACCTTATAGCTCATGATTGGGGCGCTGCTATTTCGTGGTTACTGGCAATCAATCGACCAGCGTTAGTTGAGAAGCTGGTAATTCTTAGTGTTGGACATCCTAACGCCGGCAAAAAGGCACCAGTTGATACTACCAAGATTGGCTATGCTGATTATTTTGTTTCAGATGAGTTTATGGATCAACTAACAGCATCCTGGTTTTCAGGATGGGTAACTGATCAAGATGCCAAAGTACATTACCGCACTGCATTTGAAAGATCTGATAAGGAAGCTATGATCAATTACTACAAGGCAAATTACCCCACTCGCGAAAATTTAAAAAAGGCAAGCTTTAGAAACCGAAATAGCACCCTTCCTAATCTAACAATGCCTGTCATGGTTGTCCATGGGAAAAAGGATCAGTACCTGCCTTTGGATGGACATGCCTACACTTGGAATTTTGTGGACAACGAATTCTCGATGCACGTATTCGACAATGCTGGTCATTTTATCCAACAAGATAAGAGTGAGGAGTTGACTGAACTCATTAGAGAATTTATTTCCAGATGAAGGGGTTGGCAACTGGTCAGACCCGATAGAGTGACTACTTTAATCATACTGAATAGCAGACCGCTGGTGTTTCGCTTCGGCTATAAGATCGGGTTCTAATAGTGCCTAACTCTTGATCCAAGTAGTCATAAGTGCCCAAATTCTCAATTCGTAATTCCTAATTCTTAGTTTATCTTTAATAAGACCTACGCTTTCCGTTTTGCTTGGTAGCTTCCAGGCTATCTCCGGAAACCGTATTTCTTCCATCGGTGAACCTTGATTATTTCTTTGGCTTACCGGATTGATCCAATCTTTTTCTGCCCGAGTCTTTTGATCCATAAACCATGTAAATAGTGCGTATGACACGTGTTTTGTTGAAAAACGACGTGTGATATGATCGAAAATGACAGCTTGTTATTGCTAAAATCACCTGTCGTTTTTGAAAAAGGACACGTAGTTCGTACCTGGATCACGTGTGGTTTTCACAAAAAGACAGGGTGGTTAGATCAAAACCACATGTGACTTTTTGAAAAGGACAGCACGTTTTGACAAGATACGTAGCTCTTTAGGAGAAGTGTCCTATTTAGGAAAACCGCAATGTCTTTTCATACTGAAGTCGACGTTTCACGACTTAGCAGTCTACTTAAGATATACAGACTGTTTTCGAAGCGTAATCTTTAATTATCATTTCAAGGTTTGGGAAACTAGATCAATCCAAAGGATGTTCATGGTCTTAAATAAGACGATGCAGCCTGATAGTTAAGATATCGATCAATCTTTTTAACGGATGCTGGTAAATTAATAATTCAACCCAACCGAGTAGTCATGTCTCTAACCGAGATTCAGCTAAATACACTTGACTCAGGTCAATTCAGCCAGAGTACCATCGAATTCGACTGCGAATGTGTGGTGGATAGGGAAGACGTAATCACTGATTACAATATATTCTGGATTGAAAAAGGAGCTGCTTCAATCACCATTGATTTTGTGAATCATGAGATAAAAGGGAATAGCTTCTTTTTCCTCAACCCAGGGCAGATATTCTCTGTAGCCTCTGAAAATAAGCTCACAGGAGTAAGAATTGCTTTTGGGGAAAATTTCTATTGCCCGAAGACCAACGACGGAGAAATCGGGTGCAATGGACTGCTATTCAATAATCTACTTTCGTCGCCTACCATGGAAGTCGATGCGTCGGATACTAAGAAGTTTTCCAATATTCTTCAGAGTATTGCTACTTCACTGGATCAAGATATAACTGCCAAGCAGGAATTGGTTGAGTCTTACCTAAAAATCCTGCTGATCGAATGTACCGAATACAAGAAGAAGGAGATTGTTCCTGTAGATGCTTTGACAGATGATAGCCATGAGATTATTCGCAGGTTCAATTCCCTGGTGGAAGAGCACTATTCTGAATGGCATCAAATTGCGCCGTATGCTGAGCAGTTTGGAATATCACCGACGTCTTTAACCAAAAAGTTTTCAAAGCTTGGGGTTTCCCCAAGCAAAGTCATCTATGACCGACTGATTATCCAAGCCAAGAGGTTACTCTATTTTACTGACAAACAAGTGAAGGAGATTGCCTACGATTTGGGATTTGAAGAGCCTGCGCACTTCTCATCATTTTTCAAGAATAAGACCGGTAAGTACCCTGCTGACTTTCGGAAAAAACTGGCTGAATCGAAATAAGGTACATATCTATATGTACTGCGAACATATCTTCATTTTTTGCGGGAATTAAGTCTTAGACATTTGGCTTGTGATTGATACAAAGTCACATAGACGAAATGTTTAAACTAAATAAGTAATAAAATGAAAAGATTAGTAATTATAGCTGCTTTGGCTATCGTATCAAACAGTGCTTTTGCACAGCTTCCAGACCCTGGTTTTGTCATCGACGGAACCACCGCAATTGTTATCACAGATCCACAGAATGACTTTCTAAGTCCTGATGGCGTGACGTGGGGAGTGGTTGGTGAAAGTGTGACGAAAAATGGAACTGTCGCTAACATTGAAACATTGTTTAAACTTGGAAAAGCAAATGAAATTCCGGTTTTTATTTCCCCACACTACTACTATCAGCATGATCATAAGTGGCAGTTTGAAGGTTCACTTGAGGTGCTGATGCACAATATCAACATGTTCGAAAGAGGAGATCAACTAAACAAGGAAGGTTTCGAAGGGTCAGGTGCTGATTGGTTGGAGCAGTACAAGCAATACATAGATCAGGACTATGTAACTGTTTCTGGCCCACACAAAGTATTCGGCCCAGAGCAGAATGATTTGAGTTTGCAGCTTAGAAAGCAGAAAATAGACAAAGTTATATTGGCGGGAATGTCAGGAAACCTTTGTGTAGAAGCACATATGAGAGAGCTGATTGAAGATGGATTCGAGGTTGCTGTAGTAGGTGATGCAACAGCTTCTGCGATACTACCAGGACTTGATGGAAATCAGGCAGCCCAGGCAAATTTCAGATTCATCTCGAGTCATGTGTATACGACTGCTGAGCTGGAACAGGAGTTTGAGAAATGAGGTATTAAGTACCAGGTACTAAGTAATTGGTATATGTACGAGAAGGCTCAATACGGGTAATGAACGAGGGTGTTCAATAAAGTGTGTCAAAAGTTAGAATGTAAAAAATATAACTTATGACACAAATGGAAGGAAAAGAAAATAGCAAAGAAGAACTTCACCAGCTTTTCGAAGCTGCGCTAACCACCTTAAAATCAGGAGGGAA
>JBDVJN010000030.1:0-164785 GCA_039961455.1 Cyclobacteriaceae bacterium | reverse complement strand
CTTGAGGACAAAAATGTCGGTTCGGGAATCGCAGAAGGTGCCAATGCTATTGCAACCGGACTGATCGTTCTTGGAGCCATCCATGGTGACGGGTTCGGCACTGGAGGCCCGATAGTAACCGCAGTACTCTACTGGATATTGGGGCAAGGGATTCTCTTCCTTACCACGAAGGTTTACAATTGGATCACACCCTACGACATACACGAGCACATCGAAAAAAACAATACTGCTGTGGCGGTTGGATATGCAGGAGCGATCATAGCTATTGCCAATCTTATCCGTTTCGCTCTCATGCATGATTTCCAAAGTTGGCTTATCACACTTGAAGATGTAGGAATTGATGTTGCTATCGGATTGGTTTTCTTACCGATTGCTCGGTTGCTGGCTGACAAGATCCTTCTACCTGGACAAAACCTCACAGATGAACTCATCAATGATGAAAAGCCAAATGTGGGTGCCGCGATCGTCGAAGCTTTCGCATACATTGGTGGGTCTATGCTCATCGTCTGGGCACTGTAGTCATGGAGTTTCTTTCGAAAATCAGACACTTCCAACCCACCCCTACCCCCTCCAAGGAGGGGAATCATGTAAAATGAATCGGACTTCCGCCCTACTTAGAGCAGCTCTCTTTGCTACCGGACTGGCTGGAATTGTATCCGAGTATACCCTCTCAACATTAGCGACTTATTTTCTTGGAGATTCCGTCTTCCAATGGACGATGATTGTATCGATCATGCTTTTCTCCATGGGTATTGGAAGTCGAATAAGTAAAAGCATCGAGACTAACCTACTGGAAAAATTTGTCTGGATCGAGTTTGGCCTTTCCTGTGTAGCTTCTAATGTCACCGTGATCGTCTACACGATTTTTGCCTTCTATGGAGAAACTTCCTTCATTATCTATTTTCTAAGCATCCTGATTGGGCTATTCATTGGAATGGAAATTCCTTTGGTGGTTAGATTAAATGAAGGATTTCAGAGTCTCAGAGTCAATATTTCTTCTGCATTGGAAAACGACTATTACGGGAGTCTGGCAGGAGGTGCCTTCTTCGCCTTCATTGGGTTGCCCATCCTTGGACTCACCTACACCCCGTTAATCCTGGGAGCGGTGAATTTCTCAGTCGCCATTCTATTCATACTTGTTATCTGGGGAGAGGTTGATAGTAAGCAGAAAAACAGGCTGATTCTTTACGCATCACTAACCGCAACACTCTTAATTGCCACAGGTTTGTTTTCAGAAAAAATTGTGAAGTGGGGTGATCACATCCGATACAAAGACCCTGTGGTCTACAGTGAACAGACGCCCTATCAAAAGATTGTTTTGACGTATGGTGATGGTGACTATTGGCTTTTTCTAAATGGCAACCAACAATTGAGCACACTTGATGAAGCACTATACCACGAACCATTGGTGCACCCTATCATGCACTTGAGAAGAGAGGCGAAACGAATCCTTGTTCTTGGAGGTGGTGATGGTGCGGCAGTTCGTGAAATCCTCAAGTATCCGGAGGTAGAAGAGATCGTCTTGGTCGATCTGGATCCAGCGATAACCGATCTGGCAATGACGCACCCGATCCTGCTCAACATCAATGACAATGCATTGAATCATCCAAAAGTTGAGGTGATCAACATGGATGGGTTTACGTACCTGGAAGATTTGAAAAACAGTTTTGACGTGGTTATTGCAGATTTTCCCGATCCCAGAACCGTAGATCTTGGCAGACTGTATACACGAGAATTCTATTGGCTGTGTAATCGATCACTAAAAGAAAACGGAATGATGATCACACAGGCCGGAAGTCCATACTATGCGGAGAAAGCATATGAGTGTATCGATCTGACCATGCAAGCTGCAGGTTTTAACACGCTACTCCTTCACAATCAGGTGCCTACGTTAGGAGAGTGGGGATGGGTGCTTGGTTCGAAGAACAAAACAGAAAGACTCCGTGAGAACCTTAAAGAAATTGACTTGGGAACGCTGGAAACAGAATGGCTAACGAACGAAGCATTGATCGCTCTATGCTCTTTTGGCAAACAAGTATTTCCTAAAAATTATGACAAGGTAGCGATCAACAAATTGCATGATCCTGTGCTGTATAAGTATTATCTGGGGGGACGATGGGATGTGTATTAATCTCGGATTAGATCAGCGGCCCAGAAGGAATTTACATTTCTTTGATAGTGTACCTCACCGAAGCAACTAATGTGCTGAACATAGTCACATTAACTGTGCTGAACATATAACTAATGCACAGGCATTACGTCTCCTTAATCAAACAATTACATAAGCAATGAACGAACGAAAGACCACCAACATTTTACTCCTGATTCTCGTGGTTCCACTGGTGTTTTATCTACTTAAAACGCTTTCCTTTATGTTCATTCCCTTGTTTTCCTCGATGTTCATCGCATTGCTGTTCTTGCCTCTGATGAGATGGTTTAAGAGGAAAGGCGTGCCAAAAGTCTTGAGCATCATAATGGTTATACTTATAATCGCCACCTTTTTCAAATTAGGTGGGGAATTGATTCAGCTTTCAAGCAGAGAGATCTTAGCGACAGATAATGCATTTTTTGATAAGGCAACCCATAAACTCACAACCCTGGTGGTCACGATCGAAGTATTCTTTGGTGTTGATTTTTTACAGGGAGAAGACATGTTGGGCTCATTGATTCAAAAGGATACCATCATCCAAAACTTCGCACCAACGGTCGGCTTTATCACGGACACATTATCCATGACACTTGCCACAGCATTCTTTGTAGTGCTCCTTCTGGCAGGTTCGATAGATATGCAAAAGGTATTAAACAACACGATTCTGAAACAACAATTCTCATCGGTCAAAACCTTTATGAAGGTAGAAAAGGATCTAATCAAATTCATTAAGGTAAAATTCTTTGTAAGCCTATTTACCGGTGTGGGCATTGGGATTGCCTGCTGGGGCTTCGGAGTAAGCTTTCCCGTTTTTTGGGGCTTGTTCGCATTTTCCATCAATTTCCTTCAGATGATTGGCTCGGTGATCACAGTGGTACTCCTTGCTATTTTTGCTTTTGTGGAAATAGAGACGACTTCAATTTTATTTCTATTCATCCTTACCACAACAGGAATTCAAGCCTTGTTCGGAGGAATTTTAGAGCCGATTTTTATGGGGAAATCATTTTCAATCAATGTGATTACCATCTTAATAATGCTGATGCTTTGGGGTTATGTATGGGGAATTCCAGGCTTGATTATGTCTATCCCAATCACCGTATTTCTTAAAATACTCTTTGAACAGTTTCCGAATACGCGGATCATTTCCGAATTGCTCTCGGGAAAGGGACGCGATTTGGCTTGATAGAACAGGGTCCGAAAAATCTCATAATCAAGAATTACTAAGCAAAATTCCGACAAACAGGATCAAGCGTTTCATAGCTCTTATTGCTGCTACATGCGAGATAACACGCACTGAGACCAAGTTTCATTGAATTAGAATCAGATCAATTGAGACTTATAAAGAATCTCCCCTACCCACTTTTGGGTATTTTTTGAAAGTTTTCCAATAATTCCTCTGTAGCCTCCCTGTTCTTTTTTAGTTTCACCCCCGTTCTACACCACTTTACAAACCCACCCCACTTTACGGAGTCCACCACGATTAAATTTTTCAATTTAATGGTAAGACAAGAATGTCTAAAATCAATTTTGAAACCTTACAGGCGGAGATTGAATCAGTTTCCGAAGACGAGGTCAAGAAGCCGAACATGCCGGTAGAGAAGTATGTACAGGAGGCCGCCAACCTTGAAGTTTGCTCTTTAGAAGATCAAGCGCAACTGGTGGCTGTTGGAGTTTCTCCGGAAACGTTTACCTCTTTACCAGTTCGAACGGGCGCATTACGCTATGCCCAGTCGGTGTGGGCGAAGGAGCGTCACACCAAAGAAGAGGCAGAGCAACAGTGGGCAGAGCAGGTTCCACAGGCAGTAGAACTAAAGGACAGGTTGGAGCATACGTTTCGATTTGCCTTTCGCGAACGTCCCGATTTGTTGAATAAGGTTCATGAGATCGAACAGGGAAATGGCAATGCAGACCTGGTACAGGATCTAAGTGACCTGTCCGTATTGGGTGAAGCAAATGTGGAATTACTTGTAGCCATTGGTCTTGATATGGCTGTACTCTCCGAAGCGGCAACACTCTCTCAGGCGCTGAGCAATTTGCTGGCGCTGGTCAACGGAGAGCAAACGGATGGCAATGTGACCAGGGTCATTCGGGGTCAGGCATACACGCTACTTAAAAGGTCGGTGGATGAGATTCGCTCTGCGGGTAAATTTGTCTTCTGGAAAGACAAGCAGCGGTTGAAAGGCTATCGTAGCGACTATTTTAACCGTTAAAACCCACTTCCTGACCCCCAGGGAGGCCTCAAGGTCTCCCAGAACGGGTCAGATTCCCCCAGAACTGCTCCAAAGTCACCCAGGAAGGGGTACAAGTCGCCCAGAACCAAATAAAATTCACCCAGAACAGGTCAAATCCTCCCAGAACCGAATAAAATTTGGCTAGAAGAGGTTGTGAGCGTTTAGTATCTAGTTAGTATCGAAAAGAGTGCGGATGTAACATCCGCGCTGGAGAGGGTTGGTCTGTCATTTTTTCAGTTGTTAATTCGCAACAGTCGGTATTGTTAATTGATATCACTTTACATGTTAATTGTTAAATTACTATAATATATATTAATATATTGTATATCAATTAATTACAAAGTAAATTGTTAATTGTTTTTTAGATATTTGTTAATTCTTGGATCCCCTAGAAATGAATAAATCGTATGATCTAAGACTTGTTAAACCAGAATTCGAGTCCGAATTGACTGATTTAATAATTGAATTAGACTACTTAAGAAAAAAAGAGTTGGGAGGATCAACCCATCCGCATGTGTTTTTTCAGTTAAAACATATATTTCATACCCTAGAAAGTATTGGTTCTGCGAGAATAGAGGGAAATAATACGACAATAGCAGAGTACATAGAAACAAAACTGGATGATAAACCTTCCAAAAGCCAGGGTATTAAGGAAATTCAGAATATTGAAAAGGCAATGGCTTTTATTGAAGAGAATGTTGAAAAATATTCTATCGATAGAATTTTTGTAAGCGAAATGCACAAGATGATCGTAGACGGTCTTTTGATTCCGCCTGATGGTGAGGGTGATAGAACCCCAGGACTCTACCGTGAGTCAAATGTCAAAATCGCAAGGTCAGATCATGTTCCACCAGATTGGACTCATATGGAGGATTACATGAATGAACTTTTTGAGTTTGTTAGTAAAGAGGATGGGGCTAAGTATGATTTGTTAAAAACAGCAATCGCACATCATCGTTTTGTATGGATACATCCGTTTGGCAATGGAAACGGCAGAACGGTTCGGTTATTTACTTATGCCATGTTGGTGAAGTTGGGGTTTAACGTGAATGTTGGGAGGATACTCAACCCGACAGCGGTATTCTGCGGTAATAGAGATAATTACTATCATTATCTATCTAATGCAGATGAGGGTTCGAACTCTGGAATTCTTGATTGGTGTAAATATGTTCTAATGGGCTTAAAAGAGGAGATCGAAAAAATTGACAATTTATCGGATTATGACTATTTAAGAAAAGAAATCCTTTTACCCACTATTAATTTTTCCTTGGAAAGGAAGATTATTACTGAAACAGAATCAAAGGTTTTAAAAAGAGTTATTGATAAACAGGTAATTCAGGCAGGAGATTTAAAAGACATATTTAAAGGAAAAGTATCTGCTGAAATCTCAAGACAAATCCGAAAACTAGTTGAAAAGAAAATGTTAATCCCAGAAGAAGAAGGAAAACGAAAGTATGTAATTCGATTCGACAATAACTATTTGCTGAGAGGGGTTATTCAAGCTCTTGACGAAAAAGGATTCCTACCTATACGTGATGATTAACTCTTAGCTAAAACTCAGATTAATACTTTCTCCTTCATGATTAGGAATTCGTTTGAAAGTAGGTCTTTGTATACTTCATAAGCCAAAATGGCCTTCCAACCTTTAACTTAAACATGGCAATTAGATCGTTCAAAAACAATGCAGAAGTAAGGTTATGATGCAAACTCAAAAGACCTTTAGCTAAGACTCGCCATCAAACCTGAATCTACCGCCTCGTACAGCAAGGGAAGTCTTCCATTGTCTACCCCAGCATAAATAAGGTCTGTGTTTCTATCATTTGCATCATTGAATAAAAACCCGGGAGTTGGTACACTCATCGCATGTCCCATTACATGTATGTGGCAAGATTCCACATTAAGTTTTTCACCCAGCATTTCTGTAATGTATGATAGGGCCTCTTCTGCTATCTCTTCTTTATGTTTCGGGATGGTAGATAGGTACTCCCTGTCCTCCGGCTTCAGGCAATAGTATGCCGTAAAGATTCGCTTCCCATTTAGCAACGTAGGATCCTGTACACTGCTGTCGATGAAGCCCATGAATGCGGGGTTTTCTCCAAGGAATTCATTCTGCCAAAAGCCATATTTGCTTGATGTCCCCTCGCAAACAAAATTGAGCACCATCCATGGGGTTTGACTCTGCTCAAACAAACCGGACTCCTGTGGGTAGACATACTTGAGTGCATGTTTTTGTCCTGCATAGATCAGCTGTTCTGCCTCATAAACTTTGACCAATTCTTGTGCTACATCAATAACCTCTACCACAAATCCATCTCCCCTCTTTTCTATTTTACTTACCAGGTGGTTCGTTAATAGGTTTTCCGCCGGCAGTTCAGATGAAATCTTATTCAGGAAGTAATAATTGCCCTCTGGCGGAGAAAAGAGATCAACCGACTGAGTCAGGTATGGGCGGCACATGAAATAATGGATACCTGCGACCGCAGAGACCAGATCTGATGTCCCACCCCAGTCATCCAACATATGATAGTCAATTTGCCGTTTGAAGGATGTGCTCACATCCATCTTATCAGCTAAAAAATCAATGAAGGTGACGTCATTTAGATGTCGGTGAGCCTCGGGTATCAATCGAGTTGGTAATGGCATTTCTCCCTGGTAGGAATCCAGCAGATCGTAGAACTGCCTTTTCCCTACTCCATCTTCGATTACTTCATTCCTTATTTTGCCGTTTTCAAAACATTGTTGTCTTCTGGCAAAAGGAATGATGTGCTGACGATCCACGAATGACCACATCTTCTTCCAGGGTTCGTACTGGATAATCTTTTGCTTTTCAAAAAGAGCCAGAACCTCCTCTCCGTAGTATTCTGGATACGCCAATTCATAATGAGCGCCCTGACTGAATGTTATGCCGTTGTGTTGTTGCGCACCGGAGCTACCACCTAATCGATTGGAGAGCTCAAACAGTTTGAAATTGGAGTGTCCCAAGCCTTGTGCAGCCGTAACTCCCGCTATGCCTCCTCCTACAATGATTGTTTGGGTTTTTTCAGCAGCTACTTTGCTCCACTCCCGGCTTTTCATCATGAGATGACCAGCATTGTAGTCAGACTGAACATCGATCGAGTAATTTCCTGAAAATGGATAGCTACAGCCCTGAAGCCAGAAAGGAAGTGTAAGAGAAGCTGCTGTTCCCTTTATAAAGTCTCTTCTTTTCATTGATTTGCAAGGCTATGCAAATTCGAATTTTTCAATTTGAATAAATTCTTTTCCCTTCTCCGCATGGGCATTGCGTAAATCATATTCCCGTTGCAAGTTCATCCAAAGTTCTTCAGAAGTTCCAAAAAATCTGGATAAGCGAATAGCAGTGTCAGCAGTAATTGCTCTTTGTCCTTTTATTATCTTGCTGATACGAGTCTGTTGAACTCCTATTGCTTTAGCTAGTTTATAAGCTGTCAAATTCATGGGGATTAGGAAGTCTTTTTCCAAAATTTCTCCCGGGTGTATATTCGTTTTCAACATTAGTGATAATCTATTATTTGAACATCCAGGGCATTAGTATCTTTCCATTTGAAAATAATTCTCCATTGATCATTGATACTAATCGCCCAATACTCTTTCATATCTCCTCGTAACTTATGCAGACGATTGGAAGGAGGTATTGTTAGGTCATGAATGTTACCAGCTGCATTAATCATAAACATTTTTCTTAACGCATTATTGGCTATTTTATCATTCCATTTCTTCGTTTTCTCGCCTTTCCAAACTTTTTCAGAATGTTTGCAGCCAAAGCTCTCAATCATATCGAGTAAAGATAGTACACCTATGCAATAGTATCCTTACTCGATACTATTTTTATTTCCTTGAATCTCAGTTTCACTGCTTCAAAATCTCCTTCAAATATGGATTTTTCTCGTTGTTCTTCCAGATAAATCCATCAAGAATATAGTGTGTGACCTGCGGAACAGCCAGCAGGCCTATTGCCATCAGTTGCCAAAACGTAGAGCCCAGCTCTAATGGATAGCTTAGAATACTTGAGAAGAAATCTTCGTTCTCCCGATACACCATCATATCCCATAAATACTCCTCTACCATAGCAAACAGGAAAACAGAGGAAATAATGACGAGTCCGATTCGGAGGTTTCGCTTCATTGAAAAATTCGATGCTTGAACGTTCCTTTTTTTGGTTTGATAAAAGATGATCAAAGCTAAATAGGGCAGTCCATGCGCCACCACATTGGTGATCGTAAAGACCAGATCTGAATTGAACCAAACAATACCTAAAAACCAGTTTCCTGCTGTGGTCATGACCCAAAGAATTTTACCCACTGGAAGACCTACGTTCATTTTGAAGTTCTGGACGATTTCCTCCACCAGCCATAAAAGCAGCAACCCAACATAAAGCAGATTCCCAACAAGAGATACGATTGCTACCGATGATGCCCCTAACTCAACCAGTAAAAAATCACCTTGCACGAACCATGCAAATTCCCTGTCTGGATTTAGATGCCAATACAAAATTGGATAAAGCATCGATAGATAAATGATGAAGTTGTCACTTATCCGTTTAGGTCTAAAATCTCCTTTCTTGGCCTTGTAGATCCGCATAAACCCAAACTGCTGCTTTACGAAATGATAAACAGCAACGTATGCTAAAGCCCGCCAGAACAAATCAACAGAAATTGCCGCAATGCCAAATGATAGAACAAAGCTGAGAATAGGGGCAACAATAAACAGCCGACGATGATTGCCGAATTCCTCCTTATCAAAGTACGTCCGATGGATAGAGCTCCAAACGTGGCTAACATCAATACCAATGACGACCGTAACCCAAACCCATAAAGGAATCTCTGAGTGCAGACTTGAATTCGGCAAAGCAAAGGCAATAGCCCAACAAGCCCACACAGGTAAAAACAGCGTGGCCAAATCCAGATTCCTGCCGAAAAGCCAGTTTGATTTCATCTCTCCTGCTCTTGTTGAACCTTGACCAAACGGTTGATCTCAGTAGTCTCTTTACCAAAGAAACTTTGCTTTCCGGATGCAAGCATTAAGTCCATTGCCTCCTGATCCCACCAAGTAGTCGAGGTGAGCGTTACATTAGAAAGGCCACGTCTCATTTCCTCTGAGCTCATTTCTCTGGAGCCAATAACCCAGCTCCATTGACCAATACTAGGAATTTGACATTGATAGGGTAACACATTCAAGCCCACTTCTGAAATCGAATTCCAAATCTTTTGCACCTCATTCCCTTTTCTGTAAGTGTCACCGGACTGTGTAACCAAAAAACCAGCATCCTTCAATCGTGCGTGAGCCAATAGATAAAATTCCATTGTGTAGTACTGAGCGTACTCAACATTGGTGGGATCAGGGAGATCTATGATAATCAAGTCATAGAAGTCTTCGTTCTCAGAAAGGAAGTGAAATACATCTTTCTGTATGACCATTTTCTTCTCAAATTCTCTACCTGGAATACTGGTGTTGCTCCTGGTAAAATCATAAAAGTCCTTATCTAATACCAGCTGTGTCAGTGAAATCTTGTTCTCAAATTTTGACAGCTCATCTTCAATGACTCCATTGTCTCCTCCTATCAACAAAACTTCGCTCCCAGCTTCAATGAATTGCATAACTGGTTGCACATACGCCTCTTGGTACAGATGTTTATCAATCGTGGAAAATTGCAGCTGCTTGTTGTAGTACATCCAAAAATCATCTTTCCATCTTACAATCTGCGCTCCTCCAAACCGAGTTTCGACGGAGCTCTCTACTCGATCATAAAACTGCGACTGTTCATCTTGAAAATCATTTGGAATAAAGAAAACAGCACAGTACGAAATAGGGAGTAGAAATAACGCAATTGACTTACCGAGAAGGATCACGCCAATCATTGTAAGGATAAGAAACAGATGTACGAAGACCCAGCTTAGATCAGTCATCAAAAGCAGATTTGAAACCAGCGGGTAAATAAAAAATGGAATGGAGAGTGCAAGAATCAGAACTACCCAGTTGTATTTGGTTTTCCAAAATTGCTGGATCTTAAGTCCGAGGACTAAAGCAGCAAGCATCGAAAAGACTAAGCCTATTCGATCAGGGGTGCCGAGATCAAAAAAGTAGTCGTAGATTTTTACTGCCCACACGAAGGACAATACACAGATAACAATTGACACAAGCCATGGCAGAAACCTCAACTTTCTTCCTTCTCGTTTATTTTTTCGTCTTTCTCCCTCATTCTTGAACTAATTTCTGATTCGAACCCAGAAGCAATAATACCAGCAGGAAGGGCGAAAATACCTACTCCCAAAATAGCGATAAAGGCACCTAACAATTTCCCCAGACCCGTGATGGGATAAACATCTCCATAACCAACTGTGGTAAGGGTTGCGACTCCCCACCACATGGTTTCCGGAATGTTCCTGAACGCCTCGGGTTGAGCTTCATGCTCGACATAATACATAAGACTCGAAGCCAAAATCAACATAACCATTACAATGGTTAGCGTAACCAGAAGCTCCTCTCTTCTTCTAGTGACTACTCTTACAATCATATTGAAGGCTGTAGAATATCTACCCATCTTAAAAATTCTGACAATCCTAAATAACCTCAAGAGTCGCAAAACACGACCGTCAATTGAGAAAAGTAGTGGAAGGTAGAATGGTACAATCGCCAGAAGATCTACTATCGCCATAAACGAAAACATGAACTTGATTCTGCCGAAGACGGGGTGTTTGTATTTCTCAAGAAAGGTGCATGTCCAAACTCGGGTGACGTATTCGAGTGTAAAAACAAACACAGATATGTACTCGAAATACTCAAAAACTATTGAAAACTGCTCATGTATTGATTCTACAGTTTCAAGGATCACCGCAGCTACATTTAGTAGAATCATGCCCATGATGAAAACATCAAAGCGTCTGCTCAGCAAATCGTCTCCTTTGCCTACTTCGAGTGTTTCAAATATTCGTTTTCTAAGAGGCACTAATTGTTGTTATCAAGTTCAAAATAATTTCCAAGCAATCGAAGGAAGTTGTCGTACATCTGCACATTGCAACTGGACAGTTCGATATACGACTTTTCTTGTTCTGGGAAAGTGTGCAGTGCGCAATGGCTTTCAGCAAGCAACCATATTGCCGTGTACCCTTGCGGTTCAAAGTGATGTTCCATGAAGTTCAAGACCGTAAATCCTGATTCCACCACTAGTTTCTCTGTCGCAGGTTTCAGCTTTTCAGCATCGCATCCCTTTACCCAACCTCTGTAGTTATCAATTCGTGCTTCCAATAATCAACTTGTTAAAATCTTGCAGCCATAAAAAGGCTAATGTCTTTGAAGGCCATGTTGAAACGTTTTGCCAACTCGAGTTTCGTAAGAGTGCCTTTAAAAGAGTACACCCCTTTCATGATTCGCGGCTGATTGTAAATCATTTCATCCATACCCCCTTCCTCTCCTGCTTCCAGAAGAATCGGAGTAAAAATATTCGAAATGGCCAGTGAGGCCGTTCTGGCAACTCTTGATGCAATGTTTGGCACGCAATAGTGCGTTACTCCGTATTTTTCAAACGTCGGGTTTTCGTGTGTTGTTATTTCTGATGTTTCAATACTCCCACCTTGATCGATACTTACATCGATAATAACAGAGCCATTTTTCATCGAGGAGACCATCTCATCTGTTACCAAAAGCTTGTTTCTCCCCGTCTCCATTCTAATTGCTCCAATCAGCACATCAGCTTCCATTACCTCCTTTTGCAAAACAATTCTATCGAATGTGGAGGTAAAGACTTCGGTACCCAACGTGTGTTTCAATCTTCTTAGCTTGTAGATGTGGTCATCAAAAACTCGAATTTCAGCTCCCAAACCGAGCGCGGCTCTAGCTCCAAACTCCGCAACCGTTCCAGCACCAAGAATGACGACTCTTGTAGGCGGCACTCCGGTTATTCCACCAATGATCATTCCCTTTCCCTTCGCACTACTCAGATACTCAGCAGCAATGAGCATTACAGTGCTTCCGGCTATTTCACTCATCGTCCTAACCAATGGAAGCCCTCCTACTTTATCCTCAATAAATTCATATCCAATGGCAATTAGCTTTTTCTTGTTTACCGCTTCTAAATATTCGGCTGTTTGCTTGCCTGTCTGAATCGCTGAAATCAGGACACTTCCCGACTTCATCATTTCTATTTCCTCTACCGTAGGAGGCTCTACCTTCAGCACAATCTGTGATTCAAGAACTTCCTTAGAGTTGTAAGAAATCAATGCTCCTACTTCGCTGTAATCCTGATCCTTAAAGTTTGCTGATTCACCTGCCCCGCTTTCAATAATTATTTCGTGGCCATTCTGAACAAGCACCTCTACGGAAGCGGGCTTAAGCGGAACTCTTCGTTCCTGCAGCGCTACCTCTTTCGGTACTCCGATCTTGAGCGATCGGCTGCTCTTTTTCACTTTAGCAGGTGCCTCCTGCGTATAGAGCCCCTGTTCTTGTGCCAGCTTTGCAAATCCACTTTTAGAGGGTTGGTTCATTAAACTTTGCGGTTAGGTGTCTGGTGTTATCATCTACTAATTTAATGCTTATTTCCAGGTATTTCTCAGGTAAAAAATCCATAATTACTTCAGGCCACTCTATGAAACATCTACTACCGGAATAAAAGTAATCTTCAATGCCAATGTTTACAGCCTCTCCAGCATTCTCCATCCGATAGAAATCAAAGTGATAGAGCTCTTCATCAGATTCAGTCAGATACTCATTTACGATCGAAAAAGTAGGCGAACTCATTTTATCTACAACTCCTAACTCCGTGCAGATTGCCTTGATCAAAGTGGTTTTCCCTGCTCCCATTTCTCCGTTAAAAAGCCAGACTTTCTCCTTCGAAAATGCGCTCAAGAGATTACCGGCGACTCCTTCAAGTTCTTCCTCTTTATATTCTAAATCGATCATTTACTCGACAGGCAGACAAACGGAATGATTACCTCTTCCATTGAGATCCCTCCATGCTGAAAAGTGTCTTTGTAAAAGCGCACATAATGATTGTAGTTGTTAGGATAAGCAAAGAAATGATCCTCCTTAGCAAAGACAAATGCAGAGCTAAGATTGGTTTTTGGTAGTCCAATTTTTTCTGGCTCACGGGTATAGTAGACACTTTTCTCATCAAAATTGAGGTTCCTACCAACCTTGTATCTAAGGTTCGTATTTGTACTCTTGTCTCCTACAATCTTCTGAGCTTTATTCACCCTGATCGTACCATGATCGGTTGTGATCATCACTTTTACTTTCATGCTGGCCAAGGCTTTCAGCGTATCATAAAAGGTAGAGTGTGTAAACCAGGATTTTGTCAACGATCGGTAAGCGGATTCGTCGGGGGCAAGTTCGCGAATCATTTGCATGTCTGTCCGCGCATGAGACAGCATATCAACAAAATTGTATACGATAGCATTTATGGGATTTCCCATAAGATTTGAAACCGACTCAGTTAATTGTTTCCCCTGCTCCGCCTTTAAGATTTTATGGTAGCTGGATTTTACATCCATCCCGTTCCTGGCAAGATTTGCTTTCAGGAGGTCTGCTTCATGCAGGTTTTTCCCATCATCGGAATCCTCACCAACCCAAAGATCCGGATAGCGCTGTGATATTTCCAGTGGCAACATTCCTCCAAACAGCGAATTACGCGCATAAGCTGTCGTTGTTGGCAAAATGGAGTAGTAAAACTCTTCTGAATCAACAGTGAACAACTCGGTAATCTCAGGTTCGATCATTTTCCATTGATCGTATCTTAAATTATCAATTACAATCAGAAAGACTGGCTCATCACCAATTTCTGGAAATACCTTTTTCTTCAAAAGGTTATGGGACATTACAGGTCTCGGGATATCGGGTTCACTGATCCAATCCTGATAATTTGAAATAATAAAGTCCGAAAATGCCCCATCAGCTTCTGACTTCTGGGTATTCAAAACCTCCACCATACTTCGGTCTTCCGTCTCATCAATCTGCAGTTCCCAGTACACCAATTTCCGATAAATCTCCTTCCAGTCATGATAATCCTGAGCGTCCATTACGTTCATGGCCAGCTTCTGAAATTCCTTTTGATAGCCAAGGTTCGTCTTTTCAGAAATGATCCGTTTGTTATCCAGGATCTTTTTTACCGATAGTAGGATCTGGTTGGGATTAAGCGGCTTGATTAAGTAATCGGCAATCTTTGCCCCAATTGCCTCCTCCATAATTTCCTCGGCTTCATTCTTCGTGATCATAACTACAGGAAGACTTGGATGCGTGGATTTAATGTAGTTCAGCGTCTCCAATCCCGTCATTCCCGGCATGTTCTCATCCAGGAAAACCAAGTCAAACTGATTGTGATCGATTTCCTCGAGCGCATCCGAACCGCTATTCACCGGTGTCATATGGTATCCCTTCTGTTCCAAAAAAAGGATATGTGGCTTAAGCAACTCAATTTCATCGTCCGCCCACAAAATCTTATATTTCTGCATTGATTATCTATACTCCGTTTTACAATAAAGAAGAAAGTTATATACAACCTGCTAATTGATTTCCAAATCATAGATAACTTGTAGGCCAAAGTAACTTTTAGCTCAGAACCAAAGATCAAACCCATTGTCGATTTGAACAAAAAGAAGATTCTAAACGATCCGGTTTATGGGTTTATCAACATCCCGAACGAGCTCATTTTTGACATTATTGAGCATCCCTATTTTCAACGGTTACGACGAATAAAACAGCTCGGTTTAACAGACTACGTTTACCCTGGGGCACAACACACAAGGTTCCATCACGCTATAGGAGCGATGCATTTAATGGACAAAGCATTGGCCAGCATAGAAAGCAAGGGGCATAAAATTTCCAAAGAAGAGCACAATGCTGCACTTGTCGCCATTCTTCTCCATGACGTTGGACATGGGCCTTTTTCCCATACACTAGAGTTCTCTTTGCTAAATGATGTTACCCATGAACAACTCAGTTTATGGATGATGAGACGTCTAAATAAAGAGATGAGTCATGATCTTAGTATCGCTATTGAGATGTTTCAGGGGAAGTATCATCGTCCCTTTTTCCATCATCTGATTTCAAGTCAATTAGATGTAGATCGGTTAGACTATTTGAAACGGGACAGTTTCTTTACTGGGGTGCACGAGGGAATGATTGGATCAGAACGGATCATCAAAATGTTGGAGGTTGTTGATGATAAATTAGTCGTTGAAGAAAAAGGGATCTACAGCATTGAAAATTTCCTGAATGCTCGACGGCTTATGTACTGGCAGGTGTATCTCCACAAAGTTGCAGTTTCTGCCGAGGTTATGCTGATAGAAATTGTGAAGCGTGCAAAAGAGCTTGCTCAGCAGGGAGTCGTAGTTCAAGCTACTCCCGCTCTGTCCATTTTTCTGGAAAGAAATATCACAACCAAGGATTTTGAAGAGGATGAGGATATCATTGAAGTTTATTCTCTTCTTGATGACGGCGACATATGGGGTTCCCTGAAATTCTGGCAAAATCACGATGATTTTGTTTTGAGAACACTCAGTGAAATGTTACTTCAGAGGAGGTTGTTCAAGATTGAATTTTTCAACGAAGAGATTGGTGAGAAATTGATAAGGTCACTTATAGAGAAAGTTGCATCGCAATTCCAAATCGATGCGGATCAAGCTCATTCTTTTGTAAAAACAGGTGCGGTCAGTAATTCTGCTTACATAGCCACAGGTGGCACCATAAACATTCTAAAGAAGACCGAGGAACTTGTGGATGTGGCAGAAGCAACAGACCTTCCAAACATCAAAGCACTTAGCCAGATTGTAAAGAAGTACTACATATGTTCTCCCATTCAACCCTTAACTGCATAGATGACGATTAACGCAGAAAATATTGGGAAGAAATTTGGGAAGAATTGGATCTTCAGAAATCTTAATGTTGAAGTTTCAACAGGAGATTTTATTGCTCTGACAGGCCCTAATGGTTCCGGTAAATCCACTTTGCTGCAAATACTATCAGGATATCTATCTCCCTCTGAAGGCAGATTACTGCATGATGGCGAGAATCCTGATCCCGACAAATTCAAATTGATCAGTTTTTCAAGTCCATACATTGAACTTCCTGAAGAAATGACATTTGAGGAGTTCCTACGGTTTCACTCTACTTTTCGAGTTCAGAGAATATCAACTGCTGAAATTTGCCAAAGATCCCAGCTTCCCGGAGACAAACAAATCACTGATTTTTCCACAGGAATGAAGCAGAGGGCCCAGTTATGCACCGCATTTTACTTTCAAAATGATGCAGTTTTTATGGACGAACCGACATCAAATCTTGACGAACAAGGATTTGAATGGTGGAAAAAAGAGTTGGATGAAAGGGATAAGAGTGCTCCTCTCGTTCTTGCCAGCAATCAGCTGAAGGAAATTATGCTTTCAACCAGCAGCATATCGTTATAAGACAATAATCTCTTACAATAATTACAATTAACTTCCGTTAACTAGCTATTAAAACTTAAAAATTCTTACATTTACCTGTCTTAAACTTAAATGACACATTTCTTTTTTTAACTATGAAAAAATTATCAAACTTACTAGCTGCCTTAGTTTTTGTTTCTTTAGTTATTTTCATTGGTTGTTCAAGCGATAGTGGAGGCGGAGGTGACGTAGACCCTCGTCAAACACAAGCTGATCTATTAAATGGTACCTGGACTGCTGCGGCGAATCAGGTGTTTTATGGAGGCTCTCCAAGCAAAGATGGTGACTGGAGTGCATTCACATTAACAATTACAAATCCAACTGTTAATGGAGGTGGTTACCAAGCGGGTGGAGTTCCTGCGGGCTTTGAAGAAGTCTGGGCCACTCAGGGAAACTGGACCTTTGCGAATGACGCTGGTACAGTGATTAATAGAGGGGATGTCGATATATCTGTTGTCGTTTCTGCTAGTTCTTTGGAACTTAGTTTTAACAACACGGGTACATTGGGAAGAACTTCTGGAATAGAAGGTACTTGGAAGTTCGTTTTCACCAAATAAAAAAGTTTTAAAATTATTGAAAGCCGCTCAGTTTCCTGAGCGGCTTTTTTTGTGCGTAATCAATTATCCCTGGGTAGCTTTTGATCTGGTGAAATCATAACAAAAACGCATAAAGTGGTATCTTTGCATGCTAGATGCTCATCGAGGAGAAATATTTCAAATTGGATAAAAATTACCTATTAAAGTCTGTGCAGGCTTTTTCCAAGGAATCCTTACTTAACGAGTGGATAAAAGACCTATTTCAGTCTTATAATCAGCAGCACAACCCAATGGGCTTAGAGGATGATTTCATAATCCAATTGAGACGGGAAATATCAAAAGGCAAGGAGCTTCTTGAAGACAACTACGATATTCTAGCAGCCATCTACAGGTATAACCACAGCGACAATCAATTGGAATTCAACTGGGATGGGAGATCTCATATGGAAACCTACGATGAAGAATGGAAGGACCGATTCAGCAAATGGACAGCCGAATTGTCATTGATAAAGGAAATTCAGCGACCTGTAGTAAAATATGCAACGCAGGGCCGTGGGTTAAATAACGAATTTCTTGAAACATCAATGAAAAGAGCCATTCTCACACATTTTGGCCTTCGGTTGAAAGCTCAGAAGCTGTATCAGCTCAGTGCTTAATCTTACAGACCTTACAGAATTTTTGTTTTCCAATTGGACGTTTCTTTGGCTTTTTCTTATGCCCAAAGTAGGTTGGATCTTTGTACCGAGGTTTGTCTGCTAATCGTTCTTCTTTTGCCTTCTCCTTGTAAACCTTCTGAAGACGAGATCTAAATTCTGCAACTTCATCCCTACCCTGATTTTTTTGTTTCTTTTTTAGAAAAGCAAAAGCTCCTTTCTTTTCCTTTTTTTTCGCCTGATACGTGGGTCTTGGAGGGGTGGGAGTATCCGTACTTCGAGTATTCTGAGCAACAGCGCCTGAAACAATGAACCCCAGCAGCAGAACACCAATAAATCTATTCATAACACACATTGGAGTATAAACGGGCAAGAATTTGATTATTGTTCAAATATATTGGTTCATTTATTGCTAATTAGTGTTAAGTACTAATTACCTAGACAATTAGTCTTTATCAATGCTTTAAATTGCAAAGAATTTGGATCTTAGAATGAAAGGAATCGTATCATCCATCTTGTTTTTAAGTGTCGTGATTGCACACTCCCAAATTGTGCGTGAGTCTGAAATCCTGCGACGAATGGACAATGGTAAAGACATGATGAACGCTGGGAGATATGACAGCGCTCAAGTTGAGTTTCATTTTGTTTTGGAAAACATGAAGAAACTACCTTCAGAGGTGGCCTATTATTTCGGAAGAAATTCCTTTCATCTAGAGAAGTATAAACAAAGCATAAATTGGTTGAATAAGTACATCCAGTTGAAGGGAACAAAAGGACGATTCTATGAAAGTGCCATTAAGTATCTCCAGCTCTCCGAAGATGAGTACATTAGAATAAGGCGAGGCCAGGTCAAGAGACTGGAAGACGAATTGGAAAATTCTAATTACGATTGTGGAGGGCTAGAAAAAATGCTCTGTCCCGTCTGTCATGGGTCTGGAGTCGTAATCAGCGCAGGGACTTTTAATGAGATTTACAAGACCTGTCCATACTCTGCCGGAGAAGGTTTTTTAAGCTGCGATGAGTTCAACCTATTCATGAGAGGTGAGCTTGAGCCTAAGTTAAAAAATTAGTAATTGACAATTGGCTTGATGTAGGATCAGGATAGTCGGTTTCTATAGTCTTCGTAGTCAAACACTCTGACCAATTCGAAATCTCCATTTAATCTTTTCACTCCTATCGATGGGTGTGCTACACCATTAAACATAGAAGTCTTTACCATCGTATAGTGCATCATATCTTCAAACACGATTTTATCCCCTTCTTCTAATCCGCTATCAAACCAATACTCCTCTAAGAAATCACCTGCTAGACAACTGACACCCCCAATTCGGTAAGGTATTGCTCCCCTCACTTCTGCTTCTGAAGCTCCGACAATATCGGGACGGTACGGCATCTCAAGGCAATCGGGAATATGACACGTAAACGAAGCGTCAATAATTGCTGTTTTGGTACTAGCGCCTTCCACAACATCGAGAACGGTTGTGGTCAAATCACCTGTTTGCCATGCGAAAGCACTTCCTGGCTCTAAAATAATCTCTACCTGATATGTCTCCTTGAACTTTTTCAGGAGGGTAATCAAGTGCTCTGTGTCATATCCTTTCTTTGTTATCAAATGACCTCCACCCATATTTACCCATTTAACTTCATCGAGTAGATGGCCAAACTTAGCAACGAAATTTTCCAGAACGTTTTCCAGCGAGTAAGAATCGGACTCGCATAAAACATGAAAGTGTAAGCCATCTACTCGCTCCGGTAGTTTCTTCAAACTTGAAGAGAGGATACCTAGTCTGGATTGCGGAGAAGACGGATTATAAAGATTTGTTTTAACGTCCGACCACTCCGGATTTACTCTCAAACCAATGCTAGTCTCACTTGAGACTTGATCAACGAATCTGTCGTATTGCGAAATGGAATTGAATGTTAAGTGAGATGATTTGCTGGTGATCTCGCTGAAGTCTTTTGGATCATATGCAACACAATATGTGTGTGCTTTCGTGTTCATGTACTCATCACAGAGCAACACCTCATTGAGTGAACTTGCAGCGGCACCTTCAATATAGTTTTTAACCAAATAGAAAGAACTCCACATGGAAAATCCCTTGAAAGCTAGAATGATTGATACATCGGCGGCCTCCCTTACTGACCTGATAAGTTCCAAATTCTGAACAAACTTTTGCTCATCTAAGACAAAACAGGGTGACGGAATATCAGATGTATTTTTCACGAATTACTTCCAGATGGTGCATTAAATGACCTGAAATAATATACCCCAACGCTTCCACTGAAAATTCTACATCGCTGGCGATTCCTTTCCTATTTAGTTGCTCATCACTCAAAGAAGAAAAAAAGCTAATAGTTGAATATCTGGTCGAGGTGAATTCACTCATTAGGTCTTTGATATCTCTTGAGTCTGAGTCTGCGTGAGCAGCGTAGTCATCCTGTTCGAAGCCTTCCAATTGAGTAGAATCATTTCTTGCAAATCGTAGTGCTCGATAAGCAAAAACTCTTTCAGCATCAATTACATGTTGAACCAAGTCCTTTACGCTCCATTTCCCCTCAGCATATCTATGCTCAGCTTTTTCATTAGAGAACGTATTTAGCAAATAATTAAAATCCTTCGCGCTATGTTGCAAAGCATCAACAACGCTCTCATCTTTTATGAATCTAACATACGTTCGATAGTAGTCCGGAACTTGCTTGATATCTAAACCCATTATTCTAATCCATTTCTAATTCTACATTCGACTCTTCGTGCCAGGGAAGTCCAGAAGATGCAAGCTTCTCAAGGAAAGGATCGGGATCAAATTCTTCCACATTTAATACTCCTTTTCCAGTCCATTTTCCTGTAAGCATCATAAATGCTCCCGTCATTGCTGGCACACCAGTGGTAAAAGATACGCCTTGTGCACCGGTCTCCTTGTATGCCTCTTCATGGCTACAATTGTTCCAAATGTAATAGGTCTTCTCCTCTCCGTCCTTGAATCCTCTGACGCGACATCCTATGGATGTCTGCCCTTCATAGTTTTCACCAAGTTCCCCAGGATCGGGGAGCACCGCCTTGAGGAATTGGAGCGGTACAATTTTCTTTCCTTCATAATCAATTGGATCAATCCCAGCCATCCCAATATTTTGGATCACTCTAAGATGCGTCAGATACTCATCTCCGAAGGTCATCCAAAATCTAGCACGCTTAATCGACGGATAATTCTTCACTAGAGACTCCAGCTCCTCGTGATAGATAAGGTATGACTTTTTGGGGCCAATATCAGGATAGCTAAGCATCTTAGAAATCTCGTGTGGTTCCGTGTATACCCAATCTCCATCCTCCCAATACTTCCCTTTTTGCGTGACCTCCCTAATATTTATTTCCGGATTAAAATTGGTAGCAAATGCCTTTCCGTGATCACCTGCATTGCAATCAACGATGTCCAGGTAATGAATTTCATCGAAATGATGCTTTGCTGCCCTTGCAGTAAAAACACCTGTGACACCAGGGTCAAAGCCACAGCCGAGCACTGCCAATAGATTGGCTTTTTCGAATCGATTCTTGTAATCCCACTGCCACTTATACTCAAATTTTGCCTCCTCAGGCGGCTCGTAGTTCGCTGTATCAAGATAGTGAACTCCGCACTCAAGGCAGGCATCCATAATAGTCAGATCCTGATAAGGCAAAGCAACATTTATTACCAACACTGGGTCATGTTTCTGGAACAATTCCACAACTTGATCTACTTGATCTGCATCTACTTGATCCGTCTGGATATTGATATCAAGATCTTGTTTGATTGATGTGGCTATTTCATCACATCTTGACTTTGTTCGGGAAGCAAGAACTATCTCGCTAAACACTTCTGAATTTTGGGCGCATTTAAAGGTGGTCACTCTCCCAACACCGCCAGCACCAATAATCACTATTTTGGACATAAACTCTTAAGAATTTGCCCTAAAGTTAGCACGAAGATCAAATTATCCTACAGGATAAATCTGTAGGTGTACTTAACTAGAAAAGTGTTTGTAGTTTCCAGGTTGTTAAGTTGAGAACTAAGCTCGCGAAAGCTATTATCTTCCAACTTGTCAGAGAAGGATCCGTTGTTCGACCAAACTAAAAAGAGAGTCGACCCTGGAATGTATTCCCATCGCATTACAAAGTTTGATCTGAATTCAACAATATTGAAATTAGGATCATCAAACTCATAATCTGCGACAGTTCCGCCAGACTCAAAAACTTCATAGACCTCGTCTTCCTCATTTAATACAACTTCCGTATTGTCGAGGAGTCGAAATCTCTCATCATAGTTTTCAGAGTTTGCCAAGTGAACTTTTTTGAAATCAGAGTACTCTCCTGATGCAATAAAAGGTTGTCCCCAAAATTCTAATGTGAGATTTGGTGTAATGTTATAGTTTGCCCTCATAGACATGCTATATGTCTGCTGCTCCACTCGACCCATTAGGTATTGAGTCTCATCGTTGAAGTCAGCTTGGTCTATGTATTGTAAGTCATTTCTTCTCCAATTAATATTTGGGGAAACAGAAATTCTTAACGCGTCCGTAGGCCTTATGGTCAGGTTAAAGTTGATTCCCGAATTCTTCGAATAGTTCTCATTACCCCAATTGAACCAATTATTGAACGAAGCACGAATCTTTTTCTGTCTATTTGTGCCAATCCAGTACCAAAGATTCACTCTCCCGGGATACGTAATTGATGGTCCTCCCCGCAAATCAGCATTGGAGACCTGAGAGCCACCCACAAAAACACCTGAACCAAATCCCCAATAATTTTTGAATTCCAAATTCACATTTATATTCCCGCCAGAATTTGTTCGAACTCCTCCAAAGTCCATGTTTTGCTCGTAGTAAATATTGTAGCGCTGCGATCTAAATAAATTGGTTGGTTTGGTGACACGGTACTGTGTCCAGCCCCAATTATTGAAATCATCGGTCTGAACTAAAAACCCTATATCGTTCAACTCGAATTCGGGAGATTTGTAATTCGACCCTAGCGACCATCTCCAGTTCCCACTTCTTCGACCAAAGGAGAATGTAGCTGCGCTTCCTACCAAAGATGTGAGTGTAGAATCTACATCCTTGTGATTGTTATTAGGACGTTGAAAATATCTTTCGGAAGCAGTCTGCGTTTCATAAATGGCTCCTTGAGTCCCGTCGACTCGGCTAAACATATACTTGAAAGTCATTCCATATTTTCTATCCTTGAAATTATGATCAATATCAAATCCACCACTTTGAGCATTGTCGTGTACTAAATCCAACTCATTCTCCTCGTTATCTATTCTGTTAACATTGGTTAGCATGGCTCCCACAACTGTTTTACCCTCGTTAATATCTTGCTGTGCTCGTGCCACCAGAAAGTTCACGAATGGAGCAACCACTTCCTCACCTCTTGACCCATCAGTGTACGCAACATCGGCTTTCTCCCTATTGGTTACAGATTCGAGAAGACCCCAGGAGAATCCTTTGGAATTCTTTCCTGTGATTTTTGCAGCACCTAGTATTCTCGTTTGACTTGGAGAATTTGAGTAATCTACCTCATCTCCCAATGACCCTTGCGGACGGCCTCCAATCCTTCTGGAATAGAATAAGTTATTTTGACCTCCACTAGTAGGGAATGTCAGCACATTGTTGCCTTCAAGAAAGAAAGGTCGTTGTTCACGGAAAAATAAACGGAATGCCGACAGGTTTACTCTCGAAGGATCTGCCTCGACCTGCCCAAAATCTGGATTTACCGTTAAGTCTAGCGTGATGTCTGAGGTGATTCCAATTTTGGCGTCTAACCCAATATTCCCATCGAAACCTCGACCTGTATCTCGAAATGGGTTATCTTCTTCTTTTGGGTATTTCTCAGCTTTCGCAAGGACATATGGCTGAATTTCCAGTTGTTTTTGAGGTTTGATACCTTTTATTCCATTTAGTTCGCCGAAGCGATACACCCATCCTGCATCAGTAGGGCTAATCGGCTGCCATACGGATCGTTCTTCTTTCCGAAATAATCGTCTAGTAAACTGGATACCCCACGTGTGATTTTCTTTATCCGCGAACCTCAACTGCGAAAGCGGGATTTTGAATTCAGCAATCCAGCCTTTGTCATCTATGCTGGTTTTGAGATACCAAATAGGATCCCAAGTCGCGTCCCAATTATTTCCATTGTTAGATATGTATTCATCACCTTTTACACCCGAAACAGAGGCGCTGAAAGAGAATGCCGTTCTTTTGTCAAAGTAGCTATCAATGTTTATTTCAACCCAATCGCCATCAAACCCGTCCCTTCTAGACATTCTCTTAACAATTTTTTCAGGTTCCGAATCAAAGGCTCGGATACCGATGTAGAGAAACTTCTCATCATAGAGGATTTTGAATTGAGTCTTTTCTGTGGGAGCAACTTTGTACTCTGGTTCTCTCCCAATAAAATCGCCACCCCACTCAACTTGCCCCCAGGCATCATCATCTAATTTTCCGTCTATCACAATTTGACTGGCCGACCTGGCGGTGGTATAACTCTTGGTTGGTTCTTTTTCTCCCTGAGGAAAAGCGCAGAAAAACAGAAGGAATAACAGGCCAAAGGCTAGTCCTCTTTTGTGCATGGTTTTGGAGTTAGTTCTGATAAAGACGGTATAACTAAAAATATAGTTGCATCTAAATGATATACTTTACTTCTTTGAGAAGGTTACCAGATATGTTAATTATGGTACAAAAAGTGGATAGGAGGCTACTTTATGGTGTATCTCAACCCAGTTTGGATCATGAATCCTGATCGGGTGCTTAGACTCTCACTCAGCGGCGTAATAGACTGACGGTAATTTGGCTCCAGCGTTAAATTGAAATTATTAGATATGCTGTAACCAAATTCGAATCCAGTGAGGCCATCAAAAGACCAGACATTGTACGCATCGGACTGATCTGATGTTTGAATTTGACCTGAAGGGTCAGTTAATCGGCTTGTCAGGAAATAGTTTGCAGAAAGTCCTGCATTTAGTCTAAGGCTCAATTTGCTATCAATAATCGAGTAGCCGGCTTTGATCGGAATGGAGGTGAAGCTCAAGCTATTATCAAGATTTAACGTCTGATCAAAATTTTCTTCCACCTGCTTAGTTCGAACAGGAGAAACATCCCCTTCACCTTCTCCCCCACCAACCTCGCTTGTGAGAACAGAATAAGTGTCAATGATATTCACAGAGGCATTGGCTTGATTCTGAATACTCGTATACTGGATCCCGCTTTCCACTGACCAGCGTTTACCTACTTTCACACCGAAGTCAATTCCAAGTGAGGTAGCAACCCCCTCATTCATTCCATTTTGTGCTGCAGTAGATGTTGGATTCACAAATTCTTTCTGGCCTAAATTACTGGCCAAAGTTCCAAAGTCTACATCGGTAGAGATTGCATCCGTTCCAGAAAATGATGGATTGAAGCTTCCGGCACCAGCTTCAAGACCAGCCCAAAACGTCTTTTCTTGTTTCCCGCGCTTTTGTGTCCCGCTCCTCACTTGAGCGACGTAGTAAGGGCTTACATAACCATCAGAAACCTCCGCATGACTCACAGGCGGTAAAATTTTCTCAACTTGTGCTAGTTCGTACGTAACTAACTCGGCCTGATCTTCCATCTCTACAATTGGGAGAGCAGAGGCTAAATCATCTTTATTCTCTCTTACAAACAGAATATTGGACCCAGAACGGTAATCCTCCACTAGCTGAGTAGGGTTACTATTTGCTTCAAATCTAAAATGATCCTTATCGGTAGGTAACAAAGCATTGAAACTCGTAGGAGTTGCGGAAACGTTTTGCTGGTTACTAATATCAACGTTCAAAGCAAAGGAAAAGACGGCAATAAAGACAGCAGCAACAGCTACCCATTTGTAACGGTTGTGTGTAGATTGAAGAGAAACAATAGCTTCATCGCTTAGAGAGCTGGAAATTCCGGTCCATACCCTTTGTGGGGGAGTAATCCTTCCTTCATCCATTTTGGATTTCATCAACGACTCAAAACTCTCCTGATCCATATCTTCTTTGCTCCTGTCCCAGAATACTTTGGGATAAAATCGATTTAGCTCTTGAGTACTGAGATTTAGAAGTTCCCTCACTTATCTGAAGTAATTCTGCTATTTCGCTGTGCTTATAGCCTTCTATTGCGAATAGATTAAAGATTACCTGACATCCGGAGGGCAGTTTCTGGATTAATTTCAGAAGTTCTTCATACGAAAGGTTAGAAATTGCTGTTTCATCAACAGACCTATGACTAAGATCGGTTACATCTACCATTGGGTAGAGGTAAAGCTTGCTACGCTGATGATTAAGTGCAGTATTCACAACTATTCTTTTAATCCAATATGCCAATGAAGAATCTTTCCGAAAAGTCTTTATGTTTTTAAAAACCTTCAAAAAAGCCTCCTGAAGAACATCTTCGGCTTCCTGCTGCATTTTGGAGTACCTCAGAGCAACGAGATACATTCCATCACAATACTTATCGTATAGTGCCTGCTGAAATTCCCGTTTTCCCTTTTGACACCCTTTTATGAGCTTCTCATCGCTAAATGACATTCAATTGGTATTTAATTAGACCCTAGACAAATATTATTAGTTGTAATACTTACTTTTCAAGTCCTTACCCAAATCTATGAAGAACCTTGCTATTCTAACAATTCTAATTCTATTTACCCGATGTGAGCCGATTCCATCGCAATCAAGATCTGTAGAAAAAAAGATGATTTTCGACAACCACGATTACGAGGAAATCGTCGGAATGACACAATTAATCCCCTCAGAGAACGGAGAACCTGCATTGCTAGAAAATCCAGTGGTTGAATTAAATGATAATCAGTTTTTGACACTTCAATTTGATCTGATTACTGAGAAATTCGAATATTTAGCAGTCAAAATCTATCACTGCAACAAAGATTGGACAAAATCTATCCTCAGGGACATGGAATTCCTGAACGACATCAATACATTTAGGATTACTGAATACGACTTTTCCCTTAACACAAATCCTAGCTACGTCAACTATCGATTTCAATTACCCAAACCTTCGATTTCTGGCAACTACATCCTCTCAGTACACAGACGGGGTAATCCAAACGATGTTTTGCTCAACCGGAAGTTTCTGGTGGTAAAAAATCAAGCTTTAATTGAACAGCAGGTAAGACTTAGCACTACAGTTTCAAAGAGGGATGAAAATCACCAAATAGACTTTAGTGTAAACTATGGGAATATCCAAGCAAATAATCCAACGCAGGATCTCTCGATTGTTTTGCTTCAGAACCATCGATGGCAAGATGCAAGAAAGAATCTACAACCGTCGCTTATCCGTCCAAATGACAACTACATGGAGTTCAGACTCCTCACTCTTGAGAATAACTTTCCAGGTTGGAACGAATTTAGATTTTTTGATCTCCGAACATTAAGTGTTACGGGAAGGAACGTGCGCAATATCTCCAGACTTTCAAATGGTTCAATCCAAGCACAATTAGGTTTAGATCAGCAAAGAGAGATGGTTTACACACAGAACCTTCGTGATGTGAATGGAAATTTCATTCTTCAAAATAACGATCCTGGTGACGTTTCATTAAATGCCGATTACGCCAACGTCAACTTCTACTTGAAATCTGATGAGTACAATGGAAAGGTTTATGTAATTGGACGATTCAACAACTGGAACCTTGCGGATGACAATATTATGCGTTACGATAGGTCAAGTGGCATTTACAGTACCTCCATCCTCCTAAAGCAGGGCTACTACGATTATCACTACCTGGTTGATGCAGTTGATATAGAGCCGTATATCCTGGAAAGAAGTCATTTCCAAGCAGAAAATGATTATGAAATTTTGGTCTACTATCGCAAACCCGGGAATGTAAACGACGAACTAATTGGTTATAAAAGATTCAATTCTCGAGCGAACTAAACATTGAATCGAAAGTGCATAATATCTCCATCCTGCACTAAATACTCTTTTCCCTCAATTGCAAGCTTGCCTGCTTCGCGGCATCCGGCCTCCGTTTTGAATTCCTGGTAGGATTCCAATTTGATAACCTCAGCTTTGATGAAGCCCTTTTCAAAATCCGTGTGGATTACACTAGCTGCTTGCGGAGCCTTCCATCCTCTTTTGATCGTCCATGCTCGTACTTCTTGCTCTCCAGCAGTGAAGTAGGTCACCAAATCCAACAACTCATAGGACGCTTTGATCAAACGATTAAGGCCTGATTCTTTCAACCCATACTCTTCTAAAAACATATCTTTCTCCTCTGGATCATCAAATTCTGCGATCTGAGCTTCTATTGCAGCAGAAACAAGGATTACTTGTGTGTCTTCTTTGGACGTATTCTGCTCCAAGGCTTTGCTCCACTCGTTTCCAGTTATCACGGATTCTTCGTCCACATTAGCCACGTAGATGATAGGCTTTTCCGTGAGTAATTGAAGTTCTTTAATCCAGATACGCTGCTCCTTTGCCATTTCCAACGCTCTTGCATTTTGACCACTCTCCAAATGTGCTTTGAAAGCAACCAAAACATCAAATTCTGCTTTTGCGTCCTTATCGCCTGATTTCGCAATTTTTTCAACACGCTGAATTCTTTTATCTACAGACTCCAAATCTTTCAATTGTAACTCCGTATCAATTACTTCCTTGTCTTCTATAGGATTTACTTTACCAGCCACATGGACAATATTTTCATCCTCAAAGCACCTAATGACATGAATGATAGCATCAACTTCTCTGATATTTGCTAAAAATTGGTTACCCAGTCCTTCTCCTTTACTAGCCCCCTTCACCAATCCCGCAATGTCAACAAACTCCATCACCGTTGGAATCACTTTTTGCGGGTTGACTAACTCCTTGAGGATCTCTAGGCGCTCGTCTGGAACGGTGATTACCCCGACATTAGGTTCAATCGTACAAAAAGGAAAGTTTGCTGCCTCCGCTTTTGCGTTTGACAAGGCGTTAAATAAAGTGGATTTACCAACGTTAGGTAGTCCAACAATGCCACATTGTAGTCCCATGCTCTAGATTTTGAAGCGCAAAAGTAGAATAAAACCCTTATGAAAGCTTGAAATCAATTGTTATTTAGAAATTATTGGTATCGCAGGATTAGCATCACCCAACTGGATACTTTTGAAAATAGAAAAGGCCCTTGAATCAAGAGCCTTTCATTTATTCTTTCAAGTAGAAGTTTAGTCCCACTTAAGATCTGAATCAGATTCAGAAACGCTTGAACTGGCATCAGCTACTGCCTCATTGTCTCTGTCAAACTGGGAAAAGTCAATCTCCGGCATCAACTCATTCTTCACATGACCCACTGTCGAATTTAATGCTGTTACGAATTTGTTGAAATCCTCCTTATACAAGAATATTTTATGCTTTTCATAAAAAAATCCATCATCTTTTGGCTTCCTTTTACTTTCAGTGATAGTCAAATAATAGTCGTTGGATCTGGTCGCCTTCACATCAAAAAAGTACGTTCGCTTTCCAGCTTTTACTCTCTCTGAATAGATTTCGTCTCTCCCTGTTTCGTTATTCTCTTCCACGTTTTCTTAAAGTTTGTTGTTAGGTGTCTTAATATTTCAAAAATTCAAGGGCTAAATATAAGTCTTTATATCTTTTATCTGCAAAAATCAGTTAGTATAGCAACATTGTTCCTGACATGAACTTAAAGCTATCTGAAATCAACCAATTTGATAATCTAGGGCTAATTGCAAAGCAATTGGTGGACGGATTTATTACTGGACTTCACAAGTCTCCTTACCATGGTTTTTCCGTGGAATTTGCTGAACACAAGTTGTATAATCAAGGTGAAAGCACTCGGCACATCGACTGGAAGGTATTTGCGCGAACAGATAGGCTGTACACAAAGCAATATGAGGAGGAAACCAACCTGAGGTGTCACATTCTGGTAGACAACTCCGCTTCCATGCACTATCCTGCTCCGGATAAAGACAAACTTCGATTTTCCGTATTTGGGGCATCCGCCCTGAGTTATCTACTGACACAACAGCGCGACGCAGTCGGGCTTTCTGTATTCTCAAATACTATCGAGGATGAGACTCAAGTGAAATCAACACAATCACATTTGAACCTACTACTCGGGAAGCTTGCCAAGCTCTCGACGCAGGAGCCAAATACACAAACCAATATTAGCGACGTACTACATGAGATTGCCGAAAAAATTCATCGAAGGTCACTGGTAGTGATATTTTCCGATATGTTTCAAAATGCAGATGAGGATGGTCTATTAAATGCACTTCAGCATCTGAAACACAATAAACATGAGGTGATCCTATTTCACGTTTCCGATCATGAAAGTGAGTTAAATTTCGAATTTGAAGATCGACCGTACAAGTTTGTTGATATCGAAACCAATGAGGTAGTCAAGGTTAATCCAAGGGAAGTCAAAAAGGAATACAAGTCTGAAATGATTGAGTTCTATCAGAATCTCAAGATCAAATGCGGACTGATGAAAATTGATTTTGTTCCCGTAAACACGGGCGATTCTTTTGATAAAATCCTGGGGGCTTACCTGATTAAAAGAAAAAGAATGAAGTAGCTTTTGGCTTTTGGAAAAACTTCTAAAAGTGAAATAAGGTCACCGACTACTAAAATCGTGTGTTCCTCCCTTACAAGTGAAGCCACTCTTTTTTGGCTGTCAACTCTTCCTCCGTCTCCTCATAATCAGGATCAGGAATGCAGCAATCAACCGGGCAAACCGCAGCGCATTGTGGTTCTTCATGGAACCCTGTACACTCGGTGCATTTCCCAGAAACGATGTAGTAAAATTCATCAGAAACGGGTTCTTGTATTTCCTTAGCATCAACCTGGCTGCCGTCTTCCATTTCAAGTTGTGTCAGATCAGTACCATCAGCCCACTTCCATTCAACACCGCCTTCGTATATCGCGGTATTTGGACATTCCGGTTCACATGCACCACAATTGATGCACTCATCTGTAATCATTATTGCCATTGGAAAATTTCTTTTTAACCTGTCTTAAAATGAGTCAACAAAATTAATCCCATTTATGTTTGCATCCCATTGGCAGAACCGAACAAATTTAATTTTTTATGAATCTCCAAGATAGAGTTGAAGCTTTTAGAAAGTTAGGTGAAAAAATTAAAGCCCTTTCAGAAGAAGAAGTAGATCTACTCGCTGAAAAAGCCGGCCAATCAAACGCATGGTTTACCAGGGAAAGTATCAAAAACGCGCTAGAAGGGATCTCTTTTATGTTGGAAGATGAAAAACTAAAAAAGTGGATCGCAGACTATTCTTTAGGCAAGAAGCTTACAAAAATCGTGGGTATCGTAATGGCCGGAAACATTCCGTTGGTAGGATTCCACGATCTTCTTTGTGTTCTTATGACTGGACACTTTGCTGCGATAAAACCTAGTTCGGACGATCAATTTCTCACAAGTACTCTAGTTGATTGGATACAAGAAATCGAGCCTAGACTGAAGAAAAATATTGAAATAAGAGAACGATTAAATAATACTGACGCTGTAATCGCCACAGGCAGCGACAACACTGCCAGGTACTTTGAATACTATTTTAAAGACATCCCTCACGTAATAAGAAAGAACCGTACGTCAGTAGCTGTCCTGGATGGAAATGAGTCTGAAGATGAAATCAGAAATCTTGGGATTGACATTTTTTCTTACTTTGGGCTGGGCTGCAGAAATGTGTCGAAAATCTTTACACCGAAAGGTCTCGATCTAAGGAAGTATTTCCCCCATTTCGAAACATTCAATTCCATCATCCATCACCACAAGTATCGAAACAACTACGATTATCATAAGTCTATCTATTTGGTGAACAAAACTCCCCATTTAGATACAGGCTTTCTGCTAACTGTTTCTGCTGAGGATTTAGTCTCTCCAATATCAGTGTTGTACCATCAGGAATATGACAATACTGAAACACTGAGCAAAGTCCTGAAGTCGAACGAAGATAAAATTCAATGTATCGTTGGGAATGGATATCTTCCTTTTGGAAGCGCTCAGAGTCCTGAATTGTGGGACTATGCAGATAATCTGGATACAATCAAGTTCTTAGCTGAATTGTAGATCATTCTGAATCTAGCATTCGGTCCATTTCACCATTCGTTCGACCGTAATATGCGCTATGCTAGTCCAACCCTAGAATAGAAAGAATCAAAAAATCGTACAATCCCAAATCGATTATCTTTGGCTTCCGCTGAACTATTTCAGTGGGACACACATTATCAATACTAAAAAACGTAACCTATGGCACAGGATTTCTTTGGAATCGAAAAACAACTCCCAACTCAACTCGGAACCCAAAAATATTTTAGTCTTTTCGAATTATCGAAGAAAAAACCGATCGTAAAAAAACTCCCCTACTCGATCCGGATATTATTAGAAAACGTCATCCGTAACTACGATGCGTTTGCAGTCACAGAGGAGCACCTTGAAACAGTACTTGATTGGAAAAATACTGCGGGAGTAAAGGACATCCCTTATTCTCCGGCACGAGTTCTAATGCAAGATTTTACCGGCGTCCCTGCTGTTGTAGACATTGCCTCGATTCGAGCAGAAGTAGCCAGAAAAGGAAAAGACACCCAAAAAACGAATCCAATTGTTCCGGCAGACATGGTCATTGACCATTCAGTGGTTGTTGATCATTTTGGAGGACCAGATTCCTATCAAAAAAATGTGGATTTGGAATACGAGCGAAACGAAGAAAGATACAAACTGCTAAAATGGGGTCAGCAGGCGTTTGACAATTTCAGTGTAGTACCTCCAGGAATGGGTATTTGCCATCAGGTAAATCTTGAGTACCTGGCAAAAGGTGTGATAGAAAGAGATGGGTATTTATTCCCTGATACATTAGTAGGTACAGATTCTCATACGCCGATGGTAAACGGAATCGGTGTACTAGGCTGGGGTGTTGGGGGAATAGAAGCTGAGGCAGCGATGCTCGGTCAGCCAATTTACATGATCTTACCGCAAGTGATTGGTCTTAAGATCACTGGTAAGATGATCGAAGGAACAACCTCCACAGATTTGGTACTTACGATCACCAGACTGCTTCGCGATTATGGAGTGGTTGGAAAAATAGTAGAAGTGTTTGGTCCTGGACTCGCAAATCTTGCTGTGACGGATCGAGCTACGATTTCCAACATGTCGCCAGAGTTTGGATGTACCGACACGCATTGGCCAATTGATTCTCAGACATTGGATTACATGCGTAAAACCAATCGTCCCGAAGCACATATCGACATGGTTGAGGCATATGCAAAGGAGAATATGCTTTGGAGAGATGACAGCGCTGAAATTGAATATACTGATGTCATTGAATTAGATCTTGGGACTGTAGAGCCGACCATTTCTGGTCCGAAAAGACCTCAGGATAAGATATTGCTTCGAGAAGCCAAGCCACAATTAGGAAAGCTTCTGGACGAGTACGGATCAAAAAGACAGAGCATCGACTTGTCAACCGCTGATCATGGTGATTTCACTTTGAACGATGCATCTGTTGTAATAGCCGCAATCACTTCCTGTACAAACACATCGAATCCAAGCGTAATGATAGGATCTGGGTTAGTTGCAAAGAAAGCATTGGAAAAAGGACTGAAGGTTAAACCTTGGGTAAAGACTTCTCTGGCTCCTGGTTCGCGAGTTGTGACGGAATACCTGGAAAAATCAGACCTTCTGAAAGAACTTGAAGCACTCAATTTTTACGTAGTAGGGTATGGTTGCACAACCTGCATTGGTAACTCAGGTGATATGATTCCAGAGGTGCAGCAAGCCGTAATAGATAATGACATGGTCGTTTGTTCTGCCTTGTCAGGAAATAGAAACTTTGAAGCACGTATCCATGCAAACATCAAGATGAACTTCCTGGCATCCCCGATGTTGGTGGTGGCTTATGCGATTGCCGGTACTATGGACTTCGATATGAACAATGATTCATTAGGCGAGGATCAAGATGGGAACCCTGTTTATCTCAGAGACATTTGGCCATCCAATGCTGAGATCAACGAAGTGATGAGTAAGGTGGTTACACCTGCCGATTATGCCAAAACGTATGCATCAGCCTTCGATGGCGATGACACCTGGAAAGCACTCAATGCACCAACAGGAATGACCTACCAGTGGGATGATAAATCAACATATATTCAAGAAGCACCATTCTTCCAGAATATTTCTGAAGATGTAGCAGACCCTGAAGACATCAAAGGGGCCAGCGTTTTATTGCAATTGGGAGACATGATCACCACTGATCACATTTCACCAGCGGGAAAATTCCAACCAGAGCATCCGGCAGGACAATACCTAGTTTCTAATGGAGTAGCTCAAAGAGATTTTAATTCATATGGCTCACGTCGTGGAAATCACGAAGTAATGATGCGCGGAACATTCGCCAATGTGCGGATAAAGAACAAATTAGCCTCACGCGAAGGCGGATGGACTACCTACCATCCTACGGGAGAAGAAATTCCGGTTTATGATGCTTCAATGAAATATCAGGATGCAGGAACACCATTGGTGGTAATTGGAGGTAAGGAATATGGCTCTGGTTCGTCCAGAGACTGGGCCGCAAAAGGAACAACCCTGCTAGGAGTAAAAGCTGTGATCACAGAGAGTTTCGAGCGAATTCACAGATCCAATCTCGTTGGTATGGGAGTGCTTCCGATGGTCTTTTTGGAAGGTGAAAACCAAGATACCCTTGGCTTGAAAGGCGACGAGACTTATGACATTTCAGGGATTTCTTCTGATTTGACCCCAGGCAAAATTGTAGATGTTTCTGCGACCAAACCTGATGGTTCAAAGGTTGATTTCAAGGCAAAATTGAGATTAGACTCCGGTGTGGACGTAGAGTACTACAAACACGGTGGAATCCTGAATTATGTGTTGCGAAATTTCCTCAAGGACAATTAATATCAAAAAACCTAATAAACGAGCCCGCTCCGTGCGGGCTTTTTTATCTTTAATACTCTAAAACCAAAGCAATGAAAAATCTAACTGTACTTCTATTTATTTCCATAATTGTTTCATGCTCAACTCCACAGAACTCGGAGGAGAAATCTGCAAGTAGCACACAAACCATTGGCCCGGCAATCACGCTAACAAAAGCACCTGCTTCACCCCAATTTCCAGATGCATCACTGGTAAAAGCAGACGTATCGATCGAACCAAATGACTCGTCAAATTCGGTGAATTATTCATTTGACGTTACAGGATATGAGCTCGGAGCTCAAACTGAGGATGCCGCCACTCGCGGAATTGCCAATTCAGGAAAGGGACAACATATTCATTTCATTGTCAACAATGGACCTTATTCTGCGCATTATATGCCTGGTGTTTCTAATCAGTTGGAAGATGGGAACTATGTCGTTTTAGCCTTCCTTTCTCGATCCTATCATGAGAGTGTGAAAAGTCCTGGTGCATTTCATGTAGAAAATCTAAACGTTGGCGGTGCAGGCGTTGAAGAAGCAGACCTCACTGCTGCACACCTTTTTTATAGCCGGCCAAAAGGAACGTACAAAGGTGCTGACACAAAGAAATTGATGCTTGATTTTTACTTACTTAATACAACTATTTCTCCTGAAGGAAATAAAGTAAGAGTGATCATCAATGGTAAGGAATTCCTGATCGACGAATGGGCACCTTACTACATCGAAGGGTTACCTATTGGAGATGTTAACATTAAACTTGAGCTGATCGATGCAGAAGGGAATGCAATTGAGGGTCCGTTCAACAGTGTTGAGCGTACCGTTACTCTAGCAGATTAAATACCACCAATAGGTATTTTCAATAATTTAGATCGATTATCGAAATTTATGGTGAAATAGATTTCCACGTAACCACCACTAATTCCAAACCTCACTATGAAAAAAGTATCAAATCTTCTATTTGTTCTTGCTGCCGCAAGTACATCAATTTTTATTTCGTGTGTAGCAGATGATGGCCTTACGAATTCAGCCCCGGAAATTGAAAATCAGACATTCACCATAATCGAGGAGGCTGTAGATGGAACTTCTATAGGAACTATAAAAGCATCGGACGACGATTCTGATGCTCTCACCTTCACTGTATTATCCGGAAACACAAATTCAGTCTTTGCCTTAAATGTCAACTCGGGTGAACTAACAGTGAGCATTTCATCAGAACTAGATTTTGATATAACTCCAACTTATAGCTTAACAGTACAAGTAACGGATGGAAAAGAAAGCGCTTCAGCCACAATTACTGTGAATGTAACAGAGGAAGAAGAGCCAATACTCAACAATAATCTACCAGTAATAAATGAGCAGTCATTTGAAATACAAGAAAACAGTCCACAGGGAACAGTCATTGGGGCAGTCCAGGCGACCGATTCCGACAATGACAAATTGACCTTCTCGATTACAGCTGGTAATGAGAACAGTGTATTCTCTCTAGATGAAGAGTCAGGCGAGCTCAAAGTAGAAGATTCTAAAGAGCTTGATTTTGAAACAACACCTGAATTTATGCTTACTGTTTCAGTATCAGATGGTAAAGGTGCTTCTGTCAATCAAATCATTGTTAAGCTCACAGATCAAGACCCTGAATATTATCAAACTGAAGCTGAAGTTCTTGCCGGAATCAGCTCGGCATATGCACTACTGGAGATTTTAGTGGAACATTCTTATCTTTTTGATGCTGTTTATTCAAATACAATTTCAGCTCCCTCCACTGGGTGGAACGAGGTTCATGATCATACACTAACTTCTTCCAATGACAAAGTACTTGCTCTATGGGATGCAGCATTTGACTTAGTCTTCACAGGCAACAACATAGCCGAATCTGCAGATCTAGTGAGTTCTGATTCAGATGTAGTGCTTGCTCAGGCCAAGGTATTTAGAGCTTACGCCTACATCCAACTTGCCAGCTGGTTCGGTCAAGTACCTATTGAATTCGGCATTGCGGAAGACAATACTCCTTGGAATACAATAAACGATGTTCTTACCCTAACAATTTCCTATCTGGATGAAGCTCAATCGGTTCTGTCATCGACGCAGACTGTTGGCACAGACGGCAACTACATTTTCACTAGTGATTTTGCTGCCAGTTTAAAGATCAGGGTTTACCAGATCCTCAACAGCAACGGCGGAAATAATTTCGCAGATATTCGTGCGATAGGCACTAATCTGATAAATAGTGGAAATTACAGTTTGAGTTCAGCGACCAACAACTTTCAGGATGGTGATTCTGAAATTATTTGGGGTTTTGATAAATCATCTGGCACCGGATTTTCCAGTCTGTTCACCAAAGGTGACTTCGTTCCAGGGTTACGTATTACAGAAATATATTTATCTGATATTCAAGCCAGAGGGGATCTTGGCGTTGGGGGAACCCCGGAAACCATTGCTTTAGTAAATCAAATAAAAGTGAGAGACGGGCTTTCGACGGTAACATCACTAACAAATCAGGAGTTTATCGATTTTCTTGTTGAAACATACAAGAATGAAATGAAATTTGAAGGAATCGATTTCTATACCCTCAAGCGTTTTGATATCGCAACAACTGAACTTGGAATTCCTGATTTTAGACTGCTACTACCTGTACCTCAAAGTGTTCTTGACTCAAATCAAAACGCTATTCAAAATCCAGGGTATTGATTTGATAATTAACAGGAACAGTTTGAGTTGAAATTCACACTCTTCCTGTCAATCCTTTTATTTAATTCCGCACTTACTATTATTGCTAAGTGCTAGTAGAACCTTTTTTTACATTCGTGCTATTTGTTACAGCTCTTTACGGAACTCCTGGACCTGCAACACTCAGTATTGCAGCAAGTGGAGCTGCTTTCGGGTTTCGTAGAACCATCACCTACGTATTGGGAGGGCTCCTCGGCTTGGTCATCATATTCGTCATGGTTGCCTTCGGTCTTATGGTCCTGTTTACCGAGTATACTACTGTACACTTAATTTTTCAATGGATTAGTCTCTTTTACATTTTCTATTTAGCCTACAAGATTGCTACAGCTACAACGATTAAATCTGATGGACCCAAGCAACTTGGTTTTCTAAAAGGAATTCCACTTGCTCTCTTGAACCCAAAGGCTTACTTCGCAATTATTGCCACAGTATCACAGTTTGTGAAACAAGGAGACGGTTATCTCGAGAGTTTTGCTCTTGTTGTGGTTTGGGCAATCTCTCTAACATTAGTTTTTGACTTGGCCTGGGCATACGCAGGTTCAATGATAGGGTCCCGACTGGGGTCCAGAGGTTTATCTGCAAAAGTCAATATCCTGTTTGCAATACTGTTGGTAGCCAGCGTTGTCATTACAATGTTTATGAATTGAGTAAATGAAGGTTCTAATCCAACTTTTGATTGTTTTTGTATCCTGTGTTTGCCATGATTGCGTTGCGCAAAAAATTCAATTCAAACTCAACTTTGTTGACGGTTCATATGTGGGGACAATGAATCCCAAATGGTACGAAGAAGTCCAGTTGACCTTAGCTGAGGATCAAAAAAGTTTGGTCAACGCCAAGGGTATAATGACCGGAGGTAGGTTCGGAACCATGAATTTCACTGTTACTAAAAATGAGACTGGAACATCTGAAGATTGGATGATAAAAACCAACAATGGTTGGTACCCACTTAAAAAAGTCAAATTGACGGATGATAAACTCTTAATGATTTTCAATTGGGGTTTTAGGGCACCAAATAGAAAAATCGATCTGGAGGTTTTGCAAAGAACAAGACAGCTCCTAGGTGAAAGGAGATCTTGGAATCATGAGGATGATCGAAGGTGCGAAGACGATATGAACAGTGAAAAGTGGAGTCTGTACTGCGGTTTGAAGAAGGTATATCTAGAACTTACTGGAGATTTCAACCACAGAGCTGCAGGGCTAAATATTGTTCGTCAAAGCATCACCGAACTCAATCCTGAATGGAAATACCAGCATCAGCTAATGGAGTTTAATAATGATGAGACGTATGAAGAGATCATCGATCTATTAGACTTAAGCATCAAAAAAATGAATGTCTTAGTTAAGGTTAATTGACCTTAAATGTGGTGTCCCCATTGATGAAATAGTCAATGATTTGCCTGACTGCAGCTAAACCTGCGTTCCTATTTGCTTCGACAGTTTGAGCTCCCATTTTATTGGAAGTGAACAACGTTCGCATAGGAAATTTCTCCTCCATCGTTACCTTTAATGTTGGTGCTATGTCAGAGGCATACATATATGCTGGTCGTTCATCCAAAATTCGCATAAGATCCTCCTCCTCAATGAGCTCCTTACGTGCGGTGTTTACAAGCAATGCATTAGGCTTCGTTTGTGATAATAGTTGATAGTTGATGCTCTTTGCACTACCATTATTTACCGGGATGTTCAGTGAAATGAAGTCAGACTCTCGATATAAATCTTCCACGGATTCGCAAGGCTTAACTCCTAGGGCCAAGATTGTCTGATGATCAAGGTATGGGTCGAATGCTAGTGTCTCCATATTGAATCCCTTCGCAATTCTGGCCATACATTTTCCAATGTATCCAAAACCATGCATACCAATGGTTTTTCCCATAAGTTCAGACCCTGCACCTCCAAGATACTTTCTCCGAATTAGTCCTAGCATAAGTCCAAATCCTAACTCGGCAACAGCATTCGAATTTTGACCTGGGGTATTCATCACGATGATATCTTTCTCTGTAGCGGCCACAACATCAACATTATCATATCCTGCTCCGGCTCTCACGATCACCTTCAGTTTCTTTGACAGTTCTATAGTATTGGCGGACATAATATCGCTGCGAACAATCACCGCATCAGCATCAACAATTGCATCCTCCAGTTCGTCCACGCTTGCATAATGTTCTAATAGTTTTAGCACGAATCCGTCTGTTGCTTCTACTTCTTGACGCATCTGCTGAAGAGCTGCTTCAGCAAAAGGTTTTTCTGTTGCTATTAATATCGTCTTGGTCATTGCGGCGTGAATCAAAGTAAAAGCCATCGAAATACCAAAAATTAAGACTTAAGTGAAGGCCTCTATCCATTTTGGATAATGAGAGAAATCGGTATCTTTCGATGTTATACTAATCCTAATCATTCAACAATCATGAAATCCTATCATTCTCTCGTTGCAGCTATAGTACTTATCGCATGTTCACCGTCACCAGAAACTAAAACTGCCAATCCCTTTAACACAAGTTTGAATGAACCGGTAGATTATGGCAGCGTAAGCAGTCAGCATATCGAAGCATACGCAAGTTTGACATTGGAAAAAGCCATCTCGGATGTATCTACCATTCAAGAACTTAAGGCTCCTACTTTTAAAAATACATTCGGCGCTCTGGACGATGTATTTAATGAACTCGACAAAGCCAGAAGCAACTGTCACATGCTTTACTGGGTTTCACCTGATTCCTTATCAAGGATTTCTGGTCTTTCCGGGTTTCAGAAAATTGACTCCGTCAGAGACTTGATGACTTCTAATAAAATACTTTTTCAACAAATGTTGAATTTTAGTCAATCAGACGAATATGGTAGTCTGGTTCAAAAAGATAAGCGCTTCGTAGACGATCTTATTTCAAGCTTTGAACAAAGTGGAGTGAATCTTGAACCGGAAAAACTTGTCCAGTTTCAGAAATTGAATGCAGAAATCACCGAGCTGTCTGCAGCTTACTCCACACGTATGAATACGGCTAATCGTATGTTGAAGCTCGACGAATCCGGGGTTGATGGTCTATCTGAAAACTTTAAAAAATCATACCTGGTCAATGAAGTAAACTTCGAAATTCCGGTGATGCCCGCAACCAGAGGGCCTGTGCTTAACAATGCGTCCGACACAGCAACCAGAAAAGCCTTTATCATGGAGTACGACAATCGTGGCTCTGGCGGCAACATGGAAATTCTGGACCAACTCATTGCAAAGAGAAGAGAAGTTGGGGTACTTATGGGATTTGACTCTTACGCAGGTTACAATCTCAAGCCTAAGATGGCTGAAAACCCGGAAACGGTGTGGAAGTTTTTGAATGACTTAGTGACAAATTCCAAACCGAAGGCCATTGAAGACATCAAGAAATTGATGAGATTTCGTAACCAGCAAACTGGAGTTGAGAGTGAAGAAGATCTAGCTCCCTGGGACGTAGCTTATTATAGAAATCAGATCTTAAAAACACAGTACAAAGTAGACCACGAAAAGATTCGGGAATATCTACCCATGGAGTCCTGTCTCTCCGGAATGATGGAAATCTACCAGCAATTGTTGGGCTACCAATTTAAGAAAGTTGAAAACGCTTCTGTTTGGCACGAAGAAGTAAGTCTCTACGAGGTTTACATAGGAGATGAACTTCGTGGACGATTTTACCTTGATCTCTTTCCTCGCCCTAACAAGGAGTCCTGGTTTTATGGAGTAGGTCTGGCAAACGGGAAGCAGCAGGCGAATGGCTATGAAGTCCCAGTAGCTATGTTATTGGGGAATTTCACACGACCAACAGACGATCTACCCTCTTTGCTTAGTCATAATGAATTAAGCACCCTATTCCATGAGTTTGGACACATTATGGATGGAGTTTCCTATCGAGGCGAATTTAGCTACCAGGCAAACTCCAAGAGAGATTTCGGGGAAGCAATGTCTCAAATTTTTGAGAACTGGATATGGGACTATGAAATGCTAAGTTCATTTGCGAAGCATTACGAAACAGGAGAAACGTTGCCGAAAGAGACGTTTGATAATATGTTAGATGCTAAGAATGTGACTTCTGGTCTCAATGCAATTGGCTCTTTACGACGCGCACTGTATGACATGAATATCTATGACGCATATGATCCGCAAAATCCTCTTAGCACTGATGACCTTTGGAAGGAGATTGATGATGAGCTCGGAGTTGGCAATTTTACCGTTGAAGATACTCATCCGCAAGCAAGTTGGATCCACATCAACGGCTATCCGGTGTATTACTATGGGTACATCTGGTCAGACGTTTATGCCCAAGACATGTTCACAGAATTTGAGGAAAATGGTTTGCTCGATCAAGAGACTGGAATACGCTACAGGGATATTATTTTGTCCAATGGATCTCAAAAAGATGTTGTGGCGGCAGTTGAAGAATTTCTCGGAAGACCAATGAATAATGATGCATACGTAAAAAGTTTAGGACTGTAACAAACCGAAATTCACTCACCATGGAAGGAAAAGGCATCACACGTAAAAAAAAGATAGTCACCAGAAATAAAAAGAAAACCTTCATCTGGGAGTACTATAACGAAAAAGGTAAACTGATTTCTGATCAAAAAACGATTGAGCGCTGTAACAAACTCGTCCTCCCTCCTGCATGGGAGTCCGTTTGGATTTGTCCTGACGGAGATGCCAATCTTCAAGCAACAGGAAAAGATGCGAAAGGGCGTCTCCAGTACCGATACCACGAAGCCTGGACAGCAGCACAAGCAGCTAAAAAATTTGATAGTATGACTGGCTTTGCCAAAATCTTACCATCCATTCGAAAGAGAGTTGAGGTTGATCTAAGGCTTACCGGCATGCCCAAAGACAAGGTAGTTGCTTTGGTTGTGAAATTGATCGACCTCTATCACTTTCGAGTTGGGAACGACGAATACGCCAAAAAGAACAAATCGTATGGCTTGACTACCATAAAGGAAGGGCACATGAAGATTGATCGCTCTAAAAATGCGGAAGGCAAACTCGATGCTATTTTTGAATTCACTGGAAAATCCGGAAAACTCTGGAAGAGAAGAATTTGGGAAGATGATTTGGCTCAGCTCATTGATGCGTCAGGAGCGGTTGGTGGCAGAAAGAAAACGCAAGATCTATTTAGATACGAGGACCAGCACGGCAAAGATTTCGACATTAAATCCCATCATATCAATGAGTATCTGGACGCTATTACCCATAAGTTTGGTAAGGTAACTGCCAAAGATTTTAGAACCTGGGCTGCCACTTCTAAAACAGCTCACCGCCTTTCAGAACAACTAGATCCGGACACCTTGAATGCTCGAAAAAAAGTATCCACTGAAGTAATCAAAACTGTTTCATCCGATTTAGGAAACACCCCAACTGTTTGTCGATCATCGTACATCCACCCGACGGTTCTCACGGATTGGGTAGATGGGGCTTTCAGAACCAAATGGAATAATGCCAGGAGTGCGCGGAAAATTACGTTGCTATCGAAAGAAGAAACGACGACTTTACAATACCTGCTTTAACTACCTCCAATCCAGTGAGCCTTTCTCGGCACAAGAGACATCGGGCGCTTTATAGTTGCCGGAAACGAAATCTTCTACCAGGCTGAAAAAACAGGCATTAAAGACAGTATGTCCATCATACGGGAATTTCGCAAGTGAGGCATTCGGCAAATACTCAAGCATGCCTTGAGCATTACTCATTGGTGTGATAGGATCAAATTCTCCATTTACGATGAGTATCGGTGTTTCAACCACGATCCGTTCGTTCTCTCTCTCACTAGAACGATGGGAATGCCATTGTTCAAGTATCCTCTGATCGCTGGAAAAAAACGCCGGACCAGGTGCAAGATGGGGGTAGGTATCTAGTTGACCCCCAATACTATTTTCTCTATTGAACTGTACCTCTTCATTGGCTTGCACGGACCAGTAAGTGGCTGCATTGATAAAGGATAAACGCCGAGCCGTCTGTCCAATTGACTGAGACAACCTCCCTGTTTCTCCATTTTTCAAAGAAGTGATAAAAGCTGGCACTTGCTGGATAGTCTGGCGCGCATACAACATTTGATGAATGAGCAACAATGCATCTTGAGCATTAATAACAAAATCGTCACCCTGATAGTTGATGGCCTTCGGGTTTGCTCTCAAATCCTCCATCACGGAGTAAAAAGTCTGTCTCAATTGAGGATACTTGTCGCCGCAAACTGGATCATTTTCACACGAGACAAACAGGTTTTCAAGAGAAGTGTTTAAACCTTTCAAGAAACCTTCATAAATGTTTATTTCAGCCGGAAACAGTCCCATAAGAATAGCAGCCTGAGCTGCCTTGTACTCCCGCAAGTACGTAAGTCCCAATCTCGTGCCATAAGATCCGCCTAGCAAAATCCACTTGTCAATCCCAAGTTTTCTGCGAAGAGCCTCAATGTCAGCTGCGTTTTCCATGCTATTGTATCCGGCGACATCCACATTATTGTCTTCGAGTTCTTCTTTACACTCATCACAAATCTTCAGAGTTCCTTTGTACTCTCCCTCAACGGTTAAATCCTGTGCCATCAAGTCCATGAACTGTGCACCGGCATTTTTGCAAAATGCATCAGATCGACCGGTTCCACGAGCGTCAAATAGGATGATGTCATGATTCCTTCTCAGAGGACTGTTTGCAAAAAACTGCACCATAGCTAGAGAACTGCCACCAGGGCCTCCTTGCAAGAAAACAATGGGCGGCTTCTTTCCACCTCCGGTCTTACTAATTCTGGCGTACGTTATTGAAATGTTTCTTGATTCAGATTTATTTCTGTTTTCAGGGACCATTAGTTTTCCGTACTCTATATCAACTGTTCGTCTGCTGCCGGATGAACAATTGCTGAAAAGGGTAAAGGTTAAGGCCAGGATTGCAACGAGTGATTTCATGTCTTGGGTTTGCTCAAAGTAAACGAGTTACAAACTGCGCGGTTCACACAAAGCTGTATACCGTGTATAATGTTGCGGATGGTTAGACAAGATTCCGTCTAAACTATAGTGAATAGAAGGCGCTGAAACAAGTTCAACATCGCACACAGATAAATATCTAAGATCTACAGACTTTGAAGCTTGTGATTTACAACTAAAATCTCTACGCCTTCGCCAGCTGCTCTTCAGTCTTCTCGGCGTACTTGCCCTTCGACTTGCGAACCTTGGCTGCTACGACCTTGTACTCAGGGCATTTGGCTTCCGAATCATGAACATCGCTTGTGATTAGATTAACCATAATTTCAGGGAAATGAAAGGTGGTACTCATCACTCCAGGTTTGACTTCCTCGGTGACTCGAGCCTTGATATCAACTTTTCCGCGTGCCGAGGTTACGCATACAAAATCTCCGTCTTCGATCTTGTTGTCCCTCGCATCCTTCGGGTTCATCAACAAAACATCCTCAGTGAGGATATCCACGTTGTTTGTCCTACGGGTCATAGCACCGCAATTGTAGTGCTCCAACTCCCTGTTCGTGGTTATGATGTATGGATATTCTTCTCCATGTTCTTCGATTTCCGCCGATTCTTTCCAATCGTGGTATGTGATTTTTCCTTTGCCAATTTTGAATTGGTCTATATGAATAATCTCCGTGCTTGAACCGTCTTCTGGTACTGGCCATTGCTTTCCATTCTTGCCTAGTCCTTCCCACGTAATTCCTTTGAAGAAAGGAACAATTTGCGAAATTTCTTCCAGCATAGTATCTGGTGCGTAATCTGCTTGTTTGTAGCCCATCCGATTCATCACATCAATGATGATCTGTCCGTCAGGTTTCGTGCCCTCCAATGGTTCGACCACCTTGTTCACACGCTGCACTCTTCGTTCTCCATTTGTGAACGTTCCCGATTTTTCGAGAAAGGAAGCACCTGGTAAAAGGACATCTGCCAATAGCGCTGTTTCAGTCATGAACAGTTCTTGAACTAAAAGCATATCCAGATTTGTCAATGCCCGTTTCACTTTGTCAGTGTTCGGATCGGTTTGAACCACATCTTCTCCAATAATCCACAGTGCCTTTAGATCTCCAGCAATAGCCGCATCAAACATCTCTGGGATTTTGTAGCCGATGTGCTGCGGTAATTCAGCGCCATAAAACTCCTGATACTGTTTGTGAACATCTGGATTTGTCACGTCCATGTATCCTGCACCTTGATGTGGCTGTGCTCCCATGTCAGCAGCACCTTGCACATTATTTTGCCCACGAAGTGGATTTACTCCTACTCCCCTTCTTCCAATATTCCCAGTAACCATTGCCAAATCTGCAATCTGCATCACGGTAAATGTTCCTTGTGAATGCTCCGTGACTCCGAGTCCATGGAAGGACATGGCATTTGGCGAGGTAGCATAACATTTTGCTGCACCTCTCACCAGCTCTCGATCGACACCAGTGATTTGCTCCATTTTCGCCACATCCAATTCTTTGATCTTCGCGACAAAATCATCATAACCCTCAGTGCGATTCGAGATGAATTCTTTATCTGCTAGATCGTCCATGATGATGTAGTACAGCATCATGTTCAGCAAAGCAACGTTTGTTCCTGGCCTCAACTGCAAGAAAAAGTCTGCATACTTGGCTAACTCAATTTCCCTGGGGTCAATCACGATCAGTTTCGTGCCCTTCATTGCTGCTTGCTTCATTCTTGCTCCTGTCACTGGGTGGGCAGCAGTCGGATTTGCTCCGATGACCATCATGCAATCAGTGTATTGAATATCAACTACGGAATTCGTTGCTGCTCCTGTTCCAAATGAACGTTGCATTCCCAGAGCAGTCGGAGAATGACAAACTCTAGCACAGCAATCAATATTGTTTGATCCAATTACAGCGCGAATGAACTTCTGCATCAAGTAATTTTCCTCATTGGGTGTCCGTGCTGATGAAATACCAGCTATGGCATCGGCACCATTTTCGTCTCGAATCTTGGTGAACTTATCCACCATGTAATCGTAGGCTTCATCCCACGTGGCAGGTTGGAGCGTCCCATCTCGACGAACCATCGGTGTGGTCAGGCGTTCTGGGTGATTGTAAAATTGGAATGCATACCGACCTTTCAGACAGGTATGTCCTTCGTTTACTTCAGCGTCATACGGTGCAGTAATGCTAACAATTTCTCCGTCTTTTGTGGCTACTTCCAGATTACAACCAACTCCGCAATACGTGCAGACCGTTCGTTCGGTCTCTGGTGCATCGTTGAATTTAGAGGCAAAAATATCTGTGATAGCTCCTGTCGGACAGGCTTGACTGCATGCTCCACAGGAGACACAATCTGACTCTTTGAAGCCTTCATTCATTCCCATCACCACCTCGCTATCAAAGCCCCGACCTTCCATGGTCAACACCATTTCACCCTGCACTTCGTCACAAGCTCGGATGCATCGATAGCAATTGATGCAAGAGTCCATACTTGCACGCATATATGCATGTTGCTCGTCAGGCGTACGATCAAAATGATTCTTACCTGGCTCATATCGGACGTCACTCATTTCAATACCGACCTGTCCAGCTACTTTTTTAAGCTCATTTTGCGAAGCATTGGCTTCCTCGAATTGTTCTTTTGGATAATCAGTTAGCACCAACTCCACTATGTTCTTACGAATTCGCTCCACTTTTTCTGAGTGCGTGTAGATGTACGAATTTGCCATCACAGGAGTGTGACATGATGCTTGCACTTTTCGTGGGCCGTCTTGCTGTAATGCCACCTCAACACTACACACTCGACAGGAACCGAATGGCTTCAGATTTGGGGCATCACAAAGTGTCGGAACTGGATCTTCACCCATAACTCTTCGCAGCATCTTGAGAATGGTCTCTCCTTGCTCAAAAGTATGCTCCTCGTTATTTATGAAAACTACATTGTTTGTGGTACTCATGTTGTTTACTTAAAATAGTCCTTTAATTCTTCTTCAAAATATTGCAGCGCATTTTTGACGCCTAGCGGCAAACCGCCACCTAAGGCGCAGAGCGATCCATCTTCCATCGCCTCCAACAGGTCATCCAATAATTGACGATCCATTTTCACTTCGCCTTCTCTTGCCTTCCGTATCATTTCTTTTCCGCGAACTGAACCGATGCTACACGGGAAACACTTTCCACATGACTCATCTCCAGTAAATTCGAATAGATGTTCGAGGTAGTGTATCATCGGGAATTTTTCCGGCACTGAAACAATTCCAGCATGACCAAGCAGAAATCCAGCATTCGCAAAGCTTTCAAAATCCAGATTAAGTTCATCTATTTTCCCGGTTGGGACGATTCCGCCAAGCGGGCCGCCAACGTGTACTGCCTTTACATTTTCCTTGAAGCCGCCACCAAAACCATCTACCACCTCTTTGAATGGTGTTCCCATTTCTACTTCGTACATTCCAGGGTTTACAAAGAATGAATCCAGACAAACCAGTTTAGTTCCTGTAGATTTCTCTGTCCCAAGCTCTGCATATTTCTTTCCTCCATTTTCAATGATCCAAGCCACAGCAGCCTGCGTTTCAACATTATTCACAACAGTTGGCTTATTGAAAAGACCTTCTTGCGTCGGGTACGGTGGACGTACCCGAACTTCTGGCCGTTGTCCTTCAAGAGAGGACAACAAAGCAGTTTCCTCGCCGCAGATATATGCCCCAGCTCCTTCTATCACTTTGAAGTCGAAACTGAAATTCGAACCACCAATATTGGCGCCATGCATATTGAATTCTGCAAGTTCCTCCACAGCATTGGCAACAGCTCGCACAGATTCGGGATACTCTCCACGGATGTAAAGAGCTCCCTTGTTTGCTCCAACGACGTAACCTGAAACCATCATACCGAAGAGTACCAACATAGGTTGTTCCTCTAACAAGTAGCGGTCAGAATATGCACCTGGATCTCCCTCATCTGCATTGCAGACAATGAATTTCTGATCTCCCTCCACATTCATGCACGACTCCAGCTTGAAACCCATTGGAAAACCAGCTCCTCCTCTTCCTCTAATATTGGAGTCTTTTATTTGTTGCAAAGCCCATTCCGAGCCATTGGATAAAACTTTTTGAAAAAGCGTGGCATAACCGGATGCCGTCATCGGCTCTCCTGTCAATACGGGTTTTTCTACATTACCATCAACCCTGTATTTGTCCACGATTGGACTCTGGTTTTCAGTAATTTTACTGAGTTTATCTATCGAATCACCTGAGTAGTTGTTTCCATTGATATTGAAGGCGCTATTCTCATGGCAACGTCCCAGACAGCACATATGTCCGATTTCCTCGTCCTTGAAATGCTTCGAGAGTTCTTCCTTCACATTTTCCTGTGTTCCCGCCACTAGGCATGCACTTCCGTTGCATACATGTGCCTTGATGCCTTCGTGCTCCTTTTTCAGAAAATCATAGAAAGAAGCAGTCCCGTAGGTAATCGCCTCGCCCATCAGGTATTCGTGAGCCAGCGCTCGTAATTCTTCGTTCTCAGGCGTTCCCCCAACTTTTGATTTTTCAACCAACTGCTCAAAAAGGTTCTTTTCTAAACCCTTCCTTCCTGAAAGTGAACTAAGATTATCTGACATATGATTTTATCAATTTTGTTAGTGTCAAATCCCCGTCGCTGCGAGTTTACAAAGTAGTCTCAAAAAAAAGATCGCTTCATTTCATTCGCGATGACGTTCAGCCATGACTTAAACTATTAAAGTAAGCAATTTATGCTCAATTTTCCTCGATTTTAGAGCGTTGGGAGGTTATTTAGATGACCAACGGACAAAAGCGTGAAGAAAAAAGGTAATAGCTAGAAAGAGATTCGCTGTTTTGCATTGTAGATATTGAACTTCTTCTCTCCTAGAAACCCAATCAGCGTAATACCAAAGTCTTTTGCCATGTCCACAGCGAGACTCGAGGGAGCTCCAACCGCAGCAATTATGGGAATACCGGCACGAACTGCTTTTTGCACCAATTCAAAACTTATTCTGCCGCTAAGCAGCAAAATGCTGGATTTCAACTGCGACATATCGGATTTCAGGTAGTAGCCAACAAGCTTATCTAGGGCATTGTGTCGTCCAACGTCCTCTCGGTGAGCAAGTAATTTTCCTTCCAAGTCGAAAATGGCGGAAGCATGCAAACCACCAGTATGTTTAAATACTTCCTGAGCAGCTCGAAGTTTTTGCGGTAAGTCAAAGATAAGTTTCTGATCTATCTGAATGGAATCGCTTGGCAACGGATTGCATGTTACATTGATTGCTTCGATCGCTGCCTTGCCGCAAACACCACAGCTCGAAGTGGTATAGAAGTTTCTGTTGAATTGCTCAGGGTCTAGTTTTACTGTGGGTGCCAGTTCTACGCGAATAACATTCTCATGATTATCCACCATACCTAGATCATCACAGTATTTCGCACTCAAAACTTCTTCGATGCTGTTTATGACACCTTCACTAAAAAGAAATCCCAAGGATAGTTCTTCATCTGATGAAGGTGTGCGCATGGTGACCGCCAAAGACATTTGTCCTCTTGAATCCGCTGGACCATATCCTAGACGAATTTCTAGAGGTTCCTCTGTTACAATTAAATCAGGAGTTGACTTAACAGTTTCTCTACCAATTTGCTCAATATCAACTGTCTGTACGCTCGTCATAGGTTAAAATTATGGGATTATTTGCAAAGCAAATTCGAATTGAGAATCAATCAAACATAGCATGTAATCTTAAAATCCAACTATCTCGTTTCTAGAAACCTAAATCCACAGCTTCCTATCCATTTAATCCAAACTCACGTTGACAGATTTAGATAATTTTAGATCATGACTGATTGGGTTGGGTTGATTACCATTTTCTGCGTTGGACAATGCTTTTTTTTGACGCTCATCTACTTAATCAAGGATAGCAGGAAATCGTTAGTTTCAGTACTTGTCATGAGTCTGTTGCTCATTTTTTCCTACGATGCAGTTCACGACTATCTTGTCCATTCTCGTTTAATTTTCGATTATTCTTTCCTGGTGGGGTGGGCCTCGCTCTTTACCTACCTGAAGGGGCCAATCTTGTTCTTTCTGACCTTAGCACTTCTCATTCCTGGGTTTCGTTTTCGTAAAATTCACATGCTCCACCTACTTGTGTTCGTTTACAAATTTGGTGAAAACGTTCTTCAGGAACTAGACAGAAACACCAATTGGAAGCAAGATTTTCTTGTCAATTACTATGGCATGATTGACCAAGAACTCGTCCTCTCAGGATCAACTTCTGTGTCCTGGGCAGATCTTTGGCTTATACACCCCATCGTCTATCTAACACTTGCTTTGCACACGTTGACAAAATTTCGAGGAAATTCAAATCGGGCATTGCACACATGGATATCGATCTTTGTACTCGGTTACTTAGTACTATATTTATCCAACATATCTCTTTATCTACTGTCATCATTTTTTTCAGGAGTCGCAAAGTACTACTGGGGGTATTCGAGTCTACAATTTTGTGTCTTGATTATTGTAATTGCATTTGTAAATCTGAGTCCACGAGCCTTTCAGCCCTTAATTCCACGGCGGAAAAAGAACTTAACCAGCGAGCAAAGCGGTAGCATTATTAAAAGTCTGGATGATCACATTTTTTCAAACAAAACATATCTAAAAAAAAGACTGACAGTAAGGGCACTATGCGATGAAATGGAAACATCAACTCACTTGGTCTCTCAGGTCATAAATGATCAGAGGAAGATGAATTTTCAAGACTACATCAACGAGTTCCGAGTTAAGGAGGCCAAGAGCTTGATCGCGAACGATTACATTTCAAATTATACATTAGAGACACTTGCGGACAAGGTCGGATTCAATTCAAATGCCTCCTTCTATCGAGCCTTTAAAAAATCGACCGGAACCACCCCTCTTCAATATTCGAAATCACTAGGCTCATAGTTCTCTCAAGTTGTAATTTGACACAAAACAGCAACTTAGTTTAGCAACCATCAAATCTTTTTCAGAGTTACTTGGCTCAAAAAAGAAATGATGAAGAAGCAAATTCTCTTAGCCTTTGTAGCATCTACTATCCTCGCCTGTCAAGAGCAATCACCGCGAACCGCAGATGAAATTATCACCAGAGCAATTGATTCCTACGGAGGAAAGGACAAGTTGAGATCGATACAAACCAGGATTGAAGAAGGTACCACAATCATTTACCTAAAGGATACCATCTATAGATCATCTCAATATATCAGTTACGAAAAACAAGGGGGGAAATCCTACTACGAATCACCGATAACTGGAGAGAAGTATGCCAAAAAACTAATATTCGCAAGTAATGGAGAATACTCATGGACACAGAACGATGGTGCATTGGCCCCTTATATCCAGCCGCAAGAGGAACATCGGAACTCCAGTGGTGAAGATTACCCTTATCTATTTACTCTCAATGAACGAGGCATAAAAGCGGAGTACTCCGAGACTGTAATGGACGGATACGAAACCCTGGATAAGGTTAACTATCAAGATGAAGAAGGAAGCATTGCCGAAGTCTTCTTCGATCAAAAAAGTGGGCTAATCAGGAAAGTACGAAGGTTTATTGAAACCTCGCAGGGATCGGCAGAAATAATAAAGCACTACTATGATCACAGGTTGATCAACGGAATTATGGTCCCTTTTAGAACAGAATCCTATTTCCCTCCTGACGAAATCGATTCCCATATTCAAACAAAGGTTGAGATTAATCAGCAAATCTCCGATGAGATTTTTGAGTTCCCTGAGCCGCATTCTTTTTCCAGTTCTGAGATACTTCAACTTACCGGATTGTATGAGGCACAGTCCAAAGACGACAATTTTGAATTAATAAACTCCAGTGGAACATTGCAAGTGCGTATGGACGGAAAGGACGTAAACGTTCAGGTCGTTGACCCCAATCTATTGATGTTTCGCATTGGCGAGGGGTTTGGCAGTAGAATATGTAATCTGATCATACAACAGCCATTGTCGGCAAATCCAGTTAAAATCCAGAGAATCTACAAAGGGAATAAGTTGATGTATAGCAAGAGAAATTGATCTTCCAGAATTGATGCAGATTCAATTCCTTTGATCTGGGGTGAAATCAATTTCATCGGCAATAGCAACGGTCAGACTCATCTGCTTTGATAGAAGATCAACCCGTTCACGACACATACAGTACTTTTCACGAAATAGAGCTATGTAAAGACAGTAATCAAAAGCTTCCCTCCCGTTGATTTACCAAAAAATTACAATGGATCGAAAATCATTTATCAAGAAAGGAATCCTTGGTAGCGGAGCTCTTCTATCGGTGCCTATCATCTCAATTGGACAGGATAGAGACAACATCAACATGGAAGATATCAAGGAGTTTGTGACTGTTGGTCACAGCAATTTTGAACGAACCAAGGAGATTGTTGAAGCGAAACCTCTTATCCTCAATTGTACCTATCAATGGAAGCGCGGAGATTTCGAAACCGCTGTTGGCGGAGCTTGTCATCTCGGGAACCGTGAAATCGCAGATCTGTTGATTTCAAAAGGTGCACGGCTCGATATTTTCAATTTTGCATTTCTAGGATACACTGACCTGGTAATAAAACTGGTCAGTGATTATCCTCCGTTGCTAAAATCACCGGGACCGCATGGATTGACCCTACTGCACCACGCCAAAGTAGGTAAACAAGCTGCTCTTGAAGAATGGCTAATAGGAAAAGGTCTGACAGAAACTCACATAAAAGTTTATGGATAGGACTCTTCGATGAGATTGGAGTATCGAGTTCGGAGTAAATTTTTATTGAGTAATCGTCAATAGATTTACGGAAGGATGAATGCGAACAAATTCATGAGAATGATAAATGCTAAAAGTGAGTTTTCAAAATTCCTTGTTTATTCCACGGTATTCCTTCTCGTCATTTTTCTCATCCTAATGGGGCAGAATGTTATTCGTTATGGCACCAGTGACCACTACAATCCGGTTCGATCATTTATCTACCTCGCTTTTTCCGTTCTCTTGTTTATTCCACTTGTTCCGATTGGATACGCTCTGGGAAGAAGAGCCCTTGCAAAAAGGGCAAAGTACTATTGGTTGATAGCTGTGCTTTTAGCAGTATCAATACTTTTCATCTTCCTCTTGATCTCAAACATTGCACTGTACCTGAGTGGGCATTATGATCACGCATTTGACCTTTTGTATGTTCAGAGGTATTTTGGTCGTGAGGCCCTCTTTCACCTAATTCTATTGATGACCTGTTTCTATTTTGTGAAAACACGAGCACTGGGTAAGCTTAAGCTAGTTTCTGCCACACTCGGACGAAAGGAGATCACGATTAGTACGGATCTAATCAGATGGATTGAATCTGATGATCATTATCTGAAGATTCACACAGAAGAATCATCACTAATGAAGAGAACTACATTGGAACAAATGGCAGAAGAGCTAAAACCAAATTTTGTAAGGATTCATAGGAAATACATCGTAAATAAAAACCAGATTATTGGCAAGGAAAAGAAACAGCGGGACGAATTCGTGATTCTAAAATCCGGTGAACGTTTGAAGGTTGGACGATCGTATGTGCCGTTCCACATTTGATTCAATGTTAGCATTACTTCTTCTCTTTACTCCACCCACTCAGCGACAAACAGATTCGTATCTCTATTTCCTCCATTGAACCGATTAGAGGCCCAAACAAGGAATTTCCCATCCGGGCTAAACATCGGGAAAGAGTCAAACGTCTGGTCAAATGTTACCTGTTCCAAGCCCGATCCATCCAGATTAATCATGAAGAGGTTAAATGGAAATCCACGTTCCGATGCATGATTGGACGAGAAGATAATTTTGTCACCTGAAGGGGTAAAAAAGGGTGCCCAATTTGCATTTCCCAGTTCCGTGATTTGTTTAGCATCGGAGCCATCAGCATTAGCAACATACAGTTCCATCTCGGTTGGCTGTACCAAACCCAGTGCGAGAAGATTTTTATACTCCTTTACTTCTTCCTCAGAAGTAGGCCTTGAGGCTCTCCAGATAATCTTACTTCCGTCTGGTGAAAAAAACGCACCACCATCGTAGCCAAGCTCATCTGTAAGCTGCACAACGTCCGATCCATCCAAATTCATAGTATAAAGCTCCAAATCTCCTGATCGCATAGAAGTGAAAATAATTCGATCGCCATTTGGTGAGACGGTCGCTTCAGCATCATACCCCTTCTCGTCCGTCAACTGATCAACTATTTCTCCCTTTTGGTTTGCCACGAAAATGTCATACCCTCTATAGATCGGCCAGACATACTTTCCCCCTGCAGATCTCGGGGGTGTGGCCGGACATTCAATATTAGCCAGATGAGTAGAACCGTAAACAATCAACGAATCACCGGGTAAAAAGTAAGCGCAAGTCGTTCTTCCCTGCCCAGTACTGACCATCAGTGGCTTAACGCCTTCTTCAGCTTCCGAAATGTTCATTGTAAAAATCTGATCACATGAAACATCCCAAGCCGTATAATCCGACTGGAATACCAGGCTTTTTCCATCAAAACTCCAATAGGCCTCGGCATTGTTGCCTCCCCACGTAAGCTGCTTCACATTCCGTAAATGAGATTCATTTTCATACCTGAGCGTGTCAGAATTGGTCTCTTTGGTTTGATTCTGACTTTTTTGTTGACAAGAAAATACGGTAATGGCGATGAATAAAAACAATAAATTCTTCATGGTCGGTTATCTTCGAAATGCGAAACTAAGGTATAATGGCAATCATGAAGAAGCATTTATCACAGATCATCCTGACTTTCATTCTTCTCGGTTGTTCTCAAAACAACTCGTACGATCCAATTGCGCAGATCCAGCGCGACATTGCTATCCTCGCCAGCGATTCACTGATGGGACGCGAAGTAGGAACCGAAGGTGAAGAAATGGCCGCAAATTACATTTCCGGTCAATTTGAAAAAGCCGGCCTATCGGCAAAGGGGACTGACAACTTTCTTCAGTCATTCTTTGTCAAAGATTCCGACAATCCTCATGAGCAAGCGAAAGTCGGAGTAGCCAAAGATTCAGCAGGAATTACAGGCTACAATGTCCTTGGATTTATTGACAACGCAAGTGAGGAAGTCGTTGTGATTGGAGCACACTACGATCATCTGGGAATGGGGACATTTTCATCGCTTCATCGAGGCAAGCAAGAGGTTCACAATGGTGCTGATGATAATGCAAGTGGTGTAGCAGCAATGATGCATCTCGCAAGAGTTTTGAGCAAAAAGAAGCTTAACCGAGGTATTCTTTTCATAGGGATGTCTGGCGAGGAAAAAGGGCTTTGGGGCTCCAACTACTTCACTAAAAATCCAACCATCGATCTTTCCAAAGTGAACTACATGATCAACATGGATATGGTAGGCAGATTTGATCAGAGCAGAGGCTTGGCAGTAAATGGAACAGGTACGTCCCCCATCTGGAACTGGATGCTCGATAATTCCAACACAGACAGCCTGAAATTGATCAAGGGCGAATCAGGTGTCGGTCCATCCGATCACACTTCCTTCTATCTCCAGGATATTCCAGTCCTACATTTCTTTTCCGGTCAACATGAAGATTACCACAAACCAGGTGATGACGCAGAAAAAATCAATGAGGAAGGAATTTTGAAAATTGCTTCGCTTATAGAACGGATAGTTATTGACCTAGATGACGAGGAAAAAATTGAATTCACAAAAACAAAAGATGAATCAAGAGATAGCCCGCGCTTCACAGTCACTCTAGGTGTAGTGCCCGACTATCTATATGATGGAAGTGGGATGCGCATTGACGGAGTGAGTGAAGACAAGCCAGCGCAAAAAGCGGGCATTAAAAAAGGAGACATAGTCATCCAGCTTGGGGATAGTGCCGTGACAGACATGATGAGTTATATGCGAGCGCTCTCCAGTTTCAAAAAAGGAGACCAAACCTCCGTGACGATTGAAAGAGAAGGTAAGAAAATTGACTATGAGATCGAGTTTTGATTGTATCCACGGTTAGTGGTTATTCTAAATTCCGGTGTTTGTCGATTATAGATGTAACCTAAATCAAGATGAAAAAACTAACACTCCTTACCCTCTCCCTGATTGCGTTCTGCTCCGGATCAGCCCAATCACTTCGGGAACTTTATCAAGCTGGAACAAAAGCTTACGAAGAAAAGAACTACCAGGTATTTAAAGAGAAAATGTACTCGATTGATACCATGAGACCAAATTACCCTCCGGTCGTTTACAACTTGGCAGGTGGTTATGCACTAACCGGCGAAATAGAAAAATCAATTAAGACGCTCAAGCAATACATTCTGATGAACGCCAGCCAGGATTTTACGAAGGATACCGATTTTGCTACACTTGAAGGCAATCCTGAATTCGAGATGATTGTAGAAAAGCAAAGAGAATTAACTAAGGAGATTGCAGTCAACATTGCTTATGAATTTCCAATACTAGCATCTCACTCTGAGTGTATCACCTATTCCAAAAAACAAGATACTTTTTTTCTGGGTGGAGTCAGGGACGGGAAAATTTGGAAAGTCAAAGAAGGAGAAGAGCCAGTACTTTGGGCCGATTCACCAGAAAATTCCTGGGCAGTAATGGGACTGGAAATTTCAAAAGATAGGAAAACGCTTTGGGCATGTACCTCCGCAATGACCAATTTCAAAGAGCTAAAGGAGGAAGATAAAGACAAGGCCAGTGTACTTAAGTATGACTTAAAGAAGGGAACGCTACTTGAGACATTCGCAGTGCCAGCGAACCACATATTTGGCGACATGATTACTGACTCGAAAGGTAATGTCTATATCTCTGACGGCACCGCTAATCAACTATACTGGGTCAGCAAGGAAACAGGGAAATTGGAGATTTTCACAGATTTAAATGACACTATATTTAATCTTCAAGGGCTTACGTTCAATACTGACGAATCTGCTATGTATCTCTCGGATTATATCGATGGGATCTACAAATTGGATATGACAAGTAGGGAAATCCAAAAGCTATCCGTTCCTGATGACGTGCTTCTAAAAGGAATTGATGGTTTGTATTTTGTTGAGAATTCCTTGATAGGATTACACAATGGAACAACACCGAATCGAGTGATCAGCTATGCTTTAAATGATCAGGGTACTACCATTATCAACAAAACAGTAAACGCCCAGGCAGGAGTTCTGGGGGAACCAACTCAAGGAACTCTCGTTAACGGGCAGTTATTTTACATTGCCAATAGCCCTTGGGGTGCCTACGATCGAGAGGGGAATTTTTCACCAAGTGATGGACCAGCTATTATTGGAAAAATTTCTGTGAAGTAGGTTTTTTATAATTGTCTAAACAGCATTTGAAAACACGTTAGAACATCATGTCAGAATACCTTGTACTCATCAATGCAACAAACCAAAGTAATCTAAGTCCAGCTGACGAAGACAAATGCATGGCCGACTATGGGGTCTGGGCCCAAGCATTGGGAGAAAAACACATCATCGGAAAACGCCTTGAGATTTCGCAGGGAACACTCCTGAAGAGCAAACAAATACCACTAACCGATGGTCCCTTTGTTGAAGGAAAAGAATTGATCGTCGGAATCATCATTCTTACTGCCAACTCGCTGGAGGAGGCATCAGAAATAGCAAGCTCCTGCCCTCTTGGAGACTACTTCGATCTTCTAGTAAAGAAAGTAAAAGAGTAGAAAGCACATTACATCTAACCTTACCATGCTATTTCCGTATGTACTATGCATTAACCAGTACTAACTAATACCTAAGAAACCTTTGATGCAACCTTTTGTCTTTAAAATGCATCAAACACCTTGTAAAACCGAAAAAACTCAAAACCATGAAAGGATTACTAAAATCTATTGCAGTCATTTTTGCTTCCATATTCAGTTTAAGTCTTCTAGCTCAGGATAGTGGCTTTATCTACGGAAAAGTGACGACAGATGACGGAGATGTGTATGAAGGACCCCTAAGGTGGGGAAAAGAAGAAGTCTATTGGACAGATATGTTTAATGCCTCAAAAGAGGAAAATCCAAATTTAGACTATTTGTCGAACCGTGAGTTGGAGTCTCTCGATGACAGATACTACAGCACCAGATATGGAAATGGCGTAATGCGTCTCATGAATGTATCGTGGGATTTTAATGACAATGACCGGGACAACGATTTTGTGCATGAATTCTCATGCGAGTTTGGCAACATCAAGTCTCTGGATATTCGTAGTAGAAGCAGAGTCTACGTTGAGCTAAGGGATGGCTCGGATTATGAAATCGATGGTAATGGGTACAATGATATTGGAGCCAAAATACGTGTCCTAGATAGAGATTTGGGACTTGTCTCTCTATCGTGGAGTCGAATTGAAAATGTAGAATTCATGAAAACCCCTTCTCGCCTCGAGGAAAGTTTTGGTCAGCCGCTATATGGTACGGTAGAAAGTGATTTAGGAACCTTTACTGGATTTGTTCAGTGGGATCATGATGAGCGGGTAGACACTGATGTCCTTGACGGTGATACTCGAGATGGAGATGTTTCGATTCCTTTCCGAAAGATCGAATCTATTGAACGAGATGGCTACAGTAGTAGTATCATTAAACTTAAGTCAGGAAGAGAACTTGACCTAAGAGGAAGTAATGACGTTAATGACGACAACAAAGGAATAATAGTAACTGTTGAAGGTCTTGGCAGGATAGATTTGGAATGGGAAGATTTTGACAAAGTGACCTTTAAAGAGGCACCAAACTCAGGGCTGGATTACGGTTCATTTTCATCTACTGAGAAAATTAAGGGACGTGTAGAAGTGGATAATGGCGATGTTCATCAGGGCGAAATCATTTACGATTTAGATGAAGAGTACACATTTGAAGTGCTAAATGGCCAAGACAATGACACCAAATACGTCATTCCATTTCGATATGTAAAATCAATTGAACCGAGAAGTTCAGACAGAGCTTCAGTTGTATTAAAAAATGGAGACACAATTACTCTGGAAGATGCTCAGGATGTTTCCGAAAGAAATCAGGGAGTTCTAGTAAAAACCAGTAACGACCGTGTATACATTCCGTGGGATAGAATACGAAAAGTCACAATACAATAAGCACTCCGAACCCAATTAGTCAAACACTCAAATTCGAACAATCATGCTGAAAAACTATATCAACATTGCTTTCCGCAACCTGATAAAGCACAAATTCTATTCACTCATTAACATTCTTGGGCTATCTATAGGACTCACCTGCTTTCTAATGATTACCCTATTTGTTACCGATGAACTGAGTTTTGACAAATTCCACTCAGATGCCGACAGAATCCATCGAATGGATTTTACGGGTAATCTGAACGGGTCAGAATTTATAACTGCATTGGCAAGCGTTCCCGCAGCGGAAACTATGGTGAGAGAGTTTCCAGAAGTGGAGGATGCGACTCGTCTCAGGGTACGGGGAAATTATCTTGTAAAAAAGAAAGATGGTGAGGATTCCTACAACGAGGATGCGACAACGTTCGCTGACAAAAACTTCTTTGAATTTTTCGATTTCGAAGTCTTAAATGGAGATAAGTCCACTTGCCTTGAACGACCAAATACCATTGCAATAAGCAGCAGTTTGGCAACTAAAATTTACGGCAATGAAGACCCTGTTGGCAGCACATTGGTATTGGATAATGACGAAGACTATGAGGTTACGGCTGTTTTTGAAGACATGCCGGCAAATTCTCATTTCCGGTTCAACATGTTGATGTCGATGGAAGGATTGGAGGAAGCCAAGCAAAAATTCTGGATGAGTTTCAATTTCAACACCTATCTGAAATTGCAGCAAGGATTTGATCCAAAGGAACTAGAAGCGAAGTTTCCAGCACTTATTGAAAAGTACATTGGCCCCGAAATAGAGCAATTTATGGGGGCATCGATGGAGGAGTTTGCTGCAGCAGGGAATGTTGCTGGGTTCTTCCTGTTTCCACTTACAGACATTCACCTTAAATCTTCTAAGCTAGGAGATATCGGACCAGGAGGAAGTATGCAGTATGTCTACATCTTCACCGCCATTGCGCTATTTATCCTAATACTTGCTTGCATCAATTTTATGAATCTCTCCACGGCTCGATCAGCTGGGAGGGCCAAAGAAGTTGGTGTAAGAAAAGTAATGGGTGCATACAAAAGTCAGTTGGTTAATCAATTCTTGTCCGAAGCATTCTTGATCACGCTTATCTCCATTGGGATTGCTTACTGTCTATCGTTTCTGATTTTACCCTTATTTAATGATCTGGCGGAAAAAACAATAAATTCCAACAACCTATTTTCCTTGAATTTCATTGTGATCATGGTCGCAATACTTTTTGTTGTCGGGTTCCTAGCTGGTAGTTATCCGGCATTTTATCTGTCGAAATTTAGGCCTATTGAGACGTTGAAAGGAAAATTAAATCTTGGTCTGAAAGGAAGTGGCCTCCGAGGAGTATTGGTCGTCTTGCAGTTCAGTGTTTCTATCATCATGATTATTGGAACTGCAATTGTTTTCGATCAGCTATCCTACATTCAGAACAAAAACCTGGGATATTCAAAGGATCAGATTTTGATGATTCATGATCCATGGTTGATGGATGATAAAGCAGAATCATACAAAAATGAAGCTATCCAGCATTCATCTATCATGTCAGGCACAATGTCAAGCTTCTTACCTGTTGAAACAAGCAGTAACAATAATCTTTGGTTCCCAGGAGCAACTCCTACCAAGGAAGAAAGTTATGTATTCAGCGAATTCAGAGTTGACCATGACTATATGGAAACCCTTGAAATTGAGATGGTAGAAGGGAGAAGTTTTTCGAAAGACTTTCTTAGTGACAGTTCAGCTGTTGTTTTGAACGAAGCAGCTGTCAGACGACTTGGATGGGAAAAAGGAGAAGGAATGAATATATCTAGCTACGGAGGATCAAATGACAATCCTGTTGTTGAGGTTCACAAAGTCATCGGAGTTGTAAAAGACTTTCATTTCCAATCATTGAAAAACAACATTGCCCCACTTGTTTTTGAATTAGGTAGAAGCAGAGGTTTTGTATCATTCAAGATTAGTAGTGAAGACATACCAGCAACACTAAATTTCCTTGAAAACAAATGGGACGAATTCGCTCCGGGGCAGCCATTTGCCTATAGCTTTCTTGACGATCGATTCAACGATATGTACAAGGCTGAGCAAAAGCTCGGAAAAATCTTCGGCGTCTTTGCCTTCCTTGCCATTTTCATTGCGTGCCTTGGACTTTATGGTCTAGCAGCATTCACTGCAGAGCAAAAGAGAAAAGAAATTGGTGTTCGCAAAGTATTGGGAGCCTCGATTACAAGTATTGTCACTTTGCTCTCCAAAGAATTTTTGAAGCTCGTAGGAATATCTATCATTATAGCCTCAGGAATATCCTTCTATGTAATGAGCGGATGGCTGGAAGAATTTGAGAATAGGACAGAAATCAACTTTATGGTTTTCGTAATGGCTGGTTTAGCGGCTCTGGTGATTGCATGGGTCACCATGAGCTTCCAGTCATGGAGTGCCGCCAAGGCCAATCCAGCGGAGTCCTTGAAAGACGAATAGTTAAAAAAGCCCATCTCAATGAGATGGGCTTTTTGTTTACAAGCAACCTTTTCCCTGAAAACCCATCTATTACTATATACCAAACCCAAAACGTCATGCTCAAAAACTACTTCAACGTTGCGCTCAGGAATCTTCTAAAACATAAATTTTACTCTCTCCTCAATGTGATGGGCCTGTCTATTGGTCTTGCTTGTTTCATGTTGATTTCTCTTTTCATAAAGGATGAACTTTCCTACGACACATTCCATAAGGACTCGGATAGAATTCATCGAATTGATTTTTTTGCTACACTAAACGGAAATGATGTTATTTCTTCAAATGTTGGTGCACCAGTTGCAAATGCACTAAGGGAAGATTATCCGGAGGTTGAAGATGCAACAAGACTCAACACCGGTGGAACCTGGTTTGTAAAGAAAAAAGGCTCAACCGAAACCTTCAAAGAAGAAACCGTCCTAATGGCCGACTCTAATTTCTTTAGTTTCTTCTCTGTTGAACTGATCTATGGAGATCCTCAGACCAGCTTGACTCGACCAAATACATTGGTTTTGGATTTGAAGACTTCCAAGAAAATATTTGGAGATATTAACCCAGTTGGTGAAGTACTTGTGCTGGACAATCGTCATGATTATGAGGTAACGGGAGTTTACAAAGACCTTCCACAGAACTCACATTTCCATCAAAATATTTTGCTTTCTATGAGCTCTTTTGACTGGGTGAATCAAGGCCAATGGCTAAGTACAAATTTTAACACTTACGTTAAAATGAAGGAGGGTATCAATGCTTCAATATTGGAATCAAAGTTCCCTGACATGGTAGAAACGTATTGCGCTCCGCTTATTGAGCAGTACTTAAACCTAACAATGGACGAGTTTCGAGAAAGTGGAAATGCGCTTAGTTTTTCATTGTTCCCCCTGACCGATATCCATTTGAAATCTGACAAGGAAGATGAGCTCGAAGCAAACGGAGATATCAAATACATATACATCTTCTCTGCTGTTGCACTTTTCATTTTAGCACTTGCTTGCATCAATTTCATGAATTTGTCAACTGCCAGATCATCAAATCGAGCTAAGGAAGTAGGCGTACGAAAAGTAATGGGGGCATTCAGGAAACAATTGATTTACCAATTTATCTCTGAGGCAGTGCTAATCAGTTTCATTTCGTTTGCTGTTGCATACCTTCTGGTTTTTGCCGCAATACCTGGATTCAATTTAATTGCAGCCAAAGAATTGTCATACCTGGCGATTCTTGAGCCAGGGTTTCTTTTAGCAATGTTGGGCATTATGCTACTGGTTGGATTACTCGCAGGAAGCTATCCGGCTTTTTATCTCTCCATGTTTAAGCCAGTTGAAGTTCTAAAAGGAAAAGTAAGGCAAGGAATAAAAAGTGGTCCAATCAGAAGTACGTTGGTAGTTTTTCAATTTTCGATATCAATCATCATGATCATTGGAACCGCCATTGTTTTTGATCAACTCTCATTTATTCAGAACAAAAAACTAGGATACGATAAGGATCAAATTCTAATCGTCAATGACGCATGGATTCTGAGGGATCAGGTGCAGGCTTTTAAGGAAGAAACTTCTCGAAATTCAAATATTCTAAACAGCACTGTAGCGAACTTCACTCCCACCTCGAATAACAACAACTCAGATCTCTTTTTCAAAAGCCCCAGCGCGGCATCAGACGAAAGCCTGGTATTAAGCAGAGCACGCATCGATCACGATTTCCTTGAAACACTGGGGATCACTGTAAAGGAAGGTAGAGGATTCTCCAGAGAGTTCCCAAGTGATTCTTCCGGAGTGCTTCTAAATGAATCAGCCGTTCGCCAGTTCGGATACGAAAACCCTGTTGGCTCACTGCTATACAGATATGGTGGAGACGATGATAATCCTGAAGTGGAAGGGTATAGAATTTTAGGTGTGGTGGATGATTTTCACTATCAATCGTTAAGAAACAACATTAGACCCCTTGTTTTAGAGTTGCGCCCAAATGGTGGGACAGCAATGTTTAGGATTCAAATGTCTAATGCCAGTGAGACTATTGATCACATTAAAAGCACTTGGGAAAAATTTGCTCCAGGTCAGCCCTTTGATTTTCGCTTCATGAATAACGAATTCAATGCGCAGTACGAGGAGGAGCAAAAAATAGGTCAGATATTTTCCATTTTCGCGATCCTTGCAATTTTGATTGCGTGTCTTGGATTATTCGGTTTAGCTGCATTTACAGCAGAGCAGAAAACCAAAGAAATTGGAATTAGAAAAACACTTGGAGCATCTGTTTCCAATATTGTCAATCTACTTTCCAAAAATTTCATCAAGCTAGTTCTGATTTCCTTCGTCGTGGCTATCCCAGTCTCTTACCTGGCAATGGAGTATTGGCTTGGAGATTTTGCTTACCGAACTAGTCTGAAGCCGATCACATTTATTCTCTCAGGCCTAGCCGCAATTGTCATTGCCTGGATCACAATCAGTTTTCAATCTTGGAAGGCAGCAAGGTCAAATCCAGTAAAGTCGCTTAGGACGGAGTAAAAGAACCAGAGTAAGCAAACCTCTGTATACGATTTGTAGACGCTAACTGAATATATATAACTGCAGGATTGTTTCTTTTGAAGTAAACAAAAAGATTCAATTAAGTATGATTGTTAAAGAGAATTCAATCTCAGTATGGTTATTTGTGTCAGTCTGCTTTCTTAGTTGTGAGCCGGAGGTAGTTGAGACTGGTAATTTAGAAGAGAGGTTTATTTACATAGACAACGACACACTTGATGATGTCTATTATCATCAGGTTACATTCGATTCACTTACAACGCTGGTTTTTGAGAATTTGACAACTGTAAGTAATTCTATTTATTTTCATGAGTGCTCAAACATTAAGGAGGTCCAATTTCCAAATCTTGTTTCTGTAGGTAATTCAGATTCTGATAATCCTTACTTCTATTTCCATGGAAATGATTCATTAGAAAATATTCTGACTCCGAATTTGACCAAGGTGTTTGGCTATGTCTATGTAAATAGTAACGCATCACTTGACGCATCCAACATTCTCTGTAGTTTAGGAAATGTCTATCCTCAGAAATCAACGCTTGATAGTTGTAAGAATGCTTTCATTCAGGTAACCTTAAATGCAAATGACTCGACGTGCTTTGCAGCTACAATTCATGCTTGTAACGAAAACGACAATGATCTTGATGGAATAGATAATGCGACTGACAACTGCAGTGATGATTTTAATCCAAATCAATCAGACCTGGACAGTGACGGTATCGGTGACGCTTGCGATGATGATAAAGATGGAGACGGTATTTTAAATGCTAGTGATAATTGTCCATCTCAGCATAATCCAAACCAATTGGATTCGGATGAAGATGGAATTGGAGATGTATGCCAGGATTTAGCTACCATTATCATTGATGATGGCACATTGGAAGATATCTACTATCATCAAATTACCTACGATATACCGACCACTTTAATCTTTCCAAATTTGACATCTGTTACCAATTCCGTTTACTTTCATCAATGCCTAAATATTAAAGAGGTTCAATTTCCAAACTTGGAAACCGTTGGCAACTCGGATTCCTCCAATCCATATCTCTACTTTCACGAGAATCATTCATTAGAGAACATTATGGCTCCTAATTTGACTGACGTATTTGGATATATCTATGTAAATGGAAATTCGTCCCTTGACGCATCAAAGATCTTTTGTAGTTTGGAAAATGTCTACCCTTACAATCCAACCCTTGATAGCTGCAGGAATGCTTACATTCAGGTGACCTTAAATGCCAATGATGAAACATGTTTCGCCGCCTCTGTACATACTTGTAATTAAGCCAAACATATCAACAACTTTTCCACAAAAGAAGAGCGGTCCCTAAAAGGATCGCTCTTCTCTTTTTATTTGTAATATCTTTTACAATCGCATTGTTCGAAGGCCAAAAGCCAACGGCTAAAAGCTAAAGCCAATTACTGCATGTACCTCATTTTTGATACCGAAACAACCGGCCTTCCTCACAATAAATCTGCGCCCGTAGAAGACCTCGACAATTGGCCAAGGTTAGTCCAGATCGCGTGGCAATTACATGACCATAAAGGGAAATTGTTGTCAACCGGCAACCATATTGTTAAGCCGGAAGGTTTTACCATTCCTTTTAACGCTGAAAAAATTCATGGTATTTCCACGAAACATGCTGAAGAAGTTGGAGAAGACCTGGCTGAAGTACTGGAGAAATTCAGTGTTGACGTTAGGAAAGCAGAGGTTCTTGTTGGGCACAACATTGAGTTCGACAACAAGATCATCGGTTCTGAGTATCTTAGATCGAAACAAGAAAACTTACTTGCCGAGGCAGCAAATATCGATACCTCTTCGGAGACAGTAGAATTCTGTCAATTACAAGGTGGCATTGGTGGACGGTTGAAGCAACCCAAGCTCATCGAACTCTACACCAAGCTTTTTGGGGAAGGATTTGGTGATGCCCATGATGCAGCGTACGATGTGGATGCAACTGCAAAAGCATTCTTCGAGTGTCTCAGAAGATCGATCATAGCTCCAATCGATGACACCGATCCAAGTCAAATCGAGTATGAAGCTCCTGATCTTGACGATGCCAACTTCGCCACAAAGAGAGAAAAATCGACGGGGAAGATTGGTGATCAGCAGGTAAGTGCTGAAGACATTAAAGGTGCCTTTACTCACCTTCACGGACATTCTCAATTCTCTGTGCTTCAAGCTACACCTGATGTCAAGGAAATTGTCAGCAAAGCAAAGGAGTATGAAATGCCAGCAGTAGCACTGACAGATCTTGGAAATATGTTCGGCGCATTCAAGTTTGTTGGTGCAGCGCTCAAGGAAGGCATCAAACCGATTGTGGGCTGTGAGTTTTTTGTTGCTGAAGAACGATTGAAACTTCAGTTCACAAAGGACAATCCGGACAAACGATTTCGACAGGTTCTACTGGCAAAGACGAAGAAGGGATATGAAAATCTCATCAAACTTAGCTCCATTGCCTATAAGGAAGGAAATTACGGTCTCTACCCGCGGATTGATAAAGAACTAATTCAGAAGTACTGTGAAGGACTTATTGCCTTAAGTGGTAGTATGGCTGGCGAGATCCCTCACCTGGTGCTGAATGTTGGAGAAACTCAGGCAGAGGAGGCGCTGGTCTGGTGGAAAGAACTGTTCAAAGATGATTTCTACCTGGAACTGAACAGACATGATCTTGAAGAAGAGAATCGGCTAAATGAAATCCTTGTTGGCTTCGCAAGAAAGCACGATGTCAAGCTGCTTGCATCCAATGAATATTACTACCTGGATCGTGATGATGCCAAAGCGCATGATGTATTGCTGTGCATCAAGGAAAACGAAAAACAAAGCACACCAATTGGCAGAGGAAGAGGTTTCCGTCCTGGGCTTCCAAATGACAACTACTACTTCAAAACTCAATTGGAGATGAAGGAAGCTTTTGGAGACATTCCGGAAGCCATAGAAAACATTTCTGATCTCATTGAAAAAATCGAAGAGTACAGTTTGGAAAGGGATGTACTCCTACCAAAATTTGATATCCCTTCGGAGTTCCTCGACTCAGAGGATGAAAAGGATGGTGGAAACCGAGGTGAAAATGCGTATTTAAAACACCTAACCTACATCGGTGCCGAAAAACGTTACGATGATATTTCCGATGAAATAAAAGAACGAATCGATTTCGAATTAGCGACAATCGAAAACACAGGCTACCCTGGCTACTTCCTGATTGTCCAGGATTTCACGGCCAAAGCCAGAGAAATGGATGTAGCTGTTGGTCCAGGACGTGGATCTGCGGCTGGCTCGGTTGTGGCCTACTGCATAGGAATTACCAATGTGGACCCAATTGCTTACGATCTCCTTTTTGAGCGTTTCCTAAATCCGGATCGTGTGTCACTTCCTGATATTGATATTGATTTCGATAATGAAGGCCGTGAAAAAGTGATCAACTACGTGATCGAGAAGTACGGGAATGATCAGGTAGCTCAGATAATCACCTACGGTACAATGGCGCCCAAATCAGCCATTCGGGACGCTGGTAGAGTAATGGAACTCCCGCTTCCAGAAACAGATTCAATTGCGAAATTGGTACCGGAACGACCGGGCGCAAATTTCGATTCCGTTTTCAAAGAAGTCAAAGAATTAGAAGATCTCAAAAAAGGAAAAGACCTCCCCTCACAGGTATTAAATCAAGCCATCATTCTTGAGGGTTCGCTTCGAAATACGGGTATTCATGCGTGTGGCGTCATCATCACACCCGATGACATGAGCAACTTTGTTCCGTTAGCGCGCTCGAAGGATTCTGATCTTCTCGTAACCCAGTTTGACAACAGCGTTGTAGAATCAGCCGGAATGCTGAAGATGGACTTCTTGGGTTTGAGGACATTATCGATTATAAAGTCAGCTGTTGAAAATGTGAGAAAACGTCACGGAATCACGATCGACGTAGATGAGTTGCCACTTGACGATCAAAAAACATACGAACTCTATCAGCGCGGAGAAACCAACGGAACATTCCAGTTCGAGTCTCCCGGAATGCAGAAACATCTGCGTGCACTGAAACCGGACAGATTTGCCGATCTGATTGCCATGAATGCGCTTTACCGGCCAGGGCCAATGGAGTACATTCCGAACTTCGTAGCGAGAAAACTTGGGACAGAAAAAATCGCTTATGATATTCCTGAAATGGAGGAGTACTTAGCGGAGACCTACGGTATTACAGTCTACCAGGAGCAAGTGATGCTTCTTTCACAGTCGCTTGCAGGATTTACCAAAGGCGAAGCTGACGTTCTTCGAAAGGCGATGGGTAAAAAGCAGCGAGAAGTTCTGGATAAGATGAAACCCAAATTTGTTGAAGGAGCAAAAGCAAAGGGCCATCCAGAAGATAAGCTTGAGAAAATCTGGAAAGATTGGGAAGCCTTCGCAGCGTATGCATTCAACAAATCACACAGTACGTGCTATTCGGTGGTGGCTTACCATACAGGGTATTTCAAAGCCAATTATCCAGCAGAATACATGGCTTCTGTGCTAACGCATAATCAGAGTAACATTGACAAGGTCAGCTTCTTCATGGAGGAATGTAAGAACCGTGGAATTAAGGTGCTTGGCCCACATATCAATGAATCAGACCAGGATTTTGCCGTAAATCAGGAAGGGGAAATTCGGTTCGGAATGGGGGCCATTAAAGGAACGGGGGAATCCGCCGTTCAGGCCATCATTGAAGAGCGAGATGCAAATGGGCCTTTCGCCGATCTCTTCGATTTTGCCAAACGAGTGAACCTTCGTACCGTCAACAAAAAGTCATTTGAAAGTCTAGCTAAAGCTGGTGGTTTCGACTGTTTCGAAGAATTTCATCGACGTCAGTATGTCGAGCCAGATGATGAGGGCACTTCCCTGATTGAAAAATCAATCCGCTATGCCAACAGGATGCAAGAGGAAGAAGCCAGTAATCAGTCTTCCTTATTTGGAGGAGCTTCCGGAACGGATATTTCCAAGCCGAAGGTTGGACGAATAGAGCCATATGGTGATATTGAAAAATTGAACATCGAGAAAGAAATGGTTGGTCTTTATATTTCGGGGCACCCATTGAATCAGTTCAAATTTGAAATGGACTTCCTGACCAATACAAGTATCAGCCAGATTACGGATATTGAAAAGTTGAGAGGTCGCGAAATTAAACTTGGTGGTATACTGAGCGACGTACAACACAGAACATCGAAAAAAGGAAATCCCTTCGGTCAGTTTGTACTAGAGGATTTTGGTGATAATTACACATTCTACCTCTTCTCCAAAGACTATCTAAAGTTCAAACCGATGTTAGAAAAAGGGTGGTTCTTATACATTTCTGCAACCGTACAAAATCGATGGAACAGCGAGGAGCTTGAATTAAAAATTCACAACATAGAGCACTTGAGTGAAATTAGGGAGAAAATGACCAAGGGTCTGGAACTAAACGTTCGACTTGAAGATGTAAACTCAATCATAGTAGACGAGATTGAACGCATCGCCGGACTCTTCCCAGGCAAGTGTATTTTGAAGCTTTCTCTCTCTGGAGTTCACGATGATCGTGCAATAAATTTGGATATGTTGAGCAGGAAGTTCACAATTGAACCGACAGATGAGTTAATTAAAGAATTAAAATCTATGGAAGAGGTTGAGTTCAAAATCTTATCAAAGAATTAATATGTCAACCACCTAACAATATCGACGAATCTACTCACTTGATAAACTATTCCTCATATCTTTGTGTTCACCTATTTACACAAGGATTAATAAATTTTAAAGTCAATAATAATGTCAAAACCTGTAGAAATAACTGACAATAATTTCAATGAAATTATCAATTCCGACCAGCCAGTGTTGGTGGATTTTTGGGCTGAGTGGTGCGGGCCATGTAAGATGATTGGACCTGTAGTGGAGGAATTAGCCTCTGACTACGATGGGAAAGCAGTAATTGGAAAAGTAGATGTTGATGCCAATCCGGAGGTTTCGGCAAAGTTTGGTATTCGATCGATCCCAACCCTTCTGGTCTTCAAAAATGGAGAAATAGTTGACAAGCAAATTGGTGCTGTACCAAAGAATGTACTGAGCCAAAAGCTGGATGCTCAAGTAGCATAAGAATATTTAAGAAATACATTTAAGCCTCTTCTGAAAAGAAGGGGCTTTTTATTTTTTATACCAAAAAGGAATACGGGAAAAGGCTTGGTAGCCAGTCTTGACTGAATCATTTTCGAGAATCCTCACTTTTCGAATTCTAAGCATATTTTCTCCATCCAAAAACTGATCCGTTGGGATTACAGTTAATAGTCCTTTTTGATCTTTATCCGGATGCTCGTAGTAATAGTAGTTGAGCTTTTGATATACTGAATCATTAACTGAAACTTCATAGATGGAGCTTAGACATGACAATAACTGATCGAAATCCTCACTTGAGTGATCTTGATCATTTATCGTGAAGTTTCCCCCGTCCGCATTGACGGACAAGCTCCAATTTATTCCATCATCTTTTACTGGAACAAAATCCGGACAATGCTCCGATACAATGGAATTGTCCCTTGGATCATACCTTACAAAAAGTTGAAAATATGGCTTATCTAAATATTGTGATTCGATGCTGGCCTTTCGTATATATTCGTCTTCTCCCCTTAAATCGTCATAGTAATTTGTGGAAATCAAATGATCTGTTTCAGCTGACGGAAAATATTGGTGCTGATCAAAATCAAAAAGAATCATAATAACTATAATCGCACCCACAAGACCATAGACCGTCCGAATTCTCTTTTTAGTGAATTTGCTAATCATGTAGTAGTAGATACTCCTACTCAGAATGGCAAGTGTGATCAGGTTATAAAATTGATAAAATGGATAGTAGATCTTTCTCAGCCATTTCACTTTCTTAAAAAAACCAAGGGTGAAATAATCAATCATGTAAATAAGCCCTGAAACCATCATCGAGAAGAAAATGATACCCGCAACTATTCCGATAACATTATCCCAGCTATCTGGAGTGATTTCTCCGATGGTGGAAAGAACAATTGCCAGGATCCCAAATGTCAGAAGATACAAACCGAATGCAAGCAGCATGGACATCACAAGGAATGCAAACGCAAAAATGACGCTGCATATCTCATCCAATTTGATTACTAGTTGATCAAGGCTTATAACCTTTTTTTTCAGTCTTTCGGTGAAAAAATCATTGTAATTCAACTTTGAAAAATCAATACTTGATTGCACAGATCGCAGTCCAATTGTCCCAATCCAAAATCCACGAAGCATCAGGTGTCCAACAAGACATATTGTAAGTGCTACAAGCGATTTTTGTAATAGAAAAAGGAATATGAAAACGAACGTCAGCAAATTGTCCGAAAGATCATACTGGAACTGTATGTCCAGCATAAAACCCTCAAAGGATTCTATCGCAATCATTAGTAAGAAAATCGTGAAAGCAGAAACCAGTAATTCCAACTGCCAGCTCTCACGTTCTAATTTCTTCAGCCAATCGCTGATTTGGTTCTCAGGAATGTTACTCATTGCTATGAACTTTAGTTAAAGATAAATGAAAGCTTGATTTGGTAGATCACACAACGCATATTTGATATCAGAACAACAAGCACTTTGATTCTCCTTTTACATCTTCTACTTTCGATTCAAAATACTCCGGTGGAGTTCCTGCTTCCAATCCAAACGATGGATCGTCAAAACGTAAACAGTGTCCATCTGAGCCAAATTGGGTCATTCGGAGTTGAGAGAGTCGCAAGGCCCAGGGTCGCAAAGCACCTGCACACCGGAATAGATATTCAGCGTCCAGTTCAAGACTATAGTAAAGATCAGTTCATTTACCCAATAGCACATGGAGTGGTGATCTCCAAGAGGACTGACGGCCCCTTCGCTCAATTGATACTAGAACATGAAATCAACGGTCTGGTTTTTTGGACGGTCTACGAACACATAGCCGACATTCAGGTTGAACTATTCCAAAAAGTTGGTCCTAAAGAACCTATAGCTCGATTCTTTTATGGAGTGGAACTCGACAAAATAGGTTGGCAATTTGATCATTTTCACTTTGAAGTATTGAAAAAGAGGCCTACCGAGCTTAAGGTCAACTCTAAAAATCCCGAACGATTATTCAATTCCTACACACTTTCCTGCAGTGATAAGGACACACTTGACCAACATTTTTACAATCCTCTACACTTTCTTGAAAAAATGATCAACAAGTAGACTACACTCTCCTATTCAGCTTCCATAATCGTACGCATTCCGCTAACTTTCTTGCTATAAACCTTACCAGTATGAAATATTTCCTAACCTTCCTCACCCTCACCATTTCTCTGATTTCCTGTCAAAAAGAAGGAAGTTCCTCTTCAGGCTTAGTCACGGCCGTCAAGGATGACTTTAGTAGTCCCAAAAGCCTCTTTGTTGATCATGTTAGTTCTTTTACAGGCGGTGTCATCTCCGTTGCAAGTGAAATTCGCCTTCGCCTAAACAAGAGCATCCCGGATAGCCTGGTTGGAACTTCTCTGGAAGACGTTTTCAATTTCGAACCATCAATTGGTGGTTCTACTTCCTGGGAGGACAACAAGACCATCGTTTTTAAACCCAGCAACAAACTAGATAACAATCAAAAGTATGAGGCAGTTGCGAACCTCAAAACTATAATTCCAACCATAAGCAAGGAAAAGGAGGAATTCAAATTCATCTTTCAAACGCTTTTACAAAACTACGAAGTAGAAATCGGCGGATTGAAACTTTATGACCGAGAAGATCTCACACGAGTGAAAATTGAGGGTGAGATCCAAACAGCAGACGTAGTCACTATCGAAGAGATTCAAAAAATGATGGAGGCCACACAAGGGGGAAATTCGCTTTCTGTCAACTGGGTAAAAAGAGATGGAAACAACACTTTCCTATTCACCATCGAAGACGTAAAAAGAACGAAGAAGGCAAATGAAGTTGCCTTAAAGGTTAACGGAAATTCTATTGGGGTTGACAAAAAAGTAGACATGGAAGTGGAAGTCCCCTCGATCGATGACTACAAGGTAGTGTCGAGTCAAATCATTCGAGGAAGTGAGAATTACGTTTCTGTACTTTTTTCTGACCCTCTCGATTCTCGCCAAAACCTCACTGGTCTGGTTACCATGACAAACCACCGAAGTAGGCCAAGAGTTGTAGTAGATCTCAACGAGCTGAAGATCTATCCGACACAAGAAATGACTGCAACTTCAACCCTAACAATCAATAAAGGGATCAAAAACATAGCAGGATATGGGCTAAAACAAGATTACACAACCAATCTGCGTTTTTCCCAAATCAAGCCGGATGTGCGTTTGGTTAGTTCTGACGAGAAAGCAATTTTGCCAAATTCCAAAGGACTCGTACTACCTTTTGAGGCCGTAGCACTCAAGGCTGTAGATGTCACCGTCATACGGATTTTTGAAGATAACATGCAGCAGTACCTGCAGGTCAACAACATTGGAGGTCAGGGTCAGCTTAGAAGAGTTGGACGGCCAGTAGTTCGAAAAGTGGTTCCGCTTAACACCAGTGGCGTGACCAATCTAAATTCATGGAACAGGTTCACGTTAAACCTCGAGGATATTCTCAAAACTGAGCCCGGGTCTTTCTACCAAATCCAAATTGGATTTAGAAAGTCATACTCCATGTACTTCTGTGCCGACAATGATCAAATCGAGTCACTCGATGACAATGCGGATGACTGGGGAGAGGAAGAGGAAACATCATATTGGGATAATTATGAATCGTACTATAGCCCCGGCTACAGTTGGCAGGATCGCGATAACCCTTGCAGTGACTCCTATTATGGTAATCGAAGAAGCATAACTAAAATGGTCTTTGCATCTGATTTCGGTTTGATTGCGAAAAAAAGAGACGATGGAAACTTATCTGTTTTTGTTACCAATTTGGTAAGTACAGAACCGATCAGCGGTGTCACTGTTAAGGTTTTTGACTATCAACAACAATTGCTCGCCACAGACGAAACCGATGCAGACGGCAAGTCCAAAATCAACAAAGTAAGGGCTCCACACCTAATCGTTGCTAGAAAGGGCGATCAGGTAGGATACCTCAAAATCAATGATGCTTCAGCCCTTTCGTTGAGCAATTTTGATATCACAGGAAACAAAATTCAAAAAGGACTCAAAGGGTTCATTTATGGAGAAAGGGGTGTCTGGAGACCGGCAGACACCGTTCATCTAGGTTTTATCGTCCAGGATATTGAAGGAACACTTCCTGACAACCATCCGGTTATCGTAGAACTGTACAATCCAAACGGGCAATTAACGCAACGTAAAATCAGTAGTGAAGCAACGGGCAACATGTATAGGTTCGATTTTGTAACTGACCGAGATGCTCCCACAGGAAATTGGCGGGCACTTGCCAAAGTAGGCGGCGCTTCCTTTGAGAAGACCGTCAAGATCGAAACGATAAAGCCAAATCGACTAAAAATAAACCTGGCGTTTGATAAGGATAAATTCAGTGCCAGCGATGTCTCGGTGTCTGGTGACCTAAACGTTCGGTGGTTGACAGGTGCTACAGCCGGGAACCTCAAGGCAGAATACGAACTGCTACTTAAACCTGCAAAAACAACATTCAGCGGCTATCCAAATTTCAGCTTCGATGATCAATCCAAGCAATTTAGCAGCTCTCGGGAAATGGTATTTGAAGGAAGGGTCAATAGTGAAGGATATACCAAAATCAACCTTGATCTTACGGGAACACAAAATGCACCTGGCGCACTGAATGCCATGCTTTTTGGTAAGGTCTACGAGGAAGGTGGGGATTTCAGCATCAACAACACGTCGATCCCCTACTATCCATATGAAAGCTTTGTGGGAGTTAAAACGCCTGAGGGAGATAAGCGCGGAATTCTGCTTACTGACCAGGATCACGCAGTCCGAATTGTCACTGTGGATGCCAGCGGAAATCCGGTAAGTAGAAGAGGTTTGAAAGTACAACTCTACAAGCTTAACTGGAAATGGTGGTGGGATACTTCCTATGAATCGCTGGGGAATTATGTCGGTCGGTCGTATAGAGATCCCGTGGCAAGTGGAACAGTAAACACCACAAATGGCGAAGGCACGTATTCCCTAAGAATCAATCACCCACAATGGGGACGATATTACTTAAAGGTTGAAGATCCTATATCTGGTCATACTGCCGGACAAATTGTCTACTTAGATTGGCCTGGTTGGGCAGGGAAAGGAAAACGTGGCGAGTTGGATGGAGCTGCTATGCTTGACTTTGGAATCGAAAAAGAAGAGTACAAAGTTGGAGAGCAGATTCCTTTATCAATCCCTTCTACAAAGGGGAATCGTATTCTGGTCAGCTTAGAAACTGGAAGTGAAGTACTACAAACATTTTGGGTAAATGCGGAGGAAGAAACAACCACCGTCGCATTTGAGGCAACAGCCGATATGGCGCCAAATATCTACGTCCATCTTACAATGATCCAACCACATGGCCAGACAGCCAATGATTTACCAATCCGCCTGTATGGAGTTCAGTCGATAAAAGTGGCGGATCCGCAAACAGAACTAACACCTGTCATCGCCTCACCATCTGAATTGAGACCGGGGCAGAATTACACCATAGATATTTCCGAACAAAATGGCAAAGCGATGGCATATACGGTAGCCATTGTAGATGAAGGTCTTCTGGACATCACCAACTATGAAACGCCCCAACCGTGGAACAGTTTTTATGCACGTGAAGCCCTTGGCGTGAAAACGTGGGATGTCTACGATGACGTAATGGGCGCATTTGCAGGACAAATTGATCGGCTCCTAGCCATAGGTGGAGATGGGGAAATTGCACCAAAAGAAGAAAAAGAAGCCAATCGATTTAAGCCCGTTGTTAAATTTTTAGGGCCTTTCTATTTGGACGAAGGTGATGTTGGTAAACACAACATCAAAATGCCGCAGTACATCGGGAGTGTGAAGACCATGGTCGTTGCAGCATCGGATGAGGCGTTTGGAAGTGCAGATATTGCTACCCCCGTAAAACAGCCTTTGATGGTTCTAGCTACTCTTCCACGAGTCACAGGGCCGGGAGAATCAATGAAATTACCTGTTAATGTTTTCGCACTCGATGACAACCTTAAAAATGTCAATGTGGTGGTTGAAGCCTCTGGTGCACTCACTTTGCCGCGGGGTAAATCAGCTCAGTTGACCTTTGCTAAATCTGGAGATAAAGTGCTGTATTTTGATGTGAAGGCAAAGGACATCTTGGGTGTTGGCAAAATAAAGGTGACTGCCAAATCGGGTTCTATTGAGGCATCCTACGACATTGAAATGAATGTCATTCCTCGAAATCCTGTGACGACCGATATCGCAGACCAGGTGATTAGCAATGGTGAATCCTGGGACTACCAATATCAACCTGTGGGAATTTTTGGCGAAAATGCAGGAAGCATTGAAATCAGTTCATTGCCACCTCTTAATATTGAAAGCAGGCTAGGCTACCTGATCCGGTATCCTCACGGCTGCATAGAACAGACAACATCTTCTGTTTTTGCACAGCTCTTTATTGAAAATCTCATTTCCATTTCGGCTGAGAAGAAAAGTGACATTCAAAGAAATATCGATGCTGCCATCAAACGGTTGAAATCCTTTCAGCTGACTTCCGGTGGTTTTACCTATTGGCCTGGCAACAATTACCCCAACAATTGGGGTAGCAACTACGCAGGACATTTCCTTTTGGAAGCCAAAAAAGCAGGCTACGCTGTCCCGGAAGGAATGCTCTCAAATTGGTTGGAATTTCAAAAAAGCAAAGCCGAAGCCTGGGGCAGTCTTAGTTCAGATGATGATGACGACCTTATTCAAGCGTATCGACTGTATACCCTGGCTCTCGCGGACGTTTCCTCGCTGGGAGCAATGAACAGGATGAAAGAGTCAGCGAACGTGGGCAGACGAGCTAAGTGGCGTTTGGCGATGGCGTACGCAGCAGCAGGATACGATAGCCAGGCTCAATCACTCATCGAAGGTCTTTCCACCACCGTGGATCCTAATCTAAACTATCGATATTCCTTTGGCTCGAATACAAGAGACCGCGCCATGATTTTGGAAACGCTCCTGGAGTTAAACCAAAAAGAAGCAGCCTTTGAAATTCTGATGGACATAGCTAACGAGATGGGGAACAACGATCGCTGGATGAGCACGCAAACGACTGCGTACTGCTTCATTGCTATCTCAAAGTACGCGTCAAATTTTGGTGTTGATTCTGAGACGGATGTTTCCGCGAAAGTTGGGACTGGAAGTCAAACGGTCTCGGGCGGAGATTTCGCCTATCAGATTACACTTGACGAGCCGGATAAAGCAGCGCCCGTTCAGCTAACCAATAATGGAGCCGCGCCGGTTTTTGCCCGCGTTATCCGCTCAGGAATTCCTATTGAAGGTGATGAGCAAACCATTTCTAGAAATATCAATTTCAACATCGAATATCTCGATGTCAATGGAGTCCCTGTAAATGTCCGATCCTTAAAACAGGGAACAAATTTCAGAGCCAGAGTGACAGTCACCAACCCTGGGTTGAAGGGTGACTACAATGAACTCGCACTTACCCAGATTTTCCCCTCGGGTTGGGAAATCATAAATACACGTCTGGACGGATCAGAAGAAAGCTCTGAAGCAGAATACATTGATATTCGAGACGATCGGGTGATGCACTATTTTGATTTAAAACCAAATAAGAAAGCGTCATTTACCGTACTGTTAAATGCAGCATATCAGGGTCGCTATTATTTACCTTCGACCAGTGTTGAAGCGATGTACGACAATTCCATTTTTTCCAATCGGCCAGGAAGATGGGTAAATGTGGTACCTGAAAAATAGCAGGTTCGTTGATCCATGAAGATTAAGCGAATTGGTAAAAAGACGAAAAAGAGAATTGCTGCAGCAGTTCTCTTTCTCCTTTTTATCTTTTTACTGATTCCAATTCCAAGACCTCTCTTTGAAGCCAACTACGCAACCATCCTTCGTGCAAAGGATGGAACCCTGCTTAGTGCGTCGATCTCAGAAGACGAACAGTGGCGTTTCCCTCCTTCCGATTCCATCCCTGAAAAATTCGAAACAGCCATCCTACTTTTCGAAGACGAGTATTTTCACTATCACCCGGGGATCAATCCTTTTTCAGTCGCACGGGCAGTCCATCAAAATATTCGGGCAAACAAAATCGTAAGCGGTGGCAGCACAATAACAATGCAAACCATTCGAATGGCTTATCAGAACAAGCCTCGAACGTATCTCCAGAAAATGTTAGAAGTAGCTGCGGCAGTGAAATTAGAGCTGATCTATAGCAAAGCAACGATCTTAAAAAAATATGCCGATCATGCACCCTTTGGCGGAAACATTGTTGGGCTCAACGCAGCCTCCTGGCGATACTTTGGACGCTCGCCGCATCAACTATCCTGGGCAGAAACGGCTACGCTAGCAATTTTGCCAAATAGCCCATCCTCCATATTTCCGGGAAGAAACCATGAATCGCTGGTAAAGAAGAGGAATCTTCTCTTAGACAAAATTCACAGCCGAGGACTGCTGTCTGACGATGATTTGTTTCTGTCAAAGCAAGAAGCACTTCCAGGCAAAATTCGCAGCCTGCCCAACCATGCCTATCATCTGCTTTACCGTGGTAAGGCCGAAGGCAGATCAAAGCAAACAATTCATAGCACGCTTGATGCATCTCTGCAGGTGCGCGTTGGAGAAATGGTTAACAAATACAGCCGATCAATGACGGATAATCAAATTCATAATGCCGCTGCCATTATCGTTGAGATTGAATCCGGAGAAACCAGGGCGTACGTTGGTAATTCTGACAATCCAGGAACACACGGTCAACACGTCGACATTATCACTTCATTGCGAAGCCCTGGCAGTTTGTTAAAACCTTTTCTCTATGCCGCTGCATTGGATGAAGGTTTGATCACCCCCACAAAGCTGCTTCCAGATATTCCGATTTTTTACAAGGGATTTTCACCAAAGAACTTTGATAAAGAATACCGCGGCGCGGTTCCTGCCGACCAAGCACTGGTCAGCAGCCTTAATGTTCCCTTCGTGAATCTTCTGATGGATTTTGGAAATGAAAAATTTCATCAAAAACTGGTAGAAATGGGTTTTCGCTCCTTCAATCGACCAGCAAGTCACTATGGCCTTTCCCTGATCCTAGGTGGAGCAGAAACCTCCCTTTGGGAATTAGCAAGTGTTTACGCAGGTGTAGCTCGTGCTTCGCGAAATTTCATGAGCCGACCTATTAACAGAGGCTATTCTAGCGAGGACTATCTTCCGAACACGTACGTAGCTAAAAAGAACAATGGAGCCTCAGAGAAGCTAAGCGTTGACGGGTCTATTCGCATTCCATCGATCGACTATACATTGAACGTACTGCAGAATTTAAAACGACCAGAAGGAGAAACCGGATGGGAGTTTTTCGCCTCCTCCAGAGCGATTTCCTGGAAGACAGGAACCAGCTTTGGTTTTCGCGATGGATGGGCGATTGGTATGGATGGCAAACATCTTGTGGGTGTGTGGATAGGCAACGCTGATGGTGAAGGTAGGCCCGGACTTACCGGTATTCGCACTGCTGCACCTTTGCTTTTTCAGCTTTTCGAACTTGTCGAGAGGTCGACGGTGGAAAGAGAAATCTATGGAAAGACTGTCCAAATCTGCAAGGAAAGCGGGATGCTCTCCTCAAAGATTTGTCCAACTTCCGTAGAAATTCAGCTTCCCGAATATATGACTGAAGGTAAGAGTTGTTCCTATCATCAAATCATACACCTGGACGACAAAGGAGAATATCAAGTAAATAGTAGCTGTTATCAGGTAGCAAAAATTCAAGCACAACCTTGGTTTATGCTTCCACCGGTACAGTCCTGGTACTACAAGAAATATCATGCGAACTATCAAGGGCTACCACCCTTTATGAAGTCGTGTGAAGCTACAGAAGTGAAACGTTCGCTTGATCTTATCTATCCGAGTCAGTACACCAAAGTCCACATTCCGACCGAGCAGAATGGAAAAAAAGGGCAAGTAGTTTTTGAGGCTGCACATGAAAATGTCGAAAGCACAATCTACTGGCACCTCGATGAAGAGTTTTTAGGTAGCACACGAGGATCACATCAAATGGGTATTAACGCCTCCAAGGGAGTACATTCGATCACGCTCATCGACGAACTAGGTCAGGAAGTGAAACAACGCTTCGAAGTTGTAAACTAACCTCACCTCACAACCTTTCCTTTTACCTAATCGTATTAGGTGTATTAGTTATACCTAACAGTATTAAGTATGAGTATTAGAAGAATTATCAGGTTTTCGTTTCTCCAGTATTTCCTCCTTGTTTCAAGCTCTGTCTTCTCTCAAGAGAAGACTGGTATTAGAGGTGATAAAGAGGCAATCGCTGAAGCTGAGACCATGGTTGAAGCCATGGGTGGAAAAAAGATCTGGTCTCAGTTGAAGAGTGTCCACTTTGTTCATAAATGGTACTTCTGGAACAAGGAACCCTACATAGAAAATGAAATTTTAGACCTTACAGGTTCACGTTCATGGGTGGAAATGAAAAACGAAATTTATCACAGACTACGAGCCTATAGTCCAGAAAACAAATATTGGAACGTAATCAACGGGGAGTTTGCCTACACAAGCGAGGAGTCTTTCGATGCGGCGATGGGAACTGCACCTTACAATATCTTCAGGCTGGCAAGGGCTGTGGCAATTGGAGACCCAAGCTATGAGGTCGAGTACGGCGAAGAGGAATTTCCAGGATCGAGACGATTGGAGTTTTCTCTAGATGGCGAGTACCACGGTCATATTGTTTTAAACGCTAAAGGCGAACCCCTCATTTGGGCAACTACACGATATCAGTATACGTTCGGGCCGATGGCGCAATTCGGAAACCTTAGAGTGCCCAACTGGGCAATTCACGGTAAGGGAGCTGTCTCATATGAAATGATCTCTTTAATCGGAGACAACCAGCAACCTGATCCCAAACTCTTCATTCCACCAGCAAAATATACTGAGAATTAGTATTGACAGCTATATGCTACCTAACTAGTGACTATGATATCCAAAGAAATGATCGGTGCTTCCACCATCCCCATAATTCTTTCCATTCTCCTGGAAGGTGAAGATTATGGATATGAAATCATCAGAAAAGTAAAACTGTATTCTGGAGGGAATTTGGAATGGAGCGAACCGATGCTCTACCCGGTGCTACATCGTCTTGAGCGAAACAATCACATCAAGGCTTCTTGGAAAATCCTGGAAAACGGACGCAAGAGAAAGTACTACAGTGTCACTACTGAAGGTAAAACACTGCTCGAAACCAAGAAGTCTGAATGGACGGAGATGATTACGATGCTTACCAAAATGTGGAACCTCAAACCAGCAGTACAATGAGTTTCAATTTGGAAAACGAGATAAGAAACTGGAAAGCACAGCTAAGAAAACACAAAGGCTTCGAGGATGCAGACATTGAAGAACTGGAGGATCACCTAAGAAGCAAACTTGCGACATTGGTAAGCAGAAGAACATCTGAGGATGAAGCATTTCAGGCAATCCTTAGTGAAGATTACAACGATCTCAACTCCATTTCAATGTTGTATTCAGACCAACGAGGTACCTCTTCCCTCTTCCCGGCATTGCTTGCCAACTACTTCAAAGTTGGCTGGCGATCCTTTGCCCGCACCAAAACCTATTTCGCGATCAACCTGATGGGATTAATCATTGGGTTAACCAGTGTTCTCTACATCATCTTCTATGTCAACTTCGAGTTGAACTACGACAGTTTCCACGAGAACAGTGAGGAGATATATCGCATAAACACGCTCTTCGAAAGAGGCACAACGAAGATGCACTATCCAATCATCCCTCCAGCTTTTGGCCCTGAAGTAAAAACCTCATTTTCAGAAATCGAGAATGCCGCCAGGTTACGATACTCCTACAGTGTGCTCATGAAGTACCAGGATCAGTCCTTCTACGAGGACAAGGTATTCTTCGCTGAAGCTCCATTCTTTGAGATGTTCTCCTTCAAGTGGAAACTTGGCAATCCCGAAGGGGCACTTCAAGATTTAAATACGATCGTCCTTACTGAGAAAATGGCTACCAAGTATTTTGGTGAATCGGACCCGCTCGGACAGATAATCACCTACAACAATGAAATCGATCTGAAAGTCATTGGTGTCATCGAAGATGTTCCCGGCCAATCGCATTTTACCTTCGACTTCCTGATCTCATTCGAGACGTTCAAACCAGGGCCCGGCTCCCTCGAACCTCTAACAAGCTGGCGATGGTTGGGCTTTCTCACCTACGTGCAGGTAAACCCAAATGCGGATATTCCCGGACTCGAAAAGAAGATGCTTGACCTTTTTCAATCGCATCGAAATGCATCAAACACCAACGTCGATATACAGCTACAGCCGCTAAAGAGCATCTATCTAACTTCCGGTGGACTAAGTAATCCGCAAGGTGGGTTGTTTAAGGTCAACGACCCCGACAATTTGATCAGCCTTGGAGTCATCGCTGTACTCATCATCATCATTTCCTTTTTCAACTACTTCAATATCACCAGTGCCCTGATGCGAACACGATCCAAGGAAATCGGAATTCGGAAGGTATTCGGTACTTCCCGAAGAAAAGTATTCGTTCAAATGGGTTCCGAAACACTCATTATCGTAGCTCTCGCAAGCCTTTTAAGTTGGACACTCATACTCTTCATGGGAAAACTTGAGCTTTTTCAAATCATTGACGAGAGCATCATTATAGCTGGTGCAGCATCGATCTCCATACTTGTATTTTTTACGCTTCTGAGTAGCGTGCTCTTTGGAAGTACCTTTTCATCGTACTCAGCGATGCAGTTGCTGCGAAGCAAACTTTCAACTGCGACCAATAGCAAATTCTCAGTCGGGCGATTGGTACTACTACTACAGTTTGGTATTTCAGCTGCCCTAATTATGGTCAGTCTGATCGTGATTACCCAGCTTAGCTATTTTTCAAAAAAAGACCTTGGATACAGTAGCGACGGCATTGTAATGGCCAAGTTCGCAAGCGAAGAAATGAATGCCCGTCGACAGACCTACGTGGATGCATCCCTGAATGTACCCGGTGTTGAAGCGGTCAGTTTTGGCCCATCGCTAGACGGCAGCACAAGTGGCAGCCCGCTCCGCTTAAAAGAATGGCCCGAAGATCAGGTGATACAAACAGCCTATTTTGGCGTGGATTACGAATTCGATAAAATTCTCGACCTGGAAATGGTGAGCGGCAGATTTTTTTCCAAAGAATACGCACGCGACTCAGCCGAAGCACTGATCATCAACGAGACCATGGCCGAAATGCTCGGTCTCGAAGATCCTATCGGACAGAAAGTCGAATTCGCTCGCAGAGACTACGAAATCGTGGGTGTCTTCCGGGATTTCCATTACAAGAGCCTCCATCACGAAATAGGGCCACTGGCTATGGAATTGTGGCTTGGACAGCCTAGAAACGTCATGATCAAATACCGAACGGAGAACATCGGACGGACACTCCAAAACTTAGAAAGCACCTGGAAGGAAGTGTTCAGAGAAGGTGGATTTCCCTTTGACTATCGGTTTCTTGACGAGCAATTACAGGCCATGTATCAGAAAGAGCAGGAGTTCGCCACCCTACTGAAGGTATTCACCAGCCTCGCCATATTCCTGGCGCTACTTGGGCTTTTTGGACTATCCTCCATCAACATCCAACAGAAAATCAAGCAGATTGGTATTCGCCGCGTACTCGGCGCAGAGGTCAAGCAAATTGCGGGAGTCGTCAGCAAGCGCTACATCGTCACCTCCGTACTAGGGATCGTTGTCGCCCTGCCGTTCGCATATGTATTCATGAAAGGTTGGCTCGAAAATTTCGCCTACAGCATCGATTTAAATCTCGGCTTTCCAATCGTGACGCTACTAGCCGTTTTAGGAATCACCGCACTCACGCTGAGTTACCAGGTATATCGCGTCATGACCGTCAACCCGTCGAGCATTTTGAGAGACGAATAGGGAAGCTTAAAGCTATAAGTTGCAAGCTTCAAGTGGTAAGCCCTGATCGTCATTCCGAGCGCAGCGAAGGAATCTTGAAATACAGCACCGTCATTCCGAAACCTGCCTGCTGCAGGCAGGCGAAGTGAGGAATCCCATCAAGTCACAACCGAACGTCTTTGAAAGAAGACAACATCCACCATCCTACCACTACTGATATCCGCGCTTTCGGCAGTATCTTTTTTCACTGCACACGGGCTGTCACCCTGAGACACTCGAAGGGTGCGTGGATGCTGTCATCTTGACGAAGGAAGGATCTAAAAAAAAGGATACTCGCCTCTATCCCGTCTAGATTGCATAGAGATTTACTTCGAGAGAGAAATTGAATTTAAAAAGCACGGAAGTAACTTCCGCGTTAGAGCCTTTGCTTCGATCAACTCAAGCCAGAACAAAAAACCAAACCGTCATTCCGAGTGCAACGACGGAATCCCGAACAATCCACCACCGAGTCATACCGTGCTTGACACGGTACCTTCCGCACTCTAAAAGTAAGATGCCTGATCAAGTCAGGCATGACAAAACGTTTGACGACCATCAAAAAGGCCTCAGCTTTATTCTTCAAAACTGCATAAATCCCTCCACTGCGAAAACAACAGAAAAATCTCTAACTATTAAATTGCAGGACAATGAAAGAGCGAACCACAACATTAGAAAAGTTTGCCCCCATCCTAAAACGCATAGAACGCGTGTTATGGATTGCCCTTATTTTTGGAATAATCCTGAATTATTTTGGACAGAATACACTCCTGGTGATTCAATTCTCACTTTCCCTTCTAAGCGTATTGTTTTTTCTTTTTGCTTTTACCCGAAGCGATGTTCCAACTTCTAAGGGTGAACAAACAAGTTTCAAAGAGTTGCTGGCGTGGGCAATTCTTCCCAAAATTTTATGGGTATCAGCAGCAGTTTCCACCATCGCACTATTGATGTCTACCCTGGAACTTTCCAATGATGCCTATTTGCGCATGCTTCCATCAGGTATCGGAGGAAATGCAATCGCCACGATTGTTTTATCCTTTCTCTTCCTCAGTGGCACTAAGCACATGCAGAAGTCACTGCAGGTTCTCCTTCGAACTATTCCGATTCTGTTAGCAAGTTTGCAGTTGTTCAGTAATGCGATGTAGCGTACAAGCTGAAACAGTAGTACTTTGAAACCACACCGCCATTCCATAACCTGCCTGCGGCAGGCAGGCAAAGTGAGGAATCCCGAAAAGGTTAATGAATATTGAGAAAATCACAGAAGTAATTTCCGCGCTGGAAGTAGTTTAAATCCAAATTTTCCACCACCAATTGTAGTATTTCTTTAGGATTTTCATTGTCAACCAATCAACTGCTTTCATCTCTCCAGTTCCAGAACCTGCATTGGTATTTATTGTAAAAGCGAAATCCGAATCAGGTACGATAACAGCTCTGCAAAAAAAAGTGCCTGCGGAGCCATCCATACCTGAATACTTGTGACCAGCCATTTTTCCATTCGCAACCCCAAGTGAAAACCCTTTGTGACCAAAATGTATATATTGATAAATTTCACTCGAAACAAAATTCCTTACTCCCTTAAGTCCTTTCAGATTTAATTGTATATATCTGGCATAGTCTGTTGGTGACATGCTCAAATCTCCTGCTGGCCTTATAGAAGAGGGAATTTTGTATTCATGGTCAGGCGGAAAAATGTCAAATGATTCACCGTTTATCGTATGTCCCCAAGGTTGATTGGAATCAAATGTGTTTGGAAATCCCATATATGTGTTAATGCCCAATTCTTCATCTATGTAAAGGGCTATTAGTTCTTCGTACGAAAGTTCTGATACTCTTTCCAACATCAAAGCCGCCAATGTGTAACTAGCATTTGAATAGAGGAAATCAAATTCCCCATTCTCGTATTTGGATGACGGCAATTCTCGAAATAAATACTTTGCGAATTCGTATTTTATATTTGATGACGTGGTATCCAATGATGGGAACTTTTCATCATCAGATGTGAATGCCTTGATCCCAGCTCTACAGAGAAATAAATCTTCAAGAGTTATACCGATATATTCTTTTTGTGAAGTACTTTTTAATTCTGGAAAGATTTCAAAAAAAGGTGTATTCCACTTGATTTTTCCATTTTCTACTAGCTTCCCTGCAATCAAAGTCAATACCGACTTGGAACAGGAACCAATATGAAAATAATCATCGAGCGTTGCTTCATTATTAGTATTGTATACACGAACTCCTTGAACTTCTGTTAATACTAAATCGTCTGAACTAATAAGTACAACTGCAATAGCTGGTAAATCATATTTTTCACGAGTTTGTTCAACTAATCTGCTTAGCTCCTCAGAATTTATTTGTCCGTTCAATTTATGATTGCTAAACATCATCATGCTCATTCCGATAAAAAACAAATACTTGAGTTTCATACTTCTATGGTCTTCGATACAAAAGCATCAGTCAACTTATTAGTGGAGACCTAAACAGGCGCCAAAAAAATATCACAATTATCAATCAATTACGGTACTGCAAATTTCGATCACATTGTCTCGCTTACCTTGGTTTTGGGAACGATTGTTAACATACCGATGTAGTCCACTAGCACATTATGTATCGACAATACCAACTTAAAGATAACCACAATCTCATCAAACCATTTCCTGCAAAAAGAGAGATGCTGAAACGTGCATGTTCATTGCCTTATATCAGAAGCAAGTTGCACTCCGTCAGTCAATAGTCGCGTTCCCATAGTTAAATGTCGCGTTGTCATAGTGGATAGTTGCGTTGTGAAAGTTGAATGTCGCGTTCTCGTAGTTGATGGCCGCGTTATCATAGTGAATGGCCGCGTTTTCACAGTTAATAGTTGCGTTCCCATAGTGAATAGTCGCGTTGTAACAGATGATGGTCGCGTTCCCACAGTGGATAGCCGCGCTGTCATAGTTGGCAGTCGAGATGTAGCAGATGATGGCTTGATGAGAAGGAGTTTTATTGCAGTACTAGAATAATTCCGCAAAAAATAATTACGTAACCAAGAATCAGCACTTTCCAAAACAGGTTTGCCTTTCTCATCTCCATAAAATTAAAAGTTACCCCCACAAATTTTAAGATAGCCAATAACAAAACTATTGGAATCATATAGGGTATAGAAGCAGTAGAAACCAACCCAGCAATGACTGTTAAGGCCATTAATAAAATCCATGTAATAGCGTTGTGTTTAGTCATCATTAAAAGATTAAATAAATAACAGGAAAAAGCAGCAGCCAAATCAAATCACACATATGCCAAAAAGCTGCACCAGCTTCAACATCTTCCATTTTAGGGATACTATTTTCTTTGAGCATTCCAAAAAAGACAGCGACTAAAATGATTAACCCCACGATCACATGAAGTACATGAAATAGCGTGAGCATCCAATAAAAAGTAAAAAAAGTGTTGGTACTCAACAGTAATTCTTCATCGATTTTTGAATCATACTCTATACCTTTTAAGACTAAAAAAAGAACACCAAATAGCATAGTAGCGAGCAAGTGCTTTTTTGCTTTTGGAATACTCTCTTGCTTTAGTTCATGAACCGTATTTGCCATAAAAAACCCACTGGTCAATAAAAGAACAGTGTTTATGGTTCCGAATGTCACATTCAATTGCAACCTGGAATCACGAAACAGAATAGGCTCTTGTTCTCCATAGTAGACCATTGTTATTAAGGCAATTCCAAAAGTGATTAGCTCTATAAAAATGATGATCCAAATCAGGATCCCTCCCGGAGGATAGTACAAGTTTTTGTAATCAATTTGCGTTTTTGACATTGCTATGGTGACTGATATCCGGATAAGATGCACTAGTCAATATAAAGTTAACCACAATCATCTTCGAATCATTCACAGTGAAAATTATGCCAGCACTCCTCTCGATTTTTCACTTGATGACCCCAATGGGTTTATCTTAGTGTTTGGAAAAAACATGAATTACTAACCATGACGAAATTCAGAGTATCCCTGCAAATAACCACGTGTGCATTGCTCCTGCTTGCATGCACAGGCACACAAAAGGAAACGCAGTCAGCGAGAACCGGTGGAGTCTCCTCCGCTCATCCACTTGCTACCGAAGCAGGTCTAAAAGTGTTAGCGAATGGCGGCAATGCTTACGATGCGGCCATAGCAGTAGCATCAACGCTAAACGTGGTGGAACCCATGATGTCAGGACTTGGTGGGTATGGTACCATTCTCGTCTATGACGCAAAAGAAAAGCAAGTACGGTTTCTCAATCCCAGCGGGAGGTTTCCAGTAAACACCAACACGGATTTGATGCGTGCTCCAACACCAAACTTCATGGAAAATAGAGTTGGGCCTAAGTCCATTTCGACTCCGGGCAATCTCAACGCATGGAAGGCCATGCATGAAGCGTATGGCAGCACTGCCTGGGATCAGCTCTTTGAGTCAGCCATCAATCATGCTGAAAATGGATTTCCAATTTCCCCCGCCTTAGAGCGATGGATTGGAATTGCATATGAAGATTTCTCTCCCTATGCCAGAACATTTTACGGACCTGAAGGGGAACCATTGAAGCAAGGAGAAACACTGGTCCAATCGGACCTTGCCAAGACTTACAGAAAAATCAAGACTGATGGCGCGAACTCTTTTTACAATGGTGAAATCGCACAGGCGATAGACAAGCAGATGACTGAAGTTGGAAGCTTTCTTTCGCTGGAAGACCTTCAAAAGAACGAAGCAGAATGGTGGGAACCGCTGAAATTCAACTACAAGGGATTTGATGTGTATACTGCCTCTCTTCCGGCGAACTCGTTTCCAGCCTTCGTCAACTTGGGCATTATGCAAGAATACGAGAACGAAAACCTGGAGCACAATTCCGCAGACTATCTCCATCGCTTTGCAGAGATGACCAAAGAATCCTACAAGTCTCGACTGGCCTACTCTTTCGATCCGGACATTCAAGACGCGCCTATCGACAGCATCCTGTCTGCCTCAGTCCTATCGGCAATGGCGGATCAGCTCGATAAAGAAAAGGCAACCGAGTTCATTCCACCCTTCGCACCAAACAGTAAAAACACCACACATTTCGTTGTGGTTGACAAATGGGGAAACATCGTGAGTGCCACGCAGACGCTTGGAAATCTGTTCGGGAGTAGAGTCATGGTCGAAGGCACAGGGGTTTTCCTCAACAACTCTATGGCGTACGCAACCTACGAGCCAAAAGGAAATCCCATGGATGCTTTCCCTGGCAGACATAAACTATCCGGCGACTGTCCGGTCATCATCATGAAAGACAATCAACCGTGGGCGGCTCTCGGATCACCCGGAGGACACACGATCACGCAAAATGTACCGCAGATCATTTTCAATCTCATTGATTTTAATATGTCCATGCAGGAAGCCATAGATGCGCCTAAGATTTCCTTCGTCGAACCTGACTTGATTTTTGTGGACCGTACGCTTGACGATAATCTGGTCTCTGATCTGGAGGCGAGAGGTCACAAGGTTCGTAAGGGAAGCATCGGCAACGCTCATGGAATTCGGATTCTGTACAACGAAGATGGATCGTATAAAGGTCTCGAAGCAGGAAGCGATCCTCGTGGAGAAGGAAGCGCAGCTATTGTAGGAATTGATTAACATTTAAAAAAAAATTAAGCTATGCCCCATTTCGTCATTGATTGTTCTTCAACGATCACACAGCAGCAAACCCCTGAAGTCATCATGCAGTCCGTATTTGATACTGCTTTTGCAACAGGACTATTTCAAAAAGAAGACATCAAAGTCAGAATCAATCCTTTCACCCATTACCTCGTCGGAGGAGCAAAGGACGATTTTCTTCACGTTTTTGCCAACATCATGGAAGGAAGGAATACGGAGCAAAAGAAGAATTTGTCTGATGAGATTGTTCGAAAATTGAAGTCGATGTTTCCAGATGTCCCAATCATCTCTATAAACATTCGCGATTTCGAAAAGTCTACCTACTGCAATAAAACGATGGTCAATTAAGGGTCTCGCTAAATATTCTTGACTTCCTATTGTCAGCTTTCATTGTAAATAAAATCATTTTGAGAGTTCAGTTTTTCGAGTACTTTCGCAACCTATTGTTCACACCTAATTGTGGCTTCAAGAAGGAGCCAAACGTAGACGCAAAAACTAATTTCAAAGTCTGCATATGATTTATCTGCTTATTGTTTTGAGCATCTTTCTAATCGGTATTGTGATTATCGCAATCTGGATCAGAAGAAAAGGACCCGCTACAAGCACCCTGATCAAATCGGGACTGGAGTATCGAATTAACGGCACTCCAAGAAAGCTAGGAGACTTTAATATTCACAACAAAATCTACTTGCTGAAGGAGGATTTTCTGGACGACTTCTATGACTTGATAAAGTACACGGACTACGTTCTTCAAAAGCATGACATTCCATACACCGTCGCCTTGGGGACCCTGTTGGGGACTATCAGGAACGGAGGCATTATGCCGTGGGACGACGATGCAGATATTTATGTGAACGTCGATAACTCACGCTATGATGAAATTATTGAAGCCATACGGCCGGAAATGAATCGAGATGGGTACGAAGTGAAAAAAAACTACAATGCTAACTACTATCACTTAGCTAAGATTGATGCTAAAAATCATTTCCCCTATGTTGATTGGTACAAGTACTGGAATCGGTATGGAGACGATGATCTCCTATTCCCAATCAAACGTGCACCTTTCGAAGATTTTGAGGTAAATGTTCCAAACAAACCAATGGAATGCATCAATGTGATCTTCAACTCAAACGGCAAGAATGATCCTCTAAATAATATTGTGCATGATGCTGTGTTGAATAGGTATTACTCCCTTTGGGTTGTGCAGCACCTCAAGCGGTTGCCTTGGCTACACAACGCACTGGAGAAGATCACGAAGCTATTTGTGAAAATATAGGACTAAGTTAAGATCTTCCTGATCGCTCTACCTTTTTGTAAATATTCCTGGATACCAGACTCATCTTTTTTGTCAAGTAATTCTCTGAACTCAACTATACGACGTTGGTATTTATCCAGACTCTCAAGAATTGCATCTCGATTCTTTAAGAAAATTGGCGTCCACATTTCAGGTGAACTCTTCGCCAAACGTACCGTCGACTCAAATCCAGACCCTGCTAAGTCTAGTATTTTACCCTCATCCTCCTCTTTATCCAAAACGGTGCGACTCAAACCAAAAGAAATCACGTGACTTAGATGCGAGACATACGCCAGATGGATATCATGCTCCTCAGCAGAGAGGTAAGTAGTGGACATTCCTAGTGCTTTGCTTTGTCTTCGGAAGTTCTCAATAGCAGCCGGTTCTGACTTTTCTTTTTCGCAAACGATCATCACCTTGTCCTCAAACAAAGAATCAAATGCGGCTTCTGGTCCGCTATACTCGGTACCCGAAATTGGATGTGCCGCGATAAATTGGGAGCGTTTTGGATGATCTTTTACTCCATCACAAATCAACTTCTTTGTAGATCCAAAATCGATGACCACCTTGTTCTCCGTCAATTGATCAAGCAAGCTCGGCAGTAAAACCTCTACAGTATTTACAGGAATTGCTAAAAAAATCCATTCCCCTTTCTGTAATGCATTGGAAGAAGAATCGCACGTCTTATCTATCAAACCCAGCTCAACCGCTCGATTCAAGTGTCCCTGATTCTCATCCCACCCATAGATCTCGAGGTCTTCGAATCGTTTTTTCAGAGAAAGAGCGTAGGATCCACCAATTAGTCCCAATCCAATTATAGAGATTTTCATAGAGCAAAAATTAAGTGGCAAAGGAAAAACAAAAACCCCGACTTGTGCCGGGGTTTCTTTGTGATAAGTTTCCGTAGATTTTAGATGCTTTTTCTCTCCACCCAATCGTCAACCAACCCCTCCAAAACGTTTAATGGCACAGCACCACTGGTCAGAACCACTTCGTGAAACTCTCGAATGTCAAAACCTTCGCCAAGTTTTTCTTTCGCATCTTCTCTCAATTCAAGAATTTTCAACATCCCAATTTTGTAGGCGGTCGCCTGGGATGGCATCACGATGTGACGTTCTACCATACGTTCGCAATCACGATCGCTAGCGGCAGTATTGTTTTTGTAGTAAGCGATTCCGTCCTCTCGAGTCCATTTTTTCAAATGAATGCCTGTGTCTACGACCAAACGGCAAGCACGCCAAAGCTCCGCTGCAAGACGTCCATAGTCTGAATATGGGTTTGAGTACATCCCTATTTCCTTGGGTACCAGTTCGCTATACAGGCCCCATCCTTCGACATAGGCTGTATACCCGCCAAATTTTCTAAACTTTGGAATGTCTTGTAACTCCTGCGCAATTGACCGATCCATGTGATGTCCCGGAATTCCTTCATGATATGCGAGTGCTTCCATGTCATATTTTGGCATATCCTCTGTGTTAGCAAGATTTGCATAATAGGTCCCGGGCCTGGAGCCATCAGGTGCCGGAGCCTGGTAAAAAGCAGAACCGGCAGAATTTTCCCTGAACGCCTCGACTCGCTTCACAATCATATCAGCCTTGGGTTTGGTGATGAATAACTCGTCCAAACGTGTTTTCATGTTGTCGATAATTACCGTAGCACTATCGATGTAGGCCTGTTTACCTTCATCAGTATTCGGATAGAAGAATTGCTCATCTTCTTTCAAGTATTTAAAAAATGCTTGAAGGTCACCATCAAACTCTACCTGCTTCATGATTTCCCTCATTTCATCATGAATTCTGGCTACCTCTTTTAAGCCCGTTTCATGAATTTGTTCAGCAGTAAGATCCGTCGTGGTAGTTCGTGCAAGTGCGACGTTGTAGTAATCGTTTCCTTCAGGCAACTTCCAAATTCCATCATCATCCGTTGCCTTTGCTTCTTGGCTTTGTAGAAATGAGATCAGCTTGTTGTACGCCGGAAGCACTACATTTTTGAGTGCATCGTCAGCAGCATTCTTAAAGTCACCTTTCACACTCGTTGGAAGTTCAAGCGCATCAACCTTCGCATAAAAATCTGCCTGTAGTGTGCTTGGTTCACCTGACTCAAATGGCGCTCCCTTCACAATGTTTTGCGAAGCTTCTATGATTCTTGGAAACACAAATTTTGGAGGCACAATTCCTTTTTCTTCTCTGATTTTCAGATTGTCAATCAACTGATCAAACAATTGTTCTACTCCATTGAGTCGAGCTACATAAGCTGCTGCATCACTGGAATCCGTTACCCTGTGAATGTTTATCAGGAAAGATGCTACTTGTGTATGTGTTCCAAACATTTGGTTCACAGGATAATTATGATGTCGATACTTGTAATCGGCAATCTCATTTTCCGCATTTTCTTTGAAAAGCTGGTAGCTTATCCTAGTCTGAAAATCTAACGCATCCGGATTAATTGAATCAACAAGTGTTTTAAGCTCCTGCTTGGTTATCTCCAGTTCCATTTCCCCATTCTCTTCGGAGAGATCGCTCCACTTGTCGTAGTCCTTCTTGATACCCAAGTAGCTTTGAAACATGGGAGATCGGTCCATGGATTCGTTAAAGCTTGTTTCGAAAAAAGCGTTCGCTTTCTCAGATTCAGACTCGATCTCCGTTGCGGTGTAGGTTCTGGTTTCGGGGCCTGAACAACCGTAAAAAAGAGCGATTGTTAGAAATAAAATTAATTTTCTAAGATTCATGGTTAGTACATTTTTGTTAAATACTGGTTTGAAAGAGCATGCAAAGTATGGATTTGTTACAACTTTTCGAAAATCAATCTTACAGGAATGAACTTTCAATACTACCTGCGGTACTTTATCTATTTTTAGCCTATGATTGTTAATTTGATTTCTGGTCCACGAAATATATCAACAGCACTGATGTATTCCTTCGCTCAACGATCCGACACCAAGGTTCTCGACGAGCCATTTTACGGTCACTACCTTCAAAAAATAGATGTTGATCATCCAGGAAAAGAAGAGACAATTCAGAGTCAACATAGTGATCCTGCCGATGTGATTGGCATGATAGAAGAGTACCAAAATCACTTTGATGTAGTTTTTGTGAAGAACATGGCGCATCACCATGAAGTGCTCGATTTGGAATATTTGAAAGAATACAATAACGTTTTTCTTATTCGTGATCCTAAGCAATTGATTGCCTCGTTTGCCCAGGTAATCGAGCAGCCTACCATGCAGGACATTGGTTTGAAACTAGAAGCAGAGATGCTGGATTACGTCATTGAAAACACGGAAGGAAACCCCGTCGTCCTGGATTCCAACATCATTCTAGCAGATCCTCAAGCAGGGTTAGAAAGTCTATGCAAAAGTTTAGGAATTCCCTTTGAAGATTCCATGCTTTCCTGGAAGGAAGGTCCTATTCCAGAAGATGGCACCTGGGCAAAGTACTGGTATAAGAACGTGCACAATTCCACTGGCTTCATGAAACAAAAAACCAGCGAGCGGGCTCTTCCCCAGAACTGTATGGCGTTGTATGAAAACGCCGTTCCTTATTACGAAAAGTTAGCGACGTACATATCTTAACCCTAAATTCCATCTTCAAATCGACCTAATCTTCAAATCATCAAATTAGCCCATGTTACAGAAATACAATCCGAAAAATGAAAACATCCAGGTCTGGGTAGGAGATCAATTGTATCACAGAAATGAGGCTAAGGTTTCGGTTTTCGATAGTTCAGTGCAAGGAGGAGATACAGTCTGGGAAGGTGTCCGAGTGTACAAGGAAGGATTGCTACATTTGGATCGCCACATCAATCGAATGTTCGAGTCGGCGAAAGCACTGGCATTTCAACATGTCCCTACACGAGATTTTATAAAAGATGCAATCAAACAAACACTGGAAGCAAACGGGCAAGAAGAAAACACGCTCCTGCGTCTGACACTGAGTCGCGGAGAGAAGATCACCTCCGGGATGGATCCAAGGCTGAACCAAAAAGGGAGTTGTCTCATCGTGCTAGCAGAGTGGAAACCACTTGTTTATAATAACGCTTCAGGAATCAAAGTGATCACCTCCACTCAACGAAGAAATGGTCCTCAGTTTCTTGACTCCAAAATCCATCACAGCAATTTGCTCAACAACATTCTTGCAAAGATCCAGGCAAACATTGCCGGAGTTGATGCCGGCATCATGCTCGACGAACGTGGGTTTGTCGCGGAACTCAACGACACGAACCTGTTCATGGTCAAAGATGGGAAACTATTCACTCCTTTTGCTAATGCCTGCCTACATGGCATCACTCGTGGATTTGTACTTGAGTTAGCACAAAAAAATGATATTCCAAATGAAGAGCGAAACTTAAGCCTCGTCGACTTTTACAATGCCGATGAAGTTTTCGCTACTGGAACCATGGGTGAGCTAACGCCGGTATTGGAGATGGATGGACGAAAAATTGAAAACAAAAACGGAACTAACTTGAGGGAACAACTATCAGACCTCATGCGAGCGGCTCGGGTCGATCACTGCGAAAAACTGTAAAACCATGAAGAGAATATTTCAAGCCTTCTTTCTACTTCTAGTTGTCGTCTCTTGCCAACCCTCAGATACGAGAAATGAAGTACTTGTACTGGGAATGATTCATAGCGGTCACCGAACGCAGCCTGAATTCTCCATTGATGTGCTGACCAAATTGATTCGTGGCATTAAGCCAGATGTCATTTTGACTGAGATCCCGCCGGACAGATTTCCAACGGCCATAAAAGAGTTTCAGGAAACCGATACGATCAAAGAGCCGAGGGTCATTCGCTTTCCTGAATACGTGGACGTAATCTTTCCGCTTACCAAGGAAATGGATTTTGATATCATTCCGACAGCCGGATGGACACGTGAAATGGCTGATGCACGAAGTGAAAAATTAAGAGCAATTAGCCAGGATAGTACGCGCACAGAAGATTGGACGAAGTATCAGGCTGCGAACAAGCAGGCAGATTCATTGATGGAAGCAACTGGAAAACGTTACGATCCCTATTGGATCAACTCAGACCAGTACGATGAGTTGGCTGAGGTACGTCTAAGTGTATACAACGATTTGTTTAACGAAGAGCTTGGACTGGGCGGTTGGGACAATATCAATGAGGCCCATTTCTCTTACATCGCAAAAGCATTGGACTCGCTGGCAAACCAAAATAAACGTGTGCTAATTACCTACGGAGCTGGCCACAAGGGATGGTTTTTACGAGCCCTGAAAAAGCGTGACGACATCAAACTTGTTTATCTCAAAGATTTGGTTCCTTTAGGCAAATAATCTCCCGCTCTCAAGAAAAAATCGAATTCACCAAAATGACTCCACATGAAAAAGTATGATGCATTAAGTTCCGCTAACCTACCAGCGAACGTCATAAGATACATTGTTTTACTCCTGCTTCTTCCAGTCGTCTCGAGCGCTCAGGATGAAAAAAAAGAGATCATTAAAGACTTGAATTCAAAGCATGATTACTATTCTGCCATAGCTCAAAATCTTTGGGAAAACCCTGAATTGGGTTATTTGGAAGAAAACAGTGCCACACTCCTACAGGATGAACTTAAGAAAGCAGGATTCAAGGTAGAAAAAGGAGTGGCTGGCATCCCAACGGCATTTACGGCAACCTTTGGGTCTGGTAAACCTGTTATTGGTATTCTGGGAGAGTTTGATGCTCTTCCAGGGATGTCTCAGGTCGCAGAACCTGAACTAAAAGCCAGAATCGAAGGTGCCCCGGGTCACGCTTGCGGTCATCATTTATTTGGTACAGGCTCAATGGCCGGAGCAATAGCAGCAAAGGACTGGCTGAAAAAAACTGGAAAAACGGGTACCATCCGTTTCTATGGGACCCCAGCAGAAGAAGGAGGTTCTGGTAAAGTTTACATGGTAAGAGCAGGCCTATTCGATGATGTCGATGCCGTTATTTCCTGGCACCCAATGGATAAGAACACCTCAAATCCGAGTACAAATCTTGCCACCATCTCAGGTAAATTCAGATTCAAGGGAAACTCCTCACACGCGGCGGCAGCCCCGGAAAGAGGCCGGTCGGCGCTCGACGGAGTTGAAGCGATGAACAACATGGTCAATATGCTAAGAGAGCATACCACCGAATCCACTCGTATCCATTATGCCATTACAAAGGGTGGGAATGCGCCAAACATTGTTCCAGCAGAAGCAGAGGTTTATTACATCGTGCGACATTCCAATAGGAATGAAGTGAAATCCGTTTGGAATCGAGTACTAAAAGCGGCCAATGGTGCTGCGGAAGGAACAGAAACCAGCGTTGAAGTGGAAATCATTGGCGGCACTTACGATCGCCTGCCAAACGAAGCCCTCGCTACAATTATGCACCATAATCTACAGATGGTAGGCGGTGTCGAGTACACCAAAGAAGAACGTGAGTTTGCAGGGAAAATAAGTAAGTCATTAAATACAACGAAGTCTCTTGAAAGCGCTGCTACAGTACAACCAATGGTCTTTACCTATGGAAAAGCATCCGCAGATACGGGAGATGTTAGTTGGGCAGTCCCCACTGCAGCCATTACAACTGCAACATGGGTTCCGGGAACACCTCCGCACAGCTGGCAAGCAGTTGCTGCAGGTGGCACTTCGATTGGCCACAAAGGCATGATGGTTTCTGCCAAAACACTTGCACTATCAGCCATTGATATTTTTAATGATCCTGCGGTTTTAGGCTCCATTGTAACTGAGTTCAATGAGAGAAGAGGACCTGACTTTGTTTACGAATCTCTATTGGGTGATCGCAAGCCCGCATTGGATTATAGAAAATAATTGATTCTTTGAGAAAAGAAAAGGGCTGTCAATTCGTCGACAGCCCATCCAGTACCCCATCGAAAATCAACTCTTAGTTCAACCAGCTAGTAGATTTAGCAGGTGCTGCTCCTTTCATTCGCATGTAAATAGTCACTTTACCCTGCTCTCTTTGCAAGTGATGTTCGGCCATCATTAATCCCTCGATTCGAGTTAGTTTTTGTCCGAACATGTCAATTTCCTCGTCGTATCCCTGAATGTTGGGTAGCGTCTGGATAACAAAGTCAAACGACTGTTCCAGATCTGCGATAACAGCATCCTTTCCTTTTACATTTTCAAGTGTGTTCTTATTTTTTGCATTGTTGTCAATTCCTGCCAGATACCCCACAAAAAATCGGTTCGAAGTTGTGATGTGCTTGATCTGATCTTCGAACGAGCGCAGGCCTTCAGCAGCAACCAAACCATAGTGTTCTTCAGGCATTGCCTTAGCCGAATTGACCACCATGTTTTTCATGTTTTTCCACTCAAAGATGAGTCGGTCCTTTTTGATACTTTGAGCAAAAAGTAGAGACGTAGCAACCAGTGTCAACACTAGTGCGCATGCTAATTTTTTCATGTTAATAGATTTAGTGAAATGATATTTAAATCGGTATACGGCCCGTATTTCCACAAACTCATGAATATGATGTTGGAGGCAAGTGGTGTTGTGGATGGTAATCCTTTTCAAACTCTTCCTTAAGTTCCTTCTGTTCTAATCTGTCACTTTACTAGATTCACGCTCGTAAAACTCAACACATGAAACTAAGAACGACTTTCATCTTCATTCTATTTGCCGCCTTTCTCTACAGTACCAGCGGACAGTCCAAAGTCCAGGAGGAGATGCTCGCGAAAATTCGCACAGAAGGCTTTCAAAATTCACAAGCCATGACCATTTTGGGAGAGCTAGTCGATGTCTACGGCCAACGTCTCACCGGCTCACGAGAATACCTTGCAGCCGCTACCTGGATGTCTGAGAAAATGAAAGAAATTGGCCTTCAGAATGTGCATTTCGAAAAATACTGTCCTGATTGTAGAGGTTGGAGCATGAAGAGTTTCAACGTGGAAATGATCGAACCAAATTTCATGCACATCAATGCCTACCCTCTGGCCATGGCCAGCAGCACCAACGGCATTGTCGAAGGAGAAATTGTCCACATCCGAAGTTTCAGGGATATGGAAATGGCCAAGGAAAAATTTGGGGGAAAGCTACAAGGCAAAGTAATTCTGCTCGGATCAGCTCCCCGACAGCGTCCACTGACAGATCCAATCTCAAAAATCTATACAGATGATGAGTTGCAAAAATTGGAAGACATGTTGGTAATTGAGGATGAGCAAACACCGCTACCAGAATTATTGAAATCCTGGGAAACCGACGACGTAAGAGACCAGGAGTTCTTGAAGTTTATTGAGGCTGAGGGAGCTTTGGCCTTGCTCAAATCACGATCAATGCTACTTGGTACACTTCACCCCGACGGAACGTACTACTATAAGAAAGATCACCTAAAACCTCTTCCCTACTTCACAATCATGCCTGAACACTTCAGCCGGTTGTTACGGATGTTGGCACAAAATGTAACACCAAAACTGCGGTTAAATCTAGAAACGGAATTCTATCATGAGCCCAATAACAATGTAAACATCATTGGTGAAATAACGGGTTCTGACCCAAAGCTAAAATCGGAGGTCGTCATGATGGGTGCTCATTTTGACTCGTGGCACGCTGGTACTGGTGCTACAGACAATGGCGCCAGCAGCATCGTCCTAGTAGAAGCACTCCGTATTCTTAAAGAGATCGGTTTCGCACCAAAAAGAACACTGCGAGTTGGTCTTTGGGGCGGCGAAGAACAAGCATTCATCGGATCAGTTGATTATGCACGAGCACATTTTGGAGAGCTTGATCAAAAACCGAACAAAGAATCAACGAACGTTTCTGCCTATTTGAACCTCGACAATGGCGCGGGAGCTATCAGAGGAATTTACCTTCAAAACAATGAATTTGCTCGACCTGTTTTTCAAGAAATATTTAGCTCACTTCCCAGATCAGATAAATGGGCATTAACAATAGAAAATACTTTATCTACAGATCACGAAACGTTTGATCACTACAATATTCCGGCATTCCAATTTATTCAGGAGCCCTTGACCTACAACAACGTCACACATCACACCCAGCTTGATGTATTGGAATATGTTCCCGAAGAAGATGTTATGAAAAATGCCGTGATTCTGGCTTGGACCATTTACGCTATTTCCGAGATGGATGAGAAAGTTCCAAGGAAGTTGAAATAGCAAGATTCTTGCTCGCGGGTCTAGCGTGGATGTAGTACCCTTTGCACACTATTCTCTCTTCTTGAAATTTGCGTCCATAAGCAGCCAGGTATTGGGATCAAGAACAATACTTTTAGGTTCTCCTTCTACATTTATGATAAAGTCATTTGACTTATTGTTTACTTGGACAACTTCGATTTTTGGTTGTTCACTTCCCTTGAAATAGATACCAATTTCAACTGGCATTTCAAAGAGACTACCATCTTGTTGAACCTGATCGAGTTTAACCCTAATCTGACTCTCTTTTGGATTATACTCCCAATTTCCAGCATATTTTAACGTGCCTCCTCTGTACAGCCACTGCTGAAAAAAGGCTGAAAGTTCTTTACCCGAAGCTTCTTCCATTTCTCTACGAAAATCGTCCGTGGTTGCATTTCCATCTTTATATTTCTTGTAGTAGGACTGAATTCCTCGCCAGAAATCTTCTGTTCCTACAACGCCCCGCAACATATGCAGAATCCAACTCCCCTTCTGATAGATCTGCGAACTGGTCACGTCTCTCATGTCTTTCAGGTTGTCATGTACGATACGATAATTCGGATTTTTAAGATAGAAGTTATCGACCCTTTTTTTGCTTGATTGAAGGCCATCCAAAAATGCATCACGCCCGTATTCATGCTCAATGAAAAGTAAGGTAAAGTAGGTAGCAAATCCTTCACTGAGCCAGACATCATCCCAGTCATATTCGGTTACCGAATTGCCAAACCATGGATGTGCAATTTCATGAATGACTACGTTTCTCCATCTTATACTTCTTTTGCCTGTAACAGAACTGCTATTGTAAAGGATGGCAGATGCAGCCTCCATTCCACCACTGACACTATTACCCTGAATATTGGCCAATTTTTCGTATGAAAAGGGGCCTACATTGTTGCTATAGAATTCAAGTACCTTTTTTGTAGGTTCGGCAAAATCGTAGAATCCAGCATCCCGATCCTGGTAATACACCCAGGTCTGAATGGCTTTGCCTTGAAAGTCATCCACATGTTGCATAGCGAATTTTGCCACACCAAGCACATACAACCATGTGGCAATAGGAACGGATTGTTTCCAATGAGTGAGTCTTTTACCTTCAGAGAGGTCTGTTTCTTCAACCAACAAACCATTAGAAACTACTTGATAATGTGCAGGAGCTTTTACTACAAATCCGCATGTGGCTTTGTCGTACGGGTGATCTATGGTGGGCAACCAATTTCTTCCCTTGTTTGGCCAGTTATCGCTGAAGAATGTTCTGTCTCCGTATTTATTATCTCCTATAATGAAGCCAGTCGCTGGAATCCCCTGATACGTGATTGTAAATTGACTTCTTTGGTTCTTTGAGGAAGGTGAAGGGAGCGCAATCAACAACACATCGTCTTCATGTTTATAATTCACTGGCTCTCCATTGGATTCCACAGCGGAAACACTCATCCCTTTATTTTCCAGGTCAATTGATTTCTTAGTTAAATCGAGCCGAAGAGTTTCTATGCCGTCAGTCAGAAACCTTACATCAACAGTAGTTCTTCCAAATATCTCATCTGTATTGTCTGACAGTTCAAATTCGAACGTATAATTGATCGCATCTATTTTTGGATTCTTGGGGTAAGGATCCGTGAATGAAAGTACTTTCTGATTACCGATTATGATCAGGAGCAACCAAATAACAATATGCTTATCCCACTTTTTCATCATGCCTATTTTGAGATACAGTAGAGGATCGATTCGGATTTTCCAAATCTTTTCATTGGTTTTTAATACCTGTAAGCAGCCTTCCTAAGTGCTTTTACTCCATTGAAAGGTTTCGGCGGATTTAGGTAACCGCCTAAGAACTTGTAGATCTTCAGTCGAACTTCCTGAGCTTTTTTGGAATCAATACGATCAAAAGAATGCCCACCTGGAATGTCTTTGTAAATCTCGTACTCAAACTTCTTTCCCTCTGCCTTCAGAGATTTGATTAAATGCTCAACCTCCAACACATTCACATCTGCATCATTAGTATTAGTATGAATTAAGAGCGGTGTCTTTAATTTGTGCGCCTGCCAGGCCGGAGAGCGTTTCCTATATTCCTCAACGTTCTCATCTGCTGTTTTTCCTATATGAAAATCCGCGGAGTACAAACCTCGATATCGATCATTCTTATATCCCATTCTGGCGATCAGATCACTAACCGGTACCCCCGCATATGCCACTTTGTAATCTTCTGGGTGATCAAAGATGTTCATCAATGAAATTAGTCCGCCATGACTCCATCCAAAAATGCCGACACGTGCAGCATCAACAATATCGTAATTCTCGACCATGTACTTCTTTGAAGCATAGACATCCTCCACCTCTAAACCACCATAATCGATGGATTCGTAAAAACCCTTTCCATACCCTGTACTCCCACGGTATTCAGCCGCGACTACAATATAATGTTGTGCCATCAGCTCTCGGATGATATGTGTGTAAAACGTGTTGAAATTACTGTGCACGCCACCATGAGGAAGAACCAGCAAAGGATATTTCTTAGCTGGATCTATTCCTTTTGGAATGAAAACGTAGGATTGAAAACGGAAGGGATTCCCGTACCCCTGACGAGTTTTATTCTTTTCTACCCTATCAGCTTTAGGTGGACCAGTGAGGTATACCTTATCGACATATGCCACATCACCAACTTTGTCGTACCAGAGAAGGTCATCCATTGACTTCTGAAGCCGATCAAAGCTGTGTCTAAGATTTGAGACCTGTTCCCTAAGCTGCTTGACTTCATTCGGGGCCTCCTGACCAAGTGAAATAGCAACTAAGAAAGTGAAAAAGACAAAAGTTAAAATGGATCGCATTGGAATGTGGATTTGGTTACATATCCCAATTTAATCAATTAGGGCAACAGCAGCCACTTGCCGGTACGAAAGGGAGCTATCCGCCAACCACTACTTTTTCCATCACATCATCTTCCCGGATTTCGTCGATCACCTCAAGACCGTCGACCACTTTTCCAAATACAGTATGGTTTCTGTCCAAATGAGCTGTATTCGCTCGGCTATGGCAAATGAAAAACTGCGAACCTCCTGTGTCCCTTCCCGCGTGCGCCATCGAAAGCACTCCACGATCATGATATTGATTTTCACCGTCTAACTCGCAATCAATTTGGTAACCTGGGCCGCCAGCACCCGATCCTTCGGGGCAACCACCCTGAATTACAAAATCTGGAATCACCCGATGAAAGGTCAAGCCATCATAATAGCCTTTTTCAGCAAGGTCCACAAAATTTTTAACGGTGTTAGGTGCGTCATTTTCGAAAAATTCAATTTTCATGACACCTCTTTTGGTATGTATCTCTGCAGTCTTCATGAGCGCAAACTTATTTGGTTATACCCAAAAACTAAAAATTAGTGGAGATCATTCTTACAGAGTGAGTAAATCCAGTGCTTCCATTTATTTTTGGCTCCGATGATAGAAAAAATAAAGGAGCTTGAAGAAATCTCCCGTCTCCTGGATCCTCCTCACGAAAAAAGATCTACTTGGAACAAAGAGGTGCTGGATCACACAAGTGATTTTCTGAAAACACTGGAAAATACCAACGCCTATTATCAAAATAAAGACAAGGGTAAAGGCATTCTAAACTACGATATAAACGAAGATCCATCTGACCTTGATGCACTTTTACAGGGGCTAAAATCGCACATTGAGGAAGACGGTATAAATCCGGCTTCCGGAGGACACATGGGATACATCCCAGGAGGTGGTTTATATCCATCAGCCTTGGGGGATTATCTTGCCGCAGTCAGCAACAAATATGCAGGCATCTTCTTCCCTGCCCCTGGCGCCGTTCGGCTCGAAAATATGCTGCTCCGCTGGATGGCTCAATTAATGGGGTTTCCGGCCACAGCTACTGGCAATCTGACCTCTGGAGGTTCCATCTCCAATTTGATTGCTGTAGTTACTGCAAGAGAGGCTGGCGGATATAAAGCCAGAGATTTTGACAAATTAGTTGTCTATCTATCAGGCCAAGCACACCACTCATTACAAAAAGCATTGAAAATTGCCGGTCTTGGGGAAGCTCAACTGAGGTACATCCCCTTGGATTCAGAATTTAGAATTCAGGTATCAGAGCTACAGAAGGCAATTGTTGTCGATCGAAAAAATGGGTTAACTCCATTCTTGATCAATGCATCAATGGGGACTACCAATACCGGAACCATTGACCCAATAGACGAAATGGCCGCAGTTGCCAAAGAGCATAGCATTTGGTTTCATGTGGACGCAGCTTATGGCGGCTTTTTCAAACTGCTTCCTGAACTGGAAAAAGATTTTGTCGGTATCAAGAAAGCTGACTCTATTTCTCTTGATCCGCATAAAAGTTTATTTCTACCCTTCGGAACAGGAGCAGTCTTAATAAAAGACAAAAAAGCGATGTACAAAGCACATCAGTATACCGCCGACTATTTGCAGGATTTAATCGATGTGGAGGAAGAGGTAAACCCTGCAGACGTCTCTCCAGAATTGACCAAACACTTTCGTGGCTTGAGACTATGGCTTCCGCTCAAATTGTTCGGGATCAGACCCTTCAGGGCTGCGCTTCATGAAAAAATCTTACTTGCACAGTATTTGCATCTGGAAATCCAAAAATTACCTGGTTTCACAGTGGGACCTAAGCCTGACCTCTCAGTGGCAATTTTCAGATATGTACCAGAAACCGGAGATGCAAATACGTTCAATGAGAAGCTGATCAAGGCCATTCAGGATGATGGTAGAATTTTCCTTTCGTCAACTTCTATCGATGGTATTTTTTGGATTCGTGTAGCTGTTTTAATCTTCCGTACACACCTGAGGGAACTAGATTTACTTCTAGAAATTATAAGAAAGGAGACAGAGATTATTTCATCCGCTGGTTAGCGAGATAGCCAGTACCTTCTGTGTCTGATCGGTGATTTTGAATAGCTCCGAAATTTGGTAACCCATAAGCCAAACGATTTCATCCTTAGAAAGAAGAACCATAACTCCGTCCTTTTTTGCCAGAGGGATCTTGGAATCAATCAGAAAATCGCTGACTTTTTTCGTCCCTCCAAGACCCAGAGGAGCAAAACGATCACCTTCTTTCCATTTCCTTACTTTCAATGGGAAATTAACCAGATCGGCACTCACGAAAACTTTATTGTTACTTGAGTCACTCAGATCAACTTCAGCTCGATCTACGATTGATAATTTCAGGTTTTTCTCCCCCAACTGAAAATCCCTTACCTCATCAATCACGTATTCCGCATCGAGTTCGCTTTTCACCTCTCTTATAAAGAGTGATTTTCGATCAATGGTCAGTTCAAAATGTCCCGCATGAAACTGTTTCCCTGATTTACCAATTGCTTCAAATATTTCTTTCGAGGTAACATAGCTGAACCCAAATTCTCCAAGAATCTCGCTGAGGATCAAAAAGTCGGCACGATCTTGAATCCAATCCAATTTCAGTTCTGTCAAGGAATTTGCAACAATCAGCTTTTTTCTCTTGATCTCCTCAACTTGCTTTTGAACTATCTCATTTGCTAGGCCAAGTCTCTCTGAAGTATTCCCAAAGGTTTCCACCAGAGATGGATTGAGTTTCTCCATCTCAGGGATCACTAAATGACGAAGTAAATTTCGATCATAGTCAGTTGTTTTGTTGGAGGAATCTTCTCGCCATCGCAGTGAAAGGTCCTCCGCATACTGCCTCAAATGATTCTTAGAAGCAAAGAGCAGTGGCCGTACGATCTTTTCCGTTTTAGCCTTTATCCCAGCAATCCCTTTGATTCCTGTCCCCCTGCTCAGGTTGATTAATAGCGTTTCCAGGGAATCATTCAAATGATGTGCAACTGCAATTTTTGTGAAGCCCCCTTGACTTGCAAGTTCCTCAAACCACTGATATCTAGCATTTCTTGCAGTGAGTTGGGTAGAACCATTTCCTAGATCAAAACGCTGAGCATACATTTCTACTCCATTCTCCTGTGCCCAGTTCTTTACAAATGCTTCATCTCCATCCGATTCCTCTCCCCTCAAATTGAAGTTGCAATGAGCAATACTGAAGCTCCATGAGGATTTAGCAAACAAATCTGCCATTACGATGGAATCCAAACCTCCACTCACCGCTATCAATATAGTGTCATCCTCATGCAAAAGTTCTTCTGCCTTAACAAATTCATGGAACTGTTTTTGTAAAGAGTGCATTAACGTAAGTTACCTTTGCTACAAATGCGAGAAATCAAACATCTCATCTTTTTTTCAATGATCCTTCTACCTCTTATTTCAATTGGGCAGAAGAGTGAGAGAATTAAGTACAAAGCTGATGAATTGTTTGAATTTCGCGAAAATGGTCAAAAAATGAGAAAATTGACCGGAAATGTGATTTTTGCGCAAGAGGGCACAACGATGTACTGTGACAGTTCCCTCTACCATGTAAAAGCAAATCTTATGGAGGCCTTTGGCCATGTGAAAATTGTCGATGACTCCGTGGTAATCACTGCCAATACACTCATCTATGATGGAAAAAAGAAAACAGCGAAGCTCCGTGAAAACGTAGTTTACACAAAAGGGGAGCAGCAATTATTCACCGACTTCCTCGACTACGACACTGACAATGAAATTGCCAATTACTTCAACAATGGACAGCTTAGAGATAGTACAAACACACTTACAAGCGAGATAGGGTTTTTATACTCCAAAGAAAACTATGCCTTGTTCCGAACGGAGGTAAACCTGGATGCTCCAGATTACATTTTAAAATCGGATACACTTAGGTATCAAACAGAAACAAAAATTGCAATAACGAAGGGGAAAACTGTGATTGAAACGGACGATGGCACCGTATTGCATGCGAAGGGAGGCGAGTTCAGAACTGAGCAAGATCAATCCGAATTCATTGTCGGTAATATTGAAACAGAAGATTATTACCTCGAAGGTGACGAGCTTTTCTTTGATGATCTCAAGCAATTTTACACAGCCAAAGGGAATGTAAAGTTGACCGCGAAAAACGATGATGTAATCTTGTTTGGCGATGATGGGTTTATGGATGAAAAGGGGAACATAAGCAAAATCTATGGTCATGCTTTGATGAAACGTATGCTAGAGAGAGACACTTTTTACATTACTGCGGATACGTTGGTTTCTATTGACAGTGAGTACGATTCAGCAAAAAGAGTCCTTGCATATAATGATGTGAAATTATGGAAATCAAATCTCCAGGGTATCGCTGATTCTGCCTCTTATTTCCTTTCGGACTCGCTCATATACCTATACGAAGATCCTGTAATCTGGAATCTGGATAATCAAATTGAAGGAGACACAATATCAATAGTCATGTCAGAGGATCAGATAGAAACGATGGAGATTCTTCAACGATCGTTTCTAATCGGTCTTGATACCATTGGTAACTTCAATCAAATCAAAGGCCGCACAATGAAAGCCTCTTTCATAGGAGGAGTCATTGACAAGATCGATGTGAATGGAAATGGCGAGGCGTTGTACTACGTGCTCGACGACTCAGACTCAACCAATACCACCACTATGGGAATGAATCGTATCCTTTGTAGTGATATGACTATGCGGTTCAAGGACGAAGAATTACATAATATAAGCTTCTATAAGAAGCCAGACGCCAAATTTATACCTCCACATGAGTTGACTAAAGATATGCAAGAACTAAAAGGATTTCTGTGGCGAGGAGACCTTCGGCCGACTTTTGAAGAAGTCGTCTATCAAATTGCCCGGCCCACACCTGCTGAAGCCATAGAAGAGTCGGAGCCTCAAAAACTTATTCCGGCAGTAAAGCTCAATAGTATCGAGGGAGTTTCCGAAAAGGAAAGAAAACTGTTAAAAAAGACTAAAGTCAAGCAAGAATGACTGGGGCTTTGTTTCCGTTTCATTGTTAAACAAGTAATTTTGCGACCGATTTTGACAACTATGCGGGGAACACGATTATCCATCTTTTTCATTTTAACGCTCACACTTTTTGGGTGTAGCAAGTTCCGGAAAATTCAAAAAAGCCCAGACTGGAAGGTGAAGTATGAGGCGGCACTACAATACTATGAAGATGAGAAATACAATAAGACCACCGTTCTCTTAGAGGAAATATTACCCATTATTCGTGGGACTGCAGAAGCAGAACTTGGGAATTTCTATTTTGCATATGCCTACTACAACCAGAAGCAATATATCCTAAGTGCTCATCATTTTCAAGAATTTGTGACGATCTACGGGCGGAGTGAATACGTTTTAGAGGCTTCCTATATGCATGCGTACTCTCTATATCTTCAGTCCCCAGAATATCAGCTGGATCAGACAAGCACGTACGAGGCAATTGCTGCCATGCAGAATTTCATCAACAAATACCCTACCTCCGAGTACGCCTCTGATGCAGACAAAGTCATTGATGAACTACAGGTGAAGTTGGAAACCAAGGCATACAATACAGCCAAACTCTATCACAAGCTAAGAAGGTACAAATCTGCTTTGGTTGCTTTTAAGAATTTCAGAAGTGATTACCCAGACTCAGATTTTAACGAAGAAATATTCTATTTGAACATTGAAACTTCCTTTGATCTTGCCGAAGCAAGTATTGCCACCAGACAAGAGGAACGTTACAAAAGCACCATAGCATTTTATGAAGAATTTATTGATAAGTACCCCAGCAGTGAATTCATAAAAGAGGCTGAAAAAATTTATGCGAAAAGCATAGAAGAAATAACTAAATTTGCAGGTTCAAAATAAATAAGCATACTATGCATCATTCAACAGCGGCTTTAATCACAAGAGACAACAAAGAAATTGCAGAACCAACGGGCAATATCTATGAGTCAATCGCGATTATCGGAAAAAGAGCAAGACAGATTAGCTCCAATCAAAAGGAAGAGCTGAACGGTAAACTAGCGGAGTTTGCTTCCTCTGTGGACAATCTTGAAGAGATCTTTGAAAACAGAGAGCAGATCGAAATTTCCAAGTTCTACGAAAGAATGCCTAAGCCATCTTCTACTGCAACTGATCAGTTCCTTAATGGTGAGTTGAACTTTAGACTCCCTGAGGTAAGAGAGGAAGATACTGACACAGAACTTTAATTCACACTTCCCCATGTTAGAGGGAAAAAAGATACTATTAGCGGTTTGCGGGTCCATTGCGGCCTACAAGACCGCTTTTTTTGTGCGTTTGCTCGTAAAGGAAAGTGCCGATGTGAAAGTTGTAATGACAGGAAGCGCAAAGGATTTCATTACGCCACTTACGTTAGCTACCCTTTCTAAAAACCCAGTTTACTCAGAATATTTTGAGGAAAAATCCGGTGAGTGGAACAACCATGTAGAGCTCGGTCTTTGGGCTGATTTAATGATCATAGCACCGCTGAGTGCCAACACATTGGGTAAAATGGCCAATGGCATCTGTGACAACCTCCTGCTAGCGACCTACCTATCTGCTAAATGTCCCGTTATGGTAGCTCCTGCGATGGACCTCGATATGTACCAACACCCATCGACGATTGCGAACTTGAAAAAGCTCAAGTCCTTCGGCAATGAGATAATCGACGCGACTGATGGAGAATTGGCAAGTGGCCTGGTTGGTCAAGGTAGAATGGCTGAACCAGAGGACCTGCTCGAAATAGTAAAAAAAAAGTTCGCAAATAGCCAAGCACTAAAAGGCAAAAAGGTCATCATCACTTCCGGACCCACCCTTGAAGCAATCGATCCTGTGCGATTTATAGGAAATCATTCTTCCGGTAAGATGGGAGTTGCTTTGTCTGACGCTTTCAGAAATGCCGGCGCTGACGTCCTAGTCATTTCTGGACCATCCCAGTACACTCCAGAAAATGTGGAACTGATCAATGTAAGGTCTGCAGAGGAGATGCTTGAGCATGCAGAAAAGAGGTATGCAGATTGCGACATTGCAGTTTTTGCAGCAGCTGTTGCTGATTATCGGCCAGCCAACCCCAGCAACGAGAAGATTAAGAAAAAAGAAAACTCGCTTGAAATTCACTTGGTCAAAAACCCTGATATCGCCCTCGAGCTCGGAAAGAAGAAAAAGAGCCAGTTCAATATTGGTTTCGCTTTAGAAACGAACAAGGAAGAAGTCCACGCGAAAGAAAAACTTCAAAAAAAGAACTTCGACCTTATTGTCCTCAACTCATTAAATGACTCTGGAGCCGGATTTCAGAAAGACACGAACAAAGTCACATTTTTCGACAAGCACAATAAGGAAGTCAAATTTGAGTTGAAGAGTAAAAAAGAAGTTGCTACTGATATAGTAGATTACACAATTCAACACGTCAAATGAGAGTTGCAAATGCTTTGATTTATGTTCTCTTGACTCCATGCTTATTCGCTCAGGAGCTCAACTGTCGAGTTGTTGTAAATGCTCAACAAGTTCAGACCACTGAACGCGCCGTATTCCAAGACATGGAAACTGAATTTGCACAGTTTCTAAACAATACAAAATGGACCTCAGACACCTTCGATGATGAAGAAGTCATCAACTGCAATTTGATCATCAATATCAATGAAATGCCTAGTATCGGTGTTTTTGAAGCAACCGTACAGGTGCTTTCGAGTAGACCTGTCCATGGGACCAATTATGAAAGTGTTCTCTTGAATTTTGCTGATCGGGATTGGACGTTTGAATTCGTACAATCACAGCCGCTACGCTTCAATGAAAATACTTTTACAAGTAACATCACTTCACTCCTGGCCTACTACGCCTATGTCATTATTGGCCTGGATTATGATTCTTTTTCAGAGTTAGGTGGTGATCCTTACTACGAAAAAGCTTTCAATGTTGTGAATAATGCCCAGCAGTCGAGTTTCACAGGATGGCAACAGTTCAATAGTATTCGTAACAGATATTGGCTTATTGAAAACCTTAGAAATCCGCAGTTGGAAGGAATCAGGAACGCACTATATACATATCATAGAAATGGATTGGATATCATTGCTAATCAAAAAGACGAGGCTGAGAGCAACATCCTGAGTGCCTTATCTGATGTCCAGAAAGCCAACCGTTCACGTCCTAGATCTATTCTCACCACTACATTTATGGATGCTAAATCCAGCGAACTGACTCAGCTATTTGGTGAAACAAGTCTGGCAAAACGACGGCAGGCCTATAATCTATTAAATAGCATCGATCCCTCAAGATCCGACGATTATCGTGTGCTCATTGAGTAGACTCTGAATATCTTTGCTGACTCTTTTCAGAGATTCGGCGAATGATTACATCCCTTCACATAAAAAACTACGCCTTGATAGAGGAACTTGAGATGAACCCATCATCCAAGCTCAATATCATCACTGGAGAGACTGGAGCTGGGAAATCAATCATGTTGGGAGCAGTTGGCCTGCTGCTGGGTAATAGGGCTGACACAAAAATTCTACTTAACAAAGAGCAAAAATGCATCGTAGAAGGAACGTTCGATTTATCTCAGTATGAGCTAAAAGCGGTCTTCGACGAGGAAGACCTTGATTACGAAAAGGAATGTGTTGTTAGGCGAGAAATTACGGCAAATGGAAAATCGCGTGCGTTCATTAATGACACGCCAGCAGCACTCTCCGCACTGAAACACATTGGTGAATTTCTTATGGATGTTCACTCTCAACACGAATCACTCAGTCTCGGAGCTAACAAATACCAGCTAGAAGTGCTAGATGCATTTGCAGGACATCACGAATTGGTAGCCACATACAGAAAAGATTTTACAGCATTTTCATCTGCCAAAAAAGCTTATTCTGACTTATTAGAATTAGCCCAAAAGGGAGCGGAAGATTTAGATTACAAGAAGTTCTTACTAGAAGAACTTAACCAAATACCGCTAGAGCAGCTGAATCAAGAAGAGATTGAAAAAGAGTTAGAAATGCTGGAAAATGCTGAGGAAATTAAGCTCAAACTTTCGCAATCCGTTCACTTACTTGATGAAAGTGAAGTCGCCATTCTTCAACAATTGAAGGAAGTGAAGCAAGCGATATTGTCTATTGCGGATTTTTCAAAAGAACTTTCCGAACTCAACGATCGGATTGATAGCTCCACAATTGAACTTCAGGATATCTTCAGTGAACTACAATTGAATCAAGATCGGATTGAACATGATCCTGAGAGAATTCAGGAGCTAAAGGAGCAGCTTGATGTGCTCTATCGTCTTCAAAAAAAACACAACACTCAGACGGTGGCGGAACTGATTGTGCTCAGAAACAATCTAGATGAGGGTCTTTCCAAAGTTGCCAATCTGGACAGTGATATCGAGAAAGCAAAAATAGCGCACGAAAAAGCGGAGAAGAAGATGCTCGCTTCGGGCGCCAAGCTTTCAGAGTCTAGAAAACTCTTCGCACTCAATTTCTCCGATGAAATTGAGAAGATCATCAAAAATATTGGCATTGAAAATGGGACTGTAGAAATTCAAATAAATGTATCGGAACCGGGAACAACCGGTCTTGACCAGGTGGACATGCTCTTCAGTGCCAACAAAGGAATCAAACCGCAAGAACTGAAGGAAGTAGCATCAGGAGGAGAATTCTCGCGTCTTATTTTCGCAATCAAATATCTCATTGCTGATAAAACCTCACTCCCAACCATCATTTTTGATGAGATTGATACAGGTGTTTCCGGTCAAGTAGCTCTTCAAATGATCCAGATGATGAAAGAAATGGCTAAGAACCATCAAGTCATCAGCATCAGTCATTTACCTCAGTTTGCTGCAGGAGGCGACGCTCACTATTTTGTTTACAAAGATCATAGTACAGACCGTACAGTCAGTAAAATCAAGAAGCTCGAAAACGAAGACCGTGTGATCGAAATTGCCAAAATGATAGGTGGAGAAAACCCAGCAAATGCGGCAATGGAAAGCGCAAAAGAGTTGCTGCAAATTGGCTAATTTTGGCCACCAAATTCTAAAAAACTAATCATGGCTTACGATTTATTAAAAGGAAAAAGAGGAATCATATTCGGCGCTTTGGACAACAGTTCAATTGCATGGAAGGTGGCAGAAAAAGCACATGCAGAAGGTGCGAAATTCACCTTGAGTAACGCGCCGATTGCCATGAGAATGGGTGAGATTAACAAATTAGGAGAGCAATGCGGTGCTGAGATTATTCCTGCCGATGCTACGTCAATTGAAGATCTTGAAAACTTGATTAGTAAATCCACTGAAGTACTCGGTGGAAAAATCGATTTCATCTTGCACTCCATTGGAATGAGTCCAAACGTAAGGAAAGGTCGCGATTACGGTAATTTGAATTACGATTGGTTTCTTAAATCATTGGATGTTTCCGCACTTTCTTTCCACAAAGTGATGCAAACTGCTGAGAAACTGGATGCCATGAATGAGTGGGGTTCAATCCTTGCCTTATCATACATCGCAGCTCAAAGAACATTTCCTGACTACTCCGATATGGCTCAGGCAAAGGCAGTTCTAGAATCTATTGCAAGAAGCTATGGCTATCGAATGGGCAGATCTAAAAAGGTCAGAGTAAATACCATTTCGCAGTCTCCGACCATGACGACCGCCGGTTCTGGGGTACCAGGATTCGATCTCTTCTTCAAGTACGGCGAAGACATGTCTCCACTAGGAAATGCAGATGGCGAAAGTTGCGCCGACTACTGCGTTGCTATGTTCTCTGACCTCACACGAATGGTGACAATGCAGAATCTAATGCATGACGGAGGATTTTCCACTTCCGGAATCACACACGAAATATTGGAACAACTTAAATAACCATTAGCAGTTGGCTTTTAGCACTTACCAGTCAACAGCTTGTGGCCAAGGCCAATGCTCTCATTTCCCAACGCTAAAATTAATCTTGGACTGCATGTTCTAGCAAAGCGTGAGGATGGATATCATGGTCTTGAAAGTTGCTTCTATCCTATTGCTTGGAAAGATTCCTTGGAGATTGTACCGTCTGCATCCTTCAGTTTCGAATCTTATGGCTTGAAAATACCAGGTAATGCTTCTGAAAACCTTTGTGTCAAAGCATACGAGCTTATAAAATCTGACTATGACATTTCCCCAGTGGAGACCCATTTGCTCAAATCCATTCCTATGGGCGCTGGACTTGGTGGCGGCTCCGCCAATGGAGCGTTTATGTTGAAACTGTTAAACGATCATTTCAAGCTTGGAATCTCCGTTTTGAAGCTACAGGAATACGCATTACGGCTAGGCAGTGATTGTCCCTTTTTTATCGAGAATAAACCAGTAATTGCCAAAGGTAGAGGTGAAGTGTTCGGGCAGGTCAATCTTGATCTTACCGGTCATTACCTGGCATTAAAAAACCCAGAAGTACACATTTCAACCAAGGAGGCCTTTGCTGGTATCTCTCTAACAACACATCAAATAGGAATATCTGAGATTTTGGAACTCCCAATAAGTAAATGGAGAAAAAATCTAGTAAACGATTTTGAAACATCCATTTTTCCTAATTATCCGGAGGTTGCAAAACTGAAGGATGATATGTATTCATCTGGCGCACTATATGCCTCCCTGACAGGGTCTGGGTCGACCGTCTATGGAATTTTCGGAGAAAAACCGGAAAACTCTAACTGGATGATTTTGGAGATGTAACTTGTATTATCATGAAAAATCTAACCTCATTTCTTCTCGTAGCAATCAGTTTTTCAACAGTTTATTCCCAATCAAAAGTGATCTACTTCGGCAAAGTGATCAATGGCAAAGGCGTAGAAATAGAGGATGCGGCTGTACTTATTGATGGGGAAGAAATCATAGCAGTGGGCGCAGAAAAAGATGTGAAAGTCCCTGCTAATACTACGAAAGTAAACTTGCGCGCTTATACTGCAATACCAGGTTTGATCGATGCACATACGCATGTGACGTACTATTGGGATGAGGCTCCTGGCACAAAACCATGGGAGCAATTAGGAACATTGGGCACAGCTGTGACTGTCTTCCTTGCCCGAAATAACGCGATAAGAGCTTTGGAAACGGGTGTCACCACCATTAGAGATCTGGGTTCGTTCAATGATATGGATTTTTCCATGCGCGAGCTGATCAGTCGAGGTGAAATGATTGGACCTCGAATGTTCGTTTCTGGTCGTGGGTTGAGTAACCGACGGACCAAAGGAGTCGAAGCAGTCGAGAAGTTTGCTATTGAACAATTAGATGCAGGCGCCGATTGGATCAAGATGTATGGATCTACTGGTAGTGGAAACGACGTGACCGGCGAACAAACTTTTTCCTATGAGGAAATGAAAGCCGCTGTTGATGTTGCACAAAAAGCGGGAAAGCGAATTTCAATTCACTCCTACGGACCCGATGGTGCTCGAGATGCTGTGAGGGCAGGCACGAACACCCTGGAACACGCTACAGACCTAGATGATGAAACACTTGCAGAAATGGCTAGAAAGAATGTCATCTACGTACCGACAGTTGATCACAATCGATATTACGTTGATCATAAAGACGAATACGGATACACCGACGAAGACGTGACAAACTTAAACGACTACATTGGCAGAAACCTGGAAACAGTGAAGAAAGCGATCAAAGCAGATGTGAAAATAGCCATGGGGTCTGATGCAGTATTTACAGGATTTGGCGAGAACACGAGGGAACTCAAGTGGTTTGTCAGAGCTGGGATGACGCCAGCACAAGCATTAGAAACCGCAACAACCATAGGTGCAGAAATGCTTGGGATGGAGAACAAACTTGGAACAATCGCTCCAGGATATTTCGCTGATCTTGTTGCGGTTGAAGGTAATCCCTTGGAAGACATCGAGGTTGTCATTAACAATGTTAAATGGGTAATGAAATCCGGTCAGGTTGTGATCGACAAAACCGATACTAACAAGTAGTCACATCACTTTTTATCTTACAATAAATATCTAGGTTCATGAAATCCATTTTCTATTCTCTTCTATTTACACTTTTATTTATCTCTTGCCAACCAGCTGCTGATCTTTTAGATGTTGGGATTCCCCTAAAAATGGCTGAATACAGGAAGCAACAAGTCTCAGAAGTGCTGTACAACCTCTCATTCGAGATTCCAGCGGAAAAGGAAAAAGCCATCCCCGCAATTCTTAAACTCACAATGAAAATAGGTGACTTGAGTCAACCTCTTTACCTCGATTTCAATGAGGAGGCTGACAAGATCCAATCCGTGACCACAAACGGAAAACGAATTGAAACAGACCACCGCAAAGAACATGTCATCATTGCTTCAGAACATTTAAAGAAGGGTGAGAACGAAGTTCAGATTGAGTTCTATGCCGGAGAGCTTTCTCTAAATAGAAATGAAGATTTTCTGTACACCTTGCTGGTACCAGATCGCGCAAGCACGTTGTTTCCTTGCTTTGACCAGCCGGATATCAAAGCAAACTATGTTTTGAACATCACAGCACCTACCGACTGGAAAGTGATCTGTGGAGCTCCTGAAATTGAGCAAGTTGAGAAAGGGAATTCAATTGAGCATCGTTTTGGAAAAACTGAAAAAATGAGTACCTACCTCTTTTCTTTCGTTGCAGGTAAGTTTCAGGTAGAATCGCAAAATCCTGGTTCTTTCGACATGAAGCTGCTATATAGAGAGACCAACAGTGAAAAAAAGGAGGCTAGCTTAAATCAGATTTTCAAACATCATCAACAATCAATAGACTTTTTAGAGGACTACACAGGATACCCATTTCCTTTCCAGAAACTTGATTTTGCAGCAATCCCAGGGTTTCAGTATGGGGGAATGGAGCATGTCGGAGCCATCCAATACCGTGAAACTTCTTTGTTTCTCGATAATAGTGCAACCGAAAGTAGAAAACTGGGACGTGGTAAGCTGATTGCTCATGAGACCGCACACATGTGGTTCGGTGATTTGGTTACCATGAAATGGTTCAATGATGTTTGGATGAAGGAAGTATTTGCCAATTTCATGGCTGACAAAATAGTCAACCCTTCCTTCCCCGAGATCAATCACAATTTGCAGTTTGTCACCAATCACTACCCAAGTGCTTACAGCGAAGATCGAACGACGGGAACAAATCCAATACGTCAGAAGCTTAACAACCTCAAGAATGCAGGCACGCTTTATGGAAGGATCATCTATAACAAAGCCCCTATCATGATGCGTCAACTTGAGGCTACTATGGGTAAAGAGGCTTTTCAAGAAGGAATCCAAGAATACATAAAGACGTACGAAAACGGAAATGCCGAATGGAGTCACTTAGTGAATATTCTTGATGCCAAGACTGAACTGAACATGAAACAATGGAGCGATGTGTGGGTGAATCAGTCTGGCAGGCCGATCTTAACAGATGAGATTTCCTATGGCGAACTAGACAAGATTACCAATTTCGAGGTTACTCAAGAAGCAGAAGATGGCAGCACTAAACTTTGGCCACAGTCTTTCACTATAGGCATGGTATATCCTGATTCCGTAGTTCAACTACCGGTAAAGATTACTGGCAAAAAGACGATCATTGAAGAAGCTCGAGGGCTTCCAAAACCGATGGCTATCATTTACAATTATGACGGTTTTGGTTATGGCGTTTTTCCAACAGACGAATTCTCTCTGAATATCACACCAAAAGTATCGAACGAAGTTGCAAGAGGATACAGCTACATCAATGCCTACGAAAATGTGCTAAATGGAAACATCAAGGCTACCGAGGCACTTCAGGTCATGCAAGAAGGATTGGAAAGCGAGCAAAACGAATTAATCGTCGGACTTATGACCAATCAGATTCGAAACTTGTTCTGGAAGTATCTCGCAAAAGAAGATCGTAACGAACTCCAACCTAATTTGGAAAAACAAATCCTTGCACTACTACGCACAGATCGTCCAGCGAATATTAAAAAGACACTTTTCAGGTTGTACAGCTCTATCGCATACAGTTCGACAGGCATCGAGCAACTCTATGAAATTTGGGATAAAAGAGTGGTAGTAAAAGACCTGAAACTGAACACGGATGATTACGCTAATCTTGCCATGAATCTCTGCATTTACGAACATGAAAAATCAGAAGATATCATAGACAGAACCGAATCCTCATTTGAGAATCCTGACAAAAAAGAGCGATTTCAGTACCTCATTCCATCTCTGTCAGCAAACGAATCCGATCGAAATGAATTTTTTGAATCATTGAGAAATCCCGAAAACAGGGAGAAGGAAGCGTGGGTTCAGACTGCCGTCAATAACATCCATCACCCATTGAGACATACAAGTTCCACCAAGCTTCTGGTCACGAGTCTGGAGCTTTTGGAAGAAATTCAAATCACAGGGGACATCTTTTTTCCTAAACGATGGTTAGTCAGCACCGTCGGAAATTACTCATCAAAGGAGGCGCATCGAATTGTAGAAGATTTCTTAGCAGCCAATCCAAATCTTACTCCCTCACTAAGAAACAAACTGCTACAGGCTTCGGATGATTTGTACAGAGTACGAAATCTTCAGAAGTAGCGATGAAAAGAATACTCTCACCCTTAATTGCAGTTTACCTATTCTCAACAATTGGCACTGCGCAAGACCTTAACTATGCTAGAAGCATAGTAGGCAAACTAGCATCCGAAGAGTTTAAAGGACGTGGTTATGTGAATAAAGGAGATCAAAAGGCAGCTGAGTACATTGCCTTAGAATTTGAAAAAATTGGATTACAGAAGTACGGAAAATCATATTTTCAAAGGTTCACTACATCGGTAAATACATTCCCTAACACCGTTCAACTAAGTATCGATAATCAAGCTCTTACTCCCGGAGCAGACTTTCTGGTCGAACCAGGATCACCGAGTGTCTCCGGAGAATTTTCTGTACTTCCGCTTAAGATCCCCAACATACTTGATCGGGAAATTTTCGCAAAATTTCTGCGAAACGCATCTGGTAAATTTCTTCTATTTACCGAGTTTGACAGAAATTCCTACAACACTGAAGATCTCAGGCGAATCGACGATGTCCTCAATTTTCTGAAGTATCATCCAGACAATCCAACGGCTGGAACACTAATCTCCGACAGCAATAAACTGACCTGGAGTGCGTCCTCTTTTCAATACTCAAAACCCACATTTACAATACGGAGTGAGATGATCGATGAGTCCATCAATGAAATAGAAGTTCATGTGCAAAGCAAGTTGGCCGAGCGGTACAAAACGCAAAATGTTGCGGGATATATTGAGGGAGTAAACCAAGACTCACTAATTGTCTTCATTGCGCACTACGATCATCTGGGGATGATGGGAACAGAAGCCATATTTCCTGGAGCAAATGACAATGCCAGTGGAATTGCCATGTTGCTTAACTTGGCAAAACACTATCAGGAAAACACACCAAAACACAATACAGCCTTCCTTGCATTTGCTGGTGAAGAGTTGGGTCTACTTGGCTCAAAGCACTTTGTAGAGAACCCTTTTTTTGATTTACAGGAAATTAAGTTCCTTATCAACTTCGACATTTCTGGCACTGGCGACGAAGGTATTCAAGTGGTGAATGGATCTGTCCATCGAAAGCAATTTGACAGACTGGCAAAAATCAACGAGGAGAAAAGTCTATTACCGCAGGTGAAGATTCGTGGTGCTGCATGTAACAGTGATCACTGCATGTTTGACTCAAAGGGTATTCCCAATTTCTTCATATATACATTGGGAGGTATCCAGGCGTATCACGACATCTACGACAAAGCAGAGACCTTGCCGCTCACAAGATTTGAAGATTACTTTAAACTGATCGTTCAATTCGTAAACGGATTTGAATAGCATGTTCAACACACGTCTAGTTGGATACATGAAATCCGCAAATCTTCTTAAAAAGTACTTTGTTGTGTTCTTCGTGGCACTCACAAGTGCTCTTCTTAGCACTCCCGATCATTTTCCTTTTAACCCCAACTACAGATTTCCATTTGCTCTCTTTTTAATTTCCTTCCTTGACGGCCTCATACTTATCCACCTCATTGACGCTGTCTATTTACAATTTGAGAAAAGAGTATTTGTAAAAAAAGTTGAAATAAAACAGATCGTATGGTTCATCTTGACCTGTTTGACAATCATAGGTGCCTACTTCCCTGCATATTATTTCACGGTAAATCATCTTCTCGGATTCACCTCTGAACTGTACTCATTCGTTCTGAGTCTGCTAGGATCTCTACTAGTCGTCATGCTTTTCATATTCCTTTTCTACGGAAAAAAATTCGTAGAGCTATTAATAGTAAAAAGTGTAACTGGCAACTTCAAAGTGAAATCGGGAAAGCAGATTCATTTGGTCCCTATTCATGAAATAGGATACTTCTACTCACAAAACAAAACCGTCTTTCTAGTCAACATCGATGGAAAGAAGATTGTTACAAACTTCACACTTAATGAACTCGAAGGATTACTTGACAAGAAAATCTTCTTTCGAGCAAACAGACAATACCTTATTCAAGCTAGTGCAGTAGCAAGTGTTTCTTCATCTCTAAATGACAAGCTTGAGGTCACACTGAGAAACAAATTGGAGATAGAGACCAACATAGTAGTCAGCAGGTACAAGGCTCTGGAATTTAAAGATTGGCTGGAAAACGATCGCACATAAATACCATTGAGCAAGAAAAAACCTACCATTCAGTCATTTCCTACGAGAGGCTCTTAAACAAGGTTGAAGATTTTCGTTTGTTTGAAAAAACGAAAAATAATGGGAATCTATCTTTCAGTGAATAAGTCAAGTGTAATCAGTCATCTCTCTTCAAAATCTCGTCAAGCATCTCTTGTGGTTTTTCTTGTACTTAGCAAAATAGTATCGGCCCAAAGCAGTGCTACCATGCAGTACGAGCCGTCTGCCAAATATCCATTTGGTCGAGTTAACCCTGACGCACCTGCAGCCTTGGCTGATTACGAGCCTATGATAGGTGTTTGTGATTGTCAGTCTTTTGTAGCCAAACCAGACGGCACTTGGGGTGAGCCAGAGAAAATGACGTGGATGTTTAAGTACATCATGAACGGTACTGCAGTTCAAGATCAAACGCTGAAAGAAAAAGGCGGTCACTCCGGCAGCATTCGCCAATACAGTTCGGATAGCGCAAAATGGTATGTACATTATTATTCCGTTGGCAAGATATCCTCAGTATCCGGTTATCATGGGAGTGCTAAGACGGACGATATCGTACTTTACAAGAGAGTGAGTGACATTACCACGCCTGAGGAGAAAGATTTGTACTATCGGCTTACCTTTTCAAGCATCACCGAAAAGGGATTCAATTGGGTTGGGGAATGGGCGGACCCATCCACCACTCCAGACACTGTTTTAGGGACTACCTGGAAGATTGAGTGTACCAAAAGAAAGACTAAGTTCCGCTAGAAAGGCACTCTACTCTTGTAATTTTCCACACATGGATTATCTTTCCATTCTATGCCTGAAACCAGCTCCATTTGCGATGAGCAAGTCTATCATGACATCTACATTACAAATGCAGAAAAGCTAAGAAATTTCCTGTACTACAAGTGTGGTGATTCGGATCATGCGGAGGATTTGATGCACGATTCATTTGTTAAACTGTGGAAAAAATGTGCAGAGGTAACTTTTGAAAAAGTGGTTGGCTTCTTGTATGCAGTAGCTAATAATCTATTTCTGGATCATGTGAGGTCTCAGAAGGTATCTCTCAAATTCGAAAAATCACTGCTTCCGAAATCCGATCTAAACGACCCTCTTTTCCAGCTAAGAACTGATGAATTTAGGCTACAGATTGAGACAGCTATTTCTGATTTGCCGGATGGTCAGCGGGAAGCTTTCCTGATGAATAGAATTGACAAACTCACCTTCAAAGAAATTGCACACCAACTCGAGATTAGCGAAACATCCGTGGAAAAACGTATCTCCAAAGCGCTACTAAATTTGAAAGGAAAAATTGAAGAATTAAAACAACGTAAGATTTAGGGTGGGTAAGTCCAACACCATAGCGTCAATATAGTAGAAGTGAGCAAAAAAAATGACCATACCGACCTTTTAGCACGCTGGCTCAGTAACGATCTTACCAAAGAAGAGAAGAAACACTTTGATGAAAATCCCGAATTCAATGATTTAAAGGCTGTTGTTGAAGATATAGATTCATGGAAGATTCCCCCGTTAGATTTAGATGCAGGATTTTCCGAACTTCAATCAAAAAAGGAAGAAACAAATTCCACAGCAAAGATGATTTCGATGACAACTTGGTTTAGGGTTGCAGCCTCGATTGCGCTAATTGCAGTCACTTACGTTGGATGGGACTACTTTTTGAACAACGAGGTATTAATCCAAACTACCATCGGAGAGAAGCAAGAAGTGGAACTTCCCGACGGTTCAAAGGTCAATTTGGATGTATCATCCTCTCTTTCATACGCAAAGCGGAACTGGCTAAAAAATCGTGAAGTAGAAATTTTCGGGCAGGCATTTTTAGACGTTAAATCGGGTGGCTCTTTTGTCGTCCAAACAAACTCAGGTACGGTCTCTGTCCTTGGAACTCGCTTCAATGTTAACATTTCCACAGATGCATTTGAAGTGCGATGTTATGAAGGGAAGGTCCTTGTTGAATCTGGGGAACAAAACGTGACCTTGCTTGCTAATGAAGGCACTGAACTTCTTAATAGTCAACTGAATAAATATCTGATCAAAGAGCAACTAGATTGGATGTCAGGATTTAATTCCTACTCTCAAGCACCATTGTCCGAGGTAGTTTTGGATTTACAGAAATACTACCCGATTGAAATCAATCTACCTGATCGATTCACAGACATGCGCTTCACAGGACGATTTAGCCATACCGACGAAGCATCGGCCTTACGTTCCGTCTTTGCGACAATGGAGATTCGCTATTCAGTACTAAATGGCATTGTTGTCTTTGAGTAATATTCAGCTAAACTTTGCGCATGCCATTTCCCCGATGTAGGAGAGTCCTTCTTTTTCTTGTTGTTGTCATTCAGGTTACTCCCCTACTTTCACAGGAAAGGCAAGTTCTGTTTTCGGATTTTGTAAAGGAAATGACAGAAACCTACAATACAGGTTTCACTTACAATCAAGGATTGCTTGATGGGCTGGTCGTCTTGTTACCAGAAAATTGTAACAATCTGGTCGATTGTTTAGAAGCGGTGACAAGGATCAACCCATTACAATTTGAAAAAGCTGATGGAAATCAATACCTGATTTTACCTGTTCGATCGACGGCTAATTTTATTGTCACCGATAGCGAGACTGGTGAAACCGTTAATGCCATACGTGTTGTCGTTAACGGCCTGCCTGAACAATATCTTTTACCCCGTGAAAGTCAATATTCGATTTCGAATCTTTTTCCAACAGATTCCATCCTTATTCGATCAAGGTTTTACTCGCCCAGAAAAACCGTAGCATCAAGCCTTCTGAACGAATCTATATCATTCGTACTATCTCCCGATACTATTTACCTCCAGGAAGTGGTTATTGAAGATTATTTGTCCTCTGGAGTTGATTCCAAATTAAGTGATCACAGCATGCAAATCGACATGCGAAGTCTGGGTCTGCTTGCTGGTGAAACAGACGGAGACATACTGAATGTGCTCAAGCGTTTGCCAGGCATACGGACGCCAGACGGAAAACCAGGAAGTCTAAATTTTCGAGGTAGCACTTTCGATCACACGCTCATCTATTTTGATGAAATCCCCATCTACCACTCCGGCCATTTCTTTGGCACTATTTCTCCCTATAATCCTTCCGCTGTTAGTAGAATCAAGGTTTTTCGTGGAGTTTTGCCTGCAAAATTTGGTGGCCGTGTCGGTGGATTGATAGATTTACAGACAGAGAACAATGTCGTTGATTCGGCGCAGTATTCAGCAACCGCCAATACGATCTCAGCCGGAATGCGAATGAGTGCGCCTATTAAAAGAAACAAAATAGGAATTTCACTTGCAGCTAGATCTAACTACCCAATCGATTACCTGGCTCCCAAGCTTGAGGCATTTCGAACACTAAATTTTCAAGGAAGCAAAGTCGATCCGAACATCCCCAATGACAGAAAAGTCATCGATCAATTCGATGTTCGATTTCAGGATTTTAATGGAAAATTGATTTTTATACCAAATGAAAATCATAGAGCTGCACTCAGCTTTATGAATATTCAAAATCATTTTGTCTACAATTTTGACTCCAGAGACTTGAATCAAGTAGAGCATCAAGTTTCAGATCTTGATAATTTGGGTATGACTGCAAAATGGGATGCCACGTTGTTGGAAAATCTAAACATGGATGTGGGTATCACAACTTCCTCGCTCAACATCTTCGAAAGCAATTCAGAATCCACACAAAGCACTCCGAGCAGGTATGACGATATCTCGAACACGATCAAAGATCTTAGGCTCAATTCAGGTCTAAAATATCGAGTAAGTGACCGATCCACCATTGAAGTTGGTTATCAACTGATCAATCATAAGGTTACACTTGATGAGCAAGGTGGACTAAACCAGCCACGCACTAACCGGAAGGAAAAAGCGCAGATTCATTCCTTTCACATCAATTCACAGGATAGTTGGGGAACTCGATTAATTACCAGTTTCGGAATCCACTACGACTATTACACACCATTAGATAAGCAATACATCGATCCAAGATTAACAATTAGTTTTATGGCCACTGAATCGCTTTACTTGAAGGCCTCAGGTGGCAGAGCCCATCAATTTATCAAGAGAAAACTTAGTAACGACTTTGATGATTTCCGACTTCAAAATCAATTCTGGTCCCTCGCAAATGATCGTTCTCCAGTTTTGGAGGGAGTTCAAGGCATGATCGGTTTCATGTACGATCAGTCCAGTTGGCTAGTAGACCTGGAGCTTTATGTCAAAAGAACGTCAGGTATTACACGTCAAGAGTCTCCCACAATGGTAATGGATGGTTCCCTACTTACTAAAGGTCTCGATTTATTCATTAAAAGAAGGTGGGCACAATTTGAAACTTGGGCGAGCTACTCTTTGAGTCATGTCGAGACAGATTTCAGACGAACCCTTACTGCGTATTACAACCAAAAACACATCTTCAATCTCACGGCAATCCATCGATTCGGTCGCTGGAATTTTGCTGCTTCGTGGGGATACCTTTCCGGAATGCCGGTACTTATCCCAGAGTTAGACCCAAGCGAACCTAATTCCAATGGACAAACAACCTTGTCTGTGCCGTACTCCGACAATTTTCCTTCGCAGCATCAACTTGACTTATCAGTTACCTATGGATTCATCAAAAGGGTCAACCATTGGCAGGGTGTTATTGGGCTGTCGCTTCTAAATGTTTACGATCGAAAAAACATCATCAACATTTTTCAAAATGCTCCCCGTGTGGAGCAGCCCTTTCGATATGCGGTGGGATTTGCCCCAAATATCAGTGTGAGCATTAATTTTTAGACTTTCATCGGAACGTGGTTGGGTGAATTAGTGAGCTCCTCGTCTTACTACCAAATCACAAATTACAAAACATGAAACAGTTATTTATTCTACTAAGCCTGCTATTCCTTTTACAGGTAGTTCAGGCCCACCAAGGTGGGCATGGACATACGAAACATTCATCAAAAGAAAGAACCTGGCACTTTGCAAACAAATTGATTGCAGCCGAAGGGACTTTTCTCACGGTAAAAGATGAAAAGGTTTTCGTTGAAAACGGACATGGGATTCTTTCTCTGGAGATTGCTCAACTCTCGTGGGTAGATCAGGACTACATCACTAAAAAGACGGAACAGATTGCCGCGATAAACGGTGTCACTTCGGAAAGGCCATCAAACGGATTACTCGGAAATCCTACCATGCTATTCCTACTTGGGATTTCAATTTGCCTTGGTTTTCTAGTCTACATTATAGTCAGGTACTTCAAGAGTAAAAATTCGAAATTGCTAGCAACCGTGACTGCCGCATGTCTGATACTTGTTACGGCTATTTCATGCGGAAGTGATGATACCGTTTCGGGAATCGTTGAAGATCTACTAAGTGGTACGGGTAATCCGGAGACCATTGATGAAGCATTCGCACCCTACTCGAATGTGACCACTAGCTGGGATGAGAACTATTTTTATGTTGCCTCTAATGGCATCCCAGATCATCAAATGATGGTAGGTATTACAGCTTGGATTGCACAAGTGCCAATCCCACAGCCATATACAGGTAGCAATGCATGGTCAATTCCTCTGAACACAAAATACGCAGAAAATCCGGTGTCTATTGAAGATAATTTTCAGCGTGGAGCAATTGGTATTGCTGTTAATGGTATTCCAATTTTCAATCCTATAAACGCGTCAGGACTAGTATCAAATGAAATTGGGGAACTAGATGCATTCGGAGGTCACTCTGGACGTGGGGATGATTATCATTATCACACGGCTCCTAACCACTTAGAGAGCACCTCTGGTTCAAAACCAATTGCTTATGCTTTAGATGGATATGCTGTGTATGGATCAACTGAGCCAGATGGGTCAAGTATGATCGAACTTGATGAATATCACGGTCATTTGTATACAGATAGCACCTACCATTATCATGGAACAGATACATACCCCTACATGATTGCCGCAATGCGAGGAGAAGTAACATTGGAAGGAGATGCGCCACAGAATCAGGTCACACCTCAACCAATGGCAGATCCGCCCCGCGGTGGCGATCCACACCCAATCAATGGTGACAATCTACTTATCACAGAGCTGATAGAATATGATAATTCAATGGGCTACGTCCTCAACTACACCATTGGGGGAATCGATGGTTCTGTCGATTACAGTTGGGATGCAAATGACTTATACACCTTCGTCTTTCATGATGTCGATGGTTCCACCACCACAGAAACGTTCCAGAGATAACAATCAAACCTATAAAATCAAAAAAATGAAAAATATACTAATTCTATTGTTCAGTGTCTTTCTCTTCTCCTGTTCTTCAGATGAAGGCATTGAAGTGGATACTGATACCGACAATGACTTTGAAATCGACACAGTTGGTTTTAGGGTAACAAGCGAGGCAATTGTAAATGGTGAATTGTTAGCCAATTTCAAGTGCGAGTCGAAAACAAACGATATAGAAAATTCAATCCCATTGGCATGGCTTGAAGTACCGGAAGGAACGGGGTCCCTTGCGGTAACGATGATCCACTATCCAAATGCAGATGATCTAACTAATCCAAATTCTTACTTACTGCTATGGGATATAGATCCATCCACAACCGAAATTCCATATGGGACCGCAGATGATGGTCCTTGGTATATGGGACAAAATAAAGATGGTACGGCCATTTCGTATACCTCCCCATGCTCTCCAAGTGCAGCTACGCACGAATACACGATAACAGTGTACGCACTTTCGGAAACGCCTGCTTCTTTACCAATGATGAGTTCAATAGATGTGGATTATTCGACTTTGATCGACGCAATTGGCACCGTTACCACAATCGAAACAACCAAGCTCACTTTTAATGACGTAACTGAATAATGAAAAATTCAATATCAATTTTAAGTCTTTTCTTTTGCTTTCTTGTCTTCAGCTCATGCTCGGAAGATGATTCTGTAACCGAAACGGAAGCCGTTGGAAGTATATCAGACTATAGCGGCACTGGTTCCGTTACGCAAGGATTGGCCACTACGACAACCACCAACTTATTCGACTGCGGTGGAAGAGTGGCAGGAGTTGGTACCATAAATGATACTGAAGGAAATAGCTGGGTGGTTCCTGCAGAAAACAACTACGCAAATTCATCGTTTCCATTTGCCTCTGACCTGAATAATACTTGTAGTGGGAATAACTACGAGAATACAGCACAGGCAGTGGCTGCTCTGCAAACGTCCAATATTGTGGAGATTGATTCAGATGGCGAAGTAATTACTGCATTTGTCTTTGCAGACAACTATTTTGAAATGTATGTAAATGGAATAGCTGTAGGTAAGGACAATGTCCCCTTCACACAATTCAATTCAGACATTGTGCAATTCAAGGTGAACCGACCATTCAGTGTGGTTATGAAACTCATTGATTGGGAAGAAAACTTGGGCCTTGGAACTGAAGATAATCAGGGATCTGCCTATCACCCAGGCGATGGAGGAATGGTTGCTGCATTTCGAGATGAATCTGACGAAACAATTGCAGTAACGGACGCCTCGTGGAAAGCACAAACTTTTTACACAGCACCAGTCAAAGACTTAACCTGTCTTTCTGAAAACGGAACTCAACGCCTTTCCTCAAATTGTGATACAAGTGGATCGGACAATGGCTCAAATTATTACGGTATACACTGGGAGGTTCCAGGTGATTGGACCAATGAAACTTTCGACGACTCCAGTTGGCCAGACGCTACCACTTATACCAACGCGACTATAGGTGTTGACAACAAGAGTTCATATACAAATTTCACAGACATATTTGACGATTCTAGCAATGATGCTCAATTTATCTGGAGCACTAACGTTATTCTGGACAATGAAGTAATTGTGAGAAAAACGATTGACTAAACGATTAGTGATTTGAGAAGTGATTCTCAAAGTGTGTGTTTTATAATTGGTGATTGACTGTAGCCTCGGGATTCTAATCTTGGGGCTACTCTCTTTAGTCAGATTGATTGAATGGTGATCAAAGAAGAAAGGGCAATGATCAGCCATAGAAGAATTCCTAGAAGGAAAGTCCTCAACCCAACTCTTCTGATTTGCGTACCATCGAAAGTGCTTCCAATCAAAAAAAGTGCAATCACCATTCCTCTTTTCCCAATCCAACTCAAGCCATCAAAAACGGTGCTTCCATATGGAAACAGAGCAACCCCAGTCATTGCCAGAACAAAAAACAGAATAAACCATGGAAACTTGGGTTTCGTTTTTACCTCCCGCTGAAAAAGACTGAAAGCTATTGTTACAGGTACAATCCAAAGTGCTCTGGTCAACTTTACGGTTGCGGCAACCTCCAACGCTTCTGCTCCATACGCGCTGCCAGCTCCAACCACCGAAGATGTGTCGTGAATCGCAATCGCCGCCCATTTACCGAACATCTGTTGACTCAGTTCGAGAAACTCTCCAATCAATGGAAAGATTAACAATGCAATGGCATTGAATAAGAAAATTACGATTAGGGAAAAAGAAATTTGCTCACCTTTAGCGCGAATGACTGGAGACATTGCAGCAATAGCACTGCCTCCGCAAATAGCCGTACCAACTGAAATCAAGACTGTGGTTTTCTTATCGACCTTCATGATTTTCCCCAACCCTATACCGAGGAGAAGAGTCAGTATCACACTAAAAAATGTCAGTCCAATTCCTTCTGCAGAAGTTGAGATAGCCGTTGACAGATTCATGCCGAAGCCCATTAGTACAATGGAAACTTTGAGCAAGAGGCTGCTTTGATCTTGAAAAGACTCTCTCTGTTTTCCCTTAAAAAGTAGAGCAAGTCCAATTCCCAAAACCAAGGCAACAGATGCATTTACAAAGGGCAATAGACATGAGACTGACCCTACGATTATTAAGGTGCGAAATGAAATCAATTTCACTATGTGGACCTTAGTCCTGAAGATGATCCATGTACTTGGAGGCGTTTCCGGTATTAATGAGCAGGATTTTTTCCTCTCTTGAAATTGCACCTAATGTTACTAGGTCCAAAAGTCCGGCCATGGTTGCACCTCCCTCAGGTGAAAAGGAAATTCCTTCCGCTCTTGATAATTCCTTTGCATTTCGCAGCAAGCTCTCTTCGGATACAGCGATCGCACCTCCATTGGATTCTCTAACCACATTTTTTATTAGGTCTTTACCAAAAGCTTTTGGAACCGCCAGTCCATTTGCCTTTGATTCGCCATAGTGTCCACCAGAGTTATTCCCTTCAACAAAATGAACCATGGGCGCACAGTTGAGCGACTGAACCACGATCATTCGTGGCAAATGTGAACCATCAATCCAACCCATTTCAATCATCTCGTGAAATGCTTTCCAAATACCAATGAGCCCCGTACCGCCGCCCGTAGGATACACTATCACATCAGGTAGTTCCCAATTCAATTGCTCGGCTATTTCATACCCCATGGTTTTCTTGCCCTCAAGTCGATAAGGCTCTTTGAGTGTACTCATGTTGAAAGCTCCAGTCTCCTTCTGAAACTCTGCAGCCATTTCTCCACATCGATCAATTAATCCATCAACAAGTTTTAAGTCAGCGCCAAAAAATCGACATTCATCTTGAAAAGGTTTTGGGGTGTGCCGGGGCATAATCACGGTCGCCTTCATTCCAGCTGCTGCACAATAGGCGCTCATTGCACCACCGGCATTCCCAGCAGTGGGAATCACGCATTCAATAATTCCAAGTTCTTTTGCCTTGGAAATCGCCATACTTAGGCCACGTGACTTGAAGGATCCGGTTGGGTTTTGGCCTTCGTCTTTCACAAATAGATTGGCGAAACCGTATTTCTTTGCAATTCGATCCATTGGAAGAATGGGTGTCATTCCCTCTCCAAGACTTACCTTATTCGAATTGTCCGTCAGCGGCAGCATTTCAGAATACCTCCACATGGAATTTTCGCGCCCTTGTAGTTCGCTTTTGTTAAAGGTATTTTCTTGTAAATAATTTACAACCAAAGGTTTTTCACAGCAAGTAGAAAAATATTGGATCGCATTTAGAGAGTATAGTTCTCCACATTGTGAGCATGCAAGATCTGTTGCAAATGATTGCAATTGAAGTGTTGATTCCATAACTCAAAAGTGAGTCTTAAATCATAACCAGTCAAATGACAAATACTCATATCACATAACCCTTAGTTATATACAGATTTAGCTTCTTTGATAAACTCTCTTGTAATACCCGCAATCTCCTCACCCTTTCGCATGACAAATTCGAACTTCCGGTTGATCTTCAAAGACTTAATACGCACCTCTTGCAAACTACCTGATTGCAATTCTTTCTCTACCGCTAGACGCGAAAGAAAGCCAATTGAATTATCCTCGACAAGATAGTTTTTCAGAGCTTCGGTACCTCCTAGTCTGGCGGTGATGTTAAGGTCACCCATTTTCAGTTTATGATCCTCTAGGTTTTTCTTAAGTACTGCATGCGTCCCTGATCCCCTTTCTCGGAGGGAAATAGGTAGATCTCTCAAGTTCTTTAGCGTAATATCACTCTTGCCATACGGACTGTGTCGAGAACAAACGGGAATAATTTCATCATTCATAAACGGTTGAAAATGCACCGCATTGATCTTGTAATGTGCTTCGATAATCGCAATATCAATTTCCTGATCTAGGAGTGCTTTCAGAATGTTCTCACTATTCCTATTAATAAGCAAGAGTTTTACGTCAGGAAATTTACGGCGAAAAGAAGACAAAACTTTAGGCATTACATATAGAGAGATAGTGGTGCTGGCTCCAATTTTCAATTCGCCTTTTGCAGTCTGTTGATTCATTATAATTTCAATGTCAGACTGAATTTGTTTTTGTATGATCTTCGCTTTTCGTAAATAGTTAAGCAAATTTTCTCCAGAGGAAGTTAGTTTAATAGTGTTCCCCTGGCGTTCGAAAAGTGCAATTCCAAGCTCAGATTCAAGTTTTTTTACCTGCTTGCTAACAGCAGGCTGAGATATATATAGAGCCTCTGCAGCTTTGGAGAAACTGAGATGTGATGCCACCTCAAAAAACACTTCATAAGCAATTGCAAGCATCGTTAAGTTTACCAATTTTGATTCGATAAAGGTAGCTAGTTTGTATATTCACTAGATGAAAAAACCTAACGTCTATCAACTATTTCTGCTTCTTCTGGTAGCACTTTCATGCTCTACTCCTAAAAAAGAGGCAGCCACCTATCCTATTGGACAAATAAAGACACCGCAAGGCGAAATGCTCTTCTGGATGTATGACGAGACACCAATTCACAAGGCAAGTTTCATTGAATTAGCCAATGCCAGCTATTGGGACTCCCTAACATTTAATCGTGTCATTGAAGGATTCGTGATTCAGGGAGGCTGTCCTGACACACCCGAGGGATTCGGCGACTCTCCCTACTTGCTGCAACCAGAATTCAGAGACCACATAAAGCATATCTACGGTGCAGTTGGTGCCGGAAGAGATGGGAATGCAGAAAAACTATCAGCAGGATGTCAGTTGTACATTGTTCACGCCAAAGAAGGAATACCACGCTTGGACGGAGAGTACATGATCTTTGGTCAAATATTTAAGGGTCTTGATGTATTGGATGCTATTGCCACTGTTCCGACAGATTCAACAGATAGACCGCTAACTGATGTACCAATGGAAGTGAATGTACTATCACTTACCGAAGACGAACTAGCAGGACATGGATATGTTTTGAGCAAAAAATGATGAAATTGCACTCATCTAAAGAAAATCGATAAAATTAGAAATCATGTCAAAAGGACAAAATGCAAAGAAGGCGGCTAAAAAAGAGCCCCTGAAAACAGCCAAGGAAAAAAAGCAAGAAAAAAGAGAGAAGAAAGCTAAAAAAGGCTAACTACATAGCATCATAGACCAACTTTACCATGTCTCCAATCTTGGAAGGTTCTAACCATCTAGTGACGATCACTATGTCTTGTTCCTGGTCTATTACAATGTAGTTTCCACCAAAACCAGCGGCGTAGTATAAGTGGCCGGGTAAGCCATCTCCCAGATTTCTCGGACCTTTATTTAGCCACCACATGTATCCATAACTTTCATACGCTTTTGCCGGTGTCTGGACCATTTGTGTCCATTTTTCTGAAATCAACTGTTTACCTTCCCATTTTCCCTTGCGAGCGAACAACAACCCAAACTTGGCGTGATCCTGGGCACTGATGAAAACGCCACCTCCATGATGACCGCCACCACTTACCGACTGCACTCGCACACCGTCTACCACTGTCCACGTATTATCATACCCGTACCATCGCCACGTGGTACTTGCGCCGATTGGGTCCATGATTCGCTCTTTCAAAACTTGTGGCAATGGTCGTCGCCAAACCTGCAAAGATGAGTATGCAAGTACATTCACTCGTACATCGTTGTACTTGTAGCTAGTGCCAGGTTCTTTCAACTCGCGATACCGCATGTCGTCAATCTTGTGATCTCTTAAAGGTCTGTCAGTCCAATCATAGAGCCCAAATAAAGCACCGGACCAGTCCGAAGTCTGCTGAAGCAAATGCTCCCATGTAATCTTTGAATTATGTTCACCCTCAAAAGTCCCATCCCACACATACTTATCAACTTTGTCCTGCACCGAACGAATGAGTCCATCATCAAGTGCAAGGCCAACAGTCGTGGATAAGTAACTCTTTGTCACACTAAAAGTCATGTCAACCCGGTCAATGTCTCCCCACTGAGCCACCACATATCCGTCTTTGACTATCATTCCTGCTGGACCTCCTCTCTTTTTTGTAGGTCCTAGAACATCATGATACGGTTCTCTTTGAAATCCCTCCAAAATGGCCATTCGAAGGTCTTTATGCCCGGAGTACTCATTTGCTTCTGCAAAATCTACTGCATCCTGAAGTTTACTGGCATTAAACCCTGCAGATTTTGGGTCTTTGGATTGCCATTCAGTCCTTGATGGATAGTACGTTTGGGCATAAACCCACACCGTGATCAAAAGCATTAGGGCGGAAAGGAATCTTCGTAACATATTCATGATTTTTAGTGAGTGATGCTAAGATACCTCTATTTCGAATTTGACAAATGGTTGGCTCTGTGATTTTCCAGATTTGAAGTCAACAAGACATATCAGCGGATGTTATCTGTAGAAAGTGCCTTCTGCTTAAATTTTCTGTTGAGTAATGGGTAAAGCAAGACAGAAGAAAGGATCAATCCGGTTCCCACATAGAAGCCCGAACTCATTTCTTCACTCTCTCCAAAGATGATAAGCGCTAAAACAATCCCATAGATTGGTTCCAGGTTAATCGTTAAATTAATTGAGAAGACAGACATTCTTTTCATTAACTCTACTGAAATGGAATGTGCATAAACCGTGCAAAAAATTGCCAAAATAATGAGGTAGAAAAAATCCACCATACTACCGCTCAGCTTCAGCCCGTCGGCATAGTAAATTCCATAAATCGGAAAGAACAGTACTATAGATATACACGCACCGATCATCTCATAAAATGTAATGACATACGGATCATACTTTTGCGTCAATTTGCTATTTATCACAGAAAATGACGCTGCCATAAACGCTGATAACAAAGAAAGTAGCAAACCTGCCAGATAATCGAATTCTACATTAAAAATGACACCAATTCCTACAAAGGCAACGATACTGAGTAGAACTTCATAGCCTTTGATTTTTCTTCCAACGGATAGCGGTTCAATAAAAGCCGTCCAAAGAGATCCAGTTGCCAATCCGGCCAGGCACACAGAAACATTTGACACTCTGGCCGATAGAAAAAACGTAATCCAATGAATAGCAATTAGTCCTCCGGTTCCCAGTATAATCCAATAATCACTTGCCCTATCAATTCTGAAACTTTTACGTGTGGACTTGATAATAATAAAAAGCCCGAGGGTGGCAATTAATGTGCGATAGAAAACCATTTCCACCGGAGGCATGTCTATAACCAACCCCAGAATAGCCGTAAAACCCCAAATCAGCACAATGAAATGAAGGTGCAGGTAATCTTTTCTTTCTCGTGTCATCTAGGAACGGTCTTGTAGAGTATTAGGCCTACAATGGAGAACATGATGTTTGGAATCCATATGGCAAGGATAGTATTCATAGATCCGGCCTCTGCAATGGCATTTGCCATGATGAAAGTAATGATGAAAGCAAATGCAATTAAAAACCCCAGAGCAATTTGAAAACCCGTCCCTTGTCTTGACTTCTTCGCAGACACAATGACTCCAATGAACATCAAGACAATCACGGTAAAAGGTTGCATTATTCGAATGTATTTTTCGATTTGGTACAAGTGCACATCATCCGCGCCACGAGACTGCTGAAGTAGGATATACTTGTTCAATTCAGTCATCGTCATTGTCTCCTGATGTCGTTCTTTACTTGTGAAATCACTGGGGGAAAGGTTAAGCAACGTATCTAGAGATTTTCCGGACTCAATGATTTCCTCATTATCCAAAATTGTCCTCTTCTGCCAGTTCCTTAAAGTCCACACTCCTGAACTATCCCACCGAATCTGTCTCGCATTAATCTTCTCAATCAGCTGCTGATCTCGGATTCGCTCTAGAGTAACAACATTTCCAATATCCCTTCTATTGTCATATCTGAACAGATATATGTAGCCCTCTTCGCCAATTTTGAAATGCACATGCTTGCCTGCATAGTAGAAGGGATCCTTCAAGTATTCCAACTCGAAGGATATCCTAAATTTATTCGCGTCTGGAATGATGTAGCTATTCAAGTAGAAACTCGACGCACCGAACATAACAGCGCCAAACAAGTACGGAAGCATGAGTCTCTTAAAGCTAACCCCACTTGCCAGAATAGCCACAATTTCAGTCTTAGCTGCAAGTTTTGCGGTAACAAAAACAGTTGTAATGAAAACGGTGATTGGAGTTAGTAAGCTTGCTATGTAGGGCATAAAACTCAAATAGTACTCCCATATCAACTTGCCACTAACTTCATTTTTGATGAAGTCATCATTTTTCTCGGTGAAGTCGATTACACAAATAACCAACTCCAGCAAACCCACCACAAACACAAATGTGATGAGTAATTTTTTTAATATGTACCAATCTAATTTTTTCACAGTCTTTGCGAAATGGTATTAATTATCCTGTCCTTCCAGCTAGCGAAATTATCATTTAATATCTGCTTTCTAGCCTCTCCGACCAGCCATAGATAGAAACTTAGATTTTGAATACTGGCAATTTGTGAGCCAAGAATTTCATTGCTTATTACAAGATGGCGTAAATAGGCCTTTGAGTAGAAATTACTCACATATCCATCAAGACCCATATCAATTTTTGAGAGATCGTCTTTCCACCTTTCATTCCTGATATTGATAATACCTTCTGTCGTATAGATCATTCCATTTCTGGCATTTCTGGTAGGCATGACGCAATCAAACATGTCCACACCTAAGGAGATACACTCTAAAATATTTGCGGGTGTTCCTACACCCATGAGGTAGCGGGGTTTATCGGTTGGCAATATGCCACAAACCAAATTTGTCATCTCGTACATCTCTTCTGCTGGCTCCCCTACTGACAGTCCTCCAATTGCATTTCCCTCTCGAGCAGTTTTTGCAATGTATTCTGCTGATTGAGTTCTTAAATCTTTGTAAGTACTTCCCTGTACGATAGGAAAAAGTGTCTGATCATAATCATAGGCAGGTTTTGTCTCATCAAATCTCTTGATACACCTATCCAACCAGCGATGTGTCATGTGCATTGAACGTTGAGCATATTCGTAGTCACATGGGTAAGGGGTGCATTCATCAAAGGCCATCATGATATCTGCCCCTATTACGCGTTGAGTATCCATTACATTTTCTGGAGTAAAAAAGTGTTTCGATCCGTCAATGTGTGATTGAAATTTTACACCTTCTTCTACAATTTTCCTGCTATCAGCCAGAGAATACACCTGGTATCCCCCACTATCCGTTAAGATTGGCCCTTGCCATCCGTTAAATTTATGAAGGCCTCCTGCCTGATGAAGTAGGTCCAGTCCTGGCCGCATGAACAAATGGTAAGTATTCCCAAGAATGATTTTCGCAGAAATATCATCCTCAAGTTCTCTCTGATGAACAGCCTTTACCGTTCCAGCTGTTCCAACTGGCATAAAGATCGGCGTTGGAATTTCACCATGATCTGTGTTTATAGTGCCAGCCCTTGCACCCGATTTGCTATCCTTGTGATCGAAATTGAATTTCATTCATTTAATGTAAGAATGCACAAAAATACGGTTTAAGAAGAATGATTTTTAGCATTTGGATATCAGCAATCATAATTCAGATAGTCATCACTGTATTTCTGTCTACTCAATTCATACGATATAGAAAAGAGGGAACAGCAGAGCCCGTCGCAATGTCCGTTGTAATAGCAGCTCGGAACGAGCATCAAAATCTTAAAAAACTTATCCCAACACTGTTTTCGCAGAAGCATCCCGATTTGGAAATCATCATTGTCCTTGACAGATGTAGCGATGAGAGTGGTAATTTTCTTCGAAATCAAGATCGGAGAAATATAAAAATTATTGAAATCGATGAAACACCGGAAGGCTGGGATCATAAGAAATACGCACTTACAAAGGGAATAGAAGCTGCTAGTGGAGACTGGATTGTCTTTACAGATGCCGATTGCAGACCTGCGTCGGGAGAATGGCTTAACCGACTAAACGATAGGATCACGGCAAATTCAAAAATTCTGCTGGGCTACTCACCGTATCAAGGCAACGGAACCATGCTTCAGGTCTTCATTCAATTCGAGGGTTTCCTAACTGCCTTCCATTATCTATCCATGGCCTTGCTGAGAACCCCCTACATGGGAGTAGGTCGAAATTTAGCAATCAAAAGGTCATTTTTTTTAGAAAGTGATGGATATTCTGATTTTAAACATATGGTTGGAGGTGACGATGATCTTTTCATCCAAAAAAATGCAAGCGGGAATAATACGCGGATCGTCATCGAATATGAGTCAATCGTATTTACTGAAGGAAAGGAAAAATGGGCAGAATATATCTTACAAAAAACAAGGCATCTTTCTGTAGGCGGCGCATATTCTCTCTCAGATCAGCTTCTTCACCTGTTTTTTGGCGGGTCGCTCCTTCTAGTATGGGTGCTAGTGCCGTTTCTTTTTACAGAAAATATTCTACCGATTATCCTTTTTTACCTATTCATTAAGGCGATCGGATATAGATTTGCCCATAGCAAAATGGGGGTAGGGTTTAACTATATCTGGCTTCCACTCGTTGAGCTTATGTATGCGATTTTTTTACCAATTATCGCACTTAGGTCAAAATTTGTAAAGGACATTAGATGGAAGAATTGAACCGTCAATTTTCGGATAAAGCGTTACGTGATTTTAAGCTCATAGATCTTGCCACACAAGGCAATGATGATTCTGCCTATGCGGAATTGATGGATCGGTATAAAAAGCCGGTTTACCATATGATTCTTAAGATGGTTCGGAACGTTGATGATGCAGAAGATTTGACAATCGAAGCTTTTGCAAAGGCATTTAAAAATCTAGGTCGGTTCAAAAAGGATTACACGTTTAGTACCTGGCTTTTCAGAATCGCTACCAACAATGCTATTGATTTCATAAGAAAAAAGAAACTGGACACATACAGTCTTAATAGTTCATTCACTGACGATAGTGGTGATTCTGTAAACATCGATGTCCAGGACCGTAACCTCACACCGGATGAGGAGACAATCAAGACTCAAAAAATTGAGCTGGTGAGAATGTTTGTAACCAAGCTACCGGCAAAATATCAACGTCTTGTCAAGTTGCGCTACTTCGATGAGCTTTCTTACGACGAGATTGCAAAGGAAATTGAAGCACCACTTGGAACCGTGAAGGCGCAACTGCACAGAGCTCGTGAACTCATGTACGAGTTGGTTAAGGATAAGAAACCGCACATCTGATTTTGGATGTCAGTATTATTTATAAGTATTTCCCATCCGTTTCTGAGGAACAGAAAAGTCAATTTCAACAACTTCATCTACTCTATTTAGAATGGAATAGCAAAATCAATGTCATAAGTAGAAAAGATATTGATCAGCTTTATATACGTCACGTCCTGCATAGTTTGGCTATTGCAAAATTTGTCCAGTTCGAGAAGGGAACCAAAGTACTGGACATTGGTACAGGTGGTGGATTTCCGGGAATACCATTGGCTATTATTTTTCCGGAGACCCAATTTCATCTGGTTGACTCCATTGGAAAGAAAATCAATGTAGTACAGGAAGTGGCTGACGCAATTGGATTGCAAAATCTAACTTCCGAACACCAAAGAGCAGAGAAAGTTAAGGGGCAATACGATTTTGTCGTCTCCAGAGCTGTCGCCAGGACAAAACTCTTGTTTCAATGGACACATCAAAAGATTCACTCAAAAGATTTGAATCAATTAGAAAATGGGCTTATTCTTCTCAAGGGTGGAAATCTGGAAGATGAAATGAAAGAGTTTGGAAGGCCATACTTACAAAAAGACATTTCGGATTTCTTCACTGAGAGTTTCTTCGAAACGAAAAAGATCATATATGTGCCAAAATAAAAAAGGCTGCCTATTTGGGACAGCCTCTTTTATCAATCTGTGAGTTTATTAACAATTTAGAAGTATAGGCTAAAACCAACTTGAAGTCCAAATATGCTTGTATCCTCAAGTATATCTCCTGATCCAATCCCATAATTCAGGCTAGGCTCAAGTGCAACATTGTCACCAAACCAAATTGGATAGCCAGCTTCTAAGCTAAGAAGACCACCCTTTACTGTATCATCGTCATCATTCTTTGCACTTGCAGCTCCATATCCAGCCCCAACGAAAAAAGTACCTCCAAAGTAATATCTCGCAAAAGGGCCAATTACTGTGGCCGAAAATTTGTCATCACCCTGCTTTTCATTTTGAAAAGAAAGATCCAAACCAGCTGCCAAATTATCCATGAGAAAATAACCTACTCTTGTATCAAGATTAAAAGTGGTAAAATTATCATCAGCTCCATCAACGCTAGTTGAGGTAAACCCAAGGTTAGTTGATGCTCCCAAAAGCCATCCCCCTTGTTCAGTTTGTGCGCTTGCAACTCCAAAAGCTGCAACCATAGTCATAGTAAAAAGTAATCTTTTCATAGTTTAATAAAATTGTTTGTTGAAAACACAATTTCATCAACTAAGCACGCCGCAGACTCAGAGTCCAGTTTACAGCGAGTCTACAAATTCGAATCTTTGGACAGTCAGGTCATCTAAATAAAAAAAGCCCCTCGAGTGAGGGGCTTTTACGTTTTATAAAATTTGCTTGCTTCTTAGAAGTATAAATTGAACCCTACAGCAAGTCCAAATGTACTGGTGTTATCGAAGTCTCCAGTTCCAATTGTATAGTTGAGCGCTGGCTCAATTGCTACATTACCGCCATCTCCAATGAATATTGGATATCCAGCTTCGAAATTCAGGTTTCCGCCAGTAGCTTCGGTATCACCACCTGTAAATTCGGTTTTCCTTTTCTCTGCACTATAACCAGCACCAACGAAAAATGTTCCATTTACATAATATCTAACAAATGGTCCAATTAAGGTATTTGTCAATTTGTTATCACCTTGTTTTGTGTTGGAAAAGCCAATCGCCAATCCTCCGGTAAGGTTCTCCATAAAAAAGTATCCAGCTCTTCCATTGAGATTAAAATTGTTTGCGTTGTCACTTACTCCATCAATACTGGTAGATGAAAAACCGAGATTGGATGAAGCTCCAACAAACCATCCCCCCTCTTCAGTTTGTGCATTTGCAACTCCGAAAGCTGCAATCATAGTCATAGTAAAAAGTAACTTTTTCATTTTGAATTTGTTTGATTTAGGTCACAATATAGTGGGATTGATAACATTTTCATATACCCATTTTAGGGTATTTTACAAATAAATAATTGTGTTTAACCAATAAAAAGGAAATTGCACCGTTTGTATATTTTCTAGCCTAAAAAAGCCATTTTGACCATGTCTAAATCATAAAAAAACCCCTCAACTTTATGAGGGGTCGCACTTCTATTTATAACCAAAAAAGTAAAGTGCTGATATCTTTGCTCGAAACAGTCAGGCACAATCTCGAGTTCGAACGGATAGGTATCAATTAAGATGCCCTACTTTGTTAAGTTTTGAGAGTACCTCGTAAATAATTTAGGAAGAGAAAATCTTTACTGTTTTCGAATAGCTAGCATATGATCAATTTTTAGATTGAAGCTACAAAAATAGGACCAATGAAAAAAATAGTTGTACTTACTGGTGCAGGGATTAGTGCAGAAAGTGGATTAAAAACTTTCAGAGATTCTGATGGGCTGTGGGAAGGATATGATGTTGCGGATGTCGCAACCCCACAGGCCTGGACTAAAAACCGGAAGTTAGTCCTGGAATTTTACAATCAACGTAGGAAGCAAGCAATGTCTGCGCAACCCAATTCCGGTCACCTGGCTTTGGCTTCGCTCCAAGATAATTTTAATGTCACAATCATCACACAAAATGTCGACAGCCTTCATGAAGCAGCAGGCAGCAAACAGGTCATGCACCTGCATGGACAGTTGAACCAATCCCGAAGCACCATAGACCCAACCTTGGTGTATGGCATAGATGGTTGGGAATTGAAGGAAGGCGACACATGCGAAAAAGGTGCTCAGCTTCGACCGCACATCGTCTGGTTTGGAGAAGCCGTACCAATGATGGAGCCTGCAATCGAGGAAACGCTTCAAGCAGATATTTTTATAGTTGCCGGAACCTCTCTGGTTGTGTATCCGGCAGCAGGACTTTTAGACTTCGTTCCAGCTCACAGACCAAAGTACATTGTAGATCCTCATATTCCTGAGGTCGGATCAGGAGAAAACATGTACTTTTATGAGGAGGCTGCTACCTCCGGCCTGCAAAAAGTAAGAGATCATATAATTGAAAACCATTTATGAGCAAGCAAGTTTTAGAGTCTTTCTACAATGCATTCGCTGATGGGGATGCTGCAAAAATGGGTAGTTACTACCATGAAAATGCAGTCTTCAATGACCCAGCTTTTAAAAACTTGAATGCTGGAGAAGTCAGGGCAATGTGGGAAATGCTAATAGAACGGTCTAATGGAAAACTTGACATAGAACATCACTCGATAATCGCCGACGATCAAATTGGGCAATGCACGTGGGAAGCCAAATATCTATTTTCTAAGACAGGCAATCAGGTACACAACATCATTCATTCTACCATGGAGTTCGAAGATGGCTTGATAAAGCTTCATAATGATCATTTTAATTTTTGGCGATGGAGCTCGATGGCTTTAGGTATGCCAGGTAAGTTACTAGGATGGACGCCCTACCTTAAAGGGAAGGTGAGTAGCATGGCCATGAAATCACTGAGGGACTACATCTCCAGAAGTGCCTAGTTTTCAGCAAATAACAAATCCAGTATTTTTTTATCCTTTTTCTTAGTCATACCGAGCCAGTCAAGTGTTGATTGGAAAAAAATGTTGTCGAGATCTGACTGCGGTAAATCCATCTCTTCTATAAACTTACCTATCTCCAAATCTCCCAGTGGAAATGGATAATCAGAGCCTAGACAAATCTTATCTGAGCCGATCAAGTCCATCGCATATTTTAGAAAGTGTGCATCATGAGTAATGCTATCTACCCAAAATTTTCCGAGATATTCTCGAGGATTTACATCGTTATGAACTGCCACCAAATCCGGTCTGCAATTAAACCCATGCTCCAATCTACCAATTGTAGGTAACAAGGAACCTCCCGCATGCGCAAAACAAACCCTGAGATCCGGGCACCTTTCAAAAACTCCACCGAAGATCATCGAAGCAGCTGCTCTAGCTGTTTCAGCCGGCATCCCCACCAGCCAAGGCAACCAGTATTTATCCATGTACTCACGGCCCATCATTTCCCATGGGTGCACTAAAACAGCCATATCCAAGCTTTCGCAAGCCTTAAAAAAGTCAAAGAAGATCGGCTTACTGAGATTTTGATTGTTGATATTGGATCCAATTTGCACTCCAGGCATACCTAAGTCCTTGCAACGCTCCAGCTCCTTGATTGCCAAATCAGGATCTTGCATCGGAACTGTCCCTAGGCCAATATAGTTTTTAGGGTGATCGACTACCAACCCTGCGATGTGATCATTAAGGAAAACAGATAAGTCGAGACAATCTTTAGCGTTTGCCCAGTAGCTGAACATTACTGGAATGGTACACACCACCTGAACCTTTGTATCGAACTGTTCGTACTCCAGAATCCTAGCCTCTTCATCCCAGCAATTCGATTGGATCTCACGGAAAAACTTATCTCCCTTCATCATTCTCGCAGCGCCAGGTTTATGATGCAGCAGAGAAATAAAATCTCCATAGCCGAATTTATCCGCAAAATTTGGAATCTCTTTCGGGATGATATGCGTGTGCATATCAATTTTCAGTGAGGTGCTTGCCATCCGGCAAAGATATCGAAAACCCGACTATTTGGTTTCGCAGAATTTCTTTATTTGATCTGCTGCCTGCTCCATACCAAGCCTGTCGGAATTTTTTAGACATTCGCAGGCTCGGTCCGTTTTTTCGGTACTGAGATATGCCATCGCGGCATTGTACCATACATTTTTGTACCCCTGATCTACTGATAGATACCTCTCATAGAACCCAATTGCATCTTCGAAATTCTCCTCGTAAAAAAAAGAATTCCCTATCAGGAAAAAGACCTCAGGGTTACTATTGTTGATTTGAAGAGCCTTCAAAAAGTCTACTCTGGCCTGTTTATAGGCCTTGGTTTGCAATAGCGCTTTACCTCTATTCAAGTAGGCCAATTCCTCATTTGGATTATTTTCAATGGCCTTTGTTAAATATTGAGTCGCCATCGCATACTGACCACTTTCGTATGCATTTGCTCCAAGTAGGTTCAGCATCGGGGAAAATTCTTCATCCTCCAGCAAGTAGTTTGGTAACATAGCTGTCTCATCCAACAACGCCAGGTTGTACCAGGCTAGATAGTTTTGGGGCTCAATCTTGAGTGCTTGTTCTAAGTCATTAATTGCCAGGCTCTCCCTTTCAGTTTTAGCATAGAGTTGAGATCTGTTAACATAGAAATCCGCCAACGTATCAAACTCAAATGATTTATTGAAATCCATCAGAGCCTTTTCGTTGTCTCCCAATTTCTGGTAGGCCATCCCCCGGTATTGGTAGACGTTACCAACCATCGACTGCAGAGAGGTAAGAAATGTTCCCTTCTTCCCAAAAGGATCATTTCCAAAATAGATAGCATTCGTGTTCGACTTCGAATGGTTTTCAATCACAAAGGTGAAATCTTCGATCGCTTGTTCTGCGCTAGCAGAATTATAGTAGATAAGTCCTTTCTGAAAATACGCTTCAAGATTGGATGGTTCAACTTTCACAACAGCTTCATAGTCTGCCAGGGCTCTTAGACTTTTGTTCTCGCTTTCGTGAATTAGTCCGCTCAGAAAGTAATCATCTGGTTGTGGATTTCGGCGTAAGGATTTGTTTATGTAAAATCGAGCTGAGTCAATATTATTCTCACCAAAGTGCTTCCTAGCTAAATCGAAATCGTCTTGCGAAAAAAGTAAGAATGAGATTAGCAGAAATGAAAAACCAAGTAAAAGTTTCATGTGGTTGGAGTGTATGATCCCAACGCAAAAAGGACGAAAAGGGTTACTACAACACCCTCTGGATTTGCATTCCGCTTCCCTTGTTCAAATGAATGAACTTACCTGATTCGTATCGGTAAAAGCTAACAGCCATTACTAAGAAGAGTCCAGTTCCCTCAGGAATTATTCTATCATCAATTGAAACCATCCCAGTCATTGGCTCCGTTGGAATTTTCAAAAGTGGAAGCATTGCGCTTTCATAAGTTCCGAATTTTCCGTGGAGATCTTTGTTTACCGGCTTATATCCTTGACTTGATTGATCAAACTGATAGTCTGACAAAGCAATTAACCTAGCCGTTATCTTAAAATTCGTAGAATCAACAGGGTGTTTAAAGGTTTTTGCCGGGATAAATGCTGGAAAATGCAAAATCACTTGTCCGCGTTGCGAACCGGGTTTCACGAAGTACTTTGCTCCGAAGATTTTTTCGTAGGGAGCAGATGAGTTAAACTCGAAACCATTTAGGATGTGTCCATGTTTGCTCAAAAACAACGGTCGCGTTCCTGTTTTTCCCTGCTCCATTTTTGCAAGGTTCCGAAATTGAGCTGTCAGTTTTCCCGAGATATATGTCTCGCAAATCTCCGACATACCTTCTGACAATGATTGCCTCAAAGTTTTAGCCATCTGTGAGGCCACACCAAATTCTTTCTGATTGTTTCGCAACTCTTTGTAAGAGGCTTTTGTTTTTATCTGCTTAGCAGTTGGTCCGCCTTTCCTAGCTATGATGGGATGATTAACTCCCTTTAAACTGTATTTTCTATATCCTTTTGGTACTTCAATTTCTTTGGGGGTTTCGGATACGTTCTTCATTAGCTGGTTAGGATTTGATAGTTTTTGTTAAATCGGGGAGAAAATTTACAAATTATCCCGTAACAACCAAAATTTTATTGATAGTATTCCTTGATTATTTACTAATCTTCTAATTGAAAATTAGCTAGTTATGTAATCATGATATCGCACATCTCATTAGATTGTAAATAAAGGGATCACTCTCCACAATTTTTTTACTTTAGCAATGGTTAAGTAGTTTAGGTGTTGATGGTAAAAAAGGTACTACTCAGTTTGTTAATTGTGACGGCCGGAATTCTCTTTACTGGCTGCCAAAGGAGTCACACTGTAACAGTAGTAAAACCAAAAAAACATTGGTTTCCATATGATCAAAAGAAAGATCGAAGAAAGAAACGCACCAAGACTGTTAGAATGAAATCCTAGCTTATTCCCAAATGAAGAAAATCACAATCCTGTTATTGGCATTGGCGCTATTTGCCTGCCAAACCAATCAAAATCCTGATTACCCAAAGCTGTCAGAGACTGGTCCTTTGGGAGAAAGTGTCATGATTTCATCCGCACACCCTTTAGCGACCAAGGTTGGTGTGGAGATTCTCAGGAATGGTGGAAATGCATTTGATGCTGCTATCGCAGTTCAGTTTGCATTAGCTGTTGTTTTTCCTCGAGCCGGTAATATTGGTGGTGGTGGGTTTGCACTTTATAGAATGACCGACGGCACCGTTGGCTCTCTGGACTTTAGGGAAAAGGCTCCTTCGGCATCTAGCAGAGATATGTACCTTAACGAAGATGGTGAGATCATTTCTGGTCTTAGCACAAGAGGTCACCTGGCTGCAGGAGTTCCAGGATCTGTCGATGGCATGTTCAACCTGCATGAGAAGTTTGGGTCCATGTCTATGGCGGAATTGATCCAACCCGCTATCGACCTTGCTTCTAATGGATATGCATTAACAGAAGATGCAGCCTATCAGCTAAATCAAAAGAGTGAAGACCTAAGCGCAGTTAATGGCTCGGATTTCTTCCTAATCAGGGAAGGAGGTTGGCAAAAAGGCGATTCGGTTAGGTACACCGAGCTAGCAAGGACACTTACTCAAATTCGAGATAATGGCAGGGATGGATTTTACGGAGGAATTGTGGCAGACCAAATAGTTAAGGAAATGCAACGCGGTGGTGGGATTATTTCCAAGGAAGATCTTCTACGATATGATTCTCGATGGCGAGATCCGGTAAGCGGTTCTTATAGAGGTCATACGATCATTTCCATGCCACCCCCATCAAGCGGTGGAGTAGCCGTGATTCAGTTACTGCAAGGAGCTGAGCAATATGATATTGGATCAATGGGACATAATACAAAGGAGACGCTCCATATCCTCACTGAGTTAGAGCGGAGGGTTTATGCTGACAGAGCAACCCATCTTGGTGATCCAGACTTTTATGAAGTTCCTGTGGCCATGCTTTTGGATCCAGAGTACAACAAAGACCGTTTTGCTTCTATCAAAAGAAATTCGAAGACAGATTCGCAGGAAATAAAGGAAGGGAATGTAGAAGTAATAGAAAGCGTGGAAACAACGCACTTCTCCGTGGTGGACAAAAAGGGAAATGCTGTGAGCATCACAACGACCTTGAACAGCTTCTTTGGATGCAAGGTCTACGTCAAAGGCGGAGGATTCTTTTTGAACAATGAAATGGATGATTTCAGTTCTAAACCAGGTGTCCCTAATCAATTTGGTCTGGTCGGAGGTGAGGCTAACGCAATCATTCCCGAAAAGAGAATGCTAAGTAGCATGACACCAACAATTGTGGAAAAGGATGGCGCATTAAAAATGGTTGTTGGAACGCCAGGTGGTTCAACAATAATTACTAGTGTATTTCAAACCATCATGAATGTAATTGATCACGGCATGGGTATGCAAGATGCTGTCAATGCAAAGCGTGCCCACAGTCAGTGGTTACCAGATCGTATTTTGATTGAAAAAGATGGTGTGGAAGATCCCTTCATTCAGAGTTTGAACAAAATGGGACATGTGATTGAGTTTAGAGACTCAATGGGTAGAATGGATTGTATTCTGGTCCGAGAAGATGGTAAACTTGAGGGTGGTGCTGACCATACCAGGGGTGATAATTATGCAGAAGGTTTTTAGATCGTGTTCGACTAGTTCTCTACAACCTCGAACTCCACTCTTCTATTGAGCTTCCTGGTCTCTTCCGTATTGTTACTGGCAATTGGGGCATTGCCACCATAACCTATACTTCTAATTCGATAAGCGTTCACTCCCATACTTATCAAATATTTTTTCACTGTCTTCACTCTCGCTTCTGATAGTCTTATATTCTGAACTGGATCTCCCTGACTGTCAGTATGGCCCTTTAGCAAAATCTTAATCGTAGGGTTATCCTCCATCATCTCCACCACTAGATCCAATTCTTTCTCAGAACCATCCATCATCTTGGCAGTACTCTGGTTAAAGAGAACGTGATTGAGAGTAATGGTAGATCCAACGGTGACAGGCTCCAATTCAACTATATTCACACCAATCTTTAGGTCAGAATTCAGGACAAGATTTATGGGTAAATATCCTTGTGACTTTATCTCTATCTCTTCATTGGAAAGGCTCTCAATTTCGAAAACCCCAACTTCATTTTCCAAAGTTTGAGTCGCAGTAATCATCTCTGACCACAGAGCTTGACCTGTTTTCTTGTCAACTACCTTAAGACTTATTTTTCCCGCCACAGTGAGAATCTCCTCGATTTCCTCGACACTCGTCGTATCCTCCTCGATGTCCGCTCTTATTTTGATTTTTTGAATATCACCATACCCATCGCTGTCTTGTGAGCTCACATAATAGGCCCATTCATCATCCCCTAAAAAAGAAAATGAGGTTTCTGAACCGCTGGTATTGACAGGGGCTCCGACGTTTACTGGCTCTGACCAATTCCTCCAAGAATTATCCAATCGAGTGGAGTAGTAAATATCAAAACTCCCTGCTCCATCTCTTCCATTTGTTGCAAAGAACAGCGTCTTGTTATCTGCTGCTAAAAACGGTGTTATCTCCTGAAATCTTGTATTGATTTGCCTGCCCAGATTTACGGGACCTTTCCACTCATTATTCGACTTGCGCTCAATCATGTACAAATCCTCTACTCCGTACGTGTAGTTCGACTCCATACTAAGGATCATGTACTTTCCATCCTTTGAAAGGCATCCAGACTGATGTGCAGACTTGCTATTCAAGAACGGGACGTCAATGTAGGCAACGCCACCATTGGTTGAGAATTTAGAAACACGTCCTGTATAAACTCCCTGAAAAAAGGAAACCTCACTAAAGTATTCGTTTCCTTGTTGATCAAATCCTATTGGGCTAAACATTCCCTTTTCTTGTTCCCAGTTTGTAAATACTCTGGGGGGACTCCAGGTAGAGTCAAAAGCCTCAAAGAATCTTTCTATGTATTCCTCATCAGACAAACCAGTAGTGCTACCCTCTTTGCTAAATGCCAGCATTTTCTTGTGCGGATTCAAAACCACATAGTTCTCTCCCTGGGCGGTGTTTAACTCAAATAGGTCAATGGGTTCTCCTGAGAATCTTATTTGTGCTGTCGGCGATTGGATCAAAAAGCAAGACAACGTGGCGATTAATATGGTGATTATATAATTTTTCAACTATAATATTTGATTTTTTTTATAAAATTTGTTGCAAATAGTATTATTTAAATATATAATTGTACTGGTAAATTCTCTATTATGAGAGTTGGTTGACATACAAACTTACAAACAGCTAACTGGATATAAGTTTGTGGAGCCTGGGTTTAATCCACCCGGGCTTTCTTTTTTTTACTGACATATTTACTTCCTTTAACATAGAATCTCCACGGTTTGAGTGCATCTTCCATAGCATACTCCACTCCTATTCGGGTATCAACTTCAATTTCAAAGTTTTCATTAATACCGTGAGACAGCCAAATGCTGTCTCCAAGCAAATCAAGTCCGGTCATACTCGATTTAATACCCATAGCTTGTGTAAGCACTCCCGGACCCTTGGTGAGATTGTCCGACCTCTTCCTTCTTAGTTCCATCTCTGATATTCCGTTGATTGGCTCCAGTGCACGAACCAAAACTGCATCAGCCATCCCTTCAAAATTAGTTACAACATTAAATAGATGATGGATTCCATAGCAAAGATATACATAAGAATGTCCACCTCTCCCATACATCACCGCTGTTCTTGGGGTTCGCCTATTATTCGCATGACACGCTTTATCATTTCTTCCACAATACGCTTCCGTTTCTACAATTTTCCCAGCCGTCAAAGTACTATCAATGTTGCTTACCAGGTATTTTCCCAACAAATCTCTTGCCACTACCACGACATCTGATCTTTCATAAAACGAACGATCCAGTTTTTCGTACAGAGATGTATTAATTTCGAAACTCATAAACCTTTAAAACATGAAAAAAAGAATAACAAATCTAATGGCATTGTGCGCTTTGATCTCCTTCAGCGCAACTGCCCAAATCCAGACGCCGGCTCCAAGTCCTGCAGGCTCTGTTTATAGCAAAGTAGGACTAACCGACGTTACTATTGAATATTCACGACCGAAAGTTAAAGGCAGAAAAATTTTCGGTGAAGGAAGTGATTTTCTTCAGCCTTACGGTCAACTATGGAGAGCTGGAGCCAACAGAGGTTCTAAACTTATCCTTAGTACTGATGCCAACATTGGTGGTACAGATGTAAAAGCTGGCGAGTATTTGATTTTTGCCACTCCTGGGGCAAATAGCTTCAGCGTTTCTCTTTATTCTGATATTTCGCTTGGTGGAAATGTGGGGGGATACGACAAAGCAAATGAAGTGATGATCACGAATGCACCTGTAACGAAGCTAAGCAATTCTGTTGAAGCTCTAACCTTCAATATTTCGGATATTTCGGAGGACAATACTTCAGCTAATATTGAACTAACATGGGCTGATGTTTCTGTAAAGGTTCCAATTAAGGTAAACTTTGACGAGACGGTAATGGCGGATATTGCTGCTAAAACTCAAGTTGCTCCAGGTAACTACGTGACAGCCGCAAATTACTACCTAGCATCTGGCAAAGATCTTGAGCAAGCACTTAAATGGATGGACACGTACTTAGCAGTTGGAGAAAATTCCAATCAGTTCTGGAACGTGCATACAAAGGCTCAAATTCTCGCAAAGATGGGAAGAAAGAAAGAAGCTCTTGCCACTGCAGAAGAGTCCTTGATGAAAGCAAAAAACAACGAGCAAGGTGATTTTGGCTACATCAAAAGGAATGAAGATCTAATTGCTGAGGTAAAAGGCAAATAAGCTCTTGAAGGAATATTTAAAGCGTGGGTTTTAACTCACGCTTTTTTTATGTCAAAAGTTATTTCTTATCGGTCTGGTAGCTGCAAGACCAGTTCACTAATCTGATAGATTACCAGCCTTCTCCCCGTTTAGACTGAGAAGAGAGAAGATCGCGCTTAATATCATGGTCCCAAGGCAGCCGATCACATTATACAAAAGATAACTAAGCTCGAAAACCCCAGCCTCTGTTAAGAAATGGATCACGATTACTCCGATCTGCGTAATTACTGCAGCAAAGAAGACGGCGTTGCCCTTGACCCATTTCAAGAAAAATGCTGTGAGGAAAATCCCCAGAATAGTTCCATAAAATATGGAGCCAATAATATTTACCGCTTCAATTAGGTTTTCAGAGTTCTTAGCCAAAATGGCAAATAGAATCGCCAGCACTCCCCATGCAAATGTTAGTCCTTTTGACACATTCAAATAATGAAGCGGGCTTCCATCTTGTTTCACAATCCGCTTGTAAAAATCAACAGAGGTTGTCGATGCCAGCGCGTTCAGTTCTGATGATGTGGAGGACATTGCTGCCGAGAAGATCACAGCAATCAATAATCCAATTAGTCCATGCGGCAGATAGGTTATAACGAACGTTAGAAAAACGTAGTCTGAGTCTTTTGTTTTCAGTGAGCTATCTGCTTTTTTGATGATCTCCTTCGCTCTTTCTCGTATTGCCAACGTCTCCTGATCTGCATCAACCAACTGCTCGGTATATATTTTTTCGTCGTACTCCGACAAACCTCCATTTGCAATGGTTAAAGCGGCTGCTTTTCTTTTCTCCATTGCATGTGCATACTCATGATCGAGCTCTCGGTATTCCTCATAGTACTGAGACTCCTTTACAATTTGCACCGAAGTCTCCTTGAAGTGCATCGGTGGCTGATAAAAGATATAAAACACATACACCATCACACCTGTGAACAGGATGAAAAACTGCAGTGGAATTTTGAGCATGGCATTAAACATCAATCCCATCCTACTTTCCGAGGCATTGGCACCACCAATGTATCTTTGAACCTGTGATTGGTCAGTCCCGAAATAAGCCAAGGCTAGAAAAAACCCTCCAGCTAATCCAGACCAGATCGTATATCGTTCTGTAATATCAAACTCCAAGTTTACAACCTCCAGTTTCCCCAAATTACCAGCAATTTCAAGTGCGCCAGCAAAGGTTGTATGATCTTGTATGTAGGCTACAATCATGAAAAATGCGGCAAACATTCCAGCTAGAATCACAGCCATCTGCTGCTTCTGAGTAATTGAAACCGCTTTCGTTCCCCCAGATACAGTATAGATAATAACAAGCACTCCTGTGCACACAATAGTCAGCGTCAAATTCCATCCTAAAATCGAGGATATGATAATTGCTGGTGCGTAAATAGTGATTCCTGCCGCCAGACCTCGCTGCACAAGAAAAATAAATGCGCCCAAAAAGCGAGTTTTGGTATCAAACCTTCTCTCCAAAAATTCATACGCAGTGTAGACCTTAAGTCGGTAGAAAATAGGAATAAAGACTGCCGACACAACGATCAAAGCAAGCGGTTGTCCAAAGTAGTTTTGAACAAATCCCATCCCACTATCATAGGCCTGACCTGGAGTAGATATAAAGGTAATAGCGCTCGCTTGCGTGGCCATGACCGAAAGTCCGATGGTACCCCATTTCATTGAATGGCCTCCAAGCAAATAACCTTCTAAATCTTTTTGTCCTCTCGTTTTCCAAACTCCGTAAGAAACGATGAATATTAACGTACCAAAAAGTACGATGAGATCGATATAATTCATTAATAGGAAGTGCTAAAAATCGTAAACATGGTGATCATAAAAACAAGCCAGGCTATCACGAGCAGGTATAGGAATCTCCATTTTTTAAAAAGCGGCGGTTTGTCAATGTTCTTTTCTGAAATTAGTTCAGTCATTTCCTAAGGATATTAAATTAACAAATAGACGGTAAGCTCCGGGAACTCCGGCTGGCAAGTTTCTAAACCAGGAGTACCCTGAATACACATAGTGACCTTCACCATACTTTGCTATCAGCAACCCTCCTTCTTTTGGAGTTTCTCCAGGATCGTTGCTACTTAGAATTGGAGTGAATTCATCAGACCACTCATTGGGAAAATAGAGACCCCTCTCTTGTACCCAGTTTTGAAAGTCTGACGAAGTGATTTTGTTTGGTCCCACAATGACAGGATGTTCCTTCGCTAAGATTTCCACTGGAGCCCCTTCTACAGTGACTCGATCTCTAGAAAGCTTCAGGTCAAACGGAGCAATATCTTGCGTCACCAATCGATGACTTGTATTGTATTGATTGATAAGTGTTCCGCCACCTTGCACGTAGCGGAATAGGTCTGTGTTTTTGTATGCTAGCCAACTCACGGTATTTAGGGCGCGGATACCCAGGATAACCGCATCATACTGTTTCAGGTTTTCGAGTGTAACATCGTCTTTCTCAAGAAATTCTACTGTGTATCCAATTTGTGTCAGATTTTCAGGTATCGCATCTCCGGCACCCTTGATATACCCAATAAGCTCTCCCCGCTTTTCGAGATTAAGTCGTACCACTCTAGAACTAGCTTTCGGGTAAATGTTCTGCTTGGGAATATGATCATATGTTATCCCCGAATATCCGTTTTGATACGTTCTTCCATCATAAGTCAGGGAAATAGCAATGTTACCGTCCGAAGCTTTTTTCGGAGGAGTAATTTCAAACGAATAGATCTCCTCCTGTCCTTTTTGTTCAAGGGAGTAATCAACTGCATCAGGAGTGATTTTCCAGCCTTTCGGTGCATCCAAACTCAATTCACCACTAACACCCTTTCTACCCGCAATGACTCGTACATCCACTTTTTTCGAATTGCCGTCACCAAAGACCAGCACTTTGGATGACAGATTTGCCATCACTGGTGGTGATATCGCAACAGGCTCATAGACTTCACCATCCACAGGATCGTTTCGTTTAAAGACCACCGGTATGTCCAGAGAAATCTCTTCTCCTTCTATCGATACGGTTATTGATCCTGATAACGAAGGGTCATTTTCCGGCTTCCCTCTTTGTTCCTGATCTTCCACCGTGTACATTCCAAGTGAAGCCTCTTCTCTCAGCCAATAGGGTGTTGAGAATTCTACTCCATTTGGGAGTTTTAAATTCAGAGACGTTCGAAATCTCTTGTTGTTTCCCAAAGGGCTACTTAACTCGAATTCGTTTATCCAATGATTCAGTTTCACACGTTCTATCTTCATTGATGCTGGACTTCGATTTATCATCTCCAATGAAACCTGAATTGAATCACCAGGAACATATGAATTCTGAGTGGCAACAAGCTCCGCATACAACCCAGAGACCGCCTTGATTAAGCCATCTACCTCTCGCAACTTGATGTCTTTCCAAAATTCATCCGATATTTTGTTGATGGCCCTCCTGGTAAGCAACAATGTCGGCAACAATTCAGAAGGATTTGATGAATCAAACTCCTCTCTCATTTTCTGAATAAGAAAGGTTACTTCCTCACCTCCCGTAACCCTGCTCCAATCCGTCCTGAGATTCTCAAACAAACTATCATTTTCCTCACCATCCCATTGAAGCAAGTACTCTGTTGCATCGCCTCTACTACCAGTTGATCCAAAGCCCTGACTTTTATGCATACTCCTGCTTAGCGAGGAAATTTCAGTGTATGACTTGCCGAGGCGAGGGTTATACTTTCCGATATTTATTTGAGTAAGGTCCGTGGTATCCATTTTCTGGCCGGTGTTTCTATAAAACCACCAGCTGGTATTCCAAAAAATCTTACTTGGCTGCCAGGCATCAACTAGATCAAGTTGTTCCGGATATGCGGCAGGATCACCACTAAGCTTAAATGCTTCTTTTGCTAAAATCGCACTAGCGGTATGATGACCATGCGTAACGCCAGGCATTGTAGAGAATCGAGTGACAATAATATCCGGTCTGAATTTTCGAAACACCCAAACAAAATCAGCCAGGACTTTTTCCTTATCCCAGATGGTGAAGGTCTCGTCGGGGTGTTTTGAATACCCAAAATCGTTAGCTCTTGAAAAAAACTGCTGACCTCCATCTGTCCTACGTGCTGCCAGTAGCTCCTGTGTCCTTATTAGCCCCAACTCCTCACGAATTTCTGGCCCTATTAGGTTCTGTCCACCATCACCACGGGTGGCAGAGAGATACGCGGTTCGCATATGCTCTTCATTAGCAAAATAGGTGATCAGGCTAGTGTTTTCATCATCCGGATGTGCCGCAACATATAAGACCGAACCTAATACATCTAGTTTCTCCAGCATCTGCCGAATTTCGCCTATATGCGGTTTTTTAGGGGCCTGCGCATTTAAATTGCAAGAAAAAAGAGCAACCAAAATGGCACTCAATAAACATGACTTTTTCATGGATAGGTTTTCGTTGGGGTTCTTTACGAGATAGCTAAAAGAAGGTTATTCATTATGTATCAGTGGTGGCGAAGTTAAGCAGAGAGCTCCAAAGTGAATTTAAAAATGGTTCCTTTAGGAACATTATCCTCCACCCAAATCTTACCTCCGTTTTGAAGTATCAGATCTTTGCAAAGCGCCAGCCCTACACCTGTACTTTTCTCATTATGTGTTCCTGACCTCCTATTTTTGGATTCCATTTCAAATATCGATTGCTTCATTTCATGCGGAACCCCGATACCATCATCTTCTGTATACACCTCTACAGTTTTACCCTTACGCCTCAATCCAACCTTAACGTGACCATTTTCATCCGTGAATTTGATAGCATTGTTAATCAGATTTCTAAGAACTACGTTGGCAACGTTAATATCGGATTCTACGAAAACCGGAGAGCCCTTCTGGCTGTTTAATGTCAATTCAATGTTTTTGCGTAACGCTACTCCCTCAAATAATGCTAGCGTTGACTGCATCAGCTCGAGAATATTTACACGCTCTTTTCTTACCTGCACTTTGGATTCCGAAGTTGCTTTCGTCCACTCAAGCAAATCATCCAACATATCAATGGACCCTGTCAAACTACTACCTATTTTTTCTCTCAATGTATTCGATTGCTCCTCGGTGATAGATTTCGTTCCAAGAAGTGCTAGCATGGACTTTAAACTGCCCAATGGTGCTCTTAAATCATGACTGACAATTTTTAAAAACCGATCTTTGATAAGATTGGACTTTGACAATTGCTCCGTTCTAGTAGATACTCTCTCCTCCAACTCCTTGTTCAACTGTTCATTTTCTCTAAATGATTGGGCGAAAATTTCAGACAAGGCAATAGATTGGAAAAAGAAATAAATCACAACAGCAATACTGATCAAATTAGGGCCATTGCTTGTAATGGTAACAATTTCAGAATTTTTACCCATCTGGATCAGAACAAAGCCAAATGAAACAAGGATTCCAAAAAAGGTGATTTTGGCTCCGATCATCTTCTTTTTAATCGCAGAATTCAAAATCAAAAAAGTAAAAGCAAAACTGGCAATCATTGAGAGTTGGAAAAAATCTACAGTCTCTCTAAAAATGTAGTACGGGGTAAGCAAAACAAAAAGCATAAGAGCACCTCCTTCCAACTGAAAGAACCTCAGGTATCGACGCAAACGCTTATTTGGGTACAGATCATAAATAAACATTGGCATCAAAAACAGACTTGAAAAAGTTACGAAGTATTCAATCTTTCTACCTACGAGCCTGTCAACATTAGAAAACAACTGGAAAAACAATTGGGAGCCGTCATCAACCAAAAGTGCTCTAACAAGAATTGTAAAGCTCAGAAGGCCGAGGTACAAGTAGTAGTTTCTTCTTAGCTGGAAATAAAGAATAATATGATAGGCTGAAATAAATAGCAAACAGCCAAGCTGAACCATCTCGATATTCTCTTCACTCATAATTGAATAGATAAATACCAAAGAGCGACGGGAAATCAGTGGCTTGACTATCGAAGCATAACGACCAAGCTAAAACATTATTAGTCAAATAGGTAAAATCATTATCTTTATTTTATCTTCAACCAATATCTATAGAATATGTATTGCATACTTTGGAAATATGAGGTGGATTCTTCTAATCACGCGGAGTTCGAAAAAGAGTACGGACGATCTGGCGCGTGGTTCAAATTTTTCGAACCATGTGATGACTACTTCGGACATGACCTTCTTAAAAACACGGATGGGAAGTCCTACACCTTGATTGATCGATGGATGTCTAAAAAAGATTATGATGGATTTCTAAAAAGCAATCAGGCAGAGTATGACCAAATAAATGAAAAGTTCAGTGGACTTTATTCCTCAGAAACCAATCTTGGCACTTTTGATCTTATTCAATAATAGCTAAACCATAAGCTTGGAAAATCGTTGCGTTACCTGTACTATTTTACAATCCTAATTTTCCCAAAATGAAAGCAACAATCAAAATTTTACTTATTTCTGGAGTCCTCATTTCAACACTAGCATTTGCTATCAAGACCTCCGAAGAGAGAGAAAATGTGGACGCCGTAAAAGAACTTGTTTCAAAAGCATATATCAATGGCGCGTTTAACGAGCTGGATGCCGATAAAATGCAAGAAGGATTTCATGAAGATTTTGCCATCTACTCTGCCAAAGGAGAAGAAATTAGCAAATATCCAATTGGTGAATGGGTGGCAAGTGTGAGAAAAAGAAAAGCCGATGATTACGATGCCAGCGCTGAAAAAAATATTTGGAAACCAACATTTGCATCGGTGGATGTGACAGGGGGTGCTGCACAGGTTAAGGTTGAACTAAGAAATCAAGGTAAGCACGTCTATACTGACTATCTAAGCCTTTTGAAATTCGAAAGCGGATGGAGGATCGTAGCAAAGGTTTACCACAAGCACTAGGACAGAATTTTCAGCCCTTATGTACTTTAGCGGCATGATATTCCGTCCTGCTGAAGAAAAAGATATCGTATCCATTGTTTCTATGCTTGCTGATGACGAATTGGGCGTAAAGAGAGAAAACTTTGTTGACCCCATTCCCGAAGCTTACATCAGTGCATTTAGACGGATCAAGGCTGACTCAAATCAGGAATTGGTTGTAGTTGAGGAAGAAAACGAGATTGTAGGCACACTGCAATTGTCTTTCATACAGTACCTGACGTACCAGGGTGGAATCAGATCTCAAATTGAAGCTGTCAGAATCAGAAAGGACAAGAGAGGTGGAGGATTGGGTGAAAAAATGTTCTTGTGGGCAATCGATCGTGCAAAAGAAAGAGGAGCTCACCTGCTGCAGTTAACCACTGATAAACAACGTCCAGATGCCTTGCGCTTTTACGAGAAACTAGGATTCAAAGGCACTCATGAAGGAATGAAGATGCATTTCTAAGAACCTGGAAACCTTATAAGTCATCCTGAAACGAACGGTTTCGGGATGACTTTTATGTGGATTCTAGCGAACCCTCTATTCATTTTTAACACTCGAATCCACTTCCGATATCAATCATAGAAAAAATATGGCACAGTAGTCACAGAAAAAAGCAGTGAGCCAGCCATGATCAGAAATAAGGTAGCATTGGCGCTTAGAATCTGAGGAATTCGAAGTCCTATTCCTACCAGCACTGTCAAAACACTGAAATAGGATGCTGTAAATACAAGTTTTCTAAGCATAATTCTCTTTTAATTGTTAGTAAATAGTTCAAGTCTATTTGAATTTCTTCAGGCCTGTCAGGCGAAATTCTCTCAATAGAGCGGAAAAAAGAATTGCCAAAAGTTTCCCTATTCGTCATGTTCTCCTTCAAAAGGTTATGAAAGCAAGTTTTTTTAATCAAGAGCATCTAAATCATGAAAGCTAGAGGTCAATTTTGACAGTTTCCATATCTTCGGATTTTAAGCTGCCTTAGTGACTGAAAACGAATTTCAAACATTGGTTTTAGAGAATCAAGACCGAGTATACAATACCTGTCTCGGTTTCATGAAAGATTTGGAAGAAGCAAAAGATATGTCACAGGACGTGTTTATTCATGTGTATCAAAACATCAGCAAATTCAAGGGAGAATCCTTACTCAGTACTTGGATATATAGAGTTGCTGTAAATAAATGTCTAGAAGAGATTCGCCGAAGAGGAAGACAAAAACGCTCTGTTCATCTCGAGGACATTTCTGACCCTTCGGTTCAAAACAAAGCACCTGATTTCTTCCATCCCGGAATAGCTCTTGAGAATCAGCAACGAGCCACTATCCTTTTTGATGCAATCGAAAAGTTACCAGAGCAGCAAAAAATTGCATTTACACTGGCCAAGGTGGAACACCTCTCGTACGAAGAAATTAGTGATGTCATGGAAAAAAGTATTTCTTCTATTGAATCCCTGATTCATAGAGCCAAACAAAACCTTCAGAAAATTTTAAAAGATTACTATGAAAAAATCTGACTTAGAAAATGAAATTGATCTAACACTGTTGAGCATTGATCAACTGGAAAAAGCAAAGGCTCCCGATGGTTTTATGGAATTGCTAGCGAAGAAAATGCTCTTCAAAAAGGAAGAAGTAGTATGGACTAGAAGAGCCAAGTACGCCATAGCTGCTATGATTATTTTTGCCATTGTGAACACAGCGCTTTTGATAACTAGTCAAAGTTCCTCACGCGACGAAATGCTGAGATCTGTTGCCGAAGAGTGGAACCTAAACGTTGACGCATACTGAAATGAAAAAGTCTACCGCCCAAATTATTGTCATTGCAGTGATTGCCCTTATTATTCTAAACGTCACGCTAATTGGGTTAATGTGGGGAAATAAGAAAGAACACAACCCAAAAGAACGAAGACCAATAGAGGAAATAAACGATTTTATTATTAAGGAAATTGGATTTAATAAACAGCAAGCAGAGGCATTTGTTCTATTGTCTCAAAAACATCATCAGGCCCAGAGAGCAAATCAAAACGAGTTTAAACGAATAAAAGATCAACTAAATTCTCTGATGTTAAAAGGCGAACAAAGTGAGGTAGACAGTCTGATCTCCCAATTTGCTGAGGTAGCAACAACAAGAGAGACAGAATTATTCCGTTTCTTTAGAGAAGTGCTACTAATCTGCGATGATGAACAGAAACAAAGGCTGCAACATGTTTTTTTTCAAGCAACAGGGCCGCCCGAATATGCAAAAATGCCTTTTGATGAAAAACCTAAAGGCCAACGTCTCCCCAGGTAGAGCTTTTCGCATACTTGAAAAAGCCATCCTCAATCTGAATAGGAGAAACAATGTTATTGTGAAACAGATTCCCTGTCCCTAGTCCATGAAACTCGATGTTCTCGTACAAGCTAGCAAATTGAGCAATTGCATTCAATCCAATGTTTGACTCCAGATAAGATGTGATCCACCAACCCACTCCCTGAATTTCCGCTAAATCGATCCAATTCTTAATAGATGAGAAGCCTCCGTGCAAGGTCGGTTTTAACACTACATACTGAGGTTTTAAATCTTGAAGAAGTTGCAACCGTTCACTCTCTTCCGTTACCCAAATCAATTCTTCATCCAATGCAATTGGGATTTCGCTTTTTGCACAGACAATCTCCATTGCTTCTGGCTGCATCGGCAAGATAGGTTGCTCAATCGAATGAATATTGTAAGAACTCAATTTCTTCAATTTCATAAGCACTTCATTTGTTGCGAATGCTCCGTTCGCATCCAACCTGATAACTAAATCATCAGAGAGTTTTCTGAGGTTTTTAATAATTCCAATCTCAGTTTCAAAGTCCAGGTTTCCCACCTTCAGCTTGATACAATTGTAACCTTGGTTCAGTTTTTCCTTTATCTGCTCCTCCATAAAGTCCGCATCTCCCATCCATACAAGTCCATTAATTGGAATTCTGACTTTGTGGAGATCTTGTGCGAAAATCATTTTGGATCCTCCATGAAGTAAGTCAAATAGTGCCACCTCCAATCCAAACCGAATGCTTGAAAAGCCTTTAGGAGCTAGTTCATTTGCTATTTCCCAAACCTCAGTTTGGCTTCCAGGCTTACTCACATCCACAATGTTTGACATCACTCGATCCAACTCTTCAGGAATATCGACAGGAGACTCCGGACTGAGCCTTTCTATTGGTGCCACCTCCCCAATTCCATAGTTCCCATTTTCATCCGAAACTTTCAGAAACCAGACCTTTCGATCGTTCATAGAACCACGACTAGTCTTGGCTTGAAACCGAAAATCAAGTGTGTAAGATGTATATTCGAGCTTAAGCATGGACTTAAAATTAGACGATTTTTTATATGATCTTCCAGAGGATAAAATAGCCAAGCATCCCCTAAAAGATCGGGCTAATTCAAAGCTTCTCTATTATAATGAGGGCAACTTAAACCATCATTCATTTAAGGACATTGGCGACCTTATCCCGGCCGATTCCCTGCTTGTTTTTAACGATACGAGAGTCATCCCTGCACGCATCATTATGCACAAGAATACAGGAGCAAAGATTGAGATCTTTCTTCTAGAGCCGATACTCCCCTCACCCGTTCATGAAGAAGTCATGAATGCGAAGGGATCGGCAACCTGGAAATGTATGATTGGGAATGCCAAGAAGTGGAAAACAGATACTTCCTTGGCATACGATGAAATTGGAGTGAAAGCCACAAGAATTTCCGAAGATCAGGTAAAGTTCGAATGGAACTCTGACTTAACTTTTTCAGACCTGCTCATTGAGATTGGAAAAATTCCGCTACCTCCATACATTAACCGGGAACCTGAAGATTCCGATGAAGAACGATACCAAACGGTCTACTCAAAAATGCAAGGTGCTGTGGCCGCCCCTACCGCAGGTCTTCATTTTACTAACAGCATAATAGCTGATCTAGAAAAAAGGGGTATTCAGACTGACTATATGACTCTTCATGTTTCAGCTGGGACTTTTCAGCCAATAAAACAGCAAAATATTTCACTGCACCCAATGCACAATGAGCAAATTTGGATATCCAGAACTAATATCGAAAATCTCATAGCTAAAAATCAATTAATAACTGTAGGTACAACAGCAGTGCGTACAATTGAAAGTCTCTATTGGTATGGAGTAAAATTGCTGAATGGATCAGAAGACTTCTTCATTGGAAAAGAAGACGCATATACATTTAAACCTGTGTCAAAGGATGAGTCACTGAATGCTGTATTGGATCATATGTCGAAACTGGGTACTACAACATTACGAGGCCAAACCGAAATCTTTATCTACCCCGGCTACAAATTCAGGTTATGTGACGGGCTTGTCACAAATTTTCACCTACCCGGGTCGACACTAATCTTGTTGGTAGCAGCATTCATTGGCGAGAATTGGAGGAAAGTCTATAAGGAAGCTCTAACCAGCAATTACCGATTTCTAAGTTATGGTGATAGTTCTTTATTGATTCCCTGAGTTTGCATCATCACCCAAATCACTAGGTTGTAGCTCATCTTTTTCTGAATTCATAAATGTACGATAATGTGAAACGAACAGGAAACGTATTTACCTCTTTTGCACTTTCTCGCAATCATCATTGCATGTCTGGGCCTCTTCGCCTTGTCAGCATTTATGGTAGAGCAGAGAAGGAAAGAGATTGGAATCCGAAAAGTACTTGGAGCACCTTCTCAGATCTCTTTCATTCACTTAGCTCCAATTTCTTAAAGTTGATTGCAATTTCTCTTGTCGTAGCATTCCCGCTAGGATGGTATGCAATGAAACGATGGCTTCAGAATTATGAATATGGGATTGATGTCACCTGGAATGTTCTTTTGATATCGGGTTCAATTATTCTCATAATTTCCGTTGTAACGATCAGCTATGAAATTGTTAGGGCTGTAAAGATGAATCCAGCTGAAACATTACATTCAGAGTAATTCTCGCTGACAAGGGACGCTACCCTTCGTACCAGATTTCCCAGATCTTTCCATCTACAGAATCCAGAACGTAAACTGATCCACCCGGCCCTTCGGCAAGGCCGCATGGACGAGCGGCTGCATCACCCAGATTGGAGACAAATTGCTTTCCGGCAAATCCGTCAGCAAAGACACTCCACTTCCCAACAGGTAGTCCATTTTCCATCGGTTGTACGATTACGTTAAATCCCTTTTGCCCATGGGGCTCACGATTCCACGAGCCGTGAAAAGCGACCAGTGCCGCGTTTTTGTATTTTGACGGAAATTGATCCCCCTTATAAAATAGCAAATCGTTAGGTGAGTAGTGCGCTGGGAATCCAACTAGTGGTCTTTTGAACTCAGCGCAACGTCCAATCTTTTTACGATCTCCTCCGTACTCTGGGCCAAGAAGTAATTTGTCCTGATAAGGATCAAAATAACAGTACGGCCATCCAAATTTGTCGCCGTCTTCTACTAACATGAATTCTTCAGCTGGAAGATCTGCGTTATCCTGTGTGGAATAGAGATCAGGATATAGTCCATTCAATCTGTCCCGTCCATGCTGAACTACGTATAGTTTGTTATTGCTGGAGTTCCAATCGATGGCAACCGCGTTTCTTATTCCAGAGGCGTAGTGGTACCCATCGGATCTTTTTTGATTGAGTTTATCCGCAGGAAACCTCCAAATTCCCGCAAAGTCTTCCAGCTGAGTACATGGGTCCAGACTAGGTGCTCCTTTTCTATTCTCCCGATTTTCAGGTTGACAGATATTTGAAGGAGCTCCAATATTGACATAGATAAATCCGTTTTGATCTGTCGTAAATGTCCTCAACTCATGTTTGGCTTGTCTCTCAAACTTGATAACCAATTCAGGTTCTGGAATCTGGTCCATGTAAAGATCTTCAATCCGTAATCTTGAAATGTAAGACGCAGCACCAAAATAGATGTAGTCCCCTTTGACTTGCACCCCCCCGCCATAGATATTAGGAATGACCTTTTTCCGATACCCATCTCCCTCCGAGATTAATAGACGTGTGGTTGCTCCACCGACGATCAAATCGCCATTTTCTAAAACAGCAAGTTGTCGTGAATAACCAAGGTTGCTAATGATCAATTGGTTTTTAAAACCCTCGGGAAGTTTAATATTTAAATTCTGATCTCCTGAGGACAAGATGAAACAGGACGAAGTTGCCAACTCAACTAAGGCAATTAAAACTATTCGTACTAGCATTTAAGTAATGTTAAAGTTTGATAGCAAAGCCTGATCTTGCGATCAGGCTCTCGAACATGTGAAAATTTCATTTCACTAAAAATCCACATATAAACCAAAAAGAATAATATAAAAGCTCATTATGATTTCGGGGCTGTATAAACCACCCTCGCCCCTTCTGGTTGTTTGAGTGCAGCTTCATTAAATTTCCCTCCAAACCGAGGGTTTATTAAAATATGTGATCCAAAAACTTTCCTTGACCCATCGTCTTGGATTCTTACAGATGTATAGCTAACCGGGAGTTTGAGGCCACTGAGTTCGCTGTATTTATCAAAGATTCTAAAAATTGTGCCGCTTCCTCTGCCTGCTGGATATTTAGCAGGAAAAATGTCTCCCGGCAATTTGGGGAAAGAAGCTGTGTTCTTGACTGCCCTCAATAAGTTAGTTTCCTTCTCTAAGAAAAGGTCATAGTAACCACCATGCTCTTTGCTGTTTGGCTCGTAGGTAAGTCTGATCGTGGTACACTTTCCATAATCTGGCACTTCCACGTCCTCCATTTTGGTTAAAACGGCACCCTCCACTTGTGTAAGCCATGGGAGTGTCACAAAGCTTGTATGAAAAAACAGAATTGCATCCGGTCCATCATTAAACTTTGGATCAAAACTGTAGTTCTTCATCCAAATATTACTTCCATCAAATGCTATGCTTGGAGATGTCTCGCCAAGGGTTGGCAGAATTACAAAACCTCTATTCGTCTGCAGCTCCATAGACACGGTGTAGTACCTCCAGTTGTTATCATAGACTCTCCCACTTTCGCCACCGACTGGTAAG
>JBDVJN010000029.1:0-20145 GCA_039961455.1 Cyclobacteriaceae bacterium | reverse complement strand
GTTTTCTTGTCCATGATAGTCCAGCAAGCCAACGTTCATAGTCCTCAAAACCTCTTGCAGCACCCCATGTAAAGGCGGCGTTCCTTGGATTTTCTGTAAAATCTGTAATTCCTAATGAGCTGGGAATGAATGCTCGTTGATCAATAAAAAGACCTAAAAAACTAATCTCATTTTGCCCTAGCATGACATCTGATGAAATAAAGAGCGTTTGTCTCTCAAAAGAGTTGCTATTTCTGTATCCGTCACTTTGCTGTGATTGATATCCCATCCGAAATGCTCCTTCACTGGTTGCAATACTACCTCTGACTCCCGCCCGAATCAGACCAAAAGAACCATAGGTCAAATTCGTTTCCATCGAGTTATTGTCAATGACTGGCTTCTTAAGAAAAATTGTCCCGCCCAAACCAGATCCATACAAGCTTGAATTTGCTCCTTTCTGCACCTCGATTCCACCCACGAAACTTAGGTCTACGTCCTCTAGCGTTGTTTCCCCACCACCATCAGTCAGGGGAATGTCTTCGTAGTAAGCTCGGATTTTGTTCGTTGAAAATGGCGACCTTGATCCAATTCCTCTTATGGTAATTCTATTCGTATTCAGTGCTCCGGAATGCCAATAAACTCCTGGTATTTTGTTCATCTCACCAGAAACAATTGCAGGATCAGAGAGCTGAAGCTTCTTTGCATTGATCGTTCCAATCATCCCTCCATACTCAAACTTGGTATTAGATAATGCAAGTGCATTCACTTCCACTTCCTGCAACGTTGTCCAATCACCTACAGAGTCCTGCTGCACAGATTGCTGCTGACTGTACAGAATGGCTGGAAAGAAGGCGAGGGCAACTACTGCGTTCGCTAAAAAATAGGTTTTTACTCTGGTGTTTTTTCGTCTGGCCATTCCCCTTTGAACGTATTCCAGTATTCATTAACGGTATTTTTCATGTCTTTTCTCAGCATGATGATACCGAACAAGTTAGGCAATGTCATTACCGCGATAGTAATCCCGGACAGGGTCCAAATAATTGTTGTGTCGGCAAAAGATGCAACAAAAAATCCCGCCACATATACGAAGCGATAATACTTCACTGACTTTGGTCCAAACAGATAAGTCATCGCTCTGTCTCCGTAGTATGACCAGCTTATCGCTGTACTAAATGCAAAGAGCAGGAGGCCGATTGAAACGATGTATTTTCCAGAGTCGCCGAAAAAACTTCTGGTAAATGCTTCCGCTGTTAGTGGAGCACTGTGCATAAGAGATTTACCTTCAAATACTATATCTAGATCCGCGGGCTTTCCGTCAATCAATTCAATTGAACCAGAAATTGGTGTACCATTTCTAGATACAACCACTTCTTCAGCCAAAGATCTTGCGTTAATTACTGAGACGGAACTCTGAATTTTTCCATTCGTCACTTCCAATTGACCATCAAATAGTGGAAGTGTATTTTCTCCACTTATGTGACCATACAGTTGTTGAACTCCTTCATCCGTTTCATCGGTGAGTACACCTTGCACAATTGACATGTCTGTATAATCAAATTGGTTTAAGTGCTTCTCTTTCCAGACTCCCGAGGACAGAAGAACTAACCCTGTGATTGTGCAAATAACAATTGTGTCAATAAATGGCTCGAGAATCGCTACCAGTCCCTCTGAAACGGGCTCGTGGGCCTTGGCAGCCGCGTGGGCAATAGGAGCACTACCCTGGCCTGCTTCATTTGAAAAAAGGCCTCTTCCAACTCCTTTGTTGAATGCGAAGGCTATGGACGCTCCAACAAATCCGCCAGTTGCGGCTGAGCCTGTGAAGAGGTCAGCAAAAATCGATACGAAGGAAGGAATGATGTTTCCAATATTGTAAAAGATTACTGCAAAAGCTCCGATGAAGTAAATGATAGCCATCGTTGGCACTAATCGTGAGGTAACAGCAGCTATCCTCTTGATTCCACCTATAATAACCAAACCCAACAGAACTGCGAGAACCCCGCCTACCATCATTTCATCTAGTCCAAACACTGAATTCATTGAATCTGCGATGCTATTGATTTGCGGAAGTGACCCCGTACCGAAGGAGGATAGAACTGTAGCTCCCGCAAAGATTGCTGCCAACCATCCCATGTTCAATTTATTTTTCATGTAGTACATCGGACCTCCAGCCATCGTACCATCTGCAGTCTTCTCTCTGTACTTGTGAGAAAGTGTTACCTCAACAAACTTTGTACACATACCTACTGCAGCAGTCATCAGCATCCAAAAAAGTGCAGCTGGCCCGCCGATATGAACAGCAAGTGCAACTCCCGCGATGTTCCCTGTGCCAACAGTTCCTGACAGTGCCGTAGTCAATGCTTGAAAGTGATTCGTGTCACCTTCATCGTCTTTCTTATCAAATTTTCCCTTTACTACTTTAAAGGCAAACTTGAAATATCGTATCTGTGGAAATTTTAGATAGATGGTGAAAAACAATCCGGTTCCTAGCAACGCATATGGAAACCACCATGAGCTACCAATGAAGCTATCAATAAAAGCAAGGAAATCGTTCAGTTCACGCATGTTATCTTTTTTTAGGTTTAGGAATCGACAAAAATAGGATTTTTAATGAATCATCATCCCAGAAAACATTTTAGCCTGATAAAGCCTGTATTTTTTTACTTAAGTGGTTGGAACTGAACAACTCAATTTCTGTTGTCGGATACACGGAGAAAAAACGAAATAAATGTATCTTTCGAAGTGATATAAAGGCCGCTTACCGAAAAATCCAACTATTCATCTCATGGATAGTTAACCTTGAGTTTTTAACCCTAACTAAATATGGAAGAAGTAACTAATTACACTGATCAAATTATTGAACTCGCCTGGAAGTATGGGCCAGATCTTGTTCTTGCTATTCTAACCCTTGTTATCGGTCTATGGATCATTGGATTCATCACACGAGGTATCGGAAAGGCAATGACCAAACGAAATGTTGACCCGTCGCTTGGTCCATTTTTAAAATCCCTGATTGGGGCGATTCTAAAAGTAATGCTCCTAATTTCTGTGATTGGAATGGTGGGAGTAGAAGCAACAAGCTTTGTAGCAATACTTGGAGCTGCAGGTTTGGCTGTAGGTCTGGCTTTGCAAGGAACTTTACAAAATTTTGCCGGAGGAGTTATCATATTGCTCCTGAAACCTTACAGAGTTGGTGATGTGATTGACGCTGCTGGCTACGTCGGCTCTGTGAATTCAATCCAGATTTTCAATACGTATTTGAAAACACCAGACAACAAAACCATCATCATTCCGAATGGCACTTTGGCGAATACCTCGATGACCAACTACTCGACTGAACCACGAAGGCGTGTGGACTGGACATTTGGAGTAGGATATGGCGATGACACCTCCAAGACAAGAGACACCTTGATGGAGTTGATAAATGCAGACTCACGGATACTCTCAGATCCTGAGCCTTTCATAGCTCTTTCTGAATTGGCAGACAGTTCTGTGAATTTTGTGGTTCGCGTCTGGGTGGAATCGGGTGATTACTGGGGAGTCTTCTTCGAAATGAATGAAAAAGTGTATAACAAATTCAACGAAGTAGGTCTCAATATTCCGTACCCACAAATGGATGTACACGTCCACAAGGATGCCTAGTGATTTTACTAGCTAGAAGATTAGAAAAAGTCCGGTCAACGTCGGACTTTTTTTTATTTTACTCGTAACTAGACAAGACTATGAGACAAAACATATCATCAGGAGCTCCATGGGAAGATAAGGTTGGTTACTGTCGAGCGGTAAGGATAGGCAACACAATCGAGGTCTCAGGAACCGCTCCTGTTCGGGACGGAAAAACAGTTGGAGAAACTGCGTATGAGCAAGCGAAGGTGTGCCTTGAGATTATCCAGGAGGCTCTTGCAAAAGCAGGTGGAAAAATGGAAGATGTCATTCGAACCCGTATGTTCGTAACTGATATTTCTCAATGGGAAGAATACGGAAGAGCCCACGGTGAGTTCTTTGGAAACATAAAGCCAGCCACAGCAATGGTGGAAGTTTCAGCCTTGATCGATCCAGAAATGCTAATCGAGATTGAGGCAACGGCGGTGATCAGTTAGAGAATTAAAATGAAGTGGATAACTCGTGAACGTCCAAAAATTGATAGGATTGCTTGCCCGTGGTTAATCAAGAGATTTATTGATGAGGAAGCAGTCTTTCATTTTGTCCCCTTCAAGGAAGTTCTATCCGAATCGAAACGTTTGGGCGCAACACCATATGACATTCCAGACGTAGAATACACACATTACAATGATCAGTGCACCTTTGACTATTTCGTCAAGAAACATGAGCTAAAAGATCCTGCACTTCACAAGATTGCGACCATAGTTCGAGCTGCTGACACTGATCGTCACAACCTTGCTATCCAGTCCGCAGGGCTTTGGGCCATTTCTGCAGGACTCTCGCACAACATAAGCGATGACCATGAACTTATCGAAATGGGATTTCATCTGTACGATGCTTTATACTCTTGGGCCTCCCACCTTCAAAACGAAAAACACACGCAAAACCCAACGGAGGATCTGCTCATCGAAGTCTATCGGAAATTTCTCACGCAAAAATCTAGCAAGAAAACTCCGCAATGGGTGAATGAACTCAAGGAAATCATTCAAGTTCAAATTGATACAGATTTGAGTCTCAGCTTGCAGGAAGTCTCCGGAAGCCTTCAGGTGCATCCATCGTATCTTTCAAGAGAGTTTTCAAAGTACTTTGATGACATTTCCTTTGGTGACTATTTGCGCAAACTACGAATAGAAAAGGCGATAAGATTGCTAGAAACATCAAGCTATTCGCTAGCGGAAATTGCTCTGATCACAGGCTTCTCAGACCAAAGTCATTTTACACGAATCTTCAAGAAACACACCGGATTACCCCCAAGTATTTATAAGAAGACAAGGATAAATTCGCTAAAAAAGTAAATTCCATTCTAAAGGTAAATTCCATTCTATCCTAGATAAGGAAATGGTGCTAACATGCATCAAATCCTTAGATATGCTCAAATTCTTAGTTCGACTCGCGTTGCGGAATCTCAAAAAACAACGAACATTCTTGCTCATAAATGTTACCTGCCTTTCCATTGGATTGCTGGCATTTTTTCTAAACATCATCTACCTCAAACATGAGCTAAGTTTTGACAGGTTTCACGAAAAGAGCGACAGAATCTTTCGTCTTATTGCTAGCAGGGATGGTAAAGCGGGAGCATTTGTACCCTATAGATGGGGAGATGCGTTGAAGGAAGAATGGGCTGAAGTTGAAAATCTAGCTACAATCCAAAACATTACCATCGCTTTGACAGTCAAGCAAGGTGATGAGGTTTACGCTCAGCACGGCTTCATAGGAGCAGATTCTTCATTCTTTGACATTTTCAATTTCCCTGTTCTTCAAGGAGAGCAATCGCAATTTTTGAAGAATCCAAGTCAAATGATTATCACTCCGAAAACTGCCAAAAAATATTTCGGAGATCAGGATCCAATCGGAAAAACTCTTGAGGTGAGTTTGTGGGGAAACTACGTAACCTTCGAAATCCAGGGCGTGGTCGAGTGCCCAAACAACTCCCACCTACAGTTTCAGTTCGTAATTCCTATTCACTTTGTAAAGAAGTACTTCTTCAGTCAAACCGCTTTTGGTTCATGGACCACGCGTTTCGCTTACACCTACATCTTGATGAATTCACTCAAAGTCTACGATCAACCTGAAAGGGTGAAGGTCTACCTAAAGGACTTTCTGGAATCTCACATGGATAAAAAAAACAGCGATCGATACGACCCAGACCTTCAATCACTAGAAGAAATCTACCTGGCATCTGATTTAGCCTTCGATTTCCCACCACGTGGGAGTATTGAAAATGTTGCAATTCTTACCATCGTTGGTTTAGCGATTTTGCTAATGTCCATTATCAATTTTGTCAATCTTACTTCTGCGCAACATTTGAGAAGGATTAAGGAAGTCGGACTTAAGAAAATTCTTGGGTCGTCAAAAACTCAGCTGATATCACAACTGTTAATAGAATCGATCCTCATATCCATCGTTTCTCTGCTGCTAGTCAGCCTCTTCATCATCATTCTCCTTCCCGTTTTCAATAGTCTCACCGGAAAGGAACTCACCCTGATCTCGGCATTTGACTCTGGCACAATTCTCATACTTGTTTCTTCAGCTATACTAATCGGATTGGTCTCAGGTCTCTATCCTGCAATCCTGATTACCAGGATTGGACAATCGAATAATCTGAGTTCAAAGCTCAAAAGCAAAAGAGGATCGAGAAGGATTCGCACGTTCCTGGTGACGGCTCAGTTCATTACCTCTATTTTGCTTCTAATTGGAACTGGAGTCGTCTTTCAGCAAGTCATGTTTATGCAAAACAAGGATTTAGGCTTTAATAAAAATCAAGTCCTTGTCATGCAGGATGTACGAGTCGTAGCTACCGATCCTAAAAGGACAGATCTCTTTCGAAGTGAGCTCCTAAAATTGAAAGAAGTACGCGCTGTCTCAGCCTCTTCATCGACTCCCGGGCAGGTGACTTGGGCAGCTGGGTACACTCCGGAGGGATTTGAAAAAGACGAAGTAGTTTCCATTTCCACAATCTATGCCGATCATGATTTTGCTAAAACGTATGACCTTCTAACTATCGAAGGGCGAGATCTTAATCGCGATTTTCTATCGGATTCCAATGCATTTTTGATTAATGAAGCTGCTGTTGAATTCTTTTCTACAAAGGATCAATCATGGTCTGAAAACCCCATCAACAAGAAAATCAAGTCACCAAGCTTCGAAGGCAGAGTTATGGGCGTTGTAAAAGATTTTCACCTGGAATCTCCACAACAACAAATTGCTCCGTTGATTATCCAAATAGATCAAGATTCGTTTTTCAATATTCAGATGAAGATCCAAGCTAATGATATGTCTTCAGTATTGGGATCGGTAGAATCGACTTGGAAGAAACTTTTTCCAGATCTTCCTTTTACCTACAATTTCGTAGATCAGGAATTTTCAAGGCTATTCGAATCTGACCAAAGGCTCAGCAGAATTTTGAGAGTTTTTGCAGTCTTCTCTGTTGCAATCGCAATTATGGGGTTGTTCGGCCTGGCATCTTTCCAATCCTATGAAAAAGCCAAAGAGATGGCAATTAGAAAAGCGGTCGGTGCTACAGAAAAACAGCTTTTTGCATTGTTAACATGGAATTTTCTAAAGTTGATTTTCCTTGCCTATCTGATCGCCCTTCCGCTCAGTTTCTATATCATGGGAGACTGGCTTAACACCTTCGCATATCGAATTAATTTTCCGATATCTGCACCAATCATCTCGCTGATATTGATTGTTTCCATTACAATCCTGACCGTTTTCTACCACACCTTAAAAACATCAAGAGTGAGTCCTGTTGAGGTTCTTGCCAACAATGAATAGGTCTCTACTCGTTCTTCAATACCTCCGCTGGATTAGTTTTTCCCAGCTTGTTCAAATGAAAGAAGGTAAACCCAAAAGCAACGAACAGACTAACCACCAATGAAAGGACAGGAATCAACCACGAAAACTGTATGTGAAAAGCAAATTGGTCCAGCCATTGATTTGACAGCAGCCATAAAAAGGGAACCATGACCAAATTTCCTAAGATCACCAGCTTAGCAAAATCCTTGAACACCAGTTGAATGATCATACCGGATGATGAACCCAATACTTTTCTGATTCCTGCTTCCTTTCGCCTTTTGATGGTGGTATAAAAGGCCAGACCTAACAATCCCAGCAAGGACAGGAAAATAGCTAGTGCAGAAAAAGCATTAAACAGCCACTGAAATCGTCCCTCTCTTTCGTGCCGTAGTTCCAACAAGTCTTCCATGAACGAATATGCAAAGGGTAAGCTTGGAAATGAGGCGTTGAATTTAGATTCAGCTTCCTCTAAAAATGCGCGGGTATCCTGACTGTTGACTCGTACAGACATATATCGAAGTTCATTGTCGATCCGCAGATAAACTGTCGGTTTAAACGCCTCTCTCAAAGATTCCTGGTAAAAATTGTTTATCACCCCAACAATCCGCATGGTATCAAGACCAGAAAAACGGACCTGTTTATTAATCGCGTCCTCCGGATTCGTGAAGCCATATAAGTACATGGTTTCTTCATTTATGATCACTGATAAGCTGTCAGAATGATCATAAAAATTCCTACCAGCGATGAAATCAGCTTTTAAGAAATCTAAATATTCATTACCAACCGTCATCTTGAAGACGATCTTTCTTTCATTTGGTTTATTGATCAAAAATGAACTCCCTCTCCATTCAACCTGTGCACCAGGTACATCAGATGAAATTGCTACTTCAGTCACACCATTGATTCTGCTCAGTTCATTTCTCAATACCCTGACAGATTGTGCATAGGCTTGTTCATTTCCGATGAAATTTGGCACTTCCATCACCACTGTATTCGTCGTATCAACGCCCATCGGCTGATTCTTCATAAACTGAAACTGTGAGAAAACCACTACAGTCCCTCCAATCATAAAGCCGGAGGCCATAAACTGGAAAATTACCAGCGCCTTACGGAAACCCAATCCGGACCCCTGATTTGAATTCCCTTTTAAAGCAGTCAGCGTACGAAATCTGGAGATAAAAAGAGCAGGATAAGTGCCAGAAAACAAAATACTTCCAACCCACATTGCGAGCAAAAACACCGGAACTATTAATCCGAACTCACTTACTGAAGGCAGCGCTATTCCCAAGTATTGAAATGAAAAATATTTGATCATTAAAAAACCTAAATATCCGATGACAACCGCTATGAAGTTAGTAATGGCAGCTTCAGTGAAAAACTGCTTGATAAGGCTACCTCTTGTACTCCCTAAAGCTTTTCGTATGCCTACTTCTCTGCTTCTATCGCTGGCTCTCGCGGTGTACAAATTGATATAATTAATCCAGGCAATAACTAAAATGAACCCTCCTACGAGAACCAGAAACGTGACCATTTGGCCATCTCCATTAACCGTAATTTCTTGATTGATATTGGAGGCAAGATGAATGTCCGAAACTGGAACAAAATCAAAATCTATTTTGCTACTTCCCAATCGCTCTCCACCATGTTTATCAATAAACGGTATGATCTGTTTCTCCATTTCAGAAATATCGGTTCCCGGCTTCATTTTCAGATACGTGATGAAATCAAACCATCTCCAATTTCTATCGGCACCAGGACCCCAAGCCTGAAGTATGGATGAAAAAGACAGGAACACCTCAACATCCATATGGCTTGGATTCGAATTATCAAAGACTCCAGTGACCAGGTAGGTATGCTCTCCTTCTAAAGTGTGAAAATCGATTTGTTTTCCCAGGCAATTCGTGGTACCAAAATGCTGCATAGCGGCATTTTCAGACAGCACTACACTATAAATGTTTGATAATGCACTGCTTCTATCACCATGAATAAACGGAAAAGAGAATATCTCAAAAACAGAAGGTTCGGCATAGAAAGCCTGTTGATGTTTTATCGGTTTATTTTCAACTACTCCTATGGCTCCTTTAAAAGTGTGAACGAGTCGGCATGAATTTTCTACCTGCTCAAATTCCTCTACCACTGCAGGTCCCACTCTTGGAAAGGTGGCAGCTGCATAATAGGAATCCTGCCCTTCTTGTTTCATCACATGATTGACCCGATAAATTTGATCAACGTCTTCATGAAACTGATCATAGGAGTATTCATACCAGGCTGAAAGAGAGATAAACAAAAAAGCTGCAACCCCGATGGCCAGGCCGGAAATATTAAGTAAATGAATGAACGGATTTTTCCTGAGTGTTCTCCACCCTGTAATCAGATAATTTTTAAACATGTTTCCTTGTTAAATTGAGTTTATAAAAGCAACCATTTTCTGCCTTTCACTTTCGTCAGGCATTCTGCCAAGCCCTGCACCCATGTTGTCTTTCATATGGTGAGGCTTCGATGTACCAGGAATGACACAGGTAACTGCTGGATTCGAAAGCAAATACTTCAGAAAAAATTGTCCCCAGCTTTGGCAATCAAACTCAGAGCTCCACTCGGGAAGTTCTTTTCCCTTCGTTTTTCTGAATAGTGATCCACCACCATACGGAACATTGGTAAGTACTGCTACGCCATTGTCGAGAGCTGCCGGTAGAAGCGATCGTTCCGCGTTTCGGCTGGCAATGGAGTAGTTCATTTGCACAAAATCTAGTTTTTCTGATTTTATGATTCGTTCCAATTGATCATGTGCGCTATCTACATAGTGCGTGATACCTATGTGGCGGACAATCCCTTTTTCCTTCCAGTCATACAATGTTTTAATATGTGTTCTCCAGTCCTGTAGATTATGAATCTGCATCAGATCGATAGGGTTTGCTCCCATCTTTTCCATGGAACTTTTCATCTGCGACTTCCCGCGATCCTCCCCAGAAGTCCAGACTTTTGTTGCATAAAAAATCGGTCCTTCCAGATCCAGTTCGTGAGTCAAATCACCAACCACTTTTTCAGAAGATCCATACATTGGAGATGAGTCAACCAAATTTCCTCCATTTTTTACAAGTACTTTGAGTACTTCTCGTAGCGGAGCTCTTCCTGATTCAGAATTACCAACATCAAACGTTTGCCAGGTGCCAAGCCCAACAATCCCGATCTTTTCTCCTGATGAAGGAATCGCGCGTTTCATTATTTTGTCACTCATACCAAATGAAATAGAGGGAAGGGAAAGGCTCGCTGACCCGATGGCCATGTACTTAAGCGCTTTTCTTCGTGATAATGACTTCATTACTTGTTTCATGAAATTTACGTGTTTTGTAGTTGAATAATTTTCCAGCTTTGAAGCCGACCGCCACCCAAGTCAGTGCAATTGGAATGGTAACGAAAGCGATGATTTGCAGCGAGCCAACCACCTGCGAAAGCCCCGTAAAAAGCCAGGAGCCAATAGCATCACCGCCGCGATAGACTGCGGTATCAATGAAGTTTTTTGAGCGGTATCTTTCTTCCGCTGTTACGGAAGTGAAGAGCATTTCTCTTGTTGGCCGCTGCACAGCAAAATTTAAAGACCCGTACACAACCTGTATTACCAATAGCAAATAAACAGACTGCGAGAGACTGAGGGAAAGAAAACTAAACGCCGAAAGTGCAGGCACCAACATTAGGCAAAAAATCACTCCCCACTTTCTAACAATTTTCCCCGTGAGAAAAAACTGAAAAATCAAGGTGAAAACATTGACTAACAAATCCCTTGCACCAAAATAGGCTGTACGATCTGAGGAAGAAGAAAATGCTTTTGAAATGATGTGCGCTTGCTCGAAATAAAGAAAAGTGGAGATCGTGGTATAGAGCAAAACAAACAAACAAATCTGTTTCAAAATTGGAGATCTTGAAATCAACCTTAACCCCTCCCATATGTTCCCGTTCATCGAAGTCACCAACTTCCTCTCGTTACTCAACCCCTCCACTTTGGTCATTTGAATAGCGCAAAGGGTGGCTAGAGTCATAAAGACGAATGAGATGAGCAGAAGGCTGGTTACTCCAATTGTACCAACAAAAAACGTAGCTATGACTGGGCCTGCAATAGCTCCACTACTTCCTCCAGCGGTGATAGGCCCATACAAACGTTTCGCTTGATCAGAGGTAAAAAAATCTGAATTAAAGCTCCAAAAAATGGAGATCACAAAAAGATTAAAGACACTCAACCAAATAAAGAAAGTCATCGACAAAGCAGCGCTCTCTAGCGTTTGAAAAGCAATGTAAAAAGCCAAAATGTTTAGCGCGAAAAAAATGTAGATGGCTGGTACAAGTCTATTTCGTGACACCTTCTTGGTAAGAAATCCAAACAATGGAACCAATAGGAGCATTATCACAAAAGTCCCCGTGAATAGCCACTGCATGTTTTCTACTCCTGCCTGAATACCCATCTCATCCCTGATAGGCCTTAAGGTAAAATACCCACCCATTAGACAGAAGTAGTAGCAAAAGGAGAAGACTACTGGTCTCCACTCATGATTCGATATATTTAAAATATTCTTCAGTAGGCTCATGCTATTTGCGAGTTGCTTGGCGTAGTTACGAAATCAAATAGTTGAAGCCTTCCGTATTAATTAATCTGTTAGGTTTATTAATTAATAACCGTTTTCATCGCAGTATGACTATTGATTCATTTTGGTTGATTGTATGTAGCGCAGGAGTGATCCAGAGCCTGTTTTTGTCTATATACATTTTTAGTTCGAAAAACATAAAGCTGGAGGAACGGTTGCTTCTCGGTGCGTTACTTTTTGCAATCACACTCAGGCTTGTGAAATCCATTGGATGGTTTTTCTTCGACATCAATGATGGAGTTTTTCTAAACATCGGCTTTGCTGCGCACGGCTTCATTGGCCCTATACTGGTCTTGTACTTCTTGAGAAAGACTTCAAGGAGAATCAAAACAATCCAGATCATCTTGCTTTTACTCCCCGCAATCTGTCTTGCGGTGGCTACTCCTTTTCTTACACTTTCAAATTTCTGGTATATAGGCGGATATGAAGCACTACTATACTTTACTGCGTTTTATCTTGTTGGAAGTGGATATCTACTATGGCAAATTTTCAAACAGAAGAAAATCTATTTCCCGTGGTATAGAAATCTTTTCATTGGTGTGACGCTGTTTTGTATTTCCTATTTCACGAATTACGTTTTTGGCCTCAACCCGTACATCACCGGCCCAATCGTGTACTCGCTCGCTATCTACCTGATCAGCTTCATCATATTTTCTAACCAGGAGATATTTACACCACTAGGTGACAAGAAAAAATACAAAAACATAAACTTGTCTCAGGATCAGATTGATAAACATCGCGAAAGAATAGAGAATGTGATGATCGACCAAAAACCTTATTTGGATAGTGATTTTAGTTTGACTGAGCTTTCTCAACTAACGTCCATTCCTAAACACTTACTGTCAAGGTTTTTCAGTGAAAGCATGAACCAGAGCTTTACTGATTTCACAAATGGATATAGAATCGAGAAAGCAAAAGAGCTTTTGCTAGATCCAGCGTACTCCAATCATAAAATCGCATTCATTGCCTATGAGTGCGGTTTCAATTCCCTTTCGTCTTTCAATTCTGCTTTCAAAAAAGTGAATGGAACTTCCCCATCTGAATTTAGAAAAAGTCACCTCGCCGCCTAGTTAAAAATGTCCTGCTTGAGTTGGATTAGTTAGACAGTGTTTAATTAATCACTGTGCCTCGTTAATTAATCAAATAGTGCTACTTGTTTCGTTGGATTTATTTCGTTCAAAATAAAATTTATCTCAATGAAAAAAGTCGCAACACTCTATACGATAGCTCTTAGTTTTATGACACTTTCAGCAACTTCACAGAAGGCAGAGGAAAAAACACCAACCGTCCAAGATCTGGATTTTCTGATTGGAAAATGGGAAATCACTTTTGAGTTTTACGATACCCATGACACAACCAGAGGAGTTTACTTCACGGAAGAAGGATTTCAAATTTGTGAATACGATTTAGCCTACAATGGGACACCTAGGTACATTGTTTGCCAGGGGGAGCTTAAAGCTCATGGCGGAAAATTTGAAGGTCGAACTCGAGAAATCTATGAAGCGATCCGATACGGAAGATTTGAAAATTCTTTTGAACGGATTGGGCTGTATAGCAATTGGCCTGCGACCGGCCTAGAAATTTTAAAATACGATTCCGCCAAAGGGCAGTTCATCATTCGCGGTCAACTAAATGTGCAAAACAACATGCTCGAGAGATACATTGACACTTATCAGTTTAATGAAGACTACACATACTTTGACCGAACCAACATTGCCAACTTTTCAGATATGCCCTTTACTGAATACAATTTGACTTTGAAAGGAACAGGGAGAAAAGTAAAGTAATAGGCTATCTGATTTTCAGTTGCTTGATGACTTCAACAAATTTTGCATCGATTTCATCTCCATATATGTGCTTCGAATCCCGTACTACAATATCTCCATGCGAGATTGTTGCTAACTGCATCGAGGGATCACTTGTATAGACAATCGTGTTTGTCAAATTTTCTGGAGAAGAGGACGCAATCAGGGGTGTTTTAGCATTTAGAATACTGGCATTGAAGGAATTACCTTTAGCAAAGAACTCCTCCGAATGATTGTTCATGGCTCTTCGCCCTGCTGAGGTGGCCATCTCCAAAGCAAACATTCCGCTATCTCCCTGCTTCGGGGAAAAGAAACTATTTCGTTTGTGAGTTGTTACTCGTTGGCCGTAATCCAGAATTCTAAGTTCCTCCAGCGGATTAATTCCGACATGACTGTCCGTGCCAATACTCCATTTCCCTTCCTCGTCTTGATATTTTCTAAGTGGAAAAATGCCATCTCCTAAATTCCCCTCGGTGCTAGGACAGAGCACGACATTGGCTTTGCTCCTTGCAAGTCCAACAGTTTCCTCTTCAGTTAGATGAGTAGCATGTACCAGGTGAAAGCGCTCATTAACTTCCACGTTGTCGAGCAACCATTCGACTGGTCTCTTTCCCAGATAGGCCACGGAATCATCAATCTCTTTAAGTTGCTCCGAAACGTGAATATGAAAGGGTAAATCCTGAGGAAAAGTGGATGCTACCAATGAAATATCGGACGGCTCTACCCCTCGCATCGAATGTATGCCCACTGCTACATTTGCTTCGTCGTAGAATGCGCATGCTGAAGTGCTAGCATCCAAAAGTTTGAGGTAGTCGTCGACGGTTGAGGAAATGAATCTCTTTTGCCGGTCATTTGGTTGCTGTCCAAATCCACCTTTTTGGTAGAAGATAGGGATTAATGTAATTCCAATTCCGGCTGTCTGAGCTGCTGCAATCAGTCGTTTTCCCATTTCTGCGAGGCTGTCATATTCTTTGCCATTTTTGTCATGATGGACATAGTGAAATTCAGCCACATTCGTGTACCCATGGCGTGCCATTTCAGCATATACCATCGTGGCGATAGCTTCCATTTGTTCTGGGTCCATTCCCAATGCAAGTTTGTACATAGCCTCTCGCCATCCCCAAAAATCGTCTGGATTTTTTGACCCTTTGTGTACCTCAGCCAATCCTGCCATTGCATACTGAAAAGCATGGGAATGTGCATTTTGAAATCCCGGAATGGCGAAACCATCTAGCACCATATCTTCCCCTTCTATTGAGACCCCGGAGGTGATTTCAGTTAGCTTCCCCTTATGGTCAACGGTGACCCGAACATTTTCTAGCCAGCCAGTATTTTGGAGAAGTCCCTTGAAGTGATACGTCTTGGTTTTCATAGCAAATCCATTGTTTGAATGAGTCCCTTTATGGTTTTTTCAAGTACAACAGTCATCTCTGCTGCCCGTACCTTATTATAAGTGATCTCATTGTCATCCATATATAAGATTTTATTCATCTCAAGCTGAAGCGCATGTACACCTTTCTCCGGCCTCCCAAAATAGCGTGTAATATGGCCGCCCTTGAACGGACTATTATGATTAACCTCAAATTTTCCAGATTTCAATCCGTATAAAGCTGAAGCAGTGAGATTTGAATGTGCCGTCTTTTCGTCATTGTCTCCCAAAATCATATCTGGAAAAGGCTCCTTCTGAATGGTGCTCACCCGATGACGAATGGAGTGAGCATCCCAAAGCAACACTTTTTCAAACTGCTTTTTTCTTTCAGTTATCAAGTCTTCTATTTGCTTGTAATAAGGCCAATAGTACTGATCCAACCTTCGCTGTTTCTCTGCTAAATCAGGTTCTTGATCGGAAGATTTGTACAGCGGATTCCCGAAAAAATCAGTTGTCGGAGTAACACTGGTTATCAGCCTGCCATCATTGTACAACGGGATGCTTTCCGGATCTCTATTCAAATCAATCACCCATCTACTCAAATTAGCCTTGATTATTGTGATCCCAAGTGCTGAAGCAAACGCATACAGTCGATGTACATACCAATCCGTGTCATCCAGATGTTTTCTCATCCGTTTGCTAAATTTCAGATCAATCTCCGTAGGAAATTTTGTACCAGAATGAGGAACACTGATAATGATGGGTACCGGATCTACCTGTGGCTGGTATATTTTAAATAAGTCCATTAGGGGTCAAAGATAAATTTCATTACCTCAGTGTGCTAGTTCCGGTCAAAAGACTTGCAATTGAGGGGCATTTACAGCTTATTTTTGTTTTGGCAAGACTTTTGAATAGTTGCGGACAACAAAGACACTACTATAACTAATGCTACCCCGAATGAAAAGAATATATATAGCCACCCTGGCGCTTCTAATTGTTACAATTTCAAATGCCCAAATGGGAAGCCTGGCTTTCTCTGTTGGCGTTCCACAGAACGACTTTCGCGAAAACACAGATGCAGTGGGTTTTGGATTTGATTTGTCAATCGCATTTCCGTTCGATGACGATGTGCCCATCTACGGCGGCCTTGATTTCAATTATATGGTCTATGGACGAAATGCTCAACGAGAAGATTTGGTTGCAGAAATTCGCACTTCTTCTGGAGGACTTTTAGGAACTCTGGATATTCCTCTGGAAATTGTGAACACCAATAGCCTTTTCGCAACCCACGCGTTCGTACGAGCAGTTGCCCCATTAGATAATATTCAGCCCTATGCTGAGGGGCTGATCGGCTTTCGATACATTTCCACAAATACCAAAATTCTTGATCGATCGGACGACGGCAGGTATAGTGATGATGATGATAATGTAATCGTGCGCAAGACCATACTTGATGACTTTATCTTCAGCTACGGGTTTGGAGGAGGATTTTTAGTAAAGCTGAATAGAAACGTTTTTATTGATCTCCGGGTAGACTATTTCAGGGGGCAAAGAGCTCAGTATTTTGATGGAACTGATACCGAATCCTGGTCTGTAGAATTCACTGGTTCTGAAGCTGCATACGACCCCGAGAACCTTCAAAAAGGTGATCTTGATTTTGCAGCAGAGGCGAGGTCATCAACTACTGATTTGTTGGTCATCAAATTCGGAATTGCGGCAACCTTCTAGTAACCATATTTTTCTTTCCAACGAGCTTTGAGAAACCTTCTAAGATCCTCCTCTCGAGGATTCTGTCCAGGGTCATACAATTTGGTATTCTGAAGTTCGTCTGGCAAAAACTCCATGTTTACAAAGTTTAATTCATGATCATGAGCGTATTGATATCCTTGGCCATACCCTTGTTCTTTCATAAGCTTTGTTGGTGCATTCCTTATTTGCATTGGAATTACTAAATCTCCAGTTTCCTGAACAATAGATTGTGCCTTTTTTATTGCAGCATAGGCTGCGTTACTTTTTGGAGAGGAAGCAAGGTAGGTCACACATTGTGATAGAATTATTCTCGCCTCGGGGTATCCAATCAAGTTGACGGCCTGAAAAGCATTTGTCGCCAGAACGAGGGCAGTTGGGTTAGCATTACCGATGTCCTCAGACGCCAGTATCACCAGTCTTCGTGCAATGAATTTAACATCCTCCCCACCTTCAATCATTCGCGCCAGGTAATAAACCGCTGCATTGGGATCACTCCCACGAATAGATTTGATAAAAGCAGAAATAACATCGTAGTGCATTTCTCCTTTCTTATCATATAGTACCGTTTTTCGTTGGGCAGCGGCCGTAACCTTGTCGTTCGTAATTATTTTCTTTTTTGAATCGTCACTCTTAACCACCAACTCTAGTAGATTAAGAACTTTACGGGCATCTCCTCCCGACAAGTTGAACAATGCCTCTGTTTCCTTAAGCTCTACCTTCTCTTTCTTGAGGTCGTGATCTTCCTCAATAGCCTTCTGTACTATTTTCAAAAGATCCTCCTTTGTTAACGCATTTAGTGTGTAGACCTGTGATCTTGAAATAAGGGCGGAATTTACCTCAAAGCTTGGATTCTCAGTGGTCGCTCCTATCAACGAAATAGTGCCCTTCTCAACGGCACCTAGCAATGCATCTTGCTGCGCCTTATTAAACCGATGAATCTCATCAATAAATAGAATTGATTTTTGACCACCACCGGCTTTCTGAATGACCTCTCTTACATCTTTCACTCCAGCGCTAATTGCGCTCAACGTATGAAAAGGCATTTTCACTTCATTGGCAATAATATTTGCGATTGTTGTTTTTCCAGTGCCGGGAGGTCCCCACAAAATCATGGACGGAATCTGTCCACTGCCAATTGCTCTTTTTAACACACCGTGCTCACCAACCAAATGTTCTTGCCCAATCAAGTCTGATAACTTGGCTGGTCGCATTCGTTCGGCGAGAGGGGACAAATCTTGAAACATGAAATAAAATTACAGAGTATCTGAGTTACATCTCTGTGTTTCAGGTGTAAGGTTGCGATCTTTTAAAATGATTTCGAAGTTTAGTGCTTTAGCTAGAGCAAAGCATCTCCGGTCAAAATCCAGGCAACGTTACTCAGCAGGCAAGGCTTTCCTTTTCAAGACCATTACGTTTCCCCCCAGGATCAAAAGCATTCCAACGAAGACCTGCCAACCAAACTGATAGCCCTCGAAAAGAATCGAAAGTCCTACAGCAATTACCGGAATGACAATTAGCACATAGCCCGCTTTGTCAGCGCCAATCTTACCAATCAAAGTGAGGTACGATCCAAAGGCGATGATGGATCCAAAGATGGAGAGATAGAGAAGTGAGGAAACGTAAGAGAACCCCAGATCAAAAGAAATATCTACCCCAGTGACCGCCGCAACAAGTCCAATTGTCAGTCCGCCGTACAACATTCCAAACGCATTCGTTTGAATGACGGGTAACTTCGTTGCTTGATTGTGAGCAGACAATATATTTCCTAAAGAAGCAATCATCACCGCAGAAAAACACACAATCAGATGGAAAACCGGAAGATCATCGAAAGCAATTCCGGCCAGTTCGCGATAAAAAAGTAGTACGGTACCGGAGACACCAAGAATTGCTCCCAAATAGACTTTCTTCTCTGCTACTTTCTTCAGGAAGATCTTTCCAAACAGAATGTTTAAGAAGATAATACTTGAAAACGTGATGGCAACAAGTGCACTGACCAACACTTGCTCCGCCATGTAAACGAACCAATAGTTAAAACCAAACAGTAACATCCCTTGAAGGAATATTCTGAAGTGCTCTCTTCCGCTGAATTGAAGATTCAGTTGTCGGGCTCTTGAGTAGAATAGAAGAATAATTCCGGCTAAGATAAAGCGATAGCTAACCGACCAGGTCGGATCCACAACTCCAAGCTGGAATTTGATAACAAAGAAGGTCGAACCCCATATGAGAGCGGGAATTACAAACAAAGAGGCCGAGCTCAATTTCATGTGCCGAAGCTAGCCAAACTGCTCACTAAAATCTTTAGGATTTGGATGAAGATTTTTAATCAATTAGATGTGTGGGACTAATAAATGCGCTAGTTACATTTTTCAAGTTGCTTTCTTAACTTTTCAACTTCTTCAAGTCGAATACTCATCTGTCTTGCCGCTTCAGCCGCATTCATTTCAGCGGCTGCTTGAGCTCTACTTGCTTCCTCCTGAGCTTTTTCCGCTAGTTGCTTTTGCAAACCCGCTACTTCGGTCAATTCTTTCGTCAATAGTAAAAGCTCTTCATTTTCTTTGACAAGCTTCTGGTCTGGCGAACAAGAAATCGTCAAAATGACGGCTAGCATTCCTATATACCTCTTCATCGTTTTTATTTCCAAAATACTCAATTCAAATCACACCTCCCATCTACATTTGCCGCCGTGAATTGGTCCAGTTTTAAGACATATGGTGCCCTGACCCTTGTAAGTCTTCTTTACGGGATAAACTACAATGTCCTAAAAATTGTGGTTCCTGAGTACGTGGGTCCATTTGGTTTTATTGTGTTCCGGGTAGTTATAGCTACTGCAGTTTTTTGGCTGTTCTACTATTTCATTAGAGAAAAAATCAACTGGAAAGAAGATGGGTGGCGCCTCTTCTTATGCTCCGTTAGTGGTATCGCCGTAAATCAACTCCTCTTTTACAAGGGAATTAGCTTAACATCAGCCGTTAATGGATCAATTATTATGACCCTTACCCCAATCCTTACACTTGTTTGGGCAGCTACCTTACTTGGGGAAAAAATAACTCGAAAGAAAATAGTTGGAATTCTTCTTGGCCTTATAGGTGCTGTAGTCATCATTTACAAACCAGCATCAATCGAGACCTCTGGCGACTGGAGAGGAGATGTT
>JBDVJN010000028.1:0-77813 GCA_039961455.1 Cyclobacteriaceae bacterium | reverse complement strand
GTGGACCAAATGGTGGCATTGACAATGGTGGTGTAAATGTGAATAGTGTCAACGATATCTTTTTACCTAAACTTGAAGGCGTGATTCGCTTCAAAATGTTTGTATATAACAAATGGGGTCAGCTGCTTTTTAAAAGCGAGAATCAGCGTGTTGGATGGGATGGATATTTTAATGGGAAATTGGCACCCGCTGGAGTTTATATTTACAAACTAGAAGTTAGGTATTCCGACAATAGAGATGAAATCATTGCCGGTGATGTCACCCTGATTCGATGAAGAAATATTTTTGCGCCACTCTTATTTTGACAGTTACGCTCGGGATTGCTCAGGATGCTCAGTACTCTCAATTCTATGCAAACTCGTTGTATCTGAACCCCGCTTTTGCAGGAACTGGTCATAATTCCCGAATTGCCCTAAATCATCGCGTCCTGTGGCCTAGCCTCCCTCAAGCTTTTAGAGCCTATTCGATATCCTTTGATTATGCAGCAGACGCATACAACAGTGGTTTTGGCTTTATTTTGCATAGTGAAAACGAAGGCACTGTTGACCTGCAGACGAGCACAGGTTCTTTTATCTACTCGTATCAGCTAGTCATTCACAAAGGGCTTGTTGTCCGTCCAGCCATGAAGTTTGGACATACAATACGTGGTTTTGATCAAAGTAAATTGGTGCTGGGTGATCAACTGGATTTTGGTGGTGGTATCACCTCACAAGATCCAGGGCTTAGATCATTAAAGTTGAAAAATTACTGGGACATCGGTACGGGAATTTTAGTTTTCACGCCAAAGTATTGGTTTGGTCTTGGTGTTGATCATCTTAATCGAGCCAATATTTCTTTGCTCGAAGGTGATGACAAACTACAAATACGCTACTCCGCACACATTGGCGGAAGGTTTACCTTGTCTAAGAATGTTCCGACAGGCACTGTTCCTGCCAGTATTGCTCCTAGTGCCCTTTACAAACGTCAGGGAAATTTTCAACAACTGGATGTGGGTGCCTCCGTTCATATGCAGCCGCTGGTTCTAGGTGCCTACTACCGAGGACTTCCCTTTCTTACCAACAATCTTGGTAGCATAAACCATGATGCTATAATCATCCAGGTAGGAATTGAGTATGCCAAGGCAGAATTTGGCTACAGCTTCGATGTGCAGTTATCCAAGCTCGACATTGTCAGTGGAGGTGGTGCTCATGAGTTTTCCTTACAATACAACTTCCACCTACCCTGGCGTGAACGACACAAGCCGGCGAAAAAACTTCATTGTCCAGCATTTCTTCATGGGCTAAACAATTAGAATCAGCTGAATTGTTGAGGCACCTGGATGATTCCCGAAGCTTATTCTGCCAAACCGGCTTCCAAAACTGTAACTAACAAGGCCAGTTTGATAGCTCTTGCTCCGGCTCTGTTTACCCACCACTCATCGAGCGAATGAGCATTTCTGCCCTGTCCACCCCGTCCAAGCGTAACTGCAGGAATTCCCAAGGAAATTGGAATATTGCTATTGGTAGATCCAGTCGTAAGTCTTGGTTTAATACCAAACTCATCTGTGGCAGCCATTGCTCGCTGAATCAAAGGCAAGTCGGCTGAGAGTCTACCAGATGGACGGTCACCGATTGGTTCCAAATCCAACGTTACCACATCGTCAACACCCGAATTGTTGTAATCAGCCACAGCTTGCTCAACTGAAGCTCGAAATATACTATCAATCACCAACAGTCGTGCTGGATCCAACGAACGCATATCTACCTCAAACCAAGACTCGAATGGTATGGAGTTTACTGACGTACCGCCTCCGAGTCTACCAATGTTAAAGGAGGTCTTTGCTCCTTCTGACGTGTATTCTGATGCTGCCTTGGAAAAATATTCAATGGCTTTCCCCAGGGCATGATGAGGGTTAGCTAACCCAAATGCACCCCATGAATGTCCACCGCGGCCTTTAAAATTTGCTCTATATCGTTTGGATCCCAATGCGCCGGTATTCACACGGCCATCACTACCCCCATCTATTGAAATCCAGGAGTCGATCTTCAGATCAGAATCTTTTCTAAATAAGTGCTTAACACCCCTGAGGTCACCCAGGCCTTCTTCACCAACAGATCCCACAAAGTACAGATCAGCGTCGGTCACGATTTCGGCTTGATTCATAGCACTTAGAACAGCATGAACCATAGATAAACCTCTGGTGTCATCTCCAATCCCAGGCGCCATCAATGTATCGCCTTTCACCTTCACTTTTACATCAGTTTCTAGTGGAAAGACAGTATCAAGATGCGCATCCAGAACAACCTTTCGTGTTCCGCTTTTCCCTTTTCTAAGCGCAAGTACATTGCCAACTTCATCAACCCATACTTTATCAGCACCTGCTTCTTCGAGCATCCTTTTAAATAGTAGCCCTCGTTTCTCTTCTCCAAATGGCGGCGCAGGCGTTTCTGTAAGTTGAATTAGGTTTTCAATGGTCTTAGGATCATCAGCATCGACGATCTCAAAAGCCTTGACAATCTTTTTATTTTTGACCGCCTTTTGGACCTCCTTGCTAAATTGTTTTGCAATTGGAGTCTGTTCCTGTCCCGAAAGGTTTGGGCTTAAAACAACAAGCAATAGTAGTCCGATGATCTGAGATATTCTATCTTGTTTCATATAGGTTAAAATTAATATTTAATAAAGTGTTGCTATCCGAATTCTTGAAATTTGCTTAGCTCAAATAATAATTATTTAGCAAAAAGGCTGTCTGAAATTTATCAAACAGCCTTTTCTGCTAGAGTCTTTACCTAGAGTCTTTACTTTAATTAGCCTTGCACGTATCCAATTACAAGCGTTGGCGAGTCATCTCCCTTGCCGGATTCTGTTTCCCTACCTTGATCGTTCTCCGTGGCATCTGCACTAGGTCCTGTAGGTTCCATAATGAAGTTCACGTTATTTCCATTAGCGTAATCACTCCGTCCCATTATTTCGAGTAAAAGTTTCTTGAGTTCTGGTGTCTTTTGATCATCGCCTCTATCCCCGACTTCAGGCCACTCCGGAACATCCCAAACAACACTTTTGGATGTTTTCGTTCGGGACGACATATTAAAAGCAGGAGCACCTTCATACAGTGCAGCATTTCCAACATCCTCGCCATAGATCGTCATTTGGCAAGGGCTTTTTCCATCATCATCTACTTGAAACTGGATAGCCACTGAGCCTAGGATCGCTCCATCTGGTAGTGTTACATCTCGAAATAGAATACCTACTATTTGCAAACCTGCTGGTTTCCCATCTTCGCGTTCAAATGTATCAAATTCGCCCAATTCTAAGTCACTGCTGGTTGTAGTGACATTTCCATCAAGGAGACTTTCTTCTGCGTCATCATCGCTGTCAGCTAAAGGAAAGCTAATGAACGTCAGCTCGGGGCCTACGTACTTAACTTCAAGAGCATTTGAAGTTATACCATTCACAGTAACTGTAAGATCTCCAGTACTAAATACAGGTACTGTCACCGTAAGACTGGTAGCTGTTGATGCGGTCACGGTTCCATCTGAACCGTTAAATTCAACTTGATTCTCGGATGGGGTAGTACTAAAGTTGGCACCGGTAATAGTTATACTCTTACCTGGATCACCATCTGTCGTACTGAGAGAAACAATCAACGCTGAGGTAACAGTAATATCAACCGTATTTGATGCAGCAGCACTTGCATAGGTTTCTACTAACACGCCCCCTTCGGTTGATCCTCCTACTGGCACTTCAGCTGTAAGTTGGGTAACAGTGGCAGAAAGTATCTTTGCTTCTATACCATTAAACTTCACTGTGTTTCCCAAAATAGCATCATTAAAGTTTGTACCTGTGATAGTTACGGTATCTCCATAATCAGCGGAAGCTGGTTCGATGCTGGTGATAGCTGCCGTCGGTGCTACTCCTCCGGAACTATCGTCATCACTGCATGACCACGCACCAACAAATGCGATAAAGGTCATACAAACAAAAAACGTTCTATTTCTAAAAATTTTCATTGTATTATGTTTTGATTAAAATCAATCTCTTTTCAAAAGGTCATCCAAATGCTTCAAATGAAGCCGACCAAACTTTGGCCGGCTTTATTTAGCTGGTCCTAATGATCAGTTGATTGACATTAAGGGTTTTGCTTTACTAGAGAATTTGTATTCAATTCGTCCGTAGGGATCGACCATTGCCATCTAGGATCTCCTGCAGAAACCTGAAGTGTTAGAATTAACGCTTCATTATGATTTGTTGATCCAGTTCTGTCCATTGACTGGTTCAGTCGCTTTAAGTCGAAGAACCTAAATCCCTCACCCCAAAGCTCCCATCGTCTCTGCAGCATAATTTCATCGATCAGTGCCTGCCCCGTATTGGCAGACAGCGTGTATGATGCATCCCTAGCTTGCGCCAAAGGTAGCAAGGCAGCAGCTGCAGCAGCATCCTGCCCTCCTTGTCTAGCTAGAGCTTCAGCTTCAATCAAATACATCTCGGAGACTCTCATGTATGGCACATCTGCCCTACTATCTCCATTGCCCGCTGCCAGGAATTTCTGATGAGTAAATGGAAACCGATTGTGACTAGATAGCAATTCCACCCCAGCTGGTAAATTAGGATGAGTTCCGTCATCCGAAAAGATGGCTTTTCGAACGTCCGATGATGGAATAGTGTTATACAGCTCACTACTAATTGACTTAGGATTTCCACGCAATTGATTGGATGAAAAATTTCGTGACATAAAACCACCCCAATTGGTAAAATTACTAGTTTGAATTTCATCATAATGTGCTCCCCACATCCAGTCATCAGCCGTGAAGTCATTGATGCCCTGCATATAGGTTGTACTATCCATCAGGTCATAATCGACTCTTGCTAGCGCCGCATTGGTAGCTGCTACGGTGTAATTCCCCTGTGTCAAATTCACCCGTGCTTTCAAGCCCTGAGCAATCGATAGATCAAAGTGTGATGGATTAGCTCTACCATACCCATCCAGTAATGTAATTGCCTGATCCAAATCGGCATTGATCTGGGTATAGACCTCCTCAACTGTTGATCTTGCAAGATCATCGGTACCAGAAACGATCCTTAAAGGAACCCCCCCTTGGCTGTTAACCACACCTGGCACGTAGCGCTCTGCATACAATTGCACCAGTACGTAATGGGCAAATGCCCGATAACACAACGCTTCTCCAAGCGCAGAGTCATTATCCTCTTGTGGTCCTGTTGCATCGGGAGCACCTTCCACAATTATGTTTGCATTCGCAATCAACTGATACATTATGTTCCAAACGTGTTTCAAGTCAAGATTATCAGCAGCGCGATGATTTATCCATTGCACATGACCTAACCAATAATTGTTCGCCCTGGCATTTTGAACAACGTCTTCACCCATCCACGAAAACATTCCCATCATCGACGGATAGCCACCTCTCCTATTGTTTTCTTGTCTGGTATACATTAGTCTGTGCATACCGTTGACCAGAATGCCCATATTGACCGTAGTCTTAACCGCCTCACTTTCTGGTACGTCCTCAGTAGAAGTCGTATCAAGAAAATCATCTGCACAAGATGTAAAGGAGATGACCGCTATGAAGGCCATTAAATAACTTATTATATTCTTTTTCATCTTTTCAATTTTTAAAAAGTAACATTAATCCCTACAGTCACAACTCGAGGTGGGCTAAACCTATTTTCGGTCGTCCCATTAAAATCCTGTACGGTTTCCATTCCCTGTCTTTTTGTATTGGTCCACAAATTTTCTGCGTTCACATAGAGTCTTGCATTCTCAAGACCTGTAACATCAATAAGGGTATTTGGCAAGTCGTAGGAAAAAGTAATCTGCCTCAATGACACAAAAGAAGAACTAACTAGCCATCTACTAGAATGGGCATCAGCGGCTGCTGAGGTTGAAGCATCAAGTCGAGGAACGTTCGTAACGTCTCCCGGTTTCTGCCAACGTTGCAGTATATCTGTATGCAATGCTGAACCATAGGAGCCAGCACTCATTAAAGCTCTATAGTTCGTATCGTAGGTTTTTCCACCAATCTGATAAGTAAAGAGGAACCCTAGCTTGAAATTCTTATACGTAAATGTATTTGTAATGCTTCCAAACAAATCGGGAAGCGCAGTTCCAACAAAGCCCATTTGCGCATCATCTTGATCTGTGGTGACCAGTGTCCCATTCACTAAACGAACATTCGAATCAGTTTCAGTTAGTTGAGAATCTGCAACATATAGCGCCGATCCATCCTCGGGATCTACCCCGTACCAAATCCTTCTCCAAAACGAGAAGACTGATCCTCCTTTCACATACTGTTTCGTACCATTTATGATACTATCCTGTGGCAGTTTGGTGATTTCATTCTTTATAGTCGCTGCATTCACATCTAATCTCCAGGAAAAATCCTGCTTTCTGATAATTTCACCAGAAAGTTGTATTTCCACACCACTATTTTCTACAGCTCCAATATTTCGATTTATTTCCAGTACCCCTGAACTGTTAGGAAGCGGTACTTCAAAAAGTAAATCCTCTGAAGCTTTCTTGTAGTACTCAATAGTTCCAGTAAGTCTGTAATCTAAGAGTGAAAATTCCAGAGCAATATCAGATTGCTGACTCACTTCCCACTTTAAACCAGGACTAGGAAGGGTATTGAGTATAAAACCAGCTTCACCAGCATTATTAAAGTCAGCTCCTATTGAGAACAGTCCTTGACTAGCAAAGTAACTAAAGGTATCAAAGTTGGTTCCTCCGTCATTTCCAGTTTCGCCGTAAGACGCTCGAAGCTTCAACTGGTCAATAAGACTATTCCCTTGAAGGAATGCTTCTTTATCAAGCCTCCAAGCACCTCCAATAGAAAAGAAATTACCCCAGCGGTCTTCCTTATCAAATTTTGAGGATGCATCTCTTCTAAAGGACCCGGACGCAAAGTATTTGCCCCCATAGTTGTACTCTACTCTGGAGAGGTAACCTTCTCTCTTTAGCTCTCTCTCGTACGAGTCAGCATCTGATACTACCGTGAAATTGGGTAGTTCGATACTACCAGGAGCTACAATTGTATTCTTGGCAGCTCTTACTCTATCAGTTTCGAGTGCAAAACTCTCATGACCAAGTAGTACTGAAATCGAATGTTCTCCAAACGTTTTCGTGTAATTAAGAAGTTGATTGAAATTCAGCGTAGTATTTGTAATCGTCCTCTTACTTGCTCTTCCTGTTCCTTGTGCATCTCCAATCAGTTCACTGTCAAAATCTTCCGTTACAAAGAATCGTTTGTCTATACTGTTGTTCAAAGTGAACTTGAAGTCTTTCAGAAAATGGACATCTAAGAATGTTCTTCCAGACACGCTGAAGATTTTGTCAACATCCGTCTGTAGTCTGTTTTCCCAGATCACATTCCGTCCCACTTGCGTGCCAACTCGATTGGCACCAGCGTCGTAAATTCTCTCACCATTCTCATCTAAAAGAAATTCACCTGTTACAGGATCATGCTCAAACACTCCATAAATAGGCCCTACATTTCTCGATGAATTGAAGGGGTTTATCGAATTTGTTGATCCAGCATCATTTGCCTGATTGGAAACGGAGGAAGTAGCAGACAAATTCAGGCCTGTTTTTATCCAATCTTTTGGTTGAGCGCTTAAGTTGATACGGCCGGCAACTCGTTCAAAATCAGTCCCTTCAACCCATCCCTTATCATCCAAGTACGATAAAGATAAGAATTGAGAAGATGTCGCAGTACCCCCCTGATAGCTCAGATCAAAATTAGTCCTGCTTCCTGCACGTGTGATTTCATCTTGCCAATCCAAATCATCAGGGTACAACAATTTTGCCGCTGGATTAAGTTTTCCATCAGTACCCACAATTTTATCGTTTGGCACGTTGAATGGATTCGTTTCCAATAGGCTGAAAACGCCAGCAGATGCCGTTTCATTTGCTACAGCCTCACCTGCGGTGCCAGGAAGAGCAATCGAATTTCTTCGAACTTCCCACATAAGTGGATAAAACTCTTCGGCAGAAACGCGATCATATTCATCAATAGATCGTGCGGAGGTGCCTCGAGACAAGTTAACTGAGAATTTTGATTGACCCTCTTTACCCTGTTTCGTAGTAATCATAATCAGACCATTTGCTGCTATTGCACCATATATCGCGGTGGAAGAAGCATCTTTCAAAACCGTAATGCTTTCAACATCCTGCGGATTGATACTAGAAAGAGATCCCGTAAAAAGGACTCCATCCAATATATATGCAGGCTCACTTCCGACGTTTATAGATCCAAAGCCTCTAATCCTGAAATTTGATGATGCTCCAGGCTGACCATCTGATGAAGAAAGTTGCACACCAGCTGCCCCTTGGATAGCTTGAGTAATATTTGTTATTGCTCTTCCCTCCAATGCCTCGGCATTGATTTGCGTAGCGGCGCCAACAAACGATCCTTTCTTAGCAGTACCATAAGCAACCACAACCACTTCATCAAGCTCCGTGGCTCCACCGAGAACTACATCAATTGTCGTTCTACTGCCAACCGCAATTTCCTGTGATTCAAATCCCACAAAGGAAAACACAAGAATTGCGTCATCTTCGACCGTAATGGTGTAATTACCGTCAATATCAGTAATCGTACCACTTGTCGTCCCTTTTATGACCACAGTTACTCCCGGTAAAGGTTCTCCGTTTTCGTCAAGTATTTTACCTGACACTGTCACCTCTTCTAAGACTTTTACAAAATCACCTTCGCTCTTTCTTCTCTTTGCAATGGCGATACTATTATTCACCTGTCTGAATTTCAGGTTGGTTTTCGCTGAGACGCTGTAAAGCACCTCTCCTACAGATATCTCTGATGATTTGACGTCAATCTTGACATCCCTTGGAATATCTCTCTTGTAATACTGAAACAGATAATCCGTTCGCTTTTCGATCTGATCTAATACCGTTTTGACACTTGCATTCTTAAGATCAAGATTGATTAACACCTCATGCACACTCTTATATTGTGCTTTGGTATCAGAAGCCGCTAAGGCAGTAACCAAGAAACTCTTAAGAATTAAAATGTATATAGAAACTTTACTAGACATCATTAAAACCTTTAGTAGTTGGTTTTTCATATTTTTGTAATGTTTAATGGAACAATTCGTTAAGCTATCCATATAGGAAATTTCGCGATGACCCATGGATAAAATTTTTGCCCGTACATACTATATGTGCGGGTTTTCTATTATGTACTGTTAAATGACTCACTCATATCTCTAAAATTTTATGTTTACATTTTTTTCATTGATTGAATAGGTGAATCCTGATGTAAAGGCCATTACATCAAGAATGTTTATAAGGTTTTCATCTTTGAATTTGCCCGAAAATGTATCAAGTGCAGGTACAGTTCCTTCAATCGTGAAGGCTACACCGTACCATCTTTCTAAACTGACAATGACTGTATCAAAATCACTTTCATCAAATAGCAAAATGTCATCCCTCCAGTAGGTGGCTTCTGCTACATCTACTTCAGATACAAAAATTCCTGTATCCTCACTCACACGTGCCTGCTGCCCTGGAACAAGAATTTTATAAGTGGACTTGTCAAGGGTTGATACCCCCACTTTCCCAGTAACCAATGTAATTATGTGATTGCTGTCTTCACCGTAAGAATTCACATTGAAAGAAGTGCCTAGTGCCTCCACTGTCATTTGCTCTGTTCTTACAATAAATGGCCTTGTCTCATCTCTAGCCACCTCGAAAAAAGCCTCTCCTGTAAGTTTCACCACTCGCACGTTTCCGCTAAATCCCTCCAAATATTCCAAGTGGCTACCAGCGTTCATCTTAACCATAGTACCATCTGAAAGTCTGAGGGTTAATTTCTCGCCATTTTGAGTCATTTTCGTTTGAAACTGCGCAGCAGATTCATCGCCATCAATGTTATCTCCCAAATTTTGAAAAGTAAGAAATGAGATTACGATAAGAGAAACCGCCGCTGCCACACGATAAAATCCAATGTAGGATCTTTTCGAAGGTTTCCCCTTATGAGAATCTCCCTTTAAAATCCCCTCGTATAGTTTGATATACTCATCGTCATCCAATGTTTTCTTATCGGAGTATCGAAGAGTCTGAATCAACTGTTTTGCTTCAACTATAGTCTCTGTTTTTTTCGGATGTTCGATAATCCACTTATCCCAAAAATCTGAGAGCTTAGGGTCTGCACCTGACGCCCATTTCACGAAAAATTCATCTTTTAGGAAATCCTGAACATCGTAGTCAATGTATTTTGTTTGCATAGTCATTTTGTAGAAAAAGTTCGAACCTTTAGTACAAAGAGATTGAGCCTCTCAAAATGACCCCAAAAAAAAGTTACTTTTTTCGATAGGATTATTGGCAAATAGCCGAGAATAAGAAATAATAATTACTACAATAGGAATGAATACAGAATTTTCATTGCTGCTTGATCAGGCTTTATACGCTCTAGAGCTCTATAAATTAGTTTCCGGGCAGACTTAGCATTTTTCAATGCCATTCCTTCAGCAACTTCTGAATAAGACATGTTTTCGTAGAAAAACAGCATTACAGCCCTTCGCTGTTTGTTAGTTAGTTCGTTGAGGGCCTTCTCTAAATATTTTTGCCGATCCACACCCATTTGCTTCTCTACCATTCCATCTTCGAAAGACAAAGTGATTGCAAAATCATCAGAAAGGGAAGAAAAGACTGACGTTGATTTTGAACGTTTAATCCATTCCGTGTAGATGCATCGGAAGAGATAGGATTTTATGGATTTGATCTTTGATCTACTCTTCGAAAATCGGAGCTTAACGAAAACATCATGAATGATATCTTTGGATATATCTTCATCTCTACTCAGTTGAAATCCAAAATTGTAAAGGTCATTCACATAGTCTCGGTAGATCTGAGCAAACGCTCCCTGATCACCTTCACAAAAATTTATCCACAATACCTCGTCAGAAACTGGTTTCTGAGGTAAGTCTGGTTTTATCAATGCCGAAAATCTGTGCCCCTTACGTGCTTCGAATTTCATAGTCGTGTTGGTCAATCTTGGTCAAATGGTCAATCAATAGTAGCGCAAGCAATTTCAGAATCCAAATTTCTTGACTTTAATCACTTTCAAGAAAGACCCAATAATGTATCCAAATGGTTGGACATAAGGTCATAAGGGAAATTTGGGGTCCAGCAAGAGGACGGCATCAGTAAGACCTGCTCAAGCTATTGAACAACTTGGTTCAAGCTACTCTAAGTAATCCTTAAGGAAATAATCACAAAATATTTTGGCATAACAGATCCTTATCACGTATTATGTCAATGAATATCGGGAGCGTTTTCAATTAATTTATCATTCGTAATGTCTCAAACCTCAGAGTCCTACTACATTGGTGATTGGCTGGTAGAGCCGATGCTGCAAAGAGTTTCAGCTGGTGGTAAAATAAAGAAAGTCGAACCTCAGCTCATGGGTGTCCTTGAGCAACTTGCTGCCAACGCAGGCCAGGTGATAACAAAAGAGCAGCTTATGAACACTTCATGGGCGGGTGTTGTGGTTACGGAAAATGTGCTGACAAGAGCTATTTCCTCCCTGCGAAAAACCCTTGAGGACGACCGAAGTAATCCCAGATATATTGAAACTATCAGCAAGACCGGCTATCGGCTAATTGCAGCTGTCACACAAAATGCTGCCGAACAAACCGAAGAGATTTTTACCATCAAATTGAGAAGGAAACCTGCTCTAATAGCTGCAGGTGTCATTTTGCTGATTGCCTTGGGAGCATTCGCTACTCGAAGTATTTTTCCAAACTCAGCAGTGAAAGCGTATCACCCTTTGGCCCTGGCCAACTATTCCAACACAGAGTACTGGCCAGCAATATCTCCAGACGGTAAATTTGTTGCATACTCTTGGAAGGGTGAAGCCGACAACAATTGGGATATTTATGCAAGACTAATTGGCACTGAAAATATCATACGAATAACGGACAATTCCTCTACCGATTTGAGAGCTCAGTGGTCTCCTGATGGGAACTACATCTACTACTTGCGCTATGAAAATGGCGGCAGCACCATATACAAGAAGTCTATCCTTGGAGAAAAAGAAATCCGTGTAATGGAATCTCCAGAATACAGTTCAGGCAATTTTGACATATCTCCAGATGAACGCTGGGTAAGCTTTAATGATGCAGTGGACCAGTTCAGTCCCCTTCGGGTCAAACTTATTTCATTGGAAACAAATGAGGCAAAGTGGGTGACGACTCCGGGGAAAGAGTTTAAAAGAGACATTCATCCAACCTTCTCACCAGACGGCAGTCGATTGGCCTTTATACGAGAAAGAAATGCAGTAAGCATGCAGTTATGGTCATTTGACCTCCGAACTGAGCATCTTGAGCAGCTCACTACTGAGCATGTTTCTATTAATGGTTTCGACTGGTCAAATGGTGGATCACTAATTTATGGATCTGATCAATCAGGTTTGTATAAGCTCTGGGAGGTTAATTTAGAAACGCAGGAATCTACCATTTTGCCAATAGGCGACTATCAGATGGTTATGCCGCGAATAGCGGAAACAGGCCGAATGATCTATGCTAAAATGGCTGACAATGTCAATATCTGGTCTTATGATCTTGAGGATAAAATTGCTAAGAGATGGCGGTCTACAAATGATTTGAACCTGAACCCAAGCTACTCACCAGATGGTGAGAAAGTCTGCTTTACTACTAACAAAGACGGAGTATTTCAACTTTGGGTCTCCAAACCTGATGGATCTGAGGCGGTTCCGATTACCAGTTTTACTGGTGAGTATCTCAGCACTCCAAGATGGTCAGCCAGTAGTGGGTCAATTATTTTTCGGGGATTTAAAGATGGACAATCCGACATTTTTTCTGTGAATGCTCGTGGTGGTGTACCAGAGAACCTAACCAAAACAGTTACAGAGGACCATGCACCGTTTGTCACTCACGACAACAAGATCTTCTATAGCGTAAACAACGGCGGAAAATGGGGCGTAAGACGAATGAACACTGATGGCTCCGACGATACCTCTATTATGGAGGAAAATGCATACGCTGCCCAGTTGAATAAGAGCGAAACACGCCTTTTTTATAGCAAAAAAGGAAACCTAGGTCTTTGGGTGTATAACCTCAACACGGAAGAAGAGCGCTTGCTTATTGCGGAGTTCCACCCTATGAATTGGGGTTCTTTTACAGTTGCTGAAAATGGGCTTTACTATTTAAATCGAGAAACGAAGAGCTTTGAATATTTCGATTTCAATTCGAATCAATCTACGGCTATTTATAAGCCCAGAGCCCGTATTCCAAGATTAGGGATCACCTTGAACCTTGCTCCTGATTCAAAAAGGTTATTGTTTACACAAATCGACGAAAACGATGCGGATATCATGATGCTTGAAGAATTGGCCAACTAGCTCATTCCAGTGGCTTTCCAGCATTGAAATTGGAGCATCGTAGCATGACATGATTTCGCAGGTCCTTTATCCGGCTATTGTCCCGCAACCTTGAAGCATCAAGATTGCGGGCTCAAACCAATAAAACCGACTCATCTCATCTCTTTAAGCTCAAATGATCCGCTAAGGGCCTTCATTAAATGCGGGATATGCGTAAACCGTGCTCTTGCCGCTAGTGCCCACTCCTTCTCAAGGTGTGCTAACGCATCATCATATTGCTCTGCGATTGTGTAGGCATCGGCAAGTCGCAGCAAGGATGGCAAATGCTTTGAGTTTTTCTTCAAGGCTAACTCATAAAATGGAAGCGATTCCTTCCCATAACCATCTACCATCAAGATCCATCCAATATTCGCCAGGTTTGTTGGCCAGTTGTCAGATTTGTATTTACTGTCTTTGGATAAACTCTTTACCATTTTTAAACCACTATCCACACCATTTGCTTTGACATCATTATAGACAAGTCCTACAGGATTTTCTCGCCCATCTTTCTGATTAACAAATGTGGCCTGCAGGTAGTCAATGGTATAACTGGTACCCAGGAAACTGAACTCAATTTCAACCTCATCTCCTAGCATGGGGTTTGCTCCCCAGGGTCCAGTCGTACCAAGATCAAAATCTTTCCTGTTAATTTTCAATTTTCCCTTGACGATCATAAGGTCTTGCAAATTCATAGCCTTCCTCATCACTGTTGGTTTTTCAACAAGAATCGTTGCTGACTTTGTGATATTCTTAATATTGAGCATTCCAGTAAGGTTGAATCCAGTGTCTGTCAGCTTTACCTCACTTCCCTGGAACCAGATACCTGGAAACCGCTCACTGTCCAGAAAGTTTTCTCCTAAAAGCTCAGCATCTCTTTTGTCATGTGAAGTGGTAAAGCCAGCCGAGCCAATCCGAATGGTTGCAGAAGAAGCCATCACATCTTCGGGGTCATAAAACATGGTCGCCTGATAGGTTTTAAGTGAACCCTTTATTACCGGAAAACCACCCATTGTTGTAGTGAATGTGATATAGGACCCGTCCTTGTTTATTTGAAAACGATCGCCCATATCAATCTTCTTTTGGGCAAAGACTGGAGCCGACATTATTGCAATGGTGAATCCAATCATAGCAACCTTTAATCCGTTTAGTGTTTTGTTCTTTTTCATCTTGCTTGTTTTAAGTTTTTGACTTTGAGCAAATGCTCAGAAAGCAAAATGACTACTGATCAAAATTGATCCTACATGAAAAAGTGAAGGTTTTATGAAAAATCATTTAGGGAAAAGTGCGATACATTAACTAATTGGTGAGCTTGAACCCTACTTTGTGGTACCAGCCTATACTTATTGCAAGACAATCAATCAAAGTTGCTAAAACATAAAAAGAGCTGCATAATTTCGGAATTGTCAAAAGTTGGTATGTTCTTTGACTCCATAAACCATACTTGGCAAGGTCGTGTTGGAGTTTAATGATCTCCTTTGTCCTGAGAAGTAAGTCACGTAGACGCAAGCCTCTCCAAAGTCATATGTTTGAAGAACAAAAATATTGAGACAAATTATGTTCCATTACTCTACTTCTACAATTGCACATGCTGCCTCGTCAATCAGACTGGTTTCTATATTTTTTCTGTTGTTCCTCTTTGAGCCTGCATCAGCTCAGAAAGAAGATCATCCATTTAAGGTGGGAGAAGTACTTACTTATTCCATGCATTTCGGGTGGTTTGAGGTTGGCGAGGCTGAGTTCTGGATTGACCCTGAACTTCGATACATCAACGGAGATGCATATTATTCTGTTCAAGGTGAAATAAATACCTCATCGTGGGCAAGAATATTTAAAGCGATTACAGGATGTTTTGAGTCCCTCATTCATGTTGAAACTCTTCAACCTCTCAGGTCTCACCGAACGATGAATTCTGGAAAAAAGACCGTAGATGTTAGAACCGATAACTTTACTTATTCGGATTCACTTAAAATACATACATATGTCGAAGATGTGGACGAACACCGGTATAGATCCTTTCCGAGGAAGGAGAATATTCCAATGCGCGATTTCCTTAGTACCTTTCTTCTGCTGCGGACTGTTCAGTTCAATGACAATCAACCACTGGATATGCGTTCTTTCTATTCGAACACACTTTACGAGCTCAGAGTTATTCCTGGCAGAGAAAAAGAGTATGATCTAAAGAAAAAGAAAATCACTTCAAGAGAGTATAAACTTGAATTTCCGAAGAACGAATATTTCAAGAAAGGCAAAAACGGAAGTGCGATTGTTTCGGAAGAGTCTGACCGAAGACCACTTCGAATCGAAATAGATATGGCTTTAGGTAGTTTCTACCTTAAACTGGATGACGAAAGTTAGGATATTTCCAAAGTCTTATACCTCCCTCCAAAACTAACCAGCCCCCCAAACAGAAGACATGGGGAATTATGATGACGATTAACTCGACGTAGAGCTTTCAATTTCCTGTATCAGCTCGTCCACCGTAAGTTCTCCTTCAAAAGCAACTTCAACACGCAGAGCTCGAAGCCCTGTTACTCCTTGAAGATCTTCTAAGGCAACGTCTTCAAAGTTCTTCTTGATGTGTCCTTTAGCCACAAGGAAGTCGAGGTATTTTCTGTATTCCTTGGCGTCGCTGTCCTGAGAGTAGATGATTGCAATTTTGCCTGGCTGAGTTATCCTCTCCGTTGTTCCTTTGATATGCGCTTTGTCAACCCGTTTTTTGATAATTTCGTACCGCGCATTGTAGGCACCCTCCACATCAAATTGCTTTTCATCCATTCGGAAATGCACAGAAAGTGGCGTGTTGTACACAAGTATGAGTGAAGCGATTTCTATGGACGTATCCAGCTCCTTCTGCATGGATCTGAATTCATTTTCCATCTCACACATTACAAGTAGTTGCCAGAGCCTGAGATTTTTTAGATAAATTTTGTCGAAATGAGCATCTTTAGCAATGGACTCACCGATGTACATATTGTACTCCACTCCATCGGTCTTGTACCGTTCGAAGTAATGCGGAAACATTTCTTGTGCAACAAGCTGTTTATCATCTAGATATGAAGCCAAACGTTGGTTAATTAGATTAACGCTTGAATCGTATTTCTTTCGCTCTTCATATACTGTGTTTAAGTCCGGATCTAATGACGAATTGTATTGATCTATCAATTTCTGTAGGCTTGAATTACCTTTTCCTATGTGTTCGAAAACAGGATATATGTCGGACTTCAGGAAACTCAATATTTTGTGCTCACTCCCTGCGGATAGTCCTTTCTTCAAATCTGTCTTATATGAATCGAGTCGGAAGATCAGCTCTTCATACGCTGGCATTTTGTTTAGCTTAAAAGCCTGCTTCAGAACTTTGTTTACTCCTGATATTTGTTTGATGAGGTCTGCGCTTACTGCTTCGTTTCGCCGTACAGAAGACCCTTTTATGTCCATCTGCCCATATAGAGGATATAGATTATTGAAGACAATATCTTTGAAACTTGGTTGCTCGTTCCTGAGCTGTTTCTCCATGAACTTTTGGGCCTCTTCTTCAAATCTCCATTTCACCGATTGATGAATTGTAGTACATTCTTGCTGAATAATCGCCTCAATTCGATTCTGTGCTTCATCTCTAAATCGCTTATGAGCCATTGCTAGTATTGGCAGTACTTCATTGAGAGCAGACATTGTTGCTGTATTAAGGGCATAACGCTCATGAGACGCCAGTTCCATGAATCCAAGCATTTCGTCTTCGTGTACCAAGGGAGCCACGATGTAGCTTTGATATTCAGAATCTGCTATTTTTTGGGAAAGTCCGCCTTGTGCACGTTCATGGTAAATCTGCACGTCAGATATGACCAGTGGTTCCTTTTTGTCCATCAGTTGTCCATATGTGTACTCACACATATCAGTCTCACAGCTTAGGGATTCGCCATGGCTAAGAAGAATACTCTTGATATCTTCTTTGGCCATTGGTACCAGTCTATTTCCTTCCAGAGTAAGCACACCGATGTCTAAATCTGCATTGTTGAGCAATGTTCTCACACCATCTTGAATTTTCTCAAAAGTATCTGGCGACTTTACGAGAAGATTAGAAGTGATTGACTCAATGGAATGATCTAGCGTTACATCGACCAAATTGATGATGTTGACCCCGCGCATAATCCAGCTGTTGGGTGGAAATTTCCTTTTCCAAAGGGCAGTATTGCCAAAATTGTCGACTAACTCCTCAAAATCCTCTCTGGTGATATCTATCGCCTTTTTGGTAGGTATGAACTCACACATATCGGCATTAATCAACATCTTGTATGTGCGGATTAATCCTTGGTTCTTGTTAAAAATTTCCAACTTCATCGGTCCCCCGCCCTGCACACCATAGCCATAGTAGCTACCTAGGATGAAATAGCAGCAGTATAGGTAAAACGTGTCTTCATCCACGTCTTTCATTTCGAATTTATACTCCTCGCCTGATGCTTTGATGATGTTGTCGAATCTTGTGGACGTGTAAAATGGCTCAAAGTGAAATGGAGGTGTCACGGCCTTGATTTCATTGGTAAGTAGTGCATCAGGAAATAAGAGGCGACTAATTTTGTCAATGGACTTCCGATACTTCTTTATTTGAGATAATTGAAATCCATCCCGAAGGGCCGGATACTTCTCAACTTCTGACAACAATTCTTTGCCATAACAGGCAGTTGCCTTGTTACTATCCTTTGCTATCTGTTCCAATGTCTCTATTACCTTGAAGAAACTAATTTGCATCACTGCAGGGAACTCTACTTCTTTTCCGTTGTAAATCATTGGCTTCCTTTTAAATCTCAGAATTGGGTTTGTATACGGTAATAGTACCCTTTTGGATAAGTTACAGGAATCTAACCGAATCGTTGAGCTTATGAGTAACACGGAAAAGGCCAGGTTAATTCACTTGCATCGTGAAAAACCTGGGAAATGTAAGTTCGAAAGGACTGACAGAGCTTTCTTTCGAGGAATCGTGGTCTTAGTTAATAATCAACTTCTGAGTGATCTCACTAGCTCCTTGTTTTACTTTTAGGAAGTAAATGCCTGATATCACTTCTTGATCGAGCATTATTTTTTCACTAAGGTTCAGCGATGGGCTGAATGTTTTTTGATACTTCAGACGTCCTTGAGTATCATAGAGTACGACTCCAATTTCAGTATGATCGTCACCAGAAGAGATCTTTAAGTTTAAATTGTCGACATATGAAGGATTTGGATAAACCGCAGCTTCAATGCCAGATTTGATGAAATCATTGTCGACTCGTATGATTTGGTGAAATTCTTGAGCGCCATCATAATCCACTTGTCTGAGTCTGTAGTAGTTAACTCCATAGGCTGGGGAGCTATCAACAAAGTCGTAAGAACTGACCACACTTGTTGTCCCATTCCCAGCAACTTTTCCAATAGTTTCGAAAACGACACCATTCAATGAACGCTGAATCTCAAAGTAGTCGTTGTTTAATTCAGTAGCTGTAATCCAGTCAAGAGTGATTTCGTTGTTTTCTGCTGAACCAGCAAAACTTACCAGCTCGACCGGAAGAGGAGAAACTCCGCCATAGATTATCACATTATCGAAGGCAACACCTGCCGCCTCAGTATTGTTATCACTCTCAAACGTAACTCTGATTCTGACATTGGAATTACCTTCTAGTGCAGCAGGAAGGTCTATCTCCGAGGTTTGCCAGCTGCTGTTGTCACCTGACCAACCATTGGCATTGTTTGCAATACCATCAACATCAGAATCATTGTACCAATTGATTCCGTCTCCTACCACTCCTAAATCACTCCAATTAGTACCTCCATCTGAACTGTATTCCACCTGATATCCATCCCATTCCGCTTCCGTATCGTAGCGAACATCCATGTAAAGCGTTAGTCCAGTCTGGCCCGTTAGGTCCAGGATTCCGCTTTGAATAGTCAACGCCGCATTAGAATTATAAGCACCATTTGGCGTTGAGTGCCAGTAGTTACCATCGGCTCCTGAGCTTAAAGTCCCAGTTCCACGTGCCCAGTTTCCATTTGTGTTAGAGGTTATTGTCCAACTTTCGTCGGAAGCGTCAAAGTCTTGAAAAATGATGGCATTATCCCCTGTACCTTCAATGCTATAAGTGAATGTCCCTAAGTCTGAAGCAATAGAAACAGAAGCGGTTCTGTTTCCTACCGCAGAAGGGTCAAATTGAACCGTAAAAGTGGTTGACTGAAATCCAAGCAATGAAGCAACGGGTTGGCTTGTAACCGTGTAATCACCTGAATGTGTGCCGGTTATTGTTACAGGAGTTCCACCGGTAAAATTCACGGTACCACCACCAATGTTAGTCACCGTGTAGGTCTTTGACTTCAGTCCCTGCGTTAAATCAACATGCCGAAAATCAGTGTCATCAATATTGCTAGGACTAGTGTCCCCATCAACTATTTCGAGGCTATTTCCTACCACAGAAAGCTCAGGAATCCCAGTGAAGATCATCACATTATCGAAGGCTACTCCAACGTCTGTAACAGAACCATCCGATTCGAACAGTACTCTTACTCGTGCATTTGCATTGTTGTCCAGCACGGAGGGTAATGCAATTTGTGCTTCCATCCATTCATTGTTATCACCAGACCAACCATCTTCATCGGCAGCAAAGGCATTGATGTCGCTATCATTGTACCAATTGCTTCCATCCCCTACTGCTCCTAGATCATTCCAGTTCGTCCCCCCATTCGAACTATACTCCACTTTGAATCCATCCCAATCTACTTCACTATTGTATCTGATTTCCATGTAGAATGATAAGTCAGACTCCCCTGTCAAATCCAATACTGGGCTTTGAACGGTTAGCACTGCATCGTCACTATAGTTTACAGTTGGTGATGTATGCCAATAGGAACCGTCAGCTCCCGTATTTAATATCGCAGTTCCTCTCACCCAATCACCGTTTGTATTGGAAGTTACAGTCCAACCATTATTAGATGAGTTGAAGTCATGAACAACTGCTGCGCTCACCCCTGCCCCTTTAATATCAAAGGTATATGGGCTTTCGTCGGCATCATCATTGGCAACCGAGATGATTGCTGTACGGGTATCCGACACTGACGGATTAAATTCGATGGTAAAGGTAGTGGACTCGAACCCAGCTAGTGATGAAGATGCTGGTTGAGACGTCACAGTGAAATCACTTGCATGTGTTCCGCTTATCGTTACTGGAGTACCTCCGGTAAGACCTATCGAGCCGCCACCAATATTGGAAATGGTGAATGTCTTTGATCTCAATCCTGACGTGATATCCGCGCTGGCAAAGTTCGTATTGTCTCCTAAAGAGGGACTGGAGTCTCCATTTGCTATTTCTATTCCATTGCCCTCAATTTGAATTTCTGAACCGGCTAGGACAGTTACATTGTCAAAGGCTACACCCTCGTCGACAACCGACCCATCTGTCTGAAATCGAATCCTGAACTTCACAGTTGCATTGTTTTCAAGCACGCCTGGTAGCGCAACGCTTGCTGTTTGCCAGCCTGCATTGTCTCCTGTCCACCCGTCCGCTCCACCAGCAATACCATTTACGTCAGTATCATTATACCAGTTACTACCATCGCCAACCGCCCCAAGGTCAGTCCAAGCACCGCCTCCGTTGGAGCTATACTCTACCTGAAACCCATCATAAGCTGCTTCGGTATTGTATCTAATGTCAATCGAGAACAGAAGGTCAACCTCACCAGTCAGGTTTATCGTAGGGCTCTCAATAACCAGTTCCTCGTTGTCGCTGTAGTCAGATGGAGAGGTGTACCAATAGGAATCACGAGATCCAGCACTGAATATATCAACACCTCTTTGCCAGTTTCCGACGGCGTTTGTTGTTACCGTCCATCCTTCATCTGAGGAATCGAAACTGTATGATGTTACTGTAGTTTGAGCCCTCGTTGATAAGGTCAATAAGGTCACAAATAATATTTGAAATGACTTTGTAGCTGGTTTCATAAGTGATAGTCGTGACATTGATTTCATAAGATCACATCGTATTCATTGCGAATCTATTAGCCACATTTATCACTTAAAAAATAATTAGGTTAACCGCTACAAGTCTTCGTTAACCATTGGAAAAAATCAGATAAACCTTTGGATGAAATTGATGAAAACATCCTTCTGCACAACAAGCCGAGACTGAGGAAAATATGTTGTATGTACCCTTTTAATAGCTTTTAACTTATGTGTCTACTTATGTAATTGGGTTGTATTAGAATATGTTTTTTTGACAAAAAAAGAAAAGGGTTTCCCTAAGTAGTCTTAGGTTTGGTTATTGCTAAAAACTTAGTACTATAGATCAAAGAACCAATAAACCATGAAAGTACTCACCGTCATAATTCTCACATTCCTGGGTATTCAATCTTATGCTCAGGACTACCCTAGGTTTGAAGAAATATTGCAGCTCACAGATATGTTTTTGGAGCCTTTGGAAAATTTCGAAAAGATAGAACCGCGCCCGAATGATGTAATGGAGTATGAATACGCTGCCAAAAATGTAGATGAAGATATCGAAGTTAGATATGCGGTGAGGCCGATAACGCTAAAGGAATATGCCAATGAAGAGGATAAACAGTATTATCTAGAAAAGCGAGAATTCGAAAATACTGCATTTGAAGGGCATCTGATGGTGGCTATTCTTAATTTGTCTGGTGGCAGGGAAACCAGAATAGAGAACATCTATGAGTTTGAGAAAAAGAGGTTAGGTGCAGATTGGGGAGCATCCAGTTTTGTTGCTCTAAACTCCGATTTCGCTACGGACTACAAGTTTTGTCATTTAACAGTGATCCACAAAAAAGACAGAGCAACCTATTACTGCTACTTTCTTTCAAACAACATTGCTACCTTGATCCGAGTGTCACGTAAATTAAGAGCAAGCTTGAAGTTTCGCTGAATTCTTAAGTCAGAGCAGTTTAATCCAATGAAGTGGCCCAGTAAAAGACAGCCCTAATCTCCATTTTTGATCCACTTACCTAATGTGATAGCAAGTGCATCGTTTACAATAGGTTTGCTAATAAAATCATCCATTCCTGCTTCATAGCACTTCTCCTTGTCTGCTTTCATGGAGCCAGCAGTAAGAGCAATGATCGGAATTCTACCATGAACTTCTCGCTTCCTAATTTCTTTCGCTGCCACATATCCATCCATTTCTGGCATTTGTATGTCCATTAATACAACATCGGGACTTTCATCAACAAATAATTTCACCGCGTCCTGGCCATTTCCAGCTTCAATGATTCTGGAATTGGGCAATGCCTTTCTTAATAACATTTTGGCTATCACCATATTGTTTGTATTGTCTTCAGCAATCAGGATTTTCAGCTTTTTACTAGTAGAAATCACTTTTTTGATCGCATCTCCGGAGGGTTTGGATCGCGATTCAAAACCTGCAGATACCTGACTATCAGACAGTTTGAAGGCCACTTCAAAAGAGAATGTGCTCCCTTCTCCCGGGGTACTATCCACTTCTAATTTGCTACCCATTAATGAAAGTAGAATATTGGATATTGACAGGCCCAATCCTGTACCTCCATACTTCCTTGTGGTAGAAGAATCTTCTTGAGAAAATGCATGGAATATCTTTTCTAGATTTTGAGGCTTAATGCCTATTCCAGTATCCCTAACAGAGAACCTGAATAAATTCATCTCATTTTCGATTTTGCCCAAATCCTTTACTTTCAACTCAACTTCTCCTTTTTCGGTAAACTTCACTGCATTTGCCAAGAGATTTACAAGCACTTGTCTCAATCGCGTATCATCCGCTATAACATAGCGGTGCTCACTATCAATTGGAATTAGTTTAAGCTTGAGGTTTTTCTGTCCCGCTTTATAGCTTGTCATTTGAACAGCGTGGTTGCACAGCTCAATAAGATCGGTATGCTCAAAAATCAATTCTAGTTTCCCTGCCTCCAGCTTGGACAAATCCAGGATTCCATTTATAATTCCCAGTAGCCCAAGTGCAGACTCATTTACTATTGCTAGCTGCGTTCGCTGCGTATCGTCCAAATCAGTTTCAATGATTTGATCAGTATATCCGATGATCGCATTTAAAGGAGTTCGGATTTCATGACTCATCTGGGCAAGAAATTGGGACTTAGCCTGACTAGCTTGTTCCGCTTCTTCCTTAGCAGCATTTCGCTCAACAATTTTGATTTCTAACTCTCGCTTTTTGGCTCGTACTTTCTTGTACAGTCTAAAGACAATAATGAACAATACCACAAGCAATAAAACTGCAAGTAGCGACAGTTCAAAAAGCCTATTTTGTGTTTCAATGAGTTTTTGATTCAGGATTGATTCCTTTTTAAGATCCTCGATCACCAGTTCCTGCTCGCGGCTCTCATAAATTGCCTTCATTCTAGCGGTTTCCTCAATTAAATTGATTCTTGCAAGACTGTCATTTAGAATCAAAATCTCCTCATACAAGTCAGATAAGCGACTAAATTCATTAACTCGCCTCATCAGTTGCGCTTTGACTAGCTGACTATCGTAGTAGATTTTTAGAGCACCGATCTCCTTTGCTACTTTTTCTGCCTTCTCGATTTCTTCGATTCCCTCGGCTACTCGGTTGGAGTTCAGGTAGGCTCTGGCCAGTAGAATGTGGGATGCAGATAAACTGTAATAATTTGCTGATTCCTCATCAATTTGCATGGAGGGTAGTAAGTAGTCTATGGCAGACTTGCTATCACCCATTTCAAGGTACGAAACAGCCATATTTGACAGAGTAATGGATCGACCTCTACTATCCTCAAGAGAATCAACAATTAGGTTAGCTCTGGTATAGTACTCCAGTGCGGTGACATAGTCCTTCTCTTGATGAAACAATTCTCCAATGTTGTTCAAACCATAAGCCACTCCCCTGACATCACCCAAAATTTCCTTTAGCTCGATGGACTCTCCATAAAACTTTCGAGCCATTTCCAGGTCATCAAGATTCTTATAGGCAATTCCCAGATTATTTTTAAGTCTTGAAATCCCCAAGGTATCATTAAGGATTTCGAGTAAAGAAAGGGCTTCCTGATAGTAAATAATTGCCTGATTGGAGTTACCCTGCACATCGTAGGAAATACCTTTATTCTTCAATGCCTGTGCCTTCCCACTTGCATAACTTGCCGATTCTGCAACTGATATGGCTTCATTAAGAATAGTTCTGGACTTCGAAGGGTTGGTGAATATCAGATCAAACCCCAGTATGTTTAGGGTATCGACTTTGCTCTCAGCTCCCATTTGTTTCGGAAGACTTGCGATAACGCTATCTGCTCGTTGCGCATGGCAATGCCAAACGGGAACGAGAGCAAGCGTAATAACAATCTTAAAGAATTTAGTGCAAAAAACTGGTTGCGACCCTCTCATGTCAATTCAAAACTATCCAATGTCTCATTCAAAAGACATGGATGAAAGGGGAAATATTGCCAAAAACTGATATGGAATAGTTATTCAGACCTACTTTTCATGAACTTTCAATGACACCGGCGGTTCGGGCGCATTGAATGAATCAATTTTAAAGATATCTAAGCTCGACTTCCATAACTTAGATGATTTCCCTTTAGATCGTAAAGGTCAAGGCCATCAGACTCAGATAGCGTTCCATAAGAAACTTGCTTGCCTGACAAGTTGTAGATATTGAAACGATCATCATCAACAAACGAACCATACTGAATATTTGTACCATCAGGTTTGTATATTTCGAACCTGTCATTATCAATCACTGTTAGGTAAGCAATCAATTTTCCTTTCAAATCAAAAATGTTAAATCGTCCAGTAAACTTCATCTTATTATCAATTTTCTAACAAAGTCATATATATACATATACGAAACATCACGTGTTTTAGAATACGAATTGTATCGTTTTTTTCTAAATCAAATAACGATCGAATTAAAAACTCTTGTCTAATCCTCCATCGAAATTCCGATCCCACTTAACGAGAATCCAATACCGCTCATCTAAGGGAGTACTGTTGATTGCCTGTTATGGATATAACTTGCTGGAAAGTCACCTAAATGAAATACATCAAACGCGCCACAAGAATAACCCCAGAGGTTATCATCGACCTGACAGAAGGATCGATTAAGTTGAGCGGAAGATCAAGCCCTGAGAACAGTCAGGCCTTCTACGCTCCGCTAATGCGCGTTCTGCGTTCAAACAAAATCAACGCGACACAAGTCCAAATGGATTTTGCCTTTGAATACTTCAATACCAGTTCCTCTAAATGCCTCTTTGATATTTTCAGACAGCTAAAGAAGATGCAGGTAGATGGCCGACAGGTACATGTGAATTGGTACTTCGAAGCTCATGATCAAGATATGCTTGAGGCAGGTGAAGATTATGATGACATTGTGAAACTTGATTTCAATTTTGTCGAGCACGTGAAGTCATCAGATTTCGAGTAAGCACCAACAAATTTTTTAGTAAAACTAACTTAGTTAACTGCTTGTCACTTAGTTTTTCAAATTAAAGACTTTTTCCATATCCTTTGCAGAAGAACAAGATATCACCATGCGAAAAAGCAACCTTTTCCGAATCGCAGCTATATGCAGTTTGATAAGTGGTTTACTCCTAATCATTGGCTGGACAATTAATATCAAACGTGACTCTTTGCTGGGTGCTGCTCTTGTGCTTGCTGCATACATTTTAGCCTTGTTCGCCTATATGGGTATTTATGGAATTCAGTACACTAAACTGAGTCCATTTGGCTTTTTCGGATTCTTTTTTTTGATCATTGCATGTGCAATGTTCACGCCATTTCTGTTCCTTGATCTTGGTCGAATTTCCAAAGTTGTTGTTGCCGACTGGAGAACTGTGCAAGAAGAGGGTGCAACCCATGTCGTAGGTGTTATTGGTGCTTTAGGATTCCTATTAGGATACTTTTTTTTAGGAATTGATACGCTTCGCGCTAAGGTTTTCAGCAAGTGGCCTGCTATTCTGCTAATTATTGCTGCTATTATGCCACTCATTTATACATGGATTCCCGTTGGTAAATTGTTACCACGAATCGGTGGATTGGCTCTGATTGGTTTTGGGTTGAATCTTTGGGGACTAGCAAAAGATTCATAAAATTGATTGGAAGGTACCCAACGAATGGCATTAGATGTTACTAACTATTATTACTCACTTTCTCTGTTAATAATAAATTGCTTTCAAGAAGTTAACATATCTAACACCATGAAAATGCTTATTCTAACCTTGTGCTGTGTACTCCCAAACACTAGAGCTTTGGCCGATAGCAAATGAAGGTGTCATGGTCAAAGTTGACGATCAGCAAGTGATCATTGACGGCCTGTTTAAGTCTACCTATCCCAAGTTTGCCAGCACACCTGCTTCCATCTACAAACAACTGCAAAAGGGCATACGCCCTTATAACAATGTCGAGCTTATTCTTGCCTCACATAAGCATTCAGATCACTTCACGGTTCCAGAGATTGCTGGGATATTAAAGGATACTGAGCAAACGCATTTCTATGCAAATGAAGAGATGGCTGAAGAGATGAGAACAAGTCCAATTTGGAATATGGTCAGTGAACGTATGACAGAGTTTTCGTATGCTCAAGAAACTGTATATGCACTTGGAAGCATCAACGTACAAACCTTTCCTATCCTGCATGCACGCAAAAAGCCTTCTGAGATGATGAACACTGCGCATGTAATTACCATAAATGGGTTCAAAGTGATGCATGTTGGCGATGCGACGTATGGTCAGCAAGATCTGATTGACCTAAACTTGAGCGAATTGGATTTGGATGTGTTGATACTACCCTACTGGTTTGTTCGTGATCAGGAAGGACAGTCTTTTGTTGCAAAATATCTTCCTGCCCGCAAATACTATATCAATCACATTCCTCCAGTAGATTTAAAAAATGTTCAAGACCTACTGAGAGATCAGTCTAACATGGTGGTGATGGATAAAGAGGTATTTCGCATGGAGAAATAGTTTCCTGCGATTGCAATAGCCGTAACCTATCATTCCTATTTTTGCTGCAAAAACGTACTCCTTTATGAACCCAGGCACGCCTATTGGACGGTTAAGAATTACCGCAGTCGCAGAAGGTATTAGCTATCTTCTTTTTGCGATCACAATGCCCCTCAAGTACGGATTGGATATAACAGAACCAAACTTTATTGTCGGCGCGATTCACGGCTTTCTATTTATTGTCTACATCGGCCTGTGTCTTCAGAACATATGGATTCACAACTGGAATCTTAAACTATCGTTCCTCATTCTATTAGCCTCGCTAATTCCTTTTGCAACCTTTTATGCAGATGCCAAGGTTTTTAATAAAATTTAACCAAGCTTCCTTCCTTCTACAGTAAGGAGTATAATCATGCAATCAAGACCACAAAGGACGATCACATGACATACCTTGTTTCGTTACACATTTCTTAAATTTAGTGGCTTAATCCATTCCAATGAATTTTAGTGAACTTCTAGCTTTACACGGTCACTCATGTTCCCCAGGGTCAAAAACAACGGGATTCATTCCCATCGAGGGAACAGACATCAACATGCCGTTTACTTATGTCAAAGGTACTGATGAAGGTAAGAATCTTCTGATTAGCGGTGGTGTACATGGTGGTGAATATCCGTGTATCGAAACAGTTATCCGACTGGCTGCCGAACTGGCACCTGAAGCTGTGAGCGGTTCAATTCTACTAATTCATCCGGTAAACACAGCAGCTTTTTTCGCTCGAATGCAATATTACAATCCATACGATGGGAAGAATTTGAATCGGGTTTTTCCAGGAAAGGCTAAGGGAACGGTTAGTGAGCGCATTGCCTACGTAGTCAATCAGTACCAGCAGGCCTCAGACTTTTACATCGATTTGCATGGTGGTGACATTCACGAATCGCTGGTGCCTTTTGTGATCTACTCCACGGTAGGTTCTTCTGAAATCAATGATGAAGCTCGAAAGGCATCTGCCCTCCTTGGATTTCCATACGTTGTAGGTCTCCATTCCGAAAATTCATCTATTGGCGGTGCAGCTACCTGTGGTGTACCGGCATTCCTGGCGGAGCTTGGACAATGCGGACGCTGGAGCGAATCGGAGGTTGAACAATATCTGGAAGCCATTCGAAATGTGCTACGGTCATTTCAATCCATCCCTGGAGATGTGGTTCAGCATGAAGTGCAATATCTTGACAAAATGTTGGTTGGCAACGCCAGCAGCGATGGATGCTGGTACCCCTCCAAGCAATTGGAGGATACCGTGACGAAAGGTGAAAAAATTGGAGAAATCAGGGATTTCTTTGGAGACACTAAGGCCGAATACTTCGCCAACGAGGAAGGCCGCATTCTCTATCTGGTCACCTCACTTGCTATCACGGAAGGGGATCCATTGTATGCAGTTGGTGTGTGAAATCTTGTCATAAATTGACTACAGTGCCTCTTGATTTTTTAATCCTTAATTGAACTTGCTGTGTTCGGATTACTTAGCAACTCCTTGAACAGCGCCCACCGTTTCTCCGGTTGATCTGCAGTACCGCCTTGTCTTTCCACGTAGTTGGAAACAAGGTCTTTTCCCAAGTTGTAGTTAATCACATAGCTACGGTACTGGTCAATAAACCTTGTCCGCTGTAAAGCACGGTCAGGGGCATACAATAGATACTTTTCGATCCAGCTAGCGGCCATTTCTCTCGAGATGGTACCATTGAGGTAGCCTCTAGCTGCCTCGTTCCCTGCATAGTTAAGCTTGGACATCAAGCCTTGAATTTCGTAGTACTGATCTGCTTTGCTAGAATCAAGACCTGCTAAAGGGAACAACACTTCTTTTTCATAGGTCATCCGTTCTCTTCCCGGAAAAGCAACCTCTATCCCGTAATTCCCACTGCCTTCAGCAATTAGCGATTGTGGCGAAAAGAGCGGATAAACAGAGAATTCTTTCCACCCTTTCTTGTCAACAAGATTTTGTTCCAACAATGCATTAAAAACATGATGACCGGGATACCCTTCATGGCAAGCAAGATCAATGGCACGATCAATAAATATTGGAAAATCGGTATTGATCTGGATCAGACTTTGGCTCTTTCCCTGGTAGTAATTGTAACCAGACCAACTTTTGTCATTAACATATTCCAGTACAAAATTTTCACCTTCAGGTAAATCAAAATACGTGTCTGTTCTTTTTCTAGCTTCGTATATAGCTGTCTGGAACACTGCGTCAAGTTTATCCTTTGAAATGATAAACTGGTCTACAAAAGCCTTGTACCTAGTTGGCAAATCTCCAATGCCGGGTAGGGCCGTTTCCAAATTTACTAGAAGACTATCAAAGTAGGACGCAGAAAATGAAGGTGGCTCTGCATCATATAACAATTTGGCTTCTATATCAAAATCGTAGGTCGCCCCACCAATCATTTCCACCTTGGTTCGCACAGCAACAAGCTGTTTTTTGAACATTTCAAGTCTTGCTTTTTCCATTTCGGAAAAATCTGAAACAATTACTAGTTCACTTTGAATCAGAAGCTCATTAGCTTGGCTGATAAAATTATCTACAGGTATAGAATCCAATTTTTCATCCGTAGGTTTCCACTCTTCTGGCCCATAATAGGCATCCACAAAGTCGCTATCATATTGCCCAATTTCGAGTACAAGCCGAACATAGCTTTCAGCCAGCTGATCCATTGTTGGTGGCTCTTTTGTTGGAGTACAGGAGGCAATCAAAAAGATGGTAAAAAACAATAGAGATAGGTTTTTCATTTTACTACGGTTGAGACAGCCAAGATAAAGTTTTACTTGGATTTGAAAGGTAGTAATAAAATGGAGGTGGATACTGCTCTGGACTGCATCATGTTTTTGTTTAGGTCGGACTCGTTCTAAGTATGTCCATGCTTCTTGGAATTGATCATCAAAGTATGGAACCATACCAATTCAAGCCCTCATTTACGCACTTGGCAGTGTGAATTTGAATGTGCTTCCCTCACCCTCAACACTCTCGACTGCGACAGTGCCGCCGTTTTTCTCTACGAATTCCTTAACCAGAATAAGGCCAATCCCAGTACCTTTTTCATCTTTTGTCCCAGCAGTTGTATACAATTCTTTTTCAAAAATTTTGGTCAGACTATCTGCACTAATTCCTACGCCCTGGTCGTGTATACTAAACTCTACCATTCCATTTTTTCTTCCACATCTAAACTCAATCGATCCGCCTCTTTTCGAAAATTTGATGGCATTGGAAATAAGATTTCTCACCACCACTTTGGTCATATTGAGATCAGCATTGACATACTCAGTTCCTGGAATGGTATTTTTGAGTTCTAGCTCTTTATGGGAAGCTTGCGTCTCGAACAACTTGAAGTTCTCATCGACGATTGGTAACAGTGAGATTTTCTCAGGATTGACTGCTAACCCATCCAGCTGAGACTTTGACCAATTTAGTAGGTCATTTAAAAGGTCCTTAACCTCTCCTATTTGTAGCGTTAATATTTTACTTAATTTTTTGAATTCATCGTCAGATATCTTCCCTTTTCCCATCACCTCTAAAAGAGAATAGCAGGAATTGATAGGACTCCTCAAATCGTGCGAGATAATCGAAAACAATCGGTCTTTGATGTGATTTAGCTGGGTAAGTTCTGTGTTCTGCTTTTGAACGTCCTCAGTTCGAAGTGTTACTAGCTCTTGCAACTGTTTATTACTCACACGTAAGGTTCTAACTCGTGCTTGATATAAAAGAAATATCGCACCACCTAGTGCAAGTGCCAGTGCGATATAAAACCAAGTCGTTTCATAGAAATAGGCTTCCTGACAAAAATGTAGCTCAACTGGGATTTCATTCCATACACCGTCGCTATTTGACGCTAGTACTTGAAAGGTGTATTCTCCTGGTGGCAGATTACTATAGTAAGCTGTTCGGCGAGTCCCTGCTTCTACCCAGTCTTCGTCAAAATTTTCCAATCGATATCTGAATTTGACCTTTTCAGGTGCATAGAAATTTAGGGTAGCATAGTGAAATTCATTGTATCTGGTTCCTGGCGCAAATCGAACATCGTTTCGATCTTCAAGTTCAATTCCGTCACTCAGCACCGCAGTCAACATCACAGTTGCTGCAGCGTCGCTAACCTTGAGTTTAGCGGGGTCAAGTATCGAAAGACCGCGAAGTGTGGATACCAGTATATGTCCCTTGGAACTAACATCAGAGATGGACACTCCAGTCACTTGGTCTGTTCGCATTCCCTCAGATTTGTTGAGAAGCAGTGTGCTACGAAGCGACTCAATCTCACCATCAAGTACCTGCTGAAGATCCTTCTTATCAATACGGACTAGTCCTTTGTCCGTAAAAAGCCAGTAGTACTCATTTATCAGGATCTGAAAAACAGTGTTTGAAGGAAGCCCTTCAGTTTTTGTCAGAGACTGAAATTTACCATCCTTGTATCTGCTGACACCGGAATTGGTGCTCACCCAAAGATTCCCCTCCTCATCTTCATCAATACCAAAAATGATATTGCTGTCCAACCCCTCGGCGTCTGCGAAGGATTGGAAGGTCTCATCTTGCAGTAGCAACAATCCACCTCCATTTGTACCAACCCAGACCTTATCCTGACTATCAACAAACAAAGAGAGAATAAATTCATTACTCAAACCGCTGGTTGCTCCATACGTTCGTATTTCTCCAGTTTCGACATTGTATCGGTTCAGCCCCTTGGCTGTACCAACCCATAGGTCTCCATTCTGAGCCTCGGAAATCCTTCGAACACGGTTGTTGGAAAGGCCTTGTCGAGTGGTGATTCTTTTTTCAATCCTTCCACCCTTGTACAATACTAAACCGGCTGACGTCCCAATCCACAAATAACGCCTCGAATCACACAGAATGTCTCTGATCGTATTAATCGCCGAAAAGTCTCCAAGTTTGGTACTAGTGATTTTGCCTTCTTCAAGATATGAGAGCCCATTGGCTGTGCCAACCCAAACCATACCCCTGTCTTCATGGGCGACATATACCACTTCTTCTTGCAGGCCTTCCAGCAGACCGTAATTGATAAACTTCCCGTCTTTTAATCTATTTAACCCTCCAAAATAAGTTCCTACCCACAAGACACCCGCCATGTCTTCATATAGTGCCTGGATAGTGTTGTCTGCCAGACCCTTGCTATTATCAAGCACTTCGATGACGCCTTTTTTGAACCTAACCAAACCATTGTCGGTACCTAACCAAGTTGTGCCTTGAGAGTCATGTAAAATTTCATTTACATAGTTATGTGGTAGTCCATTTGCAGTGGTAAATGACTCTGAAGGTGTCTCCTCAGAAAACAGAGTCAGGCCTCCCTCTGTTCCGATCATAAGCTGTTCGTTGTTTCCTACATGAATGGATCGAATGGAATTGTTAATCAAACCATGCTCCGTTGTAAACTGTTCTACAGCGCCTGAGGTATACTTGAATAATCCCAGACCAGAAGTTCCAATCCAAAGGTTGTTGGCTGCATCCACTTCAGCACAATAGACAAAGGCTTGTGCGAGTACTGGGTGCTCAAGTTTTCGCAAGACATTGTCTTCCACTACGGCCATTCCACTTCTTGTTCCAATCCATATTTCTCCATTTAGCCCCTCGGAGATCGAGGTTACTACAGGGCTTACCAGCTCCTCATGCATCGTAACAAATGAAAATTCGCCATTCTTATACTTGATTAGTGAACCGTCATCTGATCCAATCCACAGGTTTCCTGATCGATCTTCATGAAGTGACCTTATTCCATTTACATTAAGAAGTTCTGGAAATTCGTTGAAATTTGTGCCGTCAAAACGAGTTAGTCCTGAATAGGTAGCGATCCACAGATACCCATCACTCGTTTTTTCGATATCAAGGATGCCATTGTTGGGCAGACCGCTATCCGTTGTCCAACTATCAATGATATATTGAGTGAGTCTCTTTTCCGGATTTAGACCATTCTGGTATATGGCGGCATTGGAGCAAGTCAGTAGCAGCATACATGCTAATGACATCATCCGTTTACCGTTATACGTCCAGTGGCCCAAAGTCATTGTGGTTTTTAATGTTTGAAAGATAGGATGAAAGTAGAACCTTTCCCCAATTCACTCTCAACTTCTATTCTTCCACTCATTGCTTCGATCTGATTTTTAGTAATATAGAGTCCAAAACCTCGTGAATCTTTATTGTCAGTAAAGGTCTCATACATTCTAAAGAGTTTCTTTGCGTTCTTTATTATATCAATGCCAATGCCATTGTCCCCTATTTTCAAGACAACGTGCTTTCTACTCTTTTTCGCTTTAATTACTAGCTTCAAGTCAACAGTAGGAGACCTATATTTTATCGCATTATCAACGATATTTAACAGGATGCTATCAAGATAAGCCGGGATCACATTTATCTCAATGTTCTTTGGAACGTCAACACAAACCTCTACGTTATTCTGAATAATCTCTCCGCTCAATACTCTAAGGGTATTCTCAACTTCTTCCTTTAAGTTTCTTGATTCCCTAGGTGCGTCAAGTTTCTGATTTACAGTAATGATTTCATTTAAATTTTGGATTGTCTCCTCCAACTTGACGGTACTTATTTTGAGCATTGCAAACAATTTGGCTCTTTCTTCTTCGCTTGGGTTTCCTTCCATAAAATGGACGAGAGAGCTCAAGTTGGCGCTGTGCGATCGAATATTGTGCGAGATAATATGTGCAAAGTTTTGAAGACGTTGATTTTGATCCGCCGTGACAGAAAGTAAGCTTTCTAACTCGCTTTGCTTTTCTAGCTTGTTTGTGACGTCCCGTAATATGCCATGGTGAAACAAAATTTCACCATTCTCACCATACTCATAATAACTATGATCCTCTACCCATACTCTAGAACCATCTTTTCTTTTCAGTGGAAACTGATCTTCAAAGTGATCTACCATACTCTGCCTGTCTTCTTTCTTGAAGTACAAGTCTCGGTTTATATCTATGGCCAGCAGGTCTTCAATAGAATCGTATCCCAGCATCTTGACTAATGCTGTATTGACCTCAACAAATTTTCCCTCAGGAGTACTTTTGTAAATTCCATCTCGTGAATTTTCAAGTAGCGTCCGGTGCCGCTCTCCTGACTCAATAAGCTCAAACTGTGCCTGGTAGGATGCAGTAATATCTTGCGTATGTATTTGATGATGAACCTTGCCATTTAGTGTCACGACAGAGATGTGTGCCTCAGCCAAAAAGACTTCACCATCTTTCTTTCTAAATCTGACTTGGGGAATAACAAAGGAAGAGCCTTCTTTTACCTGGCGACGAGCATATGTTACTAGATCTTTATCGTCGACCAAAAGGAGTGTTTCAATTGGAGGTTTTCCGAGAACGCATTCCTTTGTGTCATATTTAAATTGCTCCAAAAATGCTTTATTGACATTAGTAATCTTTTCCAGATCATGAATGAAAATTGCAATTGGAGAGTATTCAAAGATGTTCTCAAACTGTTTTTTCAGTTCTAGATTCGCATCATCAGTAGCTGGCATTTGGCTAAATATAGTGCTTAAAGAGAAAGGAAAAAAGACTTACTGAGCTGGAAATTTGATCACAAAAATCGTTCCTTTATCCAATTCACTTTGAACGCTAATTGTCCCGTTATGCCTGTTAACAAACTCTCTTACTAGAACTAAGCCAAGTCCGGTCCCTGTCTCCTGCCTAACTTCACTTGGTCCCTCACCTAAAAGGAAGAGCGAAGACCTCTCTTGTTCACTAAGGCCCTTTCCTTGATCAATTACTCTCAACGTTAGCAATGTTTCGCTTACATCGATGGAAACCTTCACCTGGGAATTTGCATTGCTAAACTTGATTGCATTGGACGTAAGGTTTCTAACAATTGTTGACATCATGTTTCGATCACCATGTAGGACGATTCCCTCAGGAATATCCTTTTCAAGATGTATTTGCTTAGAAGCTGCACTTCCACCTAATTGGAAAAAGACCTCATCCACCAGCTGATTTACGTCAATCTCCTCAGGGTTCCACTTGATTTGACCTGTATTCACGAGTGACCACAAAAGTAAATTATCTAGTAAGCTAGAAGCACCTCTGGACGCAGCTCCAAGCTTTTCCATGAACTCATCTGTCTGCTTCCCGCTCAAGGACTTCCGATTCCATAATCCAACAATGGATGTAATCGAGGTTAATGGTCCTCTTAGATCATGACCAATAATTGAAAAGAATTTATCCTTAGTTTGATTTAGCTTATTCAGTTCGGCATTTTGAATATCAAGTTTAGTCTTTTGGAATTTTACAGTCTCAACGGATTCATTGAGTACTTCATTCAAAGTCTTAAATCTAACGATGCGATACAGGGAGTAAGCCGCAAATAACACGATCATGAGGTACCACCCATAAACCAACGCATCAATGTCCTGGTCTTTCGTATAGGCCTCAAGGTAGGCCGTTCCTATCTTGAAATTGAGACCATATCTTTCAAAGTCGGAATAGACATATTGATCCTCATCAATACTGAAGTTTCGAAAGTATAAAGAATCGATACGGTCATGATGAATCGTTGACCCGTCGTAGGCTCGTTCTCGATCAAATTCAGTGCCGTTGATAGAAAAACGAAAAACAAATTCTTTGGAAGGTTCAAATTTGTATACAGGATCAATAATCGCCTCGAAATTTATGATTGCTGCTATATAACCTAACAACTTTTCATCTCGCACAATACCAAAGTGCAATGGAATCCCGACCCAACCTTCAACTAAATTGGTAGCAGCAAATAGATGGAAGTCCCCACCCATCATCGCATTCTCAATTCTAGACAGAGAAACTGAGTCGCGAAAATCACCAACAGATCTGCCGATCAAGTTATTGGGGTCAATTTCTGTTCTGGTAAACGAGTATTTAAATAGATGATTCTGGTCAATGTAAGAGATGATGAGAGAGTCAGTATAATTAAGTTGGTTTAGTTGGAAATTTACAAAATCGAATAACTTCTCTTGAGTCGGAAAGCTCTCTGAGTGCTTTAAATAGGAACGAATTCCAGACATTAAATAGACAAAGCGATCAAGAGATTCTGAGAACTCTATAGCCGCATGATTGTTTACATCAGCAAGACGTGACTTCCGTTGTTTCTGCTCACCCTCCTCAACATGCGCCACTATCACATATACGACCCCTGTACCAGCAAGTACAATGATCAGTAAGGCAAGTAGATGCCTTTGTACAGAAAACCTAGATAAACTCATGAGTATCAGAAGGGAATTTCGTAGTTAATGACAAAGTTGTTAAGAATAAATTAAACGATTTTGAAGCACTGAACATAAATTTTATTGCGAATGAAAGGCTATTTACAGGTTAAATCCAAATGAAAATTGTCCTTATCAAATGAAAATATCTATAAGTAGGCATTGATAAATCAAAGATTCTTTCGAACTTGAAGAATCGTTAAGGTCACCACCTGAAATGAAAGTCAAACAAAACAAGAGGTGGGGAAATACTATCAAGAAATACGATGGTATAATGCCCTACTACTGTCTGCCGCAAAAATTGCAGGATCTTATTGATCTGGTCAAACGAGCAGAAAGGGAAAAAAAACGAATTAGAGCCGTTGGTTCCGGATATTCCCATTCGGATGTGGCATTACCTCAACACTACCTGGTAGATCTCAAAAAGATGAATGGGCTTCTGCCAATCGACCGGAAAACAATTAATCCAGTTTTTGATAACCTGAACCTAGTACACGTTGAGGCAGGAATGACGATCCGAAGATTTAATCGAAAAATGGATCATCAAGGACTTTGCGTCAAGAATATGGGTGGTCTTGACAATCAAACACTAGGAGGTGCCGTTTCTATAGGAACACATGGGACGGGATTAAACCTCCCCTCTTTCCCTGGAATGGTACGGTCAATGATACTAGTAACCCATGGAGGAAGGTGTATGAGAATTGAGCCCACAAATGGTCTCACAAACAAACTAGAACATACCGAGCAAGGCGTCGAACTCGTTCAGGATGATAAAGTTTTCTATAGTGCTCTGGTACATTTGGGATGCTTCGGTATCATTTACTCCTTCGTGCTGGAATTAGAAGACATGTATTATTTGGAGGAAACCAAAACCTTAGAGCAATGGAAAAGTGTGAAGTTAAAACTTGAGGATCGAAGTATTTTCAGAGAAGTTGATGGCACTTCAATTCGCGGGTTGATGGTCCAAGTGAATCCATATACAAATAGCGATGGCGATCACAGTTGCATAGTGGTACGTCACCGTTTGTTAGGTTCAAAATCAAGTCGAACATGGAAGGGTGTCAGCAAAAATTGTATTGATACCATTGCCAGTTACCTTCCATTTTCCTACTTATATCTTCGATGGTTAGCACAAAACAGATCACACAAAATTCCAAAAATACTTGAACAAAAGTTGAGATCTCTTCGTGACAATCGATACGTAAACAAAGGTCACCGAGTGCTCTATCGTGGAGCTGACTACAGACAAAACAAAGTCTATGATAGTGAATTTGCATTTGACTTAACAGGTGGTAAGAACAACTTTATTGCCGCTTTAGAGTCCTTGTTCATGAAGGCCGCAGAAAACAAAGCCAAAGGTTTATACCAAACTGCGCCTATGGGCCTGCGCTTTGTGGATAAATCTCCGGCCTATCTCTCACCTGAATACAACAAAAAGGTAGCGTATGTGGACACCCCATTTATCAAAGGCACACCACAACTCGATCAACAGTTGTTGGCATATCAAGAAATAATGCTAAAGTTCTCAGGAATTCCACACTGGGGGAAAATCAATACGATATTGAATGAAAAGCCGGAAGTTATTAAGGCAAACTACCCTAATCTAAGGGAATGGCAAGAAGTTTTCAATTACTTAAACCCCGATAACCTTTTCAGTAACAAGTTCAGCGATCGACTAAAGCTAGGCTCCATATAAATTTATCCATCAACATACGTTCAAAATCGAGCCTAGAAATAGGCTGTTACCTGTACATTTCCTGTGTGAATTGCCTTTCCATTTTCGGATTTTCGGCCATTGTACAGCAGCGACAGCTGCATCCCTTTGGACATCTTTTGCTGCCAACTCACCTGCCAGGTCTGATTTGTACCGGGCTGCAATGCATCCAAAAGCAGATACGCCAAATATGTACTTTGGTCACCCAAGAAGTCTATGGTCACCCATGAAAATGAGCTTCGCAATGAACCAGTACCACTCTTATTCCAGGTGAACTCTCCTACATATCGTTGGATCAGGGAACTCTCTTGCGATATCTCCAATAACTCGTTTCGTTTGTTTTCTCTTTTGTACTTACCAATCAATCGCAGAGATTTTGTTGGCTGCCAAATCAGTTGTGGCTCATAGGTGTCCGACAAAATTTCAAAGTTTCGACTATCTAAGAAATCAGATCTATTGATGAAATTACCAAAGGTTGAAGTCAGTCGAAATGTGTAATCCCTACTCAGGTCCACCTTTAAATTAGAGATCCATTCCTGCTTTTCCTTTAGTTCAAAACCTTGAGTTAACAGTTGTTTGTTGTCAGACGTTCGTAGCGAGAGATCTCCGGCAAATCCTCTCCCATTTCGATTGAAGAACATGGTATATCTCCGTTGATCCTGTACGGACAAAAAAGAAGTATTCTCAAGTTTGATGGAGAAAGGGTTCAAGCGATTGTTATAACTGTCGGACGTGGTGCGGTAATTAACATTGTGATTGACGTTAGCGGAAAACCGAGATAGAAAGGATTTCATTCCACCTTGCCTTCTCCATGAGCGAGGTAACCTGGCATCAATGGTATAAATGTAGAACGTCTGAAAAGAAGTGATGTAGTCGTCGGTTGGGGTGAAAATCTTGACATAGGTCCTTTCGTCAGGATTAATTGCTTCGAAAAACTCATTCAGGTCCTGAATACCATCACCGTTCTGATCCCTCCAGGTATGCGTCCCTTCTCCGGTGATCACAGGTAGATATACGAATTCTCGACGCAGTTCTCGGCTATTTCCTGTTGAAAAGGAAAAATTTTGAGTTAGACTTTTCTTAAAATAGTTGCTTAGCCAATTGATTCTACCAGAAATAATTTCATCATCACCTTGATTTAGCCCTAGTCTGTCATTAGTAGACCGATAATTGAAATCTATTTTCCACGTATTTCGTATTCCTGATTTTTCAAAATTAAGCATCAGATTCTTCGAGCTCAGAAAATCCTCCATTACTCCCTCCATGGGGAGTTTGTCCTCACGGAGAACATAGGAGGCTCTGAATTGGCTGCGAAGGGAATCACCGCTGGCAAGGTAAAATTCATGTGAACGGAAATGCATTCTGGAGGAAAATATGCTATCCTGTTGGCTTAGTTCGTTTTCATCTATCTTGAACTTGTATCCTGGTACCACATCGAATTTACGAAAGCTAAGGTCACTCTCGGACTCCAACCATTTCGAGAATGTGGTGCTTTGATCTCCGTGCAGCATTGAGTGTCGCGAAACCAAACGGAACGAGTTGAACTCCTGATTGAACCGTGCTTGATGCTGTAGTCCCTGCATTAGTTGCTCTCGCTTCCTTTTGTTTACTCCATAGCTAACCTTGTTATATCTATCTTTCTCTAGCTCTGCTTCAGCAAACAGAATAAGGTCGGACACCGCTTGCAGCGTATCCACATTTAAATCCCAGTTCCGGTCAAACTCGATAGGCCTGTATCGGTCGATAGATGAGAAATCTTTCGAATCATACTCCATCGAAATTGAAGCAGACCAATTGTAAGCAGAGATGAATGAGTTTCTTCCCCTTGTTCGAAAACCGCCATGGTAGGCTAGTCCCGAATTGTCGGTATCATCGAGGCTGGAAAACAAATTTCGATCGGTATCTGAAAATGCCCCCTCAGAAAAAAACTGATCATATGTGTTCAAATCAATCACAGCGCCTACATTAAACAGCTGTCGACTGTTTGGCAACGGCACCAATGCGCCAGGTTGGTATCTTCCTTGCTGGACTCCATTTATAGGTGAAACCCACTGATAAATACGACCATTGGAGCTCGTTTGAAGAAGCTGATAATCTCCATTCCCAAATCCAACATCCGAAAAGGTTGTGGCGAAGAGTTCTTCATCTGGATCGCTCGAACTTTCAAATATGATATGAGAAATTCCGTCAAAGTCTATTGTATCAATTTTTCGATAAAGAATTCTGTTTTCGTCAAAACCAATCGAATCAACACCTGAAATAAACGCTTGATCAACTTGATCACCAATCAATTGCAGCTGATCCAAATCGTTTTGATTAGGACTAAATCCAAAGCTGGAATTTGGGTTATCACGCTCCCGATAAAAGCCAGAATAGAATTTAACTCCCTCTTTTTCAACTGCTTGAGTTACAGAGATGTTTGACCTTGAATAGAACTGCTCCGTGTACTCAAAATCGGCCCTAAGTCTTGAAAACTGAGTGACAATGACATGGTTATTAAAGGTTATTTCTCCTAAATTATAGTCGATAACATAATCTCTGTCAAACCCTCTTTGCATCAATTTACCGTCTAAGAAAATCTTCTCAGAACCAGCAAGAATAATAATGAATCGTTCACCGTTTGGTCCTCTTAATTTGTAAGGACCATTCAATCCTTCGATGGATTGGATAACCGTTGACGCAAATTTCCCCTTTGAAACTGCTCCAGAGATACTTGATGTAGATGTCCATAGGTTCATTGCGTTCTCATATGAAACCTGAAGTCCTTGAACGTTCTTGTGATACCTAAGAAAGTAGTCTTCTTGTATTGGGTTATTTAATAAGATATCACCAGCTGTTACTGACAAATTATCATTGTAAAGCTTAATAAAGACGTTATCAAAATCCCTGATTTGCTGTGTATTTCCCTCCGGCTGATAGGGAATATTTTGGTCTGTGATAACTGCCGAAACATACAGGTTATCAGCTACTTGACCATTCATTTGCAAATTAAGACTTGAATTAACAAAAACACTTTGTCGATTGCCAAAGGAAACACCTCGGGTAATTGCCCCATATTTTTCAATTCCTTCAAAATCGAAAAGCTCTTCTTTGACAAGCGGAGCATTCCTTTGTTCAATTTTCTCTCCAATGTCTGTATCATCGTAGGTAGAGATATCTCGATTTCTATGCTCCATCGTCAGCAGTTCTGAGAGTGTGCGATAGCAAACTTTCACTGAATCGAGATCAGAGGTTATTTGAATACTCCCAGATTCATCATCATAGTGAAAGCTAAATCTGCTACTGATTGATCCAGGTTCAATAACTGCAGAATCAAGAAAAACGAGCTGATTGGCAGGTATGTTCTTACATTTCAGATTTTGGCAGAAAACTGAGGAAAAACTGAGAATAAGTAAATTAGGAAGTAACCAACGGCATAGTAATGAAGAAGGTGCTTCCTTCATTTTTAGTTGACTCAAACCAAATATTACCACCCGCATTCTCAATTCCTTTTTTCGCCAGGGCTAATCCAATACCGCTGCCCGAAGATTTTGTACTAAAATAATTCAGGAATATCTTATCCTTCAACGCATCATCAATCCCTTTCCCATTATCGCTGACAATCAACTCGCATTTATCCGCCTTCGTTGCTAATTTGACATGAATCTCCGTTCTCCCTTTTTCCACTGATTGTATTGCATTGAGCACAATGTTATTGATGATACGTTGAAAGATATCCTTGTCTGCATGAATGACAACATCGTCTGCAATGTCAGTGGTAATCTTGACTTCATCAGAGTGATAAAGACCCACCACTTGTCTAAGCAATTTACTGAAATCAAGATCGTTGTTATCGGGTGCTGGCATTTCAGCAAAGGCTGAGAATGAACTTGCAATCTGGCTTAGCGTGTCAACCTGAATAAGAAGCGATGCCAAGGTTTCATGGTCCTTGGAACCTTCTTCGTACTTTCTCAACAATTGTTGGATCTTTAGCTGCATTGGCGTTAGTGGATTTTTTATCTCATGAGCAACTTGTTTTGCGATTTCCTTCCAGGCAACCTCCTTTTGACTCCGTGCAAGAGCAGACTTACTCTGTTCCAACTTTACGAGCATTGAATTGTAGTCCCGTACTAGCGAACCAATTTCATCCGATGACTCGTACAAAATTGGTTTATTCTCCTCCTGCAACGTAATTTGACTGATCTTATCAGCAACCATCCTCAAAGGCTTCATCAGGTTGTTCAGAATCATGCTTCCAAACAAAATCGCTATCACGAATATTAGGCCAAAGATGCTCACTAAGCTCCCGAAAACTTCCAATTGTTGACGTTCAAGGTGATTTTTGGAGTCGAAGAATGGCATTGCAATAAATCCAACGATCTCATTGTCTTCGTTGTGCAAAGTGGCATAGCTCACTTTGTATTCAAGGTCTCCTATAGACTCATCAGAAATAGTACTTAAGTTTTCTTTTTGAATTAGTTCTGAAAAAACGATAGGATTTACCAAATCACTCTGTAACCCAAGGTCAAATATTTCTCGCTGACTCGTCGCCACAAGCCTTCCTCGAATATCGTAGAGACTAAGATCAGCCTGAATATAATCCCTGGCTTTGGACAACGTTTGACTTGAAATTTCAGTCACAGAATTCTTTACGTCATCACTCAATAACTCTGATATGTACAACGAACGCTTGAGGTAACTTCTGTTAATCTCTTCCCGATAGGAGGTGTTTAGAGAATTTAACAGAGCAAATCCAGCAGTAAACAGAGGGATAATAAAGGCCAGTCCAAGGTAGAGTTGAATCTTACCAGTGAAATTTAATCTTGCTTCCTTGAAATTTAGCGAACTGAGTAATACGATTGTCCCCAAGAAAAACAGAGATAATAGGAAGAAAAAGGAGAAGTTTGTTAACTGCATGCTAAACCCATACTTCTTACTAATAATCAGGATGGTGCGATCATCCACAGTTTTTACTCCATAGTAATGCTTTCCTTTCTTTTCAATTCCTTCCTCAAAAAGATCAACATCGTTGAAGTCTCTTACCTCGGGCCACTCACCTTGTCCAAACTTGCTCCTTTGAAATAAAATATCCCCGTTCTTGAAGACAGCATAGTCGTAATCGTCGGACGGAACATAATACTTATTATCAGTTAGGAGGGCTGGGAAAACAGAAGTTGGAACACGTTTCTTAAGTTCCAGACTTATCACCGAATCATCTAAGTCACAGAGGTAATTGAAAGAAGTACCATCATCAATTAAAAAAATGCCATCATAGTCGGAAACATAATCTTCAACCATTAGCGATTTTAACTTACTGTACTCCAGTGAATCTGATTTTAGGACAATTGCTACCTCGTACTTATCAAAATAAGGGTTGAGCAGCTGCTCATCAACCATTTGCGATGACTCTCCGTCTCCTCCTTTTCTTTTATCAAGCATCATTTGGTTGAGGTAGTATTCGCCCAATACATCCTTTTTGATCAGCAAATAGTTGGCGAATTTCATTTTGGAATCCAATTCGGATTTCTCGTAGTACTTATACACACTGTATGCAAGAATACCGGCGGCAATAACACTGACGATTAAGGCAAATTGTAGGTTCTCATATTTGAATTCTCTCAATCGACTACCCCATTGAAGCCTACTTGTCCCAATGATAACTAGTACAAAGATCAGTGCAACAATCACTGAGGTAACAGAAATCGCAAAAAATGGTAAGGTTGATGCTAACAGAAAAACGTAATACCATCTATCGGGATTGGAACGACGGATAAAGCCGACTAAGCGAAACGAAACCAGAAATGAGCTGCCAATAAGTAGGATTATACATAGGAATGAAAAAATCCTCATGTACCCAAATTCAATGCTTTGTCCGACATCGAGGGAAATCTGAGAGTTTGTCAAAATACGCCATAAAACCCAGAAAATTGACACACACACTAATTGACTTACTATGGCAATAATGTAGAGCTTTCGTCCACTTGGCCATTCATCACTAATCCTGAATTTTCTTGACCAACTCAACGTAACAAGAAAAACAAGTGCACAGTTGACGAAGAGATCCCCTAGCGTGGGGTTCCAGAATGACCAGGTGAAGAACAATGGGTCAAAAAGAGAATGCCTAACAAGCAATTCTAAAACATCAAAGTACAACGTGAGACTTCGAATTATCACAGAGATAAAAATTGCAAGAAGAAATTTACTCCAGAGAAATCTCCAGAAAATCACGAGAGCAGCAATGAATGTGATCAATGCGAAAAACACATCAACAACATTGGAGGGAGATTTTTCTATTTCATAGTAGAAAATTGTCCCATACTGCAATGATCCGGGCCTTTTGGATACTGTAGATAGATTTTTTGGAAGTGAGGCGTTTTTCTTGGCCTTGAGGTAGTTATTGGTTATCGAAAATTCTGTGAAAAGTGGAAAAATGGAAATTGCCTTTCGATTCTGATCATAAATCAGTGACTGAACGAGAAAAACTCCATCCTCATTTTCAACTAAGCCGATATCCTCTACCCAATCAGCTTGAATCCAGCCATAGCTATCACTCCACTTGATCAGAGTATCTGCACGAAAAGCTCTTTTCCGAAAGTTGGAATCCGAAATGGAATCCTGAGTCCAGCTAATCAGATCCGCCTTCTGCTTTGATATCAGGTCATCAAAATGCCTTTCAATCTTGTGCGTAGTTATGGATTCCCAGTCAAGCACATACCGATTGATTAAAATGCCTGAAATACCAATAACAATTGCTATGATTGGAATCTTCAAATTCATTGTTTTGAAGGTACAATAATCACACCTTTTCTCAACTGTACTAGCTAGATTTCCAGATTAGGTACAGAAAAATCACTCTTGAATATCGAAAGTTGATAGGAAACAGAATTGCAGCTACGGCAAAAATTGTGATAAGATAGACTTCTATCGAAGGATCATCAAAGAAATGATATAAAATGAAAGCCACTACCAAAAAAAGTCCCGTGGAAAAACCATAGCTCACATACATCGCTCCGTAAAAATTTCCAGGCTCTTTCTCATACCGAAGGTTACAGTTTGGACAATTCTTATGCATGGATGAAACCTTCTTAAGGTTTAGTAGTCCATGCGTAAAAAGATCCCCTTCTCTGCAACGGGGACATTTAGCGTTTAAGATGCTGGACAATACTGATTTTTCGCTCATTCTTTTTGCTGTATCGAAACCACAGGATAGCCACTACACCCACTGCTATGTAGGGAGTAAAGAATAGATAGAGGATCCCCATATTGAGGCCTGCCGCTAATTCCGTCTCACCATGACTAACGTTGTTCTTAATTTGTGTTCTACACATTGCACATTGCGCCCAGTTAAGAAAAGGAATCAAAAAAGAAAGGGAAATAAGTGCGATCTTCTTCATTGCCTCAAAGGTAATAGGGCTCTATCATAAAATAAACAATTACCCCAGTGATTGACACATACATCCATACTGGATAGGTGTACTTAACCATTTTTTTATGTTTGGAGATTTGCGAAGTAAGAGCGTAGTAGAACGCCAACAAGACAAATGGTACTACAAGAATCGACAGCAAAATATGACTAGCTAACACACCTAGATACAGTATTCGACTACCTTTAACACTCGTCAATTCTGCATCACTGAGTACTCCATCATGGTTGAGGTCGCCAAATTTCACTGAATCAACACTCGAATGGTACAGAATGTACGAGATAAGGAACAATACGCCCATTAGAAGTGCCGAAAACATAAGAGCCCTATGCAACTTAATATTTCCCCTCCTAACAGAAACCAATGCTAGTATCAACAAAATGGCAGTTAGGGAATTGATCATAGCATGAACACCTGGCAATAACCTGACCCAATCCCCAGCGAACGACAGTTTACTCGGAAAAACAATTAGAAACGTGACTATTATGGGAATCAGAACTGAGATTCCGTAGGTAACTCGTAGGTATACTTTATTATCTGCTAACTCCTTTTCCATAAGACTTTTGAACAATTAGTATATCTAACTCAGTAAGCAGGATATCAACTCCATCACGATCAAGTGCATACATTCCCCAAATACCTTCGCGATCCACCAATACAAGGTTCTCGACAATACCTGTACACTCGAAAAACAGTGGATCATTCGACAATGGGATATTCTTGGCTGATGTCCGGTAGGTAACTCGATTCAAATGATTCACTTGCGAGGCATTTAGCGAATCATAAGAGTACAAGATAGATAGCTCTTCAAAAGATCCACAATCAGTTGGGACCGAAGACTTAAGTTCAATGGCGAACTTGTTACTTCCAAAAATCTGTAAGAAAAAGTACCATGTCACTGGTACGAGAAATACGACTAAGAATAGTAATCGTTTTAAACTCTTATTGCCAGCCAAAGAATTTAGTAAAGAGAGTTGTAGATGGCGTTGCCCTGAAATATAAGAATGAAAATCAGGAACACCACGAATAACATGGGCAGCACTATCGACATCTTTAAGGATTTCTTTTCGTGTCCTAAGTGCATGAATTCAGCTACAATGTAGTATGCTTTAACAATCGTCAGCACAATGAAAACGACATTTCTAACCCACTTGAACTCGTGCGGTACTGTAAAAGCTATTGCGAATTCAAGAGCTGTGATTGCCGCTAAATACCACATCACTTTAAGGAAATTTTTTACCTTATCCTTATTAACTGGCTGTACCTCTATTTCTGGAGATTGATGATCCATTATATTCTATTATTCAAATTTAAACCAAGTAGAAAAAAGTAAAAACAAAGACCCATACCAAGTCCACAAAGTGCCAGTACAAACCTACTTTCTCAACCATTTCATAATGTCCACGGCGTTCGAAAACCCCTACTGTTGCCTGGTAAAATATGATAAAATTTATCAGCACGCCACTAAACACATGGAATCCATGGAATCCAGTTATGAAGAAGAATAATGCTGCGAAATTTGGTGGACCATACTGATTAGAACTCAGCCCTGCTCCCGTAATAAAATTACCAACAGCATTCATTGATATATCAGCGCCATGAATGAAGTGAGTCCACTCCCAAGCTTGACAACCTAAAAATGTCAAACCGCCAAGGATTGTCCAAAGCATCCATTTCTCCACGCCTTTTCTATCCATTCGTTCACCAGCTTCAACAGCTAGTACCATTGTCACACTACTAATGATCAGTATGAACGTCATTAACCCCACGAAGATCAGCGGAGCGCTTTCAATTCCAAGCGAATGCATTCCAGGAAAAGCTTCGAATACTTTTTCAGGTATTGGCCAATAGTCTTGAGAAAATTTGAAATCAGGAACTGTCCCCGCATACGATGGATGTGTAAATCTGATCATACCGTAGGTGATCAGTAGCGCGGAAAATGTGAATGCATCTGAAAGCAGGAAAAACCACATCATGACCTTTCCATAACTAGCTTTAAATGGCGATACTCCACCGCCCCATAAGCTCTTTTTACTTTCGTCGACTAAAACAGCACCATCAGCCATGTATCTAGGATTTTTTAGGTTAGTTATTAAGAATCAAAAATAAGTATAAATACAACCAAAGTCCACCAAGAAAGTGCCAGAAAGTAGTACACATTTCTATTCTTAGCATACTCTTGGAATGAACTCTAAATTGAAAGGCGTTGGTTAGTACAATTCCGAGGAAAACAACTGCTCCGATAAGGTGAGCAATGTGCAACCCTGAAAATACGTAGATGAAGGAGCTGGCAGGATTTCCTACAAAATGAAAGCCTGCATCCACAAGTTGTCGCCAGGCCATAAACTGCCCCACCACGAACAAAACTGCCAGTATTCCAGTTAGTGCCAGACCAATCCTTACACTTTTGATATTATTCCTTTTTGCAGCTATATACGCAAAATGCATGGTCACACTACTCAATACAATAACAAATGAGGTGATCTTGAACATACTGGGAAAATCAATGTACACCCAGTCGCCAACAGATTTCTTTACGACGTATGCACTTGAAAGGGATACAAAAATCATTACCACTGAAATCAGGAATAACCACAGTCCAAACTTTTGTGGATGCATAGCACGAATTCCCTTTCGCATAACAACTTCTCCAGTCATAGCTTATCTAGTAAAAATGTGATTTGAACAATTGGCAGGTAGATAAAAGAGCCAAACATGATACGTCTGGCTTTTTGATTTGAGGTGTCCTTCATCAGACTGAAGGTTTGAGCAAGAAAAAGCGCTCCACACACTGTTGCAACAACACCACTAGTGAGTCCAGTTAAGCCAAAATATGAAGGCAGAAGTCCCAGCGGCAACAAGAACAGAGTGTACACCATTATGTTGATAGCAGTATTAATGTCCTTCGATCCACCACCGGGGAGAAGCTTGAACCCTGCTCTCTTATAATCTTCGTCTGATACCCAAGCAATAGCCCAGAAGTGTGGGAACTGCCAAATAAATTGAATTCCAAATATTATAAGAGCCTCATAGCTAAGCATTCCTGTTGCAGCTGCCCAACCAATGAGCGGAGGAAGAGCACCAGGTATTGCTCCAACAAAAACAGCAATTGGTCCTACTCTTTTCAAAGGAGTATATACGAAGGCATATAAGATCAGTGACGAGAAAGACAAGCCAACCGTCAAAGGGTTGGTAAATACCATTAGTAAGGTAAGCCCGATGATCCCAGTAAAAATACTGAACCAAAAAGCTTCATTACTTGAAATTTTATGCGAAGGAATAGGTCGGTTTTTTGTGCGATTCATAACAGCATCGTACTTCTTCTCAGTAATCTGATTAATTGTTACCGAAGAACCAGAAATCAGAAATCCTCCTAACAGAAATCCCGCGAAATTGATCCAGCTAACTGCCACCTGATTTGCAAGTAAAAATCCAAAACCGGAAGAAAAAACAACCAGAAACGAAAGCCGTGGTTTTAGCAATTCATAGAAGGCTTTTACCTTCTGTGATCTATCAAGAGTGATATGTTGAATTGATGCGCTCAACTATGAAATTTTCAGACGTAAAATTAAGTAAAAAAGAACGCTGAAGATACCGGTAGCGAACAATAAATGAAGAGGTTGAGACCAAAAAGGAAAACTAAAATTCGTCATAATAATTCCGGCAAGCGCAGTCGACACAACCAGGCTCAGCAAAAGCTTTGCTGCAGACCTCAATTGACTCACATTTGATTTTTTAACTAAGAAGAATACCGCAACAGCGCCTATCGCAATTATCCAGGAATAGGAACGATGAAATAGAAAAATTCCAGTCAGACTATCAAACCAATTGGTCCGATCGGGTTCGCCAATAAGCAATCCATCTATGATGTGCCTAACTTCCGTTCCTAAGATAACCTGCGGTGTAAATAGGACAAAGAGACTCAGTGTAACAATAAAAAGATTTTTGTTCTGCACTTTTTCTGTACCTCTTGCTCGAACCTGCATCCAGATCAATAAAGCCACAATCAATAGAGCTAGCAGCATGTGAAAAGTAATGAACCCTTTCAGCAGATTGGTTGACACAACCAAGGAACCCACCCATCCTTGAAATCCGGTAAGAATGAAAATGAGCACGCCCACTACCGTCACCCAACGCTTTCGAATTGAGAAAGCAAAGATCATATTTAGAAAAACTAAAAATCCTATTAAAACGCCAACCAGCCTATTTACATACTCAATCCATGCCTTTGTAACATTAAACTCTTGCTCCTGGAGAACAGTAGGGTCATTTGATATTTTCTCAGCAAGTGCTTCATACCCAAGGCTATTAAATAGTTTCGATAGGCGAGTGTTCTTATCCAGTCTTTCGGCTTTAAAAACTTCAAGATAGTTTGATGGCAACTGCTCACTCGACGTGGGTGGAACATAACTACCAAAGCACTTAGGCCAGTCAGGACAGCCCATGCCAGCACCCATACTGCGAACTATAGAACCAACAAGGATCAGTACAAGTACTGATCCTAAGGTAATGTTGTTTATTTTGAAGAAAAGATTTTTGTTAGCCATTCACCTTATCAACTCCGGTGAGGTCTTCTTGTTTCGCAAGCTCATTCTCATGTTCCAAATTAGATTCAGGAGTATGTGAATAAGGAGTAGTCTGCATGATAAAATCATCTTTCGCTCCAGGTTTGCTGTAATCATATGCCCATCTGAAGATTCTAGGAATAGCTCCCGGCCAGTTTCCGTGTTTTGGAAATCTCGGTGTTGTCCACTCCATTGTATTTGATTTCCAAGGATTAGCAGGGGCTAATTTCCCTCTGAAGATACTGTAGAAGAAGTTGAACAAGAATATAAACTGAGCAGTAAAAGTCAGAATCGCAGCAATACTCACAAGCGCATTAAGATCTGTAAACCCTCCAAAAGTATCAAATGAAGTAAATGCATAATACCTTCTTGGGAAGCCTGCTATTCCGATGTAGTGTAGTGGAAAGAATACAAGATAGACTCCTACGAACGTCAGCCAGAAATGTAATTTCCCGAGTTTATCATTCATCATTCTGCCAAACATCTTTGGGAACCAGTGGTAAACACCAGCTAACATTCCAAAGAACGCTGCACTACCCATCACCAAATGGAAGTGAGCCACCACAAAATAAGTGTCATGCAAATTGATGTCTAGAACCGAGTTCCCAAGGAACAAGCCCGTCACTCCTCCTGATATAAAGAATGAAACCAATCCTATAGAGAACAGCATAGCAGGAGTAAAAATGATATTCCCCTTCCAAAGAGTAGTAATGTAGTTGAATGCCTTTATCGCAGACGGTACCGCAATGATCAAAGTCAAAATGGTGAAGATCGATCCAAGGAATGGATTCATTCCTGTAATAAACATATGGTGCGCCCATACAATGAAGGAAAGAAAACCAATACCGAGCATTGAACCAATCATCGCCTTGTACCCAAATATCGGCTTGCGTGAATTTGTTGAAATAATCTCTGATGTAATCCCCAGTGCAGGAAGAATAACGATATATACTTCTGGGTGTCCTAAGAACCAAAAAAGATGTTGGAACAAAATTGGGCTACCACCAACATTTGGTAGTGCCTCGCCTGCTATGTAGATATCTGAAAGATAAAAACTTGTTCCTAGTGATCTATCAAAAATCAATAGCAACGCTGCTGAAAACAAAACTGGAAAGGATAGAAGTCCTAAAATCGCAGTGATGAAAAAAGCCCAGATGGTCAGCGGAAGTCTGGAGAACGTCATACCTTCAGTTCGAAGATTGATTACCGTTGTAATGTAGTTGATTCCCCCAAGCAACGTTGAGACAATGAAGAGGGCCATAGAAACCAACCATAAGGTCATTCCTAATCCCGATCCAGACATTGCTTGCGGTAGAGCACTCAATGGTGGGTAGATAGTCCAACCCCCACTCGCAGGCCCCGTTTCAATAAACATCGAAATGAACATTACCAATCCAGAAGCAAAGAAGAACCAGTAGGATAGCATGTTCATGAACCCTGAAGCCATATCTCTAGCACCAATCTGAAGCGGTATTAGAAAGTTTGAGAACGTCCCGCTCAATCCAGCAGTAAGTACGAAGAACACCATGATCGTTCCATGCATCGTAACCATTGCCAAGTAGAACTCAGGATCAATTTTGCCCTCAACTGTGATCCACTCTCCAAGCAATGGACGTAACCATTCCAAATCCATATTTGGAAACCCAAGTTGAAGTCTGAAAATAACCGAAAGGGCACCACCCATCAATGCCCAGAAAATCCCTGTTATAAGGAATTGCTTTGCAATCGTCTTATGGTCTGTTGAAAAAATATACTTGCTTACGAAACCTTGTTCATGATCATGATCCTCGTGATGATCATCATGACCTGCTGTATCTTGCTGTAGTTGTATATCTGTTACCGACATCTTATATCTTTATTTAGAACTGCCTTGAGCAGAGCTTTCAATTTCTTCCACATTAATTTCCAAGCCTGAAGCAATGATTGCAGCTTCCTTAAGTTCATTCGGAACCTGAGATAGGTAGTCAGGATTTTGCTTCAACCATGAATTCTCTTGTTGTTCCATATACCACGAATCGTATTCGTCTTGTTCCAAAACAGTGATGATACCTTTCATTCCAAAGTGACTCTTTCCACAGATTTTATTACAAACCAACTCATAGTTGAAATCTGGATTTCCAGTCTTGTCCCTCATCTCCGCTGTAGACACAGTTGGCACAAACCAAAACCTAGTTGGCATGCCTGGCACCGCATTCATTTGTAGTCGGAAGTGGGGATTGTATACACTATGAATGACATCACGACCTCTTATTTTCAAGTGTACTGGTTTGTTTTTTGGAATAACCAGCTGAGTAGGCATAAAGTCATCGTGTCCTTTTCTATCAGAAAGGTCCAAACCCATCTGGTTAACAGCATCTATCTTTCTGAAATCAACTTTTCCTAAGTCCCCATCTTTGCCTGGATATCTAAAAGCCCATGCAAACTGATACCCCATTACCTCGATGACTTCAGATCCCTCTGGTGCTGGACCAGTAATTTTTGACCACTCTTTTAATCCTGAAATAATTAGCCACGCTAACACTACAGCTGGAACAAATGTCCAAATCATCTCCAATTTGTTGTTGTGAGGGTAGTAATGTGCAGTGTTGGTTTTCTTATATCGGTACTTCCAAGAAAAGCCAAATAGAAATATTTGAGTAACCACAAATACGAAAACTGTGATTGCCATTGTGATCCAAAACAATCTCTCGGTAACAACTCCATGCTCTGATGTGATAGGTAGATTATAGCTATCATATTCAGTCTTCGAATAGTAGAAAAAACCAACGACTCCCACCACCAGGAAAACAAGCATCAACACTCCTTGAGCACTATTTCCAGATGGAACATTCGTCTCAGCGTCTTTCTCCTTGGGCTTTACTACATCAACCAAATTAGTCACTCTAAACACGGTGATCAATACCGCTACCACTAGAATGACTGCAACAACTATTATTAAATTAAGCATAACCTATCTCCTACTTAAATATGATGATGTAAACTTTCTTCCAACATTGGGTGGTTCTTGGCAAACAAAGGAGCCTTAGCTAACGAGCCAAGAACAACAAATAAGAATGCACTGAAATAAACCAAGATCAATCCAATTTCTAGAAATCCAAAAGAACCGTTATTTCCTAAAGTACCAGGTGTAACCATTAGGTAAAAATCAAGCCAGTGTCCGAAAACAACAACAGGACAAACAACTTTCAATATTCTTGTGTGCCTTTTTGCATCCCTCGTCATTAGAACTAAGAAAGGGAAGAAAAAGTTAAGTATTAAGTTGATATAGAAGACGGGCGCATAGTGACCTTTCCATCTTTCCAAAAAGTACACCGTCTCCTCTGGAATGTGTGCATAGTAAATTAGCATAAACTGTGAGAACCAGACATATGTCCAGAATATGCTAAACGCAAAGACAAACTTTCCAAGATCATGAATGTGATTCTCATTTACAATCGAAAGGTATCCCTTGTCTTTCAACATCACGACAATGAAAAGCGTTAAAGCTAAACCTGCAACCCACCAACTAGCAAAACTGTACCATCCGAACATCGTGCTGAACCAGTGGGCGTCAATTGACATAACCCAATCCCATGCAGCCATCGATGAGGATACTGCAAAGAAAACAAGGAAGAATGCAGACACTCCCCTCATTCTATACCATCGCGCTGAGCCACTATCAAGATCTTCTTCAAAGGCAAGCTTTCTCATCTTTCTGAAAAGAACATACCATACTGCAAAGAAGACTACCATTCTTCCTACAAAGAATACAGGAAATTCGCCCCCTTTTAAAGGCCAAAAGAAGTAGGCAGCCTTTCCTTTCATTATTTTATCACCACCTTCGGCAGCATAGAGATCTGCATGCGTCCAATGGAAGAGGTCGTGTCCAGCAATGAAGTAAACTACGATCATTAGTCCAAACGCAATCGGTAACCAAGAGCCAAAAGCTAATGGTATTCGTTTGATCCCAGCAGACCATCCTGCCTGCGTAGCATATTGTATGGCGAAAAAGAACACCCCAATAAGAGCGAGTCCTCCAAAAAACACATTGTTTATCCAGAGATTAGCAAAAAATCTTTTCAATGATGGGCTTGAGCCATGATGCTCACCTCCCTCAGGAGCATGATCCTCGGCAACCTGACCGTCTCCATATGGCTCTTCATCATGACCATCAGCGACTGCTTCTACATCGTGCCCTCCCCCATGATCAACTTCATGTCCTCCTGCACCCATGGTAAAGTACCCTAGTGCGGTAAGAACTATACCAGCAAGAAGAACAATCAATAAGGTCTTCTTGGTCTGTTGGGTAAATTCAAATCTCTCTTCTGATACCATACTTGTATCTTATTTCTTTTGAAGTTCTTTAACATACTTGGCAATTCTCCATCGATCATCAGAACTAACCTGAGATCCATGAGCGCCCATTAAGCCTTTTCCGTACGTAATCACATGAAAAATATGCCCTTCAGAAAGCTCTACATATGCAGCTCCCTTCAAGTTTGCAACACCGGCATATGCTTCAGCTACTTTTCCATCACCTGTACCACCCGCTCCGTGACAATGCTGACAATAGCTTTCATACAATTCTTTTCCTTTTTTGACAACACTGGCATCATCGGCATCCAAAGGATTCTCAACCAATGCAGCTGCTTCCAATTGATCAACTGTATAGCGATAAGGCAGAGGCTGACCTCTTCGCACAGTATTTGGGACAGGTTCACGCATTGTCATTTTGAATGGATTGTAAGGGTTTGAATTGTAAAATTCCCCGTGCCCGTCCTCATCATTAGAATCCAACCAGTTACCGGCATCTTCGTCAACAATTTGAGTCAGCGGTTCGTATGAAATCGCATGATACATTTGGGGAGAGTACTCCAATCCTGTGTCATTTTCCCCAGCTGCGCAAGAGACCAAAAAAGATCCCACAGTAAGGAAAGCCAAATACTTAAATGTCAATTTCAGCATTCTCATTCAAATGTTTTATTATTCACCTCAGAAGCTCCACTACCCTCCAACACCTTTTTTATCTCAGCTTCTTTCTTTTCATTTTTGTCTAGATCGATGGCCATTACATGCTTATCATCTGTGATTCTGATATCGTAAATTCTAGGCTTTCCCCAAGGTTTGAGATTGCTTATTCCAAAGAAAGTACCAACCATACCGAAAGCAGCAAGAAGCACTGTCATTTCAAATGTTACGGGGATAAATGCTGGAAGAGGAACAAAATCCTTACCTCCAATTATCATTGGCCAGTCAACACCCATCATACCAATCTGCATAGTTAGTGCGAGAGTGGTTCCTGTGATCCCAAACATAAATGCTGCGACGGACAGCCAACTTCTTTTGTAACCTAAAGCGTCTTCAATTCCATGAACCGGGAAAGGTGAATAAACTTCTTCAATCTTAACCCCGCTTCCTCTCACTTCCTTTATGGCATCCATCAGAACATCTTCATCTTCATAAACACCAAGTACGTATTTCGTTCCTAAAGACATATTATTTCTTTTGTCCAGTTGCTTTCAGAATACTTTTTACCTCAGCCATATTTATCACAGGGAAGAACTTCGCAAATAGGAAGAACGCTGTGAAAAACAGACCAAATGAGAATACATACACGCCAATATCAACCATCGTTGGATAGAACATCGCCCAACTAGAGGGCAGGAAGTCTCTATGTAATGACGTTACAATAATCACGAATCGCTCGAACCACATTCCAATATTTACAATTATTGAAATCACAAAGGTTGCAGCCAGGTTGGTTCTAATTTTCTTCGACCAGAATAACTGTGGTGATATTACGTTACAAGTCATCATGGAAGCGTATGCCCACCAATAAGGGCCGGTGGCCCTGTTAATAAATGCATATTGCTCGGCTTCAACACCTGAGTACCAGGCAATGAAAAACTCAGTTATGTATGCAACCCCTACAATAGAACCAGTTACAATGATGATTATGTTCATCATTTCAATGTGTTGGATTGTAATATAATCTTCCAGCTTGTACACTTTTCTCGTTACAAGAAGAAGTGTTAGCACCATAGCAAATCCTGAGAAGATTGCGCCGGCAACAAAGTAGGGTGGAAAGATCGTCGTATGCCAACCAGGTATTACGGAGGTGGCAAAGTCAAAGGACACAATGGTGTGTACTGAGAGTACGAGTGGAGTTGCAAGACCGGCAAGCACTAATGCTACTGTTTCATAGTGGCTCCACGTCTTAGCTCCTCCAACCCATCCGAAACTTAGTGCTCCGTAAATTGATTTAGAAACTTTATTTGTTGCTCGATCTCTAATGCTGGCAAAATCGGGAATTAGCCCAATATACCAGAAAACAAGCGACACCGAGAAATATGTTGAAATAGCAAAAACGTCCCAAAGCAGTGGAGAATTAAAATTCACCCACAATGATCCAAATGTATTTGGTAAAGGGAACATCCAGTAAAAAGCCAGCCATGGTCTACCAGTATGCAGAATTGGAAATAATGCTGCGCAAATTACAGCAAAGATTGTCATCGCCTCAGCAGCTCTGTTAATAGACATTCTCCATCGCTGTCTAAAAAGAAGAAGGATCGCAGAAATCAGTGTTCCCGCATGACCAATACCAACCCACCAAACAAAGTTGGTGATATCCCAAGCCCATCCTACTGTTTTGTTCAACCCCCACATACCGACTCCATTCCAAAGCAAAAGGTATACGGCGTACAAGCCAACAGAAAGCAAAGCCAGTGAAATGGCCATCGCCACCATCCACAATTTTGTAGGCTTTTGTTCTACTCGGCTGCATATATCCTCCGTAACGTCATGGTTTGTCTTTCCACCAGTTATTAAGGGTATTCTTATTTCTGATTCTGCATGCATTATGCTTCGACTTTTTCTTTGTTCTCGTCTTTATTTCTAACCTTCGTTAAATACCATACATTCGGCATCACTCTCAACTCCTCTAATACATGGTATGCTCTAGGTTCTTTAGCCTCAACACCTTTCTCCTTCTCTTTGATTTTAAGTTTTTGGTAGATTTTACTATTTGGATCTTTCATATCTCCAAATACCAATGCGTCTGCAGGACAGGCCTTCACGCATGCAGTCGTAATCTCTCCATCCTCAGGTCTTCTTGATTCTTTCTTCGCTTGTAGTTTACCAGCTTGAATTCGCTGAACACAGAAAGAGCATTTCTCCATTACTCCTCTTGACCGAACAGTAACATCAGGGTTCAACACCATTTTACCAAGATCATTGTTCATGGCAGTGTTTGTATCAAATTGAGCATTGTCATGATACTTAAACCAGTTAAACCTTCTTACTTTATAAGGACAGTTGTTTGCACAGTATCGAGTTCCAACACATCTGTTATAAGCCATCATGTTGAGACCCTCCGTACTGTGTGTGGTAGCTGCAACAGGACAAACTGTTTCACAAGGAGCAGCATTACAATGTTGACACATCATCGGCTGGAACGTAACTTCTGGATTCTCTGCCGCTTTTTCTTTGTCAGACGCTGTGCTACTGTAGTATCTATCAATTCTTATCCAGTGCATTTCCCTCCTATTCAACACCTCCTGCTTTCCAACGACTGGTATGTTATTTTCTGTTTGACAGGCGATCGTACATGTACCACATCCAGTACATGAGTTAAGATCTACGGTCATCCCCCAATGGTGATTATCATACTTATGATCTTTCCAAAGTGAAATGGCATATGGTTTCTTCTTTCCGTCAGCTGTTGATATCTCCGGGAAGTAACGCCCCGCCTGAGGATCTTTTTGGTAATCCTTAAGAACTGTTTCCTGAATAACAGTTTCTCTACCTGCGTACGTCTGACTGGTTTGTGTTTGTGCTACCTGATATTCTCCCTCACTTCCTGACAATGAAACACCAGAAGTATTGTACACCAATCCTGCAGCAGAATTGCCAACAAAATTGTAAGCATTAACTCCCAGGTTATCAGCTACTTTACCTGCATTGGTTCTACCATAGCCCAAAGCCAGTCCAACGGTTCCTTCTGCTTGTCCAGGTTGTGGAATTACCGGCACTTGAATGCTTGATCCGTTCACACTCAATGTGACAAGCTTAGCTTTCATTCTCCCGGACTCATAGTCCAATCCATTTTCCTTTGCATACTTCAATGGAACAGTCAAGTAGTTGTCCCAGCATGCCTTAGTTATAGGATCTGGCATTTCTTGCAACCATGGATTGTTTGCCTGAATTCCATCTCCCACAGAATAGTTAGCATATAGCACAAGCTCTGTTCCCGAACTAGGCTTGGAGTTATTTTTAACTTCCGTAGCAACAACGGTCACATCCAGATTAATTGACAATGCACTTCCAGCATTTTCGTTTTCAAATACCCCATCATGTAGGCATTGATCCCAGAAACCATCAAAATCTCCAGAACTCAAGGAAGTCCATCCAGATCGAATGAAATCGTAATAGCTATCCTCATTATCAGACCATCTTAGAAAAGACTCTTGTGCCTGACGCGTGTTAAATATGTTTGAAATTGTTGGTTGAGAAAGACTAAGCTGACCTGTAATCGGTTCGAAGTCATTCCATGACTCAAGATAGTGATGATCTGGTGCCAGGTATTTTGCTATAGCCGTGGTCTCGTCATTCCGATCTGTAGTAGAAATAGATGTCTTCGCTTTTCCAATAGATCCAGAAATGTCGCTACCCATTGGGTGATCATAAACAGGGTTGCAATTGTAAAATAAAACAGCACCTACCTGCCCTTGTTTCAGATCATTCACAAAGTTTGAAAAAGCGTTGTCATCACCTTTTCTAGTATTGTTAGTTCTTGAAGCATCAATGGTAGTTCCATATGCACCCAGAAGATCGTTGATTGCAATTACCATCTTCTGAACGCTAGGGTCGTTTGACCCACTGAGCACCAATGAACTCTCTTTAGAATTCCATAAATCACTAGCAGCTTTTTCAAGCACGACAGTGCTTTCCACCTTAGGAACACCAACTGCGTTAGTGCCTGCTTTTTGAGCTAAAAGGTTATAGAGGTTAGCCACATACAACCCTTCTTGTGAAGGCTTAATAGGATCTCTGTAGTCTGCATTTGAACCAGTCAACGAAAGGTTAGACTCAAATGAATACAGACGAGACATTTCCTTTTTGTCATCACTTAATTTCCTTGAAGAAGCAAATTGGCGATTATTCATTGCTTGATTTGGCCAGTTTCCTAAGAAATCTGCACCAAACGACACAATTGTCTTCGCTTTAGAAAAATCATGAACAGGTAGCGCCCTGCTTCCAGTAGCTACTTCATAAGCATCAAGAAGTCCACTCATGGAGAGTGGATCGTACTGTACCCACTCTACATTCCCATACTTAGCATTTAGTGCATCAACTGCACGCTGCGTTGAAGGACTACAGTTTGAATAGGAAACAATAACCGTTTTACCAGAATTGGATCCAAGTTCTGCTTTAATTCTATTATCAAGTTCCTCCCAGGTCGTGTCTTCCTCACCAATCTTTGGATTCTTTAGTCGTTGCTCATCGTACAATGAAAGAATAGATGCTTCAACCTGTGTTGTAGTTCCTCCTCCACTTACTTTTGAAAGTGAGTTTCCTTCTATCTTGATTGGCCGTCCTTCTCTTGTCTTCACGACTACACTGCAGTAGTCATTTCCCATTGAGTAGGTAGAGGCATAGTAGTTTGCTACTCCAGGGTCAACGTCAACTGGCTTGTTTACGTAAGGGATAGCTTTTCTAACTGGCGCTTCACAAGCTGCTAAAGAAACTGCAGCCATTCCAAAACCCATCATTTTCAAAAAATCTCGTCGAGTTGGGTCTCCTTCCTCGTTGCCATTTATCGGAAGGTACTCAGGAAATTCTTTCGCAGACCGCTCTTGAAAATCAGGAGTAGCTTCTAATTGCTCAAGTCCTTTCCAGTATGTTTTATTCTCTTTCATATAGATTAGATCAGCCGTTGAATATTAGTAGTGACATTTAGCACATTCCAAACCTCCGATGTCTTCTACCTTCATTGGTTCTTTGCTTCGCTCAGAATGCAACTTCACTAGCTCGTTATAATATTCGTTTCCTTTTGTATTTACATCCGTTTCCCTGTGGCAGTTGATGCACCATCCCATTGTCAAGTTGGCATACTGATAGACAACATCCATCTCTTCGATTGGACCGTGACAGGTCTGGCATTCAAGCTCGGCAACATCCACATGTTGTGAGTGATTGAAATATGCCAGGTCTGGAAGGTTATGTATCCTCACCCATTCGATTGGCTTGGTATCCGTGCCATAGGTTTGAGTAGACGGATCATAATCAATTGCAGCATAAATCTTTTGAATTTCTTCAGACTCAGTCTTCACCTGAGTATGGCAGTTCATGCAAATATTCGGAGAAGGAATATTTGCTGACTTCGATTTTCGTACTCCCGTATGACAATATTGGCAATCAATCTCATATTGTCCTGCATGAATTTGATGTGAAAATGCAATTGGTTGTGTGGGCTGATAACCTTGTTGCACCCCAATAGTAAACGCACCATCTATTAATGTTTTCAGAATTAGGATGGTGAATAAGAAGACTACTAAACCTAAAAATGAATTACTCTTTAGAAGTGCAACCAAATCAAATGACTGATTGACTAGTTCTTCTTCTTCCTCATCCAGGTCTTTTCGCTCTTTGAGATATTTGGTAAGAGTGGTGACAGCAATAACCAAAGCGACTAATGCCAAAACCAGAACAACTACTAGAATTACAATAACTGCCGTTAAGTACGAAGATGAAACAGAATCGCCTTCTGGCTCGCCTGAAGCTGCAACCGCAACTTCTTCAACGGGTGGTCCCTTTATAGTCTCAGCCTGAATGTACGCAAGAAGCTCCATGACCTCTCCATCACTAAATGGATATGAAGTCATTTGAGTCTTGTTATACTCTTCATAGATAGCAATGGCATCCTCGTCACCAGAAGCAATTAACTTCTGCGAGTTCTTTATCCATGCCTGAAGCCATTCTATGCTTCTTTTTTCATGGACTCCTGCCAAAGCAGGTCCGATCACTTTTTTATGGACTTGATGGCACTGCGTACAGTTGGCTTTGAACGTTGTTTCTCCAGCAGCAATCACTGCCTCATCAGATGATATTTCCTGAGCAAAAACAGTAGCCACCAAGAGGAGGCTAAAAAGGGTACTAGATATTTTTTTGGTCAGGTCGGTTACTTTTCTTGACATGTATTTCAAAGGCTTGAAATCAAACTCGCACAAATGTAATATGGGGCTGAATTCTGGTGCTATAAAAGTTGTTGAAATCTGGTAAAAATATTTATTTGGAATGATTCTAAATAAACTTTCGGGTTTTGAGAGAGGATCTAAGCATAATTCCCATTCGTTCTTAGGTGCTTATCCCGGTAAATCTTCCAAGTGAATAACGCACTTTGTGAAAGCATATTCTTAGCTCAAAGAGAGAAACAGGTAGATGAACTTTTCGTTTTGTCGTTTCATCGAAAAGAGAGAAGATTGATATAATACTTAATGTACTTTTATTTTAATAAGCCCATTAACAGAATTTCCAATATGCTCTTGTATACAACTTAGTCAGCTACCTAACCATTAATTCAACCTAGCCATGAAACCAACCAGAAGAATATATGTTCTTTCGACTCTCTTATTTTTTGCCTTTGTTCATAAAAGTTACTCTCAGGATACAACCACTTTTAAGCAAATTAAGGGAGTGGATATTTTTATTTCTCAGTCCCCAAAAATCATAATTAATCTTGACGGTACTGTCGACAATGATTGCTATGGTGACACTAAAGGAGCCATAAATATTACTCCATCAGGGGGATTCCCACCCTACAAATATTTTTGGAGTCACGGAGATAAATCTCAGGATGTGACAGGATTGGCTGCAGGAACCTACCAAGTTGCGGTTTATGATGGATTGAGTTGCAGCGATACATTGACAATTGAGATCAAACAGCCAGCCCAACTAACAGCAGAGATTGTGAATATTGATGATATTCTCTGTTATGGATACAATCAAGGAGTTGTGGATATTGACGTTACCGGCGGAATAAAGCCCTATAGGTATAGTTGGAGCAATGGTGCCAGGACACAGGATTTGAACGGAGTTATTTCTGGTGAGTATTCTGTTTTGATAACGGACGCCAATAATTGTCAAGAGATATTGGTAGCTAAAGTAGAGGAGACTCCTTTAATTATAAGATCCCTCGATGATTTTGAAAACATTAAATGTTATGGAGATGAAACAGGAAGAATCGATATCTCAATTGAGGGAGGAAGTCCACCATATCAATACAATTGGAGCAATGGAGCAACTACTCAGGATATTGATAATCTGAAGGCTGGTGATTATGAAGTGACGGTAACAGATGCTGAGGGGTGCACGGAAGTTTATACCGCAAAAGTTGAACAACCCGACATGCTGACAGTAGAATTAGATGAGGTTAGAAATGTGAGATGTTTTGGAGACGAAGGTGGGGCAATAAATGTGAAAGTTGAAGGTGGAATAAGACCATATACCTATAAGTGGAGTAATGGAATTACCACGCAGGATATAGCCGGAGTGAAAGCAGGAATATATTCAGTAGAGATAGTTGACTCTAATGGATGTAGTCAGACTATTCAGGCTGAGATAACACAACCTGAAAATCTCTCGGTCAGTTTGATCTCCAGTGAAAATGTTTCCTTTTATGGAGGTAACGATGGATCAGTGGATATTGAGGTTTCGGGTGGGATTGCACCATATAGATATAAGTGGAGCAATGGTGAGACTACACAAGATATAAGTGGTTTGGTGTCTGGAAACTACAATGCTAAAGTAACAGATGCAACTGGTTGTAGTAAAATCATTCACGTAACAATCGATCAGCCGCTACCTCTTACTGCCAGAATTGACAGAGTCCAGAATATTAAATGCTTTGATGATGCAAATGGAAACATTTCCATCTCTGTTGAGGGAGGTGTCACACCATACAACTTCATGTGGAGCAATGAGGCGACAACTGAAGATATTTCTGGTTTGAAGGCTGGCAGATATTCAGTAGTGATTACAGACGCTAACAATCATACATTTAATATTGATACAGTGCTGACTCAGCCAGATGAATTCAAAGCCAGCGTTAAGGAAGTAAGCAACATTTCATGTTTTGGCGAGAAAGCTGGAGGCGTGGATTTGGAAGTAGCAGGTGGGGTTGCTCCCTATAAGTATTATTGGGGCAATGGAATGATTACGCAGGACATCATAGATGTTCCAGCAGGTAGTTATTCTGTTAAGGTTGTGGATGCCAACCGATGTGAGATTGAGCTATCAATGGAGATAACACAACCTGAAGAAATGAATGCTTCGGTTCTGGAGGTCATTGATGTTCTGTGCTACGACAACGCCTCAGGTGCAATAAATATCAATGTAACAGGAGGTGTGACTCCCTATAAATTTGCCTGGACTAATGACGAAAACACACAAAATCTGTCAGGCCTTAAAGCAGGCCTATATGGGGTTACAGTGGTAGATGCAAATGGCTGTTTCAAAAACCTGGAAGCAAGGGTAACGCAACCCGAATTGCTTGTGATTCGTGAGGAAAAAGTTGAAAATATTGACTGTTTCGAAAACAACAATGGTTTAATAAACTTAAGTATCACTGGCGGAATTGCTCCTTATAATTTTGCATGGAATAACAATGATTCAACAAAGAATATCAGCAATCTCACTGAGGGCAGTTACAATGTTACAGTCACTGATGCCAATGGCTGTGCAGCTACTTATGCAAAAAAGCTTACCTCCCCTACACAACTAGTTGCTACACTTGAAAATACAGTTGATAACCTATGTTTTGGAGATAACCAGGGAGAGGTCAACATCAATGTGACAGGAGGCGTTGCGCCGTATCGATATCGCTGGAATACAGGTGCCACGTCTCAAGATATTGTTGATGTGAAAAGTGGGATTTACACTCTAGAAATCACAGACAGTAATGGGTGTATTGATTCTCTAAGAGCAGAGGTTAAAGAAGCTCCGTTAATCGAAGCTACCATAACTTCTACAGATATATTGTGTAATGGCGATCGCACAGGAGCAATAGATTTATCTATTGCCGGCGGTGTCGCTCCCTACGAATATGAATGGAGCAATGGAGCAACTACTCAAGACATAAGCAGCATTCCAAAAGGGCAGTACTCTGTGCTAATCAAGGATGCCAACGGATGTACCAACCTGCAGGAAGTTCTCATAACCGAACCATCAAGATTCATCGCAATTTTAGAATCAGAAACACAAATTAGCTGCTATGGCCAAAGTACAGGTGCAATCAATGTGAGAGTGAGTGGTGGTGTTCAACCTTACACCTATGAATGGAGCAATGGATCAACCACCAAGGATAATTTAGATATTCCTGCTGGAGATTATATTCTAAAAGTAACTGATGCAAATGGTTGCCAGGAACAGGTTAATTCAACCATTACTCAACCATCTGAAGTGAAGTATGCTGTAAACAAAGTGACAAACCTTAACTGCTTTGGAGACAATGGAGGCAGTATAGACATTTCCATTACAGGTGGGATTGGTCCATACAGTTACCTTTGGAGCAACGGAGCTACAACTCAGGATTTAACGAATGTTCCTGCAGGAAAATACACTGTACAAATCTCCGAAGGAAATGGATGCCAAAACACGCTAGAAGCAGAAGTAACTCAACCTTCACTTCTAGCACTCAAATTGGATACAGTTGTCAATGTTTTATGCAATGGGGATAATACCGGACTGATAAATATCTCCGTAGAAGGTGGGGTTGCCCCTTATAAATATAGCTGGAGCAACGGAGCTCAGACTGAGGATATTGCGAATCTTTTAGCCGGCAACTATAGTCTTACTGTAACGGATGCGAATGGATGCATGAAATTGGCCTCTACGATTGTAAAACAGCCAAGGCCTTTTGTGGCATCGTTGCTGGGTATCGAGAATATTAAATGTAACGGAGATAGCACCGGCACAATTTCACTAAACGTGACTGGTGGTTTGAGACCGTACAAGTTTGAGTGGAACAACGGCGCAACAACGCAAAACCTAAGCAGCCTCAAAGCCGGAAATTATTCTGTAAACATTACAGATGCCAATGGTTGCCAACAGAGTTTGTCAACAGTAATAACGCAACCAGAACCTCTTGTGGTTGGTCTTGTTTCGGTGTCAGATGTTTCATGTGCGGAAGGAACCGATGGAATTGTGAATATATCTGTTAGCGGAGGTGCCACTCCTTACCAATATGAATGGAGTAACGGAGCAGTTTCACAGGACTTAAACGATATTCCACAAGGCACTTACTCGGTACAGGTTACAGATGCTAATGGGTGTTCAGATGCAAGCATCGAGGTAACTGTAACCGAACCTCCAAAATTAACCGCGAGCTTTGTTAATGTTAGGCACATTTTGACATATGGACTTAGTAATGGTGCTATTGATATTGATGTTTCAGGAGGAGTCTCACCGTACCAGTACAGTTGGAGTAATGGAGCTGTCACACAAGATGTTGATAACGTTTCTGCTGGAAATTATTCCGTTTTCATCGTTGATGCACAAGGTTGTGAGGTTTTACTCAACACCAAGGTCAATCAACCTCCACAATTGAATGTGAGCATTTCTTCATTCCAAAACATTCTTTGTAATGGCGAGGAAACAGGAGCCATAGAAATAGCCGTTACTGGTGGAGTTACACCTTACAACTTTGAGTGGAGTCACGGAGACAGCGCACAAAGTATTTCTAATGTTCCTGCTGGTGACTACGCATTGACAGTAACTGATGCTAACGGTCATAGAAAGGTAGTTACTTCAAAAATTGCTGAACCAACCCCTATCAACATCAATCTTGATAATGTAAATCACGTTCTGTGTTTTGGTGCTCAAACTGGGAACATTGATGTAACTGTAACGGGAGGCGTTTCTCCTTATACATATGAATGGAGTAATGGCGTAACTAGTCAAGATTTAAAGAACATTGGAGTTGGAAGCTACGATTTGACCGTAACCGATCAAAATGGATGCAATGAAACCATACAAGTAAATGTTGGTCAGCCTGAGGAACTCGTTGCAAGAATTGTTAGTGTTGACAATGTGAAGTGCAACGGGGTCTATGAAGGGGCAATTCGTATCGAGTTAACAGGAGGAGTTTTACCCTATCAATACAGTTGGAGCAATGGGGGGCGAACACAAAATTTAGAGGATGTAATTGCTGGCACCTATACTGTAAAAATATCAGATGCGAACGGATGTACAAATTCATTGCAAGCTACCATTTCAGAACCTCCCGCCCTTGTTGCAGAAATCACAGAAGTTTCCCATAATAACTGTTTTGCTGAAGAACAAGGAGCTATTTCAATTAATGTTTCAGGAGGCTTTGGGAATTATACTTACCTATGGAGCAATGGGGACTCTACACAAAACATCGCTAATCTACCTGCAGGTCTTTATGATGTAATCGTGAGGGATTCCCTTGGATGCGAGCAAAAATTAGCAACTGAGATCAAGCAACCAAACAAACTTGTAGCTTCAATTTTAAAAGTCACTGACATCAACTGTTTTGGTGGAACTGAAGGCAAAATTGCCATCGATGTTGAAGGCGGTACATCTCCCTATCGCTTTAAGTGGAGCAATGAAGAAGAAAGTCAAAATCTTTCGAACATCGGTGCGGGCAATTACTCACTCGCAATCTTTGATGCAAACGACTGCAGTTTCAATTTGTCTGCCGAGGTAACAGAGCCTACGCTCTTGGTTCTCGCGTTGGATACTGTGCAGCACAATTTGTGTAAAAACGATGTAAAAGGGTTTGTCGACATTACGGTAAGTGGAGGCGTGACACCATATGAATACACATGGAGTAACGGAGAGAACTCAGAAGACTTGGTCAATGTGATTGCAGATAAATACACTGTGGTTGTCAAGGATGCAAATGGTTGTTCACAACAGCTGAGCACGGAAGTGCTTGAACCACAACTACTTTCCATTATTGTTGATTCTGTATCCAATGTCACCTGCAGTGGTGATAGGACTGGATATATTGGAGTCAGAGCAGCCGGAGGAGTTGAACCTTATACATTTAGGTGGGATAATGGAGGATCAGGTTCGTTTCTAAAAGATGCTGCAGCTGGTAAATACGAAGCAATTGTCACAGATAAAAATGGTTGCACGACTTCCGTCAAAGGCGAAATAGAACAACCAGCACCACTCCTCAGCACCATCGATGCAATTACTGATATCCAATGCTATGGTGATAGTACCGGTGCCATATATATTACCGCGTTAGAGGGAGTAGAACCGTATACGTTTGAGTGGAGTAATGGCGCAACAACACCTGATATTACCGGTCTGACAGCTGGAGAATACAAATTGAAGATTACTCAGGGAAATGGATGTGAAAGTTATTTGGAAGCATCCGTTGAAGAGCCGACTCTTTTTGAATATGAAATAGCTAGTGTATCTGATGTTGGCTGTTATGGATCTTCAGAGGGGGCCATCGATATCAATGTGACGGGGGGAGTAGAGCCTTACAGTTATGCTTGGAGTAATGGGGCAACATCACAGGATATTGCAGATGTGCGAGCGGATAACTATTCTGTACTGGTTTCCGATGCGAATGGATGTATTCTAACGATTAATGCGACCGTTGAACAACCACCTAAACTTCAATTGGCTATTGACTCCACAAGGAATGTGAAATGTTGCGGTGACACAAGTGGGGCAATATTTATATCGGTTAGTGGCGGGGTAGCACCTTACAGGTACGAATGGAGTAATGGTGCCACTACGCAAGACATCACCAACCTTGCATTAGGTAAGTATACTGTAACAGTTACTGATGCTGTGGGATGCCAAATCACTACACTTGACGATGATGAGTTGGATCTATTTGAGCAGGTAGTTACTACTGGAAGGTTTATCACAAGAGGTATCGAATTTGATATTGCAAAATCTAGCATTAAGCCAGAATCATTCAGAGTCGTTAACAAGATTGCTACGTTAATGAAAGAATATCCAGATCTCACCTTCCGTATCGAAGGGCATACCGATAGTGATGGGACTGCTGAATCCAACCTACTACTGTCCGAAAACAGAGCCAAATCAATTAGAACTGCTTTGATCAAATTCGGAATAGCCGAAAACAGGTTACAAACGCATGGTTGGGGGGAGAGCAAGCCTATTGTATCAAATGCAACACGAGACGGTAAACAAAAAAACAGGCGCGTTGAGTTTATCTCACTTACAGGAAATCTAGCCGGCGAACTTGAATTATTCACCGACACAGGAAAAGAGTAAGTTGAGGATAGTCTTCGTCAAATAACGTTTTAGTACTTATAATTTAAGGTAAAAGGGACTACTTAGTAGGTCCCTTTTTTATTTGATCGTAAATCAATTGATGAATGCTCGGCCTAACATTCAGCTTGTATAGATTCCGATTTTCCCTTGTAGGGTAGACTCTATTCGACAGGAAGATAAATAGCAGGTCATTTTCGGGGTCAGCCCAGACGAGTGTTCCAGTATATCCAGAGTGTCCATAGCTTCGGTAAGATGCGTCTTTAGCAACGCTACTGGCTACGGAATCATAATCAATCAAAGGTTTATCAAAACCAAGCCCTCTCCTATTTCCATTGTTTGGATATTGGGTAGTTGTAAAGAGTTGAATTGTCTCAGGTCTTAGAAATTGCATTGAATCCATTTTGCCTTCTTCTAATAGCATTCTCCAAACCTTGGCTAAGTCTTCTGCATTGCTAAATAGGCCAGCATTACCTGAGATACCTTTCATTGTAATAGCACCTTCATCATGCACTGTACCATGAATTTGTTCCATTCGGAAGTATGTGTCGTTCTCTGTTGGAACAATTTGTGACTTAGTATATGTATCGAGCGGATTGAAGGTCAGTGTTCTCGCACCAAGGGAGTCGTAATAGGTTGAGCGTAAGTACTGATCGTAGGTGGTCCCTGTCAACTTCTCCACCAGTTCTGGAACCAGATAAAAAAATAGTCCCGAATAGCGATACACTTTTTCGTCTGAGATCTTGGTCCTGCCTATCATCTTCTTTATTTTTCTATAGAAGTCCTTATGCAGAAAAAGAGAGTCAGTCAACGCATAGTTATAAGACTCACTCATCGGACCAACTGTATTTCTCCTAAACCTTCCATTCTTCTTTTTCACTTCCTGATAGTATGGAATCCATGGTCGAAGTCCAGCTTGATGAGCAAGGCATTCTCGTATTGTAGCATCTCTTATTCTACCTAAACCATCCAAGTACTTCCCAATTGGATCATCGAGATTAATTAATCCCTCTTCATAAAGTTTCATCAGGGCGAGCGTTGCGCCTGTCACTTTCGTTACGGAAGCCAGATCATAGATATCATTGACAGCAACTCTTCTCAGAGAATCATAGGTATGATAGCCATAGGACTTGAACAGCAGAGTACTGTCACCCTGAGAAATGTAGATCACGCAACCTGGAAAAGCTTCCAGTCGGATAGCATTACTAACAATACTGTCTATCTCAATAGGGAAAGATCCATCATCATCCTCAACAATTGCCTCAATTTCGAACTGCGAGATAGACAAACTATCCACTACTACACTATCAACTGCGGTTGCCAATGAATCGAGCTTCTGAGCATAAGTTTCATGAATGGATAAAATGAATAAAAGACAAATAACAATTCGTATGGAGGGGATCATGCTCTAATTTTGCCGGAGATTTAAAACAACAATGAAAGGTAAGCAATACTTCATCATAGATTTTGACAGCACCTTCACCAAGGTGGAAGCACTGGATATTCTAGCCGAAATATCCTTAAAAGATGATCAAAATAAAAATGAAGGAATCCAGCAAATTAAAAACGCAACAGATCGAGCAATGTCAGGAGATCTTTCCTTTCGAGAATCGCTCACTGAAAGAATAGATGCCCTCAAAGCGCATCGAGATCACCTTGCGGAACTTATAGAAAAATTGGGGAATCAGGTTTCCAAATCCTTTCATCGAAATGGTGATTTTATTTCGAAATACAAGGACAACATATATATAGTGTCGAATGGCTTCAAAGATTTCATTGTTCCAATCGTAGAAAAATATGGGATTCATCCTGAAAATGTATTTGCCAATGAGTTCACGTATGGATCAACCGGGCAGATCATCGGTTTTGATGATGACAATCTCCTATCTCAAAACAATGGGAAACCCAACCAAATAAGAAAACTCAATTTAGATGGTGAAGTATTCGTGCTTGGAGATGGCTACACAGATTACGAAATAAAGAAAGCTGGGCTGGCTCACAAGTTTTATGCTTTCACCGAAAATATCCGAAGAGAAAGCGTGCTTGCTGAGGCTGATCACGAAGCTCCTTCCCTGGATGATTTCCTTTTCTCACAAAAGCTCGAGCGCGCTCATTCTTATCCCAAGAATAGAATCAAAGTTTTACTGCTTGAAAACATTCACCCCGATGGGTTTAGCAAACTAAAATCTGAAGAGTATCAAGTAGAGGCCCGCAATGGAGGAATGACCGAGGACGAATTGTGTGAAGCAATCAAAGATGTAAGCATCCTTGGAATTCGATCTAAAACACAAATAACTGCCAAGGTGCTGAGCAATGCAAAACGCCTGCTTTCCATAGGAGCCTTCTGCATTGGGACAAACCAAATCAACCTCGAAAAATGTCTCGAAAAAGGAATAGTTGTTTTCAACGCACCATTTTCGAACACGCGCTCCGTAGTAGAACTAGCTCTTGCTGAAATCATTTTGCTAATGAGAAATCTTCCTGATCGAATCCAAAAAATGCACCAGGGTATTTGGGATAAATCAGCGACAGGCAGTAGTGAGGTACGAGGCAAAATGCTCGGCATCATTGGATATGGCAATATTGGCTCTCAGTTATCTGTCATTGCTGAGTCATTAGGTATGCAAGTACAGTTTTATGATATAGAGGAAAAACTCGCACTTGGCAATGCAAGATCGGCTAAGAGCCTAAAGGAACTTCTTTCAACATCCGATATTATCAGCCTTCATGTCGACGGAAGAGACTCCAATAAATGGTTATTGGACGAAGAACAATTCTCACAAATGAAAGATGGAGTTGTGCTACTCAATCTCAGTAGAGGCCATGTGGTCAATATTGAAACCCTTAAAAAGTATGTTGAGAATGGAAAGATCAAAGGTGCCAGTGTGGATGTTTTTCCTGAAGAACCTCTAACGAACAATGATCCTTTTGAATCACCATTACGAGGACTCAAAAATACGATCCTTACTCCTCACGTGGGTGGTAGTACAGCAGAGGCTCAAGCCAATATTGCAGACTTCGTCCCGGGCAAAATCATCGAATACATTAACACAGGATCTACTTCCAACAGTGTCAACTTTCCCAATTTAACATTACCAATTCTCAAGGACGCTCATAGGTTTATTCACATCCATGAAAATCATCCGGGGATTTTGGCGGAAATCAACAATATTTTAGCGAGCCACAACATCAATATCGTGGGTGAGTACCTAAAGACCAATGAAAAAATTGGGTATGTAATTACGGATATTGATAAAAACTATGAAGAAGAAGTTATAAATGACCTGAAATTAATAAATGGTACCATTAGATTCAGAGTTTTATATTAAGTTTATCCTTAAATTAGACGACCACCCTCATCCTAGAAGCTTATAAATAGTTTTAAGCTAACTTTTTAACACGCCAAATGAGTCACTCGCTAAACTGGAAGCCGTTAAGTACGAAAGAACAATTCGAAGAGTTGCTTGAGAAATCTCGCACAAAACCAGCGCTTGTATTTAAGCATAGGCCTTCCTCTCCCGAAAGCACCAAGGTAAAGGAGTCATTGGAGGAGGAATGGACGATCGCTCCTGATCACATGGACCTTTTTATAGTCGATGTAATGAAAGACAAGGAAGTTTCCTATGAGGTGACTGAGACTGCCGGAGTTATGAATGAATTCCCTCAGGTGTTGCTCTTTGCAGATGGGGTTACTATGTACGATGAGGCACATGAGATGATCAATGTCAAGAAGATAAAACTGGCGCTGAAAATTATCAATCGCACATTTAAGTGGATGGAAACGAGAGTTTAAAGGCACTTTGTCCAAATAAGAAATTAATATTGCTCTTCCATTTAGAAGAGCTTTTTTTATGTCCAATAAAATCTACTTAACACCTGGCCCCTCACAGCTGTTTTACACGTTTGAGGAGCACTTCAAAAAAGGATTATTTCTTGACGTTACCTCCATGTCCCATAGAAGCAAAGACTTTGTTTCTATTCTTCAGCATACCGTGGAATGTGTAAAAGAGCTTCTTGAAGTCCCAATGGGATACGATGTTTTCTTTCTCAACTCAGCGAATGAGGCCTGGGACAGAATCATCCAAAATCTGGTTATTAGCTCTTCACATCATTTTGCCAATGGTGCTTTCAGTAAAAAATTCCACGATTTCTCTCTACAACACAGAATGGAAAGTACGCTGACACAGGTCGAGGACGGTGCGACATTTACTGATTTCGCTGTCCCAGAAAAAGCCGAATTGATAGGACTCACAAAGAACGAGACCAGTATGGGCTTTACGTTTCCTGAAGTTGAAATTGAATTACTACGAAAAGCCAACCCTGACAAATTGATGGCACTTGATATAGTAAGTGCTACCCCTTCTCTTCCTATCAATTTAGGCAATCTAGATACTGCCTATTTTTCAGTACAGAAAGCTTTCGGCATGCCTCCTGGCCTGGGTGTGTGGATATGCAATGAAAAATGCCATGAAAAAGCTGCGAAAAAATCAGAAGTTGCAAGCCTGGGATCCTATCGATCATTACCAAATCTTAAGAAACTAGGAGACAAAAATCAAACACCAGAAACTCCGAATACGATGTTCATTTACCTCCTTGGCAAGATCGCTGAGGACATGCTCAAAGTAGGTAAGCAAAAGATTGTGAACGATACCGTGTACAAGTCAACGATCTTATACCAAGCAATTGAGAATCATCCAAAGTTGAGCCCGTTTGTTACTGATGCCTCATACCAATCAAAAACAACGATAGTTGTGAATGCTGATAGCCCTCAAAAGTTTATCTCATACCTAAAGGATAAAGGTTTAGTGATTGGTTCGGGCTACGGTGCGCATAAAGAGAATCATATTAGAATTGCCAACTTTCCAACACATTCGAAAGAAGTAATTGAAATGCTCGTTGATTTTCTACCTGAAATAGAATAAAATTCGGATTTCAAGGTTTTTTCACTCCAATAATCCAAATTTTTCTACAAAATAGTCAAAAAAATAGATGAATATTTGGAACTAAGCTCGTAAAAAGCCGTGTTGAAATGTAGTTTTGCGCTTTCAAATCACACCCCATGATCACCTTCAATAAAATCTTAGTTTGCCTTGATCTTTCAGAGACAGATGAGGCCATTATTCAAAATGCATGTTCCATTTCCAAAGTAACAGGAACTGCCGAGGTAACCTTCTTAAATGTGATCAAAGACTTCAACATCCCGGAGAGTTTAAAGAAGGAATTTCCAGACCTAATAGATAAAGCTGTCGCCGAACGTCGAGAAGAACTTTCAAACGCTATCGACAAGTCTTTCGATTGTCCAAATGTAAAAACCAACCTCCTGATAAGACAGGGAGCTGAAACCAAAGAGATTTTGACTGCTTCTGTGGAAGCGGATACTGATTTAATTATTCTCGGGAGAAAGGAAAAAAGTAATTCTGTGCTTAGCACAAGGATTGTCAGAAGAGCAGCATGCAACATTTTACTAGTTCCCGAAGGCAAGAAGATCGACTTAAATAGAATTCATGTTCCAGTAGACTTCTCAAACTATTCCTCTCTTTCGCTGGAAACGGCACTATCAATAACAGGTGATACTTCTTCTGAAATCACGATTCAAAATGTTTACAACGTGCCAAGTAGCTATAGGTACTCAGGTAAAACATTTGAAGAGTTTGCTGCAATAATGGAAGAAAACTCGCAAAAAGATCTAACTGTACTTATTAGACAGGCACAAATCAAGAATCAGAAATTGGTCTCTATTCATACACTAGACAATGGCCAAAATGTAATCCGAATGATTTACCAGGAAGCAACCAAGGGTAATGCAGATTTGATCGTGATGGGTGCTAAAGGAAGGACTGCAGCTTCTGCGCTTTTCATTGGAAGTAAAGCTGAGCGAATGATCCAGGTAAATGATTCTATTCCACTTATGGTAGTTAGAGAGAAAGGTTCAAACGCCGGAATTATTGAATCGCTAAAAGATCTTTAATTTCGGATCTTATCCAGTAACTGATTCAGCATATTGCTTTCCTCCTCAGTGAGGTTTTTTGAATCTTTTTCCCAAGAATCCATTTCTCTGTCAAGTTCAGTAAGAAGGGCTAATCCTTTTTCCGAGATGTAGACATCAACTGCTCTCCTATCGTCCTTGCATTGTTTTCTTACCACCAAGCCTTTCTCTTCGAGTTTGTCGATGATCCTCGAAGCATTGGAGCTTTTATCGAGCATTCTATCAATCAACAAGTTTACTGTCGACGGCTCGGGGTGCTGACCTCTTAAAATTCTCAAAATATTGAATTGTGGGGTGGTCAAACCAAATGGTTTGAAGAGCGAAACATGTTTTTGATTGAGCCAAGAGTTTGTGTAAATAAGATTCACAATTGCTTTGGAAAATTCTGAGCTGAATTTTTTCTGTTTAATATCTTCGGCTATACCCATTTCATACATACTTATACATTAAATGTAACTACATCCTTTTCAAAAAAGTTGCAAAATAAAAATGAATTCAGATTAAACCTTCATCTATCTTTAGCATCTAAGCACCGATTACCTACTGAGAAAACGTGGAAGAACTGATCATTCAGAAGATACGGGATGAAGAGACTCGAAACTATGGGTTTAACCTATTGGTTCGCGAGTATCAAGAAAGAGTGTATTGGCATGTTAGAAAAATGGTAATTGATCATGACGATGCTGATGATCTTGTACAAGAGGTATTTGTGAAGGTTTGGAAAAACCTCGACTCCTTCCGGGAAGATTCCAAGCTGTACACTTGGATCTATCGAATCGCGACAAACGAATGTCTTACTTTTCTTAAAAAGAAAAAGAGAAAGTATTTCATTCCTATTGGAGATGTAACCAAAGAGTTGAGTGAGAAACTGGATGAAGATGTGAGTATAAGTGGAGATGAAGTGCAACTAAAACTCCAAAAAGCCCTTTTGAGATTACCAGATAAGCAACGGATCGTCTTTAATATGAAATATTTTGATGAGATGAAGTTTACCGAAATTGCAGAAGTGACTGGAACGAGCGTTGGCGCTTTGAAAGCCAGTTATCATCATGCAGTGAAAAAAATTGAAGAATTTATAATCGACGATTAAACCTTTTGATAAAAATGGAATCAAAGTACTGAGATGAAGCCTATCAAATTAGACGATATCGAAAAAAAGAGTCAGCCATACTCTGTTCCAGAAGGCTACTTTGAGGATCTTCCAATGAAGATTCAAGGTAGAATAAGTCAACAGAAGAAAGAGTCCTGGATAAAGATGCCAGCAGTGAAGTTAGCCTTTGCAGCAGGGGCTATGCTGGCTATTGTAATGAGTGTTGTCTTTGTAAACCAGTCTGTTACGCCAGAGGACTTACTTGCTGATATACCAGAAGAAGAGCTCCTGGCATACATTGACATGTTACAAATTGATGAAAATGATATTCTAGCAGCCTTCGAAGGGTCTGTGGAGTCGATTGACTTTTTTGACGCGAACGGACTTGAAGATTTAGAGCTTGAAGATGAGTATCTAGATGATTTACTAATTGAATATGATTTGTCGGATGATTACTTATAGATATAAAGACCAAAACATTGACTTTTTATAAAGTTCAAAAATTTAGAAAAATGAAAAATATACTCGTAATTGTATTGCTCCTTTTCATTGTTCAAGTCAGGGCCCAGTCCCCTGAGGCGTTGAAAAAAATCGAAGCAGCAAAAATTGCACTGATCACCGAGAGGCTCAACCTCACCCCTGCTCAAGCTGAAAAGTTTTGGCCAGTGTACAGAGAATACAGCAATCGTAATAAAGAGATCAGAAAGGATTTCGATCAGGCCAGGCGAAACTTTGATCCAAACACGGCAACTGAAGAGGAAAACAAGAAAATGCTTGAGATGGCAACAGCCACTAAGCGGCAGCAACTTGATCTGGAACAAGATTATTCACAGCGTTTTCTAAAAGTGGTTACCAGTCGACAACTAAACAATCTCAGAACGGCTGAAAGTGATTTTAAGGCAATGCTCTTGCGAAGAATAAAAGCTCAACAAATGAGGAAACAGCAAATCAAGCGAAACAACGACAGACTGAACAACAGACGAAACTAACCACCAACCTACCTGATGTTTCGTAAAGTCACCATAGCATGGCTGATCTGCCAATCCAGTTTTTGCATGGCTCAAGAGTCAAATTTGAGTTATGCTGAGCAGCTTCTTGCCCTAGAACTGGAGATGGACTCCCTCTCAATTTTCAATTTTCTTGACAGCGTTTTATTGCAAAATGACGTTGAATCCAGCCAACTCAGCGTGCGAGTGGGCATGACCTCAAGTGTCACTAGCGCAGGTCGAGACTACGACATTAATCAAACGGGATACTCTGCTGGGCTCTCCTACTTTCACAAATCGGGAGGCTATCTTGATCTGTCAGGATATTGGAACTCGGATGTGACACCAACTTACAACCCAACTATTCTTTCCGGAGGCTATCTTGGCTCTCTTTCCCCAAAATGGAGTTATTCTCTTGATTACGAACATTGGTTTTTTAATCCGAAAGACTCTTCAGACAACTCACTTACAAATTCTTTCGGTTCCTCTCTTAGTTACGATTTTAAGAAAGGTTATTTAAGTGTAGACTATTCTTTTCTCTTTGGAAAAGAAACCTCCCACAGGTTTATCGGCAGCCTAACCGGAACGATAAAGATTGGGGAATTGGGCCTATTCAAAAATGTTAGCATTTTCCCCACAGCCTCAATGATGGCCGGGAATGGAAACGTCACAACACTTAGAATCACCACGGAACAGGTTTCCGATGAATTTAGATTTACAGTTTCAAAGTTTAATCAACTGTCAGAATTAACAGATGCTCAGCGGGAACAATTGAAAAGGTTCATTGCCAGGAATGATCAAATTCCGAGAGATAGAAAGAACAGACTATTTTCACTAATTACACTCTACGAAGAGATTGACCCCACAGATGAGGAACTGGCACAACTGAACTTGCTGGTAGAAAATGGTGTGGAATCAGAAGAATTTGTGGATGGCCAAGAATTTGGAATTCTTAATTATTCCTTCTCTCTGCCTATCTCACTTTCCACTAACAGATTTTCAATTTTGCTGAGCTACACATATAGCATTCCGATTCAACTTTCAAGCGAAATTTTCGAGGTAGAACCACTCGGATACTTCGGTGCTTCCATTTCTTACAGAATTCCTTACTAGGATCGGCTTTTGTTCTCGAAGAAAAAGCTAATTTTGCATCCCGTAACAACACACAGGAAACTCTTACATTTTAATGTCAAAAGCCAAATACATTTTTGTTACGGGCGGAGTAACATCTTCTCTAGGAAAAGGAATAATAGCAGCTTCGCTAGGTAAGCTTCTGCAAGCCAGGG
>JBDVJN010000027.1:0-10536 GCA_039961455.1 Cyclobacteriaceae bacterium | reverse complement strand
TTCTTGGTCTGGTACTCAGCTTCGGAGAAAGTGATCTGATCCATGGTGGCAACGAATCCTATGCGGTTGGCGATGGCCATATTATCGCTGATTTTGAGACTTATTCAGAGTCTCCCTAAGTATCACAGATTTTACTTTCCACGCACACTTAACGTACTAGCATTTATTTGGAATGAAATCGAATTAGCATCGGTATCAGATAGGCTTCGAAATGCACTGCGTTTTATAGTCACTTCAATGGTTGACAGAAACCTAACCATTAGAAATCGGTTCGTAGTCAATAGCCACAACCCAAGAGGTAGAATAAACGGGCCACTAGCGAATACCCTTTATGTTCCTGGCCTGTCCGTCGAGCAGAACCCACTCGAAGCTTTGGCTTATAAGAGTAAAGATGTCATTTCTGCTCTTAGATCTAAGAAAAGATCTGCTATCGTCTCCAATCAAGATTTATCTTCTGTAAATATACCACCAAATTCAATTGATTACATTTTTATTGACCCTCCCTTTGGTCACAATATTATGTACTCAGAATTGAATGGGCTTACCGAAGCGTGGCTTCGTGTTAAAAGTAATAGCATTAAAGAAGCTCTGGTGAGCGAGGCGCAAGAAAAGGATGTATTTGATTACACCGCATTGATGAAATCCTGCTTTAGAAAATGCTACGAAATACTTAAACCCGGACGCTGGATGACTGTTGAATTTCATAACTCACAGAATTCTATATGGACGGCAATTCAGGAAGCGATCAGCCAAGCAGGTTTTGTAGTGGCTGACGTAAGAACCCTTGATAAGAAGAAAGGGACGATAAATCAAGAGTACTATACTTCTGGATCCGTGAAACAAGATCTTGTCATTTCTGCTTACAAACCAAATGACGGACTCGAGGATCGCTTCAAATTAATCGCTGGTACAGAAGATGGGGTCTGGGATTTTATTCGTACTCATCTAAACCAATTGCCGGTATTCGTCGAAAAAAATGAGAAGGTAGAGATTGTTGCGGAAAGACAGAGCTTTTTACTCTTTGACCGAATGGTTGCATTTCACGTACAGCGTGGAGTGACCATACCCATTTCTGCGTCTGAATTTTATAGCGGCCTTGAGCAGCGCTTCCCTGTTAGGGACAGCATGTATTTTTTGGCCGAACAAGTAGCCGAATATGATAAGAAGCGCTTAACTACAAGTGGTGCTCTTCAGCTAGAGTTTTTTGTTTCAGATGAAGCATCCGCTATCCAATGGTTGAAACAGCAGATAAATAGGAAACCACAGTCTTTCCAAGAGCTGCATCCCCAATTTTTAAAAGAGCTTGGTGGGTGGCATAAGAATGAAATGTCGCTAGAGCTTTCTACTCTACTAGAACAAAATTTTCTTCGCTACGACGGAAGTGGCGCTGTCCCCGAACAGATTCACGCCTACCTTTCCAGCAATTGGAGAGAGCTTCGCAATCTCAGCAAGGACGCTCCGGGTCTCATAGCTAAGGCGAAGGATAGATGGTACGTACCTGATCCCAGCAAAGCGGGTGATCTTGAAAAGCTGCGAGAGAAAGCTCTCCTCAAAGAATTCGAAGAATACAAATCTACTAAGAGCAAATTAAAGGTTTTTCGTTTGGAAGCAGTCCGCGCAGGATTCAAAAAAGCGTGGCAAGACCGTGACTATGAAACAATCACCAAAGTTGCGGATAAGATCGCAAAGAAGGTGTTGGAAGAAGATCCTAAGCTGCTGATGTGGTACGACCAGGCAGTAACGCGAATGGGAGGCGAATAGCGCATGATTACCAAGTGGAAGGTCTTCAATTTTAAGTCGATTCGGGAAGAAACCGAACTGGACCTGGCTCCGCTGACAATCTTCGCTGGGGCGAACAGTAGCGGCAAAAGCACCTTCATCCAGTCAATATTGCTAGTCGCCCAGACGCTGTCGAATAAAGTTAGTTCAAGATCTGTCGTTCTTAATGGTGCCCTAACTAGCCTTGGTCAGTTTGACGACCTCAAATCAAGTGGTAGTGATTCTAACCAGATCTCAATCAAGTGGACCACATGTCCGCAACAAAGGCAGGATGGCATTCATGCGGGTATTGGCGAAGGGAGACGATCTTTCCTTGGACTTAGGTCAACTACATTGAAGGAGATTAGCTGCGAAATTTCTTTTGATGCAGATAGCACCGTCTCTGAAAGGGAGTTTCTTCAGATTCAGCCTAGATTGTTTGCCAGTCAGATGTCCTGCATTTCAGCTGATGAAGATGGAATCGATCAGTACGGAGAATTCTCTATAAGGCAAAAATCGCTAGACGAGCAGGAGCCTTTAGGCATCGAGGACGATATTGATGAACGGATACGCAACAGCCTATGTTTCCAGGTAGAGGGGGATGAAGCTTCCTTATCCGAGATATCTTCTCGCTATGTTTCTGCAAAGCCGATTGGCGCAATCCTTAGGCACTTTTTACCTGAAAGGATTGTTTATTCCGTCAATACAGTTGAGGAAGGGGCCAATGAAATTGCGGCCGCACTTCAAGCGGATTATAGAGAGCGTCCGTTTAGTGTGCGGCGGAATAGACGCCAAATCCGACTATCGCCTGAAGTGCTTGATGTGTTGAGAAAAATTCTTTCCAGCGCCATAGATTTTGATAGCTTTGTGAGTGGTATCGATCGCCAAGAGTCACTTTTTGATGACTTTGGAGTTTCACTGACTCTAGAAGAGTGGGATGAAAGGGTCAGGTCAGTTTCAAGATCAGATCGGCTTAAGATCGAGCAGACGTTAGGTGAATGCGACGACCTTTATGAGCGTATTTTGCAGGCGATGAAACCAGAGACTTCTGAGTCAGCGGATACATTAAGGATCGTACAGGCGCCCCCACCGAGTCAGTTTGTTCAAGCTTCGCGCTACATGGAATCATTCTGGGCGAATTCGATAAAGTACCTCGGGCCGTTGAGAGACGCACCTAAACCGCTATACCCTCTAGCTCCTGCTGCGGATCCCTATGATGTGGGATTACGCGGAGAGCATACCGCAGCTGTGTTAGATCTTCACAAGAACAAACAGATTAGATATCTCCCATCTGACGGTTTTTCGGAGCCTTCGAAAAAAATGGCTCCTGTTACCAGGACTCTTGAAACAGCAGTAACGGACTGGCTTCAGTACTTAGGCGTTGCGGATTCGATCAATAGTCAAGATAAGGGAAAATTGGGACATGAGCTAAAGGTAGGATTGGCAAGTTCTAAAGATACTCACGACTTGACACACGTTGGTGTCGGCGTGAGCCAGGTGCTGCCTATTCTTGTTATGTGCCTGCTAGCAGATACTGACTCAACTCTCGTATTCGAACAGCCAGAGCTGCATTTACATCCAAAAGTTCAAACATTACTGGGTGACTTTTTTCTTTCGATGTCGATGTGCAATAAACAATGCATCATTGAGACTCATAGTGAGTATTTGATTGATCGACTCCGATTTCGAATTGCTTCTTCGCCATCGGAGCAGAGGTTAAACGAGCAGGCGAAGATTTACTTTGTGGAAAAACCATCTCAGGAATCATCCTTTCGAGAGGTGGTCATCAATGAATTTGGAGCTATTTCAGACTGGCCGCAAGGGTTCTTTGATCAGTCCCAGCAGCAGGCCGAAGCGATTTTGACTGCAGCATTGGCCAAGAAACGGGCAAAGAAGAATAAGGATTGATATGCTGCCTCAAGATGTTGTCATTGATCCATTTTTGTTGTGTTTGCCGAATCCATGTAATTCTCTAGACCAACTAGAAGATTTCATTTCCGCAATAGTTGGATGGCGCGGATTTCTTGATAGGCCGGATACCTGTGCTCTTTTATCTGATTCAGCAAGGGTGGCGTTGAACGATGATGGTGAATTCCCACATCGGCACAGATTGGTAGAACTTATTGAAAAATTTGAGTGCACCTTTGCCGATGCAAACACGATTTCAAGAGTTGCCAATTCTATTTTGGAGAGAACACCTACACTCGAGGAACATTTCGGGATAGATGCCATCCTTATTGAGGAAGACTCGTTTGAGGTCGCTCCAGCCGGACTTCTTGGTCGACTGAAACCTAACTGCAGATCGGCATTTAAGGATGATTTGCTGATCGCTGGCATAAAGGTCGATGAGCGCGTTGCTGGGGAGTCGGAAGCCTGCATTATGATTGCTTCCGGAAGCTGCACTGAAGATCCGATTCCTTCGGCGATCTCTGTCAAAGCGGATATCCACGAAATTGAATTAGTATCAACGGATTTCACCCTACATACAAATCTCCCTTTCTTGCTTTCCCAAAGCGTTACTATCGCGTTTAGTCACGAGCAATTGATCGAATCACTCGATTTAGGGGCAATTTGGGATGGGGCTTCCAGCGATGAAGCGGTTCGCTTGAGCGTCGAAGCAAGCATTAAAAACATTATCTCATCGGGAGCACAGCCGGAGGTAGTGAGTGATTTCTCGATTGGAAACGGTTTTGTCAAATCACTCCATGCATGGGGCGCTGATTCTCGGCTTGATTTTGCGATGGTCACTATTGAGTCATGTGCTCGCATTGTTCTGGGTATCCCTAAAAACCCTATCAAAGAATTTCGAGAGAGCGAGCATGTGAATGCAAAGCAACGTGTCCGGAAGGATGGGGCTTTGGCTTTTAGGACGCACTTGACGAAGAAAGGGGTGGGCCTCAGGTTAATGTTTTGGAGGCATACAGATGGAACCATCGAGTTTGCCAATATCGGCGGCAAAGGTGAGTTGGAGATCTCATGAGCCCGTGGGAGTTCAGCACCATTCACAGCCAAACCTGCAAGGTCATCGAAGAACATACCCTGTGGGGGCAAACCGTATGCCGGGTTTGGTTGCCGGACCAAGATACAGTGGTGCGCGTGCCTCGCTCTGCATTACGCCCCCTGAATGCTGTTCTGGACTCTGAAATCGACGCGGCGGGAATTGGCTATATCGCCGCTGCCGCAAAAGTGGCGGAAGTGCTTGAAGGCACTGCCAGTTTGTCTGACGGCCATGTATTGCTGGCGCCCATGGAGTCCAATGTCACGCCTCTGCCACATCAGATCCATGCTTTGTCACGAGCCATTTCAGGTGATCGCGTGCGCTACCTGCTGGCCGACGAGGTGGGCCTTGGTAAAACCATTGAGGCCGGACTGGTTATGCGCGAGCTCAAGTTGCGCGGGTTGGTCCGCCGGACCCTCATCGTTGCTCCAAAAGGCATTGCTACCCAGTGGGTGGCTGAGATGCAGACCCATTTCAATGAGCAATTCCAGCTTGTTTTGGGCGACGATATCGGCACACTGCAGCGTCTGGCTCCCGGGTCTGGAAAGCAAACCGGCCTTCAAAGCTCGGCTTGGGCGGTGTTCGATCAGGTCATCGTGTCGCTCGATTCGGTCAAGCCCATGGACAAGCGGCGTGGCTGGTCTGCCGAGCGTGTCGCCGCCTATAACCAGAGCCGCTTCGAGGATCTGGTGACTTCTGGTTGGGACTTAGTTGTGGTGGACGAAGCCCATCGTCTGGGCGGCAGTACCGACCAGGTCGCCCGATACAAGCTTGGCAAGGGCCTGGCGGAGGCCGCGCCCTATGTATTGCTGCTTTCGGCAACGCCACACCAGGGCAAAACCGACGCTTTTCATCGCCTGATGAACCTTTTGGATGATGAAGCTTTTCCAGACGAGGAGAGTGTCTCCCGCGACCGGGTGGCGCCGTATGTCATCCGCACTGAAAAACGCAAGGCACTTGATGCCGATGGCAAACCTCTTTTCAAGCCGCGCCGCACGCAGATGATCCCGGTGGCGTGGGAAAATCGGCATCATCTGCAGCAACTCCTCTATGAGTCGGTCACCGACTACGTCCGTGAGGGGTACAACCAGGCACTACGGGAGAAGAAGCGTCACATCGGTTTTTTGATGATTCTGATGCAGCGTCTGGTCGTGTCCAGTACCCGGGCGATCCGCACCACCCTGGAGCGTCGGCTTACCGCATTGCAGGATGGAGAGCAAGAAGCCAGTCTGCACCTGGCGGAGTTCTCAAATGGCGGGAACGAATTTGACAGTGTCGACGAGCTGTATGACATGGACGGCCAAGAACTGCTCGATGATCTGCTGAAGTCCCATGTATCCGCCTTGCAGAGTGAAGGCAGCCATGTGGAAGCCTTGTTGGAAGCGGCTCGCCGCTGTGAACAGGCGGGCCCGGATGCCAAAGCCGAGGTGCTGATCGAACGAGTCTATCAGCTGCAATCCGAAGAGGACGATCCGGATCTGAAAATACTCGTCTTCACGGAATTCGTGCCGACGCAGGAGATGCTCAAGGAGTTTCTGGAAGCCCGAGGTATTTCAGTGGCGACCCTGAATGGCTCCATGGATATGGAGCAGCGGAAGTTGGCCCAGGATGCGTTTCGCAACACACACCGTGTACTGGTCTCCACAGACGCGGGCGGCGAAGGTTTGAACCTGCAGTTCGCCCATGTCGTCGTCAACTATGACATCCCTTGGAATCCAATGCGGCTGGAGCAGCGGATTGGCCGCGTGGACCGTATCGGACAGTCGAAGACAGTACGGGCAATAAATTTCGTGTTTGAAGACTCGGTCGAATTCCGCGTTCGCGAAGTGCTTGAGCAGAAGCTTTCAGTGATTTTCGACCAGTTTGGTATCGACAAAACTGGTGATGTGCTCGATTCGGCCCAGGCAGGGGAGATGTTTGAGCACATGTTTATCGAAGCGAGCCTGAATCCTGATGATATCGAGGCATCGGTCGATCACACCGTGGCGGAAATTCGTGCGGAGATCGAGCAGGTGCGGGACTCGTCGGCTGTTTATGGCATTTCTGAGGAGCCGGATTTGCAAACCGCTGAGCGATTGCGGTCTCATCCGTTACCTCATTGGGTTGAGCAAATGACGGTCAGCTACCTCAAGTCCCACGGTGGAGCAGCGATTCGCAAACTCTCATGGTGGGATTTGCATTGGCCGGACGGGCAGGAGCACCCCAAGGCGGTGTTCAATGTTCGAGAAGCGGATCATCTGACCGGCGCTACATTGCTCAATCTTGAAGACGCCAGAATCCGTGGGCTAGCGCTGAACCTGCCGCAGCTCGTTGCGGGCCAGTCATTGCCCTGTGTCAGCGTTGACGACCTGCCGGCTGCCATCACCGGTTTCTGGGGACTGTTTGAGGTTCGCCTCCAGGCGGGCATGTACCAGAAGGTTGGGCTCCTGCGCATCCCCATGGTTCGGCGCGGCTATATCAGTGTGTTTTTGAGCGATGAAGGCAAACTTTTTTTGCCCACCGCCCGGCATATCTGGGATGCATTGCAGACCTCGGAACCTGTTGTGCACGATACGCTTGGAGAAGATGAATCCGTTGCTTCCCACGAACGACTGCAATGTGCGGCAGAAAAGGCCGGCCGGGAGCTGTTTGATGCCCTGCAACAAGCACATGTTGACTCCTTAGAGCATGAAAAAGAGCGCGGTAGAGTGGCATTTGCTTCTAGGCGAAAGGCTATTGAGAGGGTAGGCCTACCCGAGGTGCGGCAATTCCGGCTGTCCCGTTGTGCCGAAGACGAATCTGAATGGCGGCATGAGCTGCTGGTTGCCCGGCAGATTGTACCGGAAATCCGACCCTTGTTAATGCTGCGTATTATCAACCAACCGGAGAAAGGGCCGGTGACTAATGAGTAGTTGGCGAGACGCTATACTGGATGACTTTGTCCCTAACGTCAGCAAGCTAACCCTGGTTCGTGATCCAGACTGTTTGTTAACCGAAGAAAAACTGGCGCTGGCGCTTCGCGACCGAGGGTTCGATTTGATTGAGTTCAATGATCCTGTGGAGTTTAGATACGCCTATGAATCCAGGTATCGATCTATGTGGGACCGCGGTGGACAAACCGACCTGGTGGTGATTCTCCGGTTCCAGGATGCCGAGCTTGAGTTCTTACCCTATGACTTGCTCCAGGCAGGTCGCAAACTTTCGTTTAACTTGGGTGAGCTCTTTCCGAACCTGAGTTACCCAGTCATCGAGAAGCTTGACCGAAGCCTGCTGGATGCGCTCTTTGAAGCGCAATCCAAGTCTCCGCCAGATCGAATGGGTGACAATGCCACCAAGGATTTTATCCTTCGACACGTGTTCGGTATTGCCGCTGAGTTGATTACTAACGAGGTGGAGTTGCTTCGGGCTTTGCTTCGCCTCCATTATGGAAAGATTCAAATACCGCAGTTGCTGGCTGAGCGGCTGAGCCAGGTTCTCGAGAGTCATGAGGCGTTAAAAGCTTGGCCACTATCGGAGATCATACCGGACGACGACGCGTTCTTTGCGTTTTTGCAAGAGCGGTGGCCAGTCTTTCTGTCTCAGCTGGGCAGTGGAAGACATGCTCGGGAGTTTTGTCCGAATTATCACTTTAAGTATCCAGGCCCGGGCCAGTTACCTTTCGATCATCAGGACATAAGGGTCTACATCGACAACTTGTTCCTGGAGGGGAGACTCACTCCGGTAGATGACCGGCATGTTGAGGTGGCGGCCGATTCCTGGATTCGAAGCGGTATCGTTGTATCGGTTGGTGATGACGAACATCGAATCTCTCGGCTTTTTGAGCTTGTCGAAAATGAGCGGCCCACAGCGGAATCTCGCTTTTCGGATTGGACAGCGTTTGCTCTGAAATGGGCGGAAATCTCCTCTTTAGTCCATTGCGGGAATAACGCCGAGCACCTAGCTCGGCTTCGGCAGGTTGGAGATTCTCTCAACGCGATCTTCGCGGCCTGGCTCAAAGACCATTACGCCAGCCTCATCAACTTGCCGCCCGCAATCCCGGCGATGTTACACCACGTGCCTCGTCGCATGGCTAGGGACATTGAAGACTCCGAAAACCATCGTTCCGCGTTGATCGTGATGGACGGCCTTTCTTTGGATCAGTGGGTAACCATCCGTCAATTTCTGCAGCACCAGGATTCAAACCTCGTAATGCGAGAATCCGCGACCTTCGCCTGGATTCCCACCATTACCTCGGTTTCTAGGCAGGCGATCTTTGCAGGTAAATCACCGTTTTATTTCCCCTCAACCATCAACTCCAGCAATAGCGAAGGGAAGCTTTGGAAGCAATTCTGGGAAGGGCAGGGGCTGTCTCGCCTCGATGTGGCTTACCGACGAGGGCTGGGAGACGGGGATGCGGGTAGCGTCCTGGATACCCTCATTCACCCCGGTAAAACCAGGGTTGTAGGCCTGGTGGTCGACAAAGTCGATAAGATCATGCATGGCATGCAGCTCGGCTCGGCGGGCATGCATAATCAGGTCAAACAGTGGTGTCACGGTGGATACCTGCTTGCACTGATCAACTACCTGCTTCATCACGAATATGATGTCTGGCTGACTGCGGACCACGGAAACATTGAATGCGATGGTAAGGGCCGTCCATCTGAAGGCGCCATTGCTGAGACTCGTGGCGAGAGAGTGCGCGTGTATCCCACACCGGAGCTCCGTTCTCAAATAGCGTCGTCCTTTCCGTTTGGCCATGAATGGAAACCGGTCGGTTTGCCAGACCACTACTTCCCCCTCGTCACAAGCGGACACGACGCTTTTGTAAACCCGGGAGACTCTATTGTGGGTCATGGTGGAGTAGCTATTGAGGAGGTAATTGTGCCTTTGGTGAAGTTTGAGAGGCGTGAAAGATAATGAGTAAAAGGCATGACTCTGTTGGTATCAAACAAGTCGTCCGCCTGGAATGGTACGACTACGCGCTAGAGATGCTGCTGGACGGCCGTTCCGCCGATGAGATTCGTTCAGAGCTGGACAACTATATTTCTGAGCGTCTACAGACAGGGGGTTATGGCGAGCGGGGTGAGCAAACCTATACAAAAGCGGTCGCCCAGATCATGAAATGCTGGGTATCCCCGGTGCGCGAGCTTGTAGAATTTCGTGATCGCGCTTTGGACTACGCAAAGAGTCGTGAGAAGGGTACGAGACTCGGTCTCCACTGGACTGTTACCACTGCAGCGTATCCATTCTGGTTTCGAGTCGCCGAGCAGGTAGGCAGATTATTAAATCTCCAGAGTTCAATAACCCAAAGCCAGATACGTTCTCGCTGCTTCGAAGCTATGGGCGAAAGGTCCACAATTGAAAGGAGCTCCAGGCGAGTCATCCGCTCTTTCGTTGCCTGGAACGTACTGAAGGATTCCGGCGCAAAGGGTTGCTATGAGCGAGGTGAACCAGATATTACTCTTGATCAGGAATTGGCCATTTTGATGCTAGAGGCGGCCCTCCACGCTAATCCCGGCGGTAAGGCGGCGCTCAACTCTCTCCTGAACAGTCCTGCGTTCTTCCCTTTTCAGATCCCGATTATGACGGGTGATTTTGTTTCTCGGCATAGCGAGCGGATAGAGGTCCTTCGATATGGGCTGGACGACGAGCTGTTGAAATTGTAAAGAGCGAAATCAATCTGTAGTGGTTCAATGATTCCGGACACCAACGTAGGTGGTAATATCGCCACCATAAGCGAGGTGTCTGATGACCAGAAAACGACGATCTTTTACACCAGAGTTCAAGCAGGAAGCTGCCTGTTTGGTGCTTGACCAGGGCTA
>JBDVJN010000026.1:0-21508 GCA_039961455.1 Cyclobacteriaceae bacterium | reverse complement strand
ATGGAGATTCAACAACTACGTAACAACCTTGATGGATTAGCCATAAATTTTAATAACGTTGGGCTCACCTATAAGAAAATGGGCGACTATGAGAACGCGCTAAAAGAATTTCGACTTGGTCTGGAGTTAGAGAAAAGGATAGATTTTCCTATTCTAAAAGGAGCAATTTTCAATAACATCGGAAACATCTTTGAACTTCAAGAGGCCATGGACTCTGCACTATACTACCAACGGAAATCCCTCCAAATTGGGAAAATAACCGGATACAATGAATTGATTGGCTGGGCTAACAAGGGTATTGCAAGTGTGTATCTCTCCAACGGAAATCTAGATGGTGCTGTTAGCCACGGAACCACTGGTTATGAGATTGGGGTAAAAACCAATACGCAAGATCTCAGTAAGCAATCAGCTGAAGTATTACATCAAGCATACGCTAGAAAAAGAGAATTTCAGCGAGCCTATTTGTACTTCCGCCTTTTTAAGGAACATAGCGATAACATGTTGAATGCCCAGAGCATCAAAAAGACCGCTGCCCTCGAATACGAATACCAAAATGAGCAATCGAATCGGATTCAAGCTTTGGAATTGCAGGCACAGGAAGCCCTCTACTTATCACAGATAAACGAACAAAAGAAGATTAGAAACCAGATTCTAGCTGGCCTAATTCTCATGGCAGCAATTTTAAGTATCATGTGGATCAGCTACTGGCAAAAGAGACGGGTCAACAGGGAATTAGAAGAAAAGAATAGAATAATCAGCGATCAAGCACAGAATTTGGAACAACTCAATGAGACAAAAGATCGTTTCTTTTCGATTATTTCGCATGACTTACGAGGGCCGATGGCCATCTTTCAAGGGTTTTCATTTATGGTCAAGACCATGCTTGAGGACAAAAAATATGAAAAGCTGGAAAAGTTCTCCGATGAGGTTGGTAAGGTATCCAAGCAATTAAGTGAACTACTGGATAACCTTCTCAACTGGGCGCTAAAGCAACAGGGCCAATTCCCTTATCATCCTGAAAAACTGAATCTCAAAGAATGTGTGGATGAAAATCTCGGTATTTTCAACTCAATGGCAAGCTCTAAAAAAATAGAATTAAAATGCGAAGTACTGCCCAACTCATTTGTTTGGGCTGACAAGAACAGCCTCATGACCATCATTCGAAACTTGATAAACAACGCTCTCAAATTCACAGAACCTGAAGGAAAAATTGGAATCCATTGTGGACAGGAAGAAGATTTCATTGCTGTAAAATTCAGTGATTCTGGAGTAGGTATTGCAGAAGATAAGTTAGCATCACTTTTTACTTTTCAAGAGAAAAAAGCGTCAATCGGTACAAAAGGGGAAAGGGGAGTTGGACTCGGATTGCAACTCGTTCATGATTTTGTTAAGCTGAATAAAGGAGAGATAAAAGTACAAAGTGCTCCTGAAGAAGGTACTACATTTACCGTACTACTTCCCCCACCAAAATAGTCTGCAAGTACTAATCTTTTACTCGTACGAATCTCAGGGCCTTAATCATTAGTGGTGGGTGCGGCAGCGAGTGTTTTCGTTTTTCCACGTTCAGGTTAATCCCTAGCTTCTCAATGATTGGAATCTTGTAAACCTCAATCAATTCAATCAATGTTCCATCTGGATCTTCAATGTAAGTGCAATGCACCTTGGTGCTATCGCCCATGCTTAGGACATTCTTTGTATCACAGGTAAACCCATGACCCGCTTCCTCCAAAACCTTCCCAATGGCTTCCATGTTTCTCACATCAAAACCCAGGTGAGCAAATCCAATATCACCCCAAAATCGATCTTCAAAGATCTTCACTGGTGTACGTTCTGAGATGTCCTGAACTAACTCAACATAGGTCTTACCTATGAGCTGCGCAAAGCCACCTTTTGACTGATTTTTTTGACCAAGAAGCACACGGCGATACTTGCCATTTCCTCCTTTTAAGGTGGACCAATCATTAAAATCACCAGAATTATCATAGAGAATTTCATCATACCCCAGCAGTTTGTAAAAAGAGACAGCCTTATCGATATCGGAAACTCCGATCGTGCAGCCGGCGGTACCTCCTGTGACCGTTGGATGCTTGGTGTACCACTCATCTGCAGGTATAACCTGAAAAATCAATCCATTAAGGTCTTTAAGGTAGAAAGTATCCCATCCATTTGGGAGCTTAACAATTTCCGAAATTATTTCAAGATCGTTTTCTTTAAAAAAGTCAAATGCTTTCTTAACGTCTGGTGCCTTAATCCAACCAATGTACATGCCGAGATCGCCCAACTGATGCTCTACGTCAGCATGGCGTGCTTTGAACGTGCTTGGACAAATAATCTCCATAGCAGCTCCACCCTTCAGGTTCAATACCATCGCAGCTCTTTTAGAGATGACTTTTCCTCCAGTATAAATGGTCATTAAATCAGCGTCTGCCTCATCATTAAAAAACGGCACATCTATCCCAAAGAATTTTCTATACCACTTCCAAGCGGTTGCATGTTCCGGGACGGCCACCCCCAAGTGCTGAATACCATGAATCGTATATTCCATTGTCTCATTTTTTCTCCTGAGCTCCGATTTGCTCATCGAGAGTGTTGGTTGAAGTACAGGTTTGGTCAGTCCGTAAATATAGAAGATAGTCAACGATAGTGATTTAATTATTTGCTAAACTGCTAAGACTCCTTTACTGTATTGATAGGAAAAACACTTAGAGATGACCATCAAACAAAAATTAACAATTCCATATACATCTAGAATAGTCATTCACTTTCTATCTCTATCAAATTCCAAAAAGATTTTCCTAAAGGTCTTAGAAAACACGATGGAAATTTTTGATGTAGCCGCTTATCATGGCTTAAATCTTCTTTTTAACCTAAGAAAATAACTTTCAAAATAAACAAAACTAAGATGGCTACCTAGAAGCGTGAGAACAACGGTACTAGTTGCAGCTAGAAAAAAATCATAGAATCCAAACCATTCCATTGCCTTGACAGCAAAATAAAGAGACATCATATGCATCAAATAAACTCCATAACTTCTCTTTCCGATCCACTCCAGCACCTTTGACTTATTCATTTTGAATACAGATTTATTTGAGTAGCACTGCTCCAGAATTACATATGTGAAGAAAAAGAGTACAACTATGTCAATAACAAGAAGTGAGACTAAGTCGTGATAAATCCAGGTTTTTCTCATAAATAAAAATGACACTGCTAAGCCATAAATTACAAAACTCACCTGCTTTGGAATGTTCATAAACACCCAGTTTATCCAATGGGATCTATAGAAAGCAATGTACCCTGCGACTGCACCGAAGCTTAGGAACCGTATAGCAGCAAAAAAGTGAAAGTAACCCATCTCCCATTCAGATTGATTTAGGTAGAAGATCTCAGAAAATACAGTAACAAGGATAAATAAGGTGCATTGAACCCAGCTTCTTTTAATTAAAAAAAGAAGAGGCCACAACAAGTAAAACTGCTCTTCAACTGCAACGCTCCACTGTACTCCTAAAATTCCCAAGGTTGCTGTTCCATTCCAGACATGATCAAAATTTGCTGCGAAAAGAAGGTAGTAGTAGAGGTTAGCTGTTTCAACATGTGTGTGATCAAACAGCGGATAGAAATAGAAACCAACGAGCAAGGACAAGTAATACAAGGGCCAGATACGTAACAATCGACGCATGTAGAAAGCTCCTAGATTGATTCTGCCGCTATTTTCACGTTCCTCAAGCAACAAGTAGGTAATCAGGAAACCACTAAGAACGAAGAAGAAAACCACACCTAAGTAACCTCCTGAACCATTGAATCCTAAGTAGCATTTCAAATAGCTCCCTAGCCTTGTATCTGGGAATGGCAAATAACTTGTGATATGGTAAAGCATCACCGCTAGTGCAGCAATCGCTCTCAGCCCATCAAGATTCTCAAAGTAAGTTTTCTCCCTCACCAAACGAAATTATCAGTAGAGATCAAAACGATTGTAAACTCTATATCAAAAAAGTTCTGTCTCAATGGACTAAATTTAATAAGCACTAACCTACCACTTATAATGAAACTACCCAACGCCGCCTTTGACGTCAAGTCGATTCGTAACCTTTTTCTGGCAGGCCTGTCCATCTGGGCTTTGACCAGCGTTCTCTACTCCATTTTTAGTTTAATCCTTGCATCACTACGCTCGAATGAAAGCCTGGTCATGTTTTCCCTTGTAGTAGTGGTTTGCCTGTCAATCGTATGCATAATACTGCTGTCAGACTACCAACTATCAAGCAATTTCAAGTCCTATGGTAATTTGCTCTCCTACGCTCTCCTGTTGTATTTTATTGCCAATGGTTTCCAAGCGTTCTATTCTGCCATACAACCGCCAGCTACACACAATCAACAGCAACATGCTGAGCTTATTCCATTTCTGGATTCCAGACCATGGCTACCACCAGCTGGAATGAGAAAAAATCTTGCACAAATCAGGAGTGAGAAGGAAATTTTGTACGAAAGTGAAATCAGGCTTAGTCATTCTCTCGATTCCGCCATTTCAAGATTGGAAAGTTGCGGCTTGATGACAGATAGTATTTTTCTTACAGTTTTACCTACATCACGAGAAATCGGAAAAGGAGGTACTTTCAGATCAGAGGTGGTGTTAGCTGCCCGGCTAGACAAATCTTATGTGAAACGAGTCTCGGTTAATGAACATGAGATTGAATTAAAAAATGGAGTAGCCGTTTTCGAAGAAAGTACAGGAGGTATCAACCAGTTGGTGCGAACTCTCAAATACAATGCGGAAATTGAGCTCTATGGTGAAGATCAGGTCATCACTACTTCAGATTCCTATCGGATTATCAAACCGTACATTGAAGTATCGTCTCAGGCAGTGAACTCTCTGTTTTTGAATTGTGGCAATCAACTCAATATCCAGGTGCCAGTACTAGGCACTGACTACAGGCCAACTTTCAAAGTAAATGGTGGAAGCTTCAAGTATGGGAATGAGCCAGGCAAAATCACAGTCTTACCAACCTCCAGACAAGTAGACATTGACGTATACAATCAAAAGGCTATGCTCGGGAAAAAATCTTTTCAAGTCAGGCGAATTCCTGCTCCATCCATACGTCCATTTGCAAATGGAAAACAGATTGATTTGACTCAAGGCATTTCAAAAGGGACGTCGGCCATTGCTCTGAGCGTTCACTCTGACGCCGAATTTCAACGGCTACTTCCAGCAGATGCGAATTATCGTGTTCAAGACTGGGAGATCTCGCTTGTCAGCAATGGCATTCGCAGGAATAAAATGAAAGGGAAAGGCAACACCAACATATCCAGCCTAACCAAGAGAGCCAAAGCAGGGGATCAATTGAAAATTGAAATAAAAACGGTGTTGCGCAAGAACTTCAAGGGTGATATTGAAAAAGTTGTAAACTTCTACCCGCAGTTTTTTCTAATTCCATTAAAGTGAAATTTCGGGAATATTTACTTTGAAGAGTAAACCGCAACTTCTCCCAGTTCTTCTTCTATCCTCAAGAGTTGGTTGTATTTTGCCATTCGATCCGATCTACTCATCGAACCGGATTTAATCTGTCCTGCGTTGGTGGCGACTGAGATATCAGCAATCGTTGAGTCTTCTGTTTCCCCAGATCGGTGTGAAACTACGGCAGTCCATCCTGCTTTGTGTGCCATCTCGATGGCGTCCAAAGTTTCAGTGAGTGTACCAATTTGGTTCACTTTAATTAGGATCGAATTTGCTGAATTCTCTTTGATCGCACGGTCCAGGAACTTAACGTTGGTCACAAGCAGGTCATCTCCAACCAACTGGCACTTCTCTCCAATTTTTTTTGTCAGTAGATTCCAACCTTTCCAATCGTTTTCATCACACCCATCTTCTATACTATCGATCGGGTAGTCATTCACCAACTTGGCTAAATACTCAACTTGTTCTTCACTCGATCTTTTAGCCCCGTTTGCTCCTTCGAATTTGCTATAGTCGTATTTTCCATCAACAAAGAATTCTGACGATGCACAGTCTAAAGCAATAGTTACTTCTTCTCCAGGCTTGTATCCGGCCTTCTTAATTGCCTCCAAAACACTTTCCAGACCTTCTTCAGTACCGCCACTAAAATTTGGAGCAAAACCACCTTCATCTCCTACAGCAGTACTCAACCCTTTATCATGAATGATGGCTTTCAGGTGATGAAAAATCTCACTTCCCATACGTAAAGCTTCAGAAAATGTAGGGGCGCCTATTGGGCGAATCATGAACTCCTGAAATGCAATAGGTGCATCTGAGTGCGAACCTCCATTTACAATATTCATCATTGGAACAGGAAGAACTTTGGCATTGGCTCCACCAATATATCTGTACAATGGTAATTGAGATTCCGCTGCAGCAGCTCTCGCAACGGCAAGTGATACGCCGAGGATTGCATTGGCACCTAGTTTAGATTTATTGGACGTTCCATCCAGCTCAATCATCACTTTGTCAATAAGCGCCTGCTCGTAGGTAATGAAACCTTCAATTTCAGGTGCTATGATTTCATTGACGTTTTGGACTGCTTTTAGAACGCCTTTTCCCAGAAATTTTGACTTATCCCCATCACGTAACTCAACTGCCTCATGCTCGCCTGTAGAAGCACCTGAAGGAACAGCAGCCCTACCCATATATCCGTTTTCCGTAATTACCTCTACTTCAACGGTAGGATTGCCCCTGGAATCCATAATTTGTCGTGCAAAAACACTTTCAATAACGCTCATTTCTTGGCCTCTTTTATCAGTTGAATAAAATCATCAAATAGGTATGTTGAATCATGTGGTCCCGGAGACGATTCAGGGTGATACTGAACTGAAAAGGCAGGTTTTCCATTTATCCGCAATCCTTCAACAGTATTGTCATTTAAATCTATATGCGTTAGCTCCGCATCTTTTGAACTATTTAGGGAATCCATGTCCACAGCAAATCCATGATTCTGGGAAGTTATCTCACTCAAGCCCGTAGCTAAGTTTTTTACGGGGTGATTCAGTCCTCGGTGGCCATGATGCATCTTGTAGGTTCCTACTCCAACAGCTTTGGCCATAATTTGACTACCCAGGCAGATGCCAAAAAGAGGCGCATCTTCAGAAAGAATTTGCTTGGTTGTGTCTATAGCATAGTCCATTACCGCTGGATCTCCCGGACCATTCGAAATGAAAAACCCGTCTGGATTCCACGCTTTCATATCAGAAAAGCTAGTCTCTGCAGGAAAAACCTTGCAATGACAGTTCCTTTTCTCAAAATTCTTTAGAATCGATCTCTTTACCCCAATATCCAAAACAGCAATCTTATATCCTGAATTCGAAGCACCTACTTCATAAGTTTCGTTTGTAGTCACCTTCGTAGCAAGCTCCAGGGCATCCATATCCGGCACTTCCTGTAGTTTCTTAAACAAATCATCACCGTCAATCTCTGACGAGATAATGGCATTCATTGCTCCTTTAGTACGAATGTGCCTAACCAGACTTCTAGTATCGAGTCCGGAAATACCAACAGTGTTGTTTTTTTCTAGAAATTCCTGAAGGCTTTCCGTAGCACTGGTCCGGCTATAGATATCGGAGAAATCATTTACTACCAACCCTTTGATACTTATGTTGTCATTTTCTTTTTCGCTATCCAGAGCACCGTAGTTCCCAATATGGGAGGTTGTATTGACAATGATTTGGCCATAGTATGAAGGATCCGTGTAGATTTCCTGATATCCAGTCATTCCAGTATTGAAGCAGATTTCTCCACCTGAAGTGCCCAGTTTTCCAATTGAATTACCAGTAAAAGTAGTGCCGTCTTGAAGAAGTAGAACGGCCTTTTTGCGTGGGGGAAGTTTCATAGATGGCGCAAATTTAACTCCCGATTTCGCAATAAAAAAAGCCACTTGAAAGTGGCTTTTTTTCGATCGCAGTTGATTCTATTCTTTGATCAGTTTCGTTGTAATTTTTCTGCCACCTAGGTTGAATTTAACAATATAGTTTCCTTCTGGAATAGTTCGTAAATCCAATAGGGAAGTTGTTCTTTGACTTTGCTTATCGTAACTACGCTCCAGCAGTACTTCTTTCCCATCTAAGCTGTAGACCGTAATACCAATCAATCCTATGTACTCATTGACCATCTCCAGACTTAGTTTGTCCTTAAATGGATTCGGAAACATAGTAATACCGGCATTGTCAAGATTCTCAATTCCCAGAACATCTGTTACGGTAATGGAGAAAGATTTAGCAAAAGTATTACCATCATCATCTTCAGTCTGAACTCTGATTGTATGTGTAGTTTTGGTTTCAAAATCTAAAACAGCCGCTGTCAAAAGGTCGGATGTGCTGATCGAGAAGTTAGCATTGTCAGTATCTCCCTCTCCTGTAACCAGCGTATAGGTATGTGCTGTGTCATCTTCATCAGTCGTACTAAGGGTTCCCACTGAGGCACCTGAATTTTCATCTTCGGGCACAGTCGCGTTGGAAAGTGTAATTTCAGTCGGTGCTGCCTCACTCAGTACCTCTACTAGCAGCACATTGTTACCAAGATTCGGATCTGAAGCCTCAGTAACCTCAATTTCCACATTGTAACTCCCCAAAGCACTAAAATCAAATTGTTCTGAAAATGTATGCTGATAGGTCTCCTTAGGCCCAATTGAGCTCACCACCATATCTGTCACAATCAAGCTATTGTTGACTTTCAGGGAAAGATCAAATGATGATGAGGCTGTACCACCATTATTCGTCACCGTCGCCAAAACGTCTACAGCACCGGTAAAAGGCATCGATTCGGGTGCATCTAAACTACTTACAGTCAAATCAGGGTCTAATGCGACAACAGCACTGTAGAGGCCATTCCCATGGGTTCCGATCACAATCTGACCATCGTCCCGCGTTACAATGTGATTCACTACCACATTCCCAATGTTAGAACTACCTTCCAATACCCAATTTGTGCTTGAACCATTTAGCGTTTTCGTTGAATACAAACCAGTGCTTGTACCAACATAATATTCGAGGGCACCTCCAACTATTCGAGCGGCCCGCACTGAAGGTCCGTTACCGGAGCCATCAGCATTTTCTTCCAGATCCCCACTAATGTTTGTCCAGGTTGTACCACCATTGTTAGTGTGGAAAATACTCAGCACCTCGTAGTTAGAAAATGTAACGATCACCTCGTCTTCGTTAAGTGGATTTGCTCCAATTCCAGAAATATATCCTGCCGGAAAGCTTGCTCCCTTAACATCAGTTAGGGTAGGGCTGGCACTAGCTGGGTCATCAACTCGGTATAGCTCCCCAAACTCAGTTCCCACATAAACGCGATTAGCTTTGGTCAAGCCAAACTCTGAGATTCTACCTGTATTACCAAGCGAAATTGATTTCCATCCCACCGTACTGGTAGCTGTATTGGCACTAGTATTTACAAACAGGTCATTGGCTCCGCCGAGATATAAAATATTGTCGTCGACTAGATCGAGATAAAACGGTGTGATAAAAAGAGGGAACTCCGTAACCTTATCGGGCCAACCCAAAGATGGATCAGGGTCTATCTGGGTGAATGAAATTGGTGTTTCGCTGTCTGCACTTGAATACCCCTGTCTATAGATTACTGCCCTTTGTGCTGACACATACCGATCTATTCCATCATCACTAAATGCGTTGTATGCACCATCTCCGCTAAATTGATCAGACCATGTAGCCGTGCTACTGGGTGAGGTTGTCAACCAAGTACTATTATCCTGAAACCCAGACATGATTTGATCACCGGGGCCAACAGATAGCGCATAGACCTGCGTAGTGAGGTAACCATTATTTAACCAAACCCAGTCAACTGTTTCTCCAGATCCATTAGCGGTAGTATTTGTAATGTCATTAGTGATTTGAACACCACCGTCATTTCCACTCAAAGCTTTCGTTCCGGTCAAAAAAATAAACGCATGCTGATCCGGATGTTGATTGGTGTATAATGACACATTATTCAACGTGGAATAACCACCAACCCAGTCAGTATTGCCTGTTGTGGCAAACCCATCCGTGGATCTGTAAAGATTTGTTCCTCCGATGATGACAAAGTTCGCATCATCTGGCTTTACCTGAATAAGTAAATCGTACCCACCCTGACTATCAAAATTTCCGACGGAACCTCCAAGCATGGGAATTTGTGCGGTTAAGTTTGTCGACATATCCGTGCCGTCATCATATTTCCAAAGTGAATGACTTTCTGTAACAGAATTATCTTCAGCGATTACGTAGAGGATAGTCTCAGCTGATGGTGCGATAGCAAGCTCAATCCGATCACCGCTTGCGATTGTCAAACCTGTCAATGTAATAGCACTCCAAGTATCACCATTGTTCACTGAGGTTGAAACACCCACGCCGCCTAGGGCTGTGTAGAGAATGCCTGTAGATGTGGTCACGATATCTGACCAATCCCCATTTCGATTGGGATGCTGCAGCACCTCCGTGAAGGTGGTGCCTCCATCCTGAGATCTTTGGATCCCAGAGGAGTTGGCGACAAGAACATCTCCATTTGCGGGATTCACTACAATTTCATGGTTATAATCAAAATATTGATCAAACGACTCTGGTGTGTTTGTAGACGTTACAGCTAAACTACTCCACGTGAGTCCATTGTCAATTGATTTATAAAGACCATCACCACGAAACGACGCACCAGAAGCGCCAGCAGAATTACCTGACCATTCACCAGTACCATAGTACCAGGTATCATGAGTTACGGGATCTTGCGCAATACATGTTACGCTCAGAAGGTCTGATGAAGTCGACACTTTTGTCCATGTTGCCCCTTGATCAATTGTTCTCCACATACCACCAGAAACACCTCCGGCAAGTATTATGTTTTCATCGTCTATATCCACTGCCAGCGCCCTCGTTCTACCACCCACGTTGAAAGGTCCACGATGTGTCCAATTCAGTGAAGCATCTTCAGTTCTTGCCCTAGACATTGCCTCCGAAGCAAATTCCAATTCTAGTGTTCTTATATTATCTGGTATTTTTCCAGTAGCTGGATTTCTCACTTTTAGAAATTCAAACTCCTGCCGAAGGATAGGATTGTCTTTTATTTTCGGAGACTGTGCAAACAAGGAGAGGCTCATTAGGCCAAAAATGAGGGCTAGGACTCTTTTCATAATTAGATTATTTTCTTAGAAAGAATTTTAAAACGTAAACACCGCCTCCTGGGGCCATCCGATAATCTGCCGCACAGTAAAAGTCTCCGGCAGGGATTTCATCCTTAGACTGAACAGTAATCTTCTTACCTGGAGGCAAGCTCTCCTTAAAGCCAAATCCTGCTCTAACCTGTCTTTTAACCTCGGCACTACTCTGCCAGCCGGCTTCTGACTTTTCGGATTCCAACAAGGTGAGAAATAGTACAACCTCGTCTGGGTTCGGTGTATACTCAGCTATAGTCTGAAGTGCTGCGGGTGGTGGAGCTTGATTCTTTTCCTGAGGTTTACAACCAATAGCGAAAAAAACGAGCACAACTAGCGATAATTTCATTGAGTTTAGAAAGGTTACTTCCTAAAAATAAAGAAAGGGATTGAGCATTGCTCAATCCCTTTCTTCTTTTTCGATAAACAGTCGCTTATCCTAGTCTTTTTTGTCTTCTTCTGAATCTTCAGCTTTGGGTGTCTCATCAGCGGGATCTGCAGCTGGTGCCTCTTCTACTGTTTCTGGAGCTTCTTCCTGCACCTCTGCTTCTGCCACAGTCTCTGCCACTTCTTCGACTTTTGTTTCCTCCTCCACAATCTCCTCTTTGACTTCTGTCTCTTCAGCAGCAACCTCCTCAACAACTTGCGCTTCCTCTACTTTCGCTGAAGCTTCAGTTTTCGCTTTTCCACCTCTTCTTGATCTTCTTGTCTTAGCCTTTCCTTCCGTTTCACTCAACATCAATTCGTTAAAATCAACGAGCTCCATCACACACATCTCCGCATTATCACCAAGTCTTGAACCTGTTCTAAGAATTCGAGTATATCCACCCGGTCTGCTAGAAATTTTCTCAGCTACTGTATTAAAAAGCTCCGTCACAGACTCCTTGTCCTGAAGATAGGAGAATACTACCCTTCTGGAATTAGTATCGTCCGTCTTGGATTTGGTCAGAATTGGATCAATGTATTTTCTAAGAGCCTTGGCCTTAGCTACAGTGGTATTGATCCGCTTGTGCATAATGAGTGAAGACGCCATGTTAGATAGCATCGCACTTCTATGCGCAGTCTTTCTGCCTAAGTGATTAAATTTCTTACCGTGTCTCATTATTCTTCTTCGAGTTTATACTTACTCAGGTCCATACCGAAAGTAAGTCCTTTGTCAGAAACAAGTTGCTCTAATTCAGCTAGAGACTTCTTTCCGAAATTTCTAAATTTCATCATGTCGGAGATTTCCAGAGATACAAGATCACCGAGTGTTCTTACATCCGCAGCTTTCAGACAATTATATGCTCTAACCGAAAGATCAAGATCATTCAAGTTAGTTTTTAGCATTTTTCTCATGTGCAGAAGCTCTTCATCCACTTGCTCTGGCTCACCTGCTTCCTGCGTATCCAAGATCATATTCTGATCTGAGAACAACATGAAATGCTGAATCAAAATATTAGCAGCACCTTTCAATGCATTTTCAGGATGGATAGATCCATCAGTCTCGATGTCAAGTGTCAACTGCTCGTAATCCGTCTTTTGTTCAACCCTAGTGTTCTCAACACTGTACTTTACATTCTTAATAGGAGTGTAAATAGAATCGATTGCAATAAATCCAAAATTTTCGCTAGGCTGAGAATTATCGTCAGAGGCAACATATCCTCTTCCTTTCTCAATCGTCAGCTCCATTTCGAATTGAGCAGAATCATCTAGTGTGCAGATTACATGCTCCGGATTCAATATCTCAAATGAAGTAGTCGCTTTTGCCAAATCACCTGCGGTTAGAACTTTTTTCTTACCAACAGTAACTGTGATATTGGAATCAGCAACATCTTCAATCTTTTTGAACCTTACCATTTTAAGGTTCAAGATCATTTCACTGACGTCCTCAACAACTCCTTCTATCGTAGAAAATTCATGCAAAACACCAGGAATTTTAATTCCAGTGATAGCATAACCTTCAAGTGAAGAAAGAAGAATTCTTCTAAGTGCGTTACCTACGGTTACTCCGTATCCTTTTTCAAGCGGCTTAAATGTGAATAGGCCATGAAAATCATCGGCTTTATCCATTACCACCTTTTCAGGCATTTGAAATGCTAGGATAGACATATATCTTAAATTTTTAGAGTTTTACTTAGAATACAATTCAACAATTAACTGCTCCTTAATGTTTTCAGGAATCTCTTCCCTGCTTGGAGCATTTAGGTACTTTCCAGTCATGTCGGCGGAATTCCATTCCAACCAAGAGTAACCAGATGCATTAGAAGAAATACTATTAGATATAACCTCCAATGACTTTGACTTTTCTCTAACACTAATCTCATCACTTCCTTTCAAAGAAAAAGATGGGATATTTACAATCTGTCCGTTGACAGTAATATGCTTATGCGAAATCAGCTGCCTAGCTGCTCTTCGCGTTGGAGCAATTCCCAATCTATACACTGTATTGTCAAGTCTCGCTTCCAACAACTGAAGAAGTACTTCACCTGTTATTCCCCCTTTTCTTGAAGCTTTTTCAAATGTATTTGAGAACTGACGTTCAAGAACGCCATATGTATATTTAGCTTTTTGCTTTTCAGCTAACTGAATAGCATATTCAGACTGCTTCTTTCTTCTTCCTCTTCCATGCTGCCCTGGAGGATAGTTTTTCTTTTGAAGTGCTTTGCTAGCACCGAAAATCGGTTCTCCAAATTTTCTTGAAATCTTAGTCTTAGGTCCTGTATATCTTGCCATTATTTATCTCTTTATTAACCTTAAACTCGTCTTCTTTTTGGAGGTCTACATCCGTTATGAGGTAGCGGGGTAACATCTTTGATCATTGTTACCTCAATTCCAACATTCTGGATTGTTCTGATTGCAGATTCTCTTCCTGAACCTGGACCTTTCACAAAAACTTCAACCTTCCTTAGTCCAAGATCATAAGCTGCCTGCGCACATTGCTGTGCAGCAACTTGTGCAGCATAAGGTGTATTCTTTTTGGAACCGCGAAAACCCATCTTACCTGCAGATGCCCAACTGATGACCTGTCCGCCATTGTTTGTCATTGAGATAATAATGTTATTGAATGAAGCTCTAATGTGTGCTTGGCCAATGGCCTCCACATTAACAACTCTCTTTTTCGCCTTATCTTTTCTTTTCTGCGCCATCTATTTATTACTTAACAGCTTTTTTCTTGTTTGCAACAGTTTTTCTCTTGCCCTTTCTTGTTCGAGCATTGTTCTTAGTATGTTGACCTCTTACAGGTAAGCCTCTTCTATGACGAAGACCTCTGTAGCATCCAATGTCAAGAAGTCTTTTAATACTCAATTGAACTTCTCCCTTAAGAACACCTTCTACCTTGAATGTTTCCCGAATAATCGTCCTAATCTTTCCTCCTTCATCATCTGTCCAATCCTGAACTTTTTTATTCAAGTCTACACCAGCTTCGGTGAGTATCTTTTGAGCGGACGTTTTGCCTATACCAAATATGTAGGTAAGGGAAACTTCTCCTCTTTTGTTGTCGGGAATATCAACTCCTGCAATTCTTGCCATAATTATCCTTGTCTCTGTTTAAACTTTGGATTCTTTTTATTAATCACATAAAGCTTCCCTTTACGTCGGATCACTTTGCAATCAACGCTTCGTTTTTTTACGGATGCTCGTACTTTCATTTTTTATTCAATTAGCTAAATGCCCCTCTACCAACCTCTATCTTCTATTTATTTACTTTATTTTCTTCTTTCTTAAATAGTCACCGACTGTTATTTGTAGCGATAAACTATTCTTCCTTTTGTCAGATCATAGGGAGACATCTCCAACTTCACTTTATCTCCCGGCAATATCTTGATATAGTGCATTCTCATCTTACCTGAGATATGCGCAATCACTTCATGGCCATTCTCCAACTCGACCCTAAACATTGCATTTGACAGCGCCTCAGCAATTGTACCATCTTGTTCTATGGATGCTTGCTTTGCCATTATGCTGCTTGTGTTCTTCCTTTTACTCTACCTGACTTCATCATTCCTTCATAGTGCCTCATGAGCAGGTAACTCTCAATTTGCTGAAGGGTATCTAGAATCACACCAACCATGATGAGTAGCGATGTACCACCATAAAACTGAGCAAATGTTTGATTCACTCCTGCAATCATTGCGAAAGCTGGGAGAATGGCGATGATTGCCAAAAACAAAGAGCCTGGTAATGTTATTCTTGATAAAATATTGTCTAAGAACTCAGCAGTTTGCTTTCCGGGCTTTATCCCAGGTACAAAACCACCGTTTCTCTTCATGTCATCTGCAATCTGATTTGGGTTGATTGTAATCGCGGTATAGAAAAAGGTGAAAACGATGATCATGATAGCAAACGTAAGATTGTACTGCCATGAAGTAAAATCAGAAAAAGTTGTTCCAATGTAGTTAGCAAAATCGCTCTGATCTCTCCATAATCCTGCGAGCATCGCTGGCAAGAACATGATCGATTGAGCAAAGATGATAGGCATAACTCCTGAAGCATTGACCTTCAAAGGAATGTACTGTCGTTGTCCACCATAGACCTTATTTCCCACAACCTGTTTAGCATACTGCACTGGGACACGCCGCACGGCTTGAACCAGAGCTACTGTAACCAACACTACAAAGAACAGTGCAACAAATTCTAAGATTAAAATCAGTGCTTCGCTCATCCCTCTTGTAATAACCTCAGAAGCAATACTTCCAGGGAATCGAGAAATAATTCCAATCATAATAAGCATGGAAATTCCGTTTCCAATACCCTTATCAGTAATTTTCTCACCTAACCACATACAGAAGATTGTACCAGAGGTAAGGATAACTACTGACGATATTTTGAAGAAGAAGCTGTTGTCTATGATAGCTGTGGGCTCAATAGCAGCTGAAACGTAACTGAAACCCTGTGCCATACAAATACCGATAGTCAAGAATCGGGTCAATTGATTGATCTTCTTTCTACCACTATCTCCTTCTTTTTGAAGTTTTTGAAAGTAAGGGACAGCCACTGTCATCAACTGAAGGACAATAGATGCCGAGATATAAGGCATAATACCCAGAGCAAAAACAGAGGCATTGCTAAAGGCACCACCTAACAGTGTATCTAGCAATCCAAAAATACCAGAAGCACCAGTCAGCTTGGATGCATCAATGCCTGGTAGCACCACAAATGATCCCATTCTGAAAATGATCAAAAATCCTATGGTATTAAGGATTCTCGTTCTCAGTTCTTCAATAGAGAAAATGTTCTTTATGGTATCTATGAACTTCTTCATTCTTGCACTGTAATCGATCCCCCAGCTTTTTCAATAGCCTCTTGAGCTGTCTTTGAAACTTTATGCGCTGTAACTGTCAATTTTGCTTTTAATTCTCCTCTTCCTAAAACTTTAATTTGATCCTTCTTCGTAGCTAGTCCATTGTCTCTAAGCACTTCAGGAGTGATCTCTTTCAATTTCTTCTCATCGCTCAACTTTTGAAGATCATCCAGATTGATCACTTTATAATAAATCTTGTTCAGATTCTTAAATCCAAACTTTGGAATCCTTCTGTATAAAGGCATTTGACCGCCTTCAAATCCAGGCTTTCTGGAATATCCAGATCTGGATTGAGCTCCATTGTGTCCTCTTGTAGACGTACCACCTCTACCAGATCCTTGGCCTCGACCAACTCTTTTCCTGTTTTTTGTGGAGCCTTCTGCAGGCTTAAGCGACTCTAATTTCATTTTAAAGCTCTTTTACTTCTATCAAGTGATCTACCGTCTTGATCATTCCCTGAATAGACGGCGTTAATTCTTTTTCTACAGACCTGTTGAGTTTACCCAAGCCCAAAGCCTGAATAGTCCTCTTCTGATTTTCAGGTCTTTTTATCGTACTCTTCTTCTGCGTGATTACAACTTTTGCCATTTCCTTATCCGTTGAAAACTTTATCTAATTCCACACCTCTTTGCTGTGCAACAGCATAAGGATCTCGCATTTTATTCAGAGCATCAAAAGTTGCCTTTACCACGTTATGTGGATTTGATGACCCTTTAGATTTCGCTAAAACATCATGCACTCCAGCGCTTTCAAGCACCGCTCTCATCGCACCGCCAGCAATTACTCCTGTACCTGGAGAAGCAGGCTTCAACAAAACGTGTCCTCCTCCAAATTTTCCAATTGCTTCATGAGGAACAGTGTTTTTAAATACAGGAACTCTAACCAAATTCTTTTTGGCATCATCAATTCCCTTTGTAATCGCATCTGTCACCTCATTGGCTTTTCCAAGCCCATATCCTACTACACCATTTCCATCTCCAACTACCACGATAGCAGAAAAGCTAAATCTTCTACCTCCTTTTACAACCTTTGCTACCCTCTTGATAGCAACCACCTTCTCTTGAAGATCGATTTCGCTTGCTTTTACTGATTTTATATTGCTTTGTGACATAGTTGCTTTAGAATTTTAATCCTCCTTCTCGTGCTCCTTCGGCTAGGGCTTTTACCCTACCATGATATGGATATCCTCCACGGTCAAAAACGACACTTTCAATTCCTGCACTCTTTGCATTTTCTGCAAGCTTCTTCCCAACTTCCTTAGATATCTCAACATTTATCGCTCCTTTACCAATTTCTTTTGTAGAAGCAGACGCTAGAGTAACCCCCTTCGAATCATCTATCAACTGAGCATAAATGCCCTTATTGCTTTTAAAAACAGATACTCTTGGTCTTTCTGCGGTACCAGAAATTTTCCTTCTAATCCCGAGCCTAAGTCTTTTCCTTCTTGCCGTTTTAGTAATTGCCATATCTTCTTATTTAGCAGCAGTTTTACCAGCTTTTCTTCTTACTTGTTCACCTACAAATCGAATACCTTTTCCTTTGTAAGGTTCCACTTTTCTGAAGGATTTGATCTTTGCAGATACAGCTCCTACCAATTGTTTGTCAATGCCTTCTACTGTTACCAAAGGATTCTTTCCCTTCTGAGTCTCAGCAGTTACCTTGATTTCTTCAGGCACAGCAAAGTAGATACTGTGTGAGTAGCCAAGGTTTAGTTCTAAAACATTTCCTTGAACTGCTGCTTTGTAACCAACTCCAACCAATTCCATTTCCTTCTTGAACCCGTTACTTACACCCTCTACCATATTGTTCACCAATGACCTATATAGTCCGTGCAGAGACTTATGTCTCTTTTGCTCTGTGGCTCGATCAACAGTCACAACTCCATCTTCAACTTTGAAAGAGATATCAGGATCAACTTCTTGTGTAAGTTCTCCTTTTGGTCCTTTTACATTTACCAAATTCTTGTCTAGCGTTATGCTAACTCCTTCTGGTAAATTGATTGGTGCTTTTCCTATCCTTGACATTTCCTAATCAATTAATAGACGTAACATAAAACTTCTCCGCCCACGTGCTCTTTTCGAGCTTCCTTATCAGAGATCACACCTTTCGAAGTCGAAAGAATTGCGATTCCTAATCCATTCAGTACTCTAGGCAACGTTTCAGCAGGCGCATACTTTCTCAAACCCGGAGTACTTATTCTCTCGATGTTCGTGATTGCTGACTGCTTTGTTTGCGGATTGTACTTCAAAGCAATTTTGATTATGCCTTGTTTGTTGTCCTCCTCAAACTTGAAATTTCTTATATACCCCTTATCATGAAGTACTTTAGTCATCTCCTTCTTCAAGTTTGAAGCCGGGATTTCGACTACACGATGATTCGCACTTATTGCATTACGAATTCGGGTTAAATAATCTGCTATCGGGTCTGTTACCATTCTTTAAAACACTTGTCCCCCAAAAAATTGGGGGTGCAAAAATAATAATTTATATCATGAAAGCCCATAAGGGCCTTCTATTTATTCTCTAAAAAAAGCAAAATCAAACGAGTGAGATAATTATCTCGTTCTGACTGATTTTACCAGCTTGCCTTGGTCACTCCAGGAATTTTTCCATCGGAAGCCATTTCTCTAAATGTTACTCTAGAGATGCCAAATTTCCTCATGTACCCTTTTGGTCTGCCAGTAAGTTTGCATCTGTTATGCAATCTCACCTTCGACGAGTTCCGAGGAAGTTTGTCCAACGCCTGATAATCACCTGCTTCTTTCAAAGCAGCTCTTTTCTCAGCGTATCTAGCGACAAGCTTTTCTCTTTTTCTTTCTCTTGCTTTTACTGACTCTCTTGCCATTTCTTTATTAGTTCTTCTTTGAAGTAAACGGCATCCCGAAAGCTCTTAATAGTGCAAGGCTTTCTTCATCCGATTGAGCAGACGTCACAAACGTGATATCCATTCCTGAAATATGCTTTACTTTTTCAATACTGATTTCTGGGAAAATAATTTGCTCCTGCACACCCAACGTGTAATTACCCCTTCCATCAAATCCTTTCTCTCTGATTCCTTTGAAATCCCGTACTCGAGGCAATGCCACTGTCATCAATCGGTCAAGGAATTCATACATCTTATCCCCTCTTAAAGTTACTCTGGCTCCGATCGGCATTCCTTCTCTTAGCTTAAAGTTGGAAACAGATTTCTTAGCAACAGTTTCAACTGCCTTTTGACCACTAATCAGCGTAAGTTCTTCCACTCCGGTATCCACCAGTTTCTTATCAGAAACCGCAGCACCAATTCCTTTATTGATCGCAATTTTGGTCAACTTAGGAACTTCCATGATCGACTTGTACTGAAACTTGTCTTTCAGCTCAGGAACAATCTCCTTCGTGTATTTATCTTTTAATCTCGTATTAGCCATTCGTGATAAAGTCTCCTGATTTCTTTGAATAACGTTGCATTTTGCCATCGGCATTCTGCTTTCTTCCAATTCGAGCTGCATCACCACTTGCGGGATCCACAACCATCAAATTGCTAAGATGAATAGCGGCTTCAGTCTTCTGGATTCCTCCCTCAGGACTTTCTGCAGTTGGCTTAACATGTTTAGTTACCATGTTAGCTCCTTCTACAATCGCTCTATATTTTACTCGATTTACTTCCAAGACCTTACCTGACTTTCCTTTGTCATTACCGGCAATTATCTTAACAGTATCTCCTTTTCTTACGTGAAATTTTACCTGCTTCATCTTAGAGTACTTCTGGTGCTAATGATACAATCTTCATGAACTGCTTCTCCCTAAGCTCTCTAGCAACGGGGCCAAAGATTCTTGTTCCTCTCGGCTCATCATTTTCGGTGAGCAACACAGCAGCATTATCTTCAAATCTTATGTAAGAACCATCTTTTCTTCTCACTTCCTTTTTCGTTCTTACAACAACTGCTCTCGACACAGTTCCTTTTTTCAAACTACTTGATGAAAGTGCGTCTTTCACGGTCACTACAACCTTATCTCCAATAGAGGCATAGCGCTTTTTAGTTCCTCCAAGAACTCTGATAACTAGGACTTCTTTCGCTCCACTGTTATCAGCAACTGACATTCTTGATTCCTGCTGTACCATTACTTCGCTCTTTCAATAATTTCAACTAGTCTCCATCTTTTGTTCTTGCTTATCGGACGAGTTTCCATCACTTTCACTGTGTCACCAATGTTGCAATCGTTGTTCTCGTCGTGAGCTGTGAGCTTGGTTGTTTTTCTCACAAATTTTCCGTAGATCGGGTGCTTCACTTTTCTATCCACAGCAACAGTAATGCCTTTCTGCATCTTGTTGCTTACCACCTGCCCTACTCTTTCTTTTCTTAAATTTCTTTCCATTACTGAATATTATTTGCTTGCTTCAGCAACTTGATTAAGTTCTTTGGCTCGTATTTCTGTACTGATCCTTGATACCAATTTTCGACTCTCTCGAATCTTCATCGGATTTTCGATTGGAGTAATGCTATGAGCGAATTTCAACTTGCCGTAGCTTTCTTTTTCTACAACAAGCTTGTTCTTTAGCTCCTCAAGGTTCAATCCTCTTAGTTCTGAATTTTTCATTGTTCAGGTTTATAATCTCTTGCTACAACAAATTTCATCGTGACTGGAAGTTTTTGGGCTGCCAATCTTAATGCTTCTTTCGCCGCTTCCATGTCTACACCTGAAGCTTCAAATAGAATGGTGCCTGGTCTCACAGTAGCTACCCAATATTCTGGCGCTCCCTTTCCTTTACCCATTCTTACTTCAGCAGGTTTCTTCGTCACCGGCTTATCAGGGAAAATTCGAATCCAAACCTGACCTTCCCTTTTCATAGCTCTGGTCATTGCTATCCTGGCCGCCTCAATCTGACGTCCCGTGATCCACCCTGGCTCCATTGACTTGATACCGAAAGTTCCGAATGCCAATCTATGCCCACGTTGAGCAAGACCTTTCACTCTCCCTTTTTGTCGTTTTCTAAACTTTGTCCGTTTCGGCTGTAGCATCGTCTAAATAGTATCTAATTTCTAATTATTAATTTCTACCCCTCTTATTTCCACCACCTCTATTCTCTCTTCTTCTTCTATTCGAAG
>JBDVJN010000025.1:0-15368 GCA_039961455.1 Cyclobacteriaceae bacterium | reverse complement strand
GAGTTGTCTTCAATTGTGCGCTAAAAGTTCACAGAACACTGGGACCAGGTTTATTAGAAAGTACTTATGAAGAATGTCTCTACTACGAGCTAGCAAAGGCTCGCGTCAAAGTAGAAAAACAGAAAGCACTTCCATTGATTTATGAGGATGTGAATTTAGAAGTGGGCTATCGTGTCGACTTGATGTTGAAAATAAGTTTGTCATCGAATTGAAGGCTGTGGAGTTGCTAAATGACGTTCATTTGGCGCAAATTCTTACCTATTTGAAACTAGCGGATTGCAAGCTTGGTATGTTGATCAATTTCAACGTTGTTTTGTTAAAACATGGTGTAAAAAGGGTAATCAACGCGAGGTTGTAAGCTCTTTACAATAAGGGCACAAGGATTTCACCAAGAACACAAAGATTCCTTGTCGCTTTGTGAATTCTTAGTGTACTTAGTGGTTAAAATGCATCCAGAATTATTTTCCATTGGCGATTTTACAATCCACACCTACGGTTTCATGATCATGGTAGGCGCAAGTCTGGCATTTTTTTACATGTCTTATGCAGCAAAAAAAGATCTTGGAATTGAAAGAGATAAAATTCAAAACCTTGCAGTTCTGGTAATCATTTCGGCCTTTGTCGGTGGAAAACTATTCTTCTATCTAGAAAATCCGAGTTACTACTTCGATTCTTTCGCCAATCTGAAAAAGAACTTCAGGACCGGCTTTGTTTTCTATGGCTCGCTCCTTTTTGTTGTTCCCGTTGCAGTTTGGTACTTCAAAAAAGAAAAATGGCCTGTCTGGGCAATGCTAGATAGACTGGCAATCACTGCTTGTATTCTTCATGGTATCGGAAGACTAGGTTGCTTTTTCGCTGGCTGTTGTCATGGGATAGAATCGGACCTGCCTTGGGCAGTAACCTTTACTGACCATGCCTCTCAAGCACCTCTGAATACAGGTTTGCATCCAACGCAACTTTACTCCTCTACTTTGATCTTTTCAATTCTCGTCCTCTTGCTTATGCTTAAGAGACATAACCGGTTTGAAGGTCAGCTCTTTTTTATCTACATCATTTTGTATGCCGCTGGCCGATCATTAATCGAGATTTTCCGAGGCGATGAGGCACGTGGATTTATTGTTGAAGATGTTCTTTCCCACTCACAGTTTATTTCGATAATCGTAATATCCGTTGCAATCTGGGCTTACCTAAAGTTTAAAAGGAAGGCGAACTTCAAAAGACAAGCCTAATCTTCAACAAGCGTCAATGAAAGTCGACCGTGCTGATTCGTCGAATTGGTTGTACCAATTTGATAGGTATAGTAGCCTGTATCTAATTTCGTCTCACCAAAAAAATCAATAGGTTGAATTGTAGCGACTTTTCCGTCAATGTACAACTCAACAAATGCGTAGCGATAGGCAAAATCAAAGAGCTTGTATTCAGAGGTTTGTATTGAGGTCAATGCCCCGTACATATTTTCACCTCCTTGAGTATTGACAACAATATTTTCGAACTTGAACGGGCTTACGTTCTGAATCCTAATTGCCGTTTTTCCATTAAGATCTGGTGATATGACATTCTCACTATCACAAGAAAAGATCATGATGCATATCGAAAAACAGAGGTAGAGGTTTTTCATAATAGATAAGTGCCTTTAAAGTTGATACAGCAGAAGCTGGAAAAACCCTAACTCTTAACTCTAAGTTGAAGTGCCATTGGCAAAACAGAAATCTCAAATGGAGGTCGACCCATGCGCTCTCCATCGATGTGAGCAAATAGCATCTCGTTTTCCTCCACCTGCAATGTTTTAGCTTGATGAAACTCCACCATTCCTAACTTTCCGTGACTCCCGTTTGAGAGTCGGTGAATATTCAAAAATCTTCTGAGTGGCGACAGGTCTCCTATGGAGCAAACCTCTAGCAAACCATCATCCACTTTTGCTCCTGGCATCAATTTAAATCCTCCTCCGAAGGTTGTTCCATTTCCCACGGTTAATAGAATTAACTCTTTTTCATGGGACTGTTCATCAATTTGGTACTCAAATCCCCTTACTCCATAGCTACCGAGGATTCTCAAAACATGGTAGTAGTAAGCTACATGTCCCTTCAAAAGCGGAACCCTTTTTGAAACCATATCTTCCACAATTTGTCCATCGAATCCTATTCCTACTCCATTGAGAAAAATACGCTCATTGCACTTCCCAAGGTCAATTTTTCTAACCGATCCGTTGATCGCTGTTTCAAACTGGTCTTGTCTTGTCTTTCCCAACTCCACATTTTTGACGAAATCGTTACCGGTTCCGGCGGGAATAATTGATACGGGTATATTGTAATCAAGTCCATTTACAGCTTCATTGATGGTGCCATCACCACCGACGATAACGAGATCGGTGAAGCTTTCATCCAATCGTTTGGTCGTCAAAGTAGCGTTCCCATCTTGGTTTGTATCGTGGACTTCGAAGGGAAGGGACCTGGCTTGGAGAAAATCAGAAAATCTCTGCAGGATTTTGTCCGTCTTTTTGTTTCCGGAAAAAAGATTACCGACCACAAATAGTTTTCTGGTCAAAATGGGAGTTTGGTTAGATCCACGTTTCCACCTGTGAGAATAACCCCAACTTTCTTACCCTCAAAGGCACCCTTATTTTTTAAAATGCTTGCAAAGGCAACGGCAGACGATGGTTCAATAACGATCTTCATCCTCTCCCAGATCAATTTCATGGCGTCTATGATTTCTTGCTCAGTAACCGTGAGCACCTCTTTTACATGCTCCTTTAGAATCTCGAAATTCTTCTCACCGATCGTGGTTTTCAATCCATCTGCAATAGTGTTCGCACTTTTGTTTGGGATGATTTTACCTGCCTTCAATGAGTGATAGGCGTCGTCAACCTCGGTCGGCTCTCCCAGGTAGACTTCCAAATTCGGCTCTACGTAGTGCGCACATATCGCTGTTCCAGCTGCCAAACCGCCACCACCTACTGGAGCGATTACTGAATCCAGATCATCTACCTCTTCCAAAAGTTCTTTGCAAGCTGTGGCCTGACCCGCAATAATGTTGTAATCGTTGAAAGGATGAATGAGGACTGCTCCTTTTTCATCAATGACTTTGGCACAAGTTTGCTCTCTGGCAGCGTCATTAGGCTCACACAAGACAACTTCAGCGCCATACGATCGCACTGCTGCCATTTTTACTTTTGAGGAGTTCTCGGGCATGATAATGTATGCTTTTGATCCTGCAAGTTTCGATGCCAACGCAACTGCCTGACCGTGATTACCGGATGAATGACAGGCAAATCCTTTTTCTCGATCTTCAGGTCGATAGCTAAAGATGGCATTTGAAGCCCCTCGCATTTTAAAGGCTCCAACTTTCTGAAAATTCTCACATTTGAAATAAAGATTGCATCCGGCAATCTCATCAATGTTTTTTGACGTGAGTACTGGCGTTTGTACGATGTATTCCGAAATACGCTGATGTGCTCTCTTAATGTCCGAGAAGGAAGGTATGGTTGTTAGCATATCTAGTAAAATTAATGCGCCTCCAGCCAATTGTTTCCCACACCAATGCCAATTTCCATTGGTACCTCAAGTGGATATGCATTTTTCATGAAATCTTCAACGGTGGTTTTGATCAACTCTTCTTCTGATTTATGAAGATCAAAGACAAGTTCATCATGAACCTGCATAAGCATTTTTGATTTTACATTTTCTTCAATCATCCACTTATGAATATTGATCATGGCGATTTTGATAATGTCTGCAGCACTCCCCTGAATGGGCGCATTAACAGCATTTCGCTCATCAAAACCCCGCATTGTAAAGTTTCGGGAATTTATGTTCCGCAAATACCTTCTACGCCCCAAAATGGTCTCAACATATTCTTCCTTCCGGGCTTTCTCAATGGTCTCATCCATGTATTTCTTCACGTTAGGGAATTCTGTGAAATAGGAGTCAATGATTTCCTGGGCCTCCCCTCTGGCGATATTGAGGTTTTGGGAAAGGCCGAATGCGGAAATCCCATAAATGATCCCAAAATTGACTTCCTTGGCTTTTCTCCGCATGCCATCTTCTACATTGTTCAGGTCAACGCCAAAGACTTTGGCGGCAGTCGTTGCATGAATGTCCCGTCCTTCCTTGAATGCCGCCATCATATGCTCATCTTTCGAAAATGCTGCCATGATTCGGAGTTCGATTTGAGAATAATCTGCAGACATGATCAAATGATCATCATCTCTTGGGATAAATGCTTTTCTTATTTCCCTTCCTTTTGCTGTCCTAATTGGAATATTTTGAAGGTTCGGATTGTTTGAGCTAAGCCTCCCCGTGGAAGCCACAGTCTGTCTGTAATCTGTGTGAATTCGGTGATCTGTTGGACTGATCAACTTTGGCAGGGCATCAACATAGGTTGATTTCAATTTTTGGTATTCACGGAACTCAAGAATTTTCGCAGCAATCTCATGCTCGTCTGCAAGCTTTGAGAGGATTTCCTCGCCTGTTGCGTACTGGCCTGTCTTTGTCTTCTTCGGTTTTTCAACCAGTTTTAGTCGTTCGAAAAGAACTTCGCCAAGCTGCTTTGGAGAACCAATATTGAATTCAATACCAGCAATTTCAAAAATCTTGTTCTGGGCTTTCCTGCTTTCTTCGTCCAGATCTTTCGACATCACTTCGAGTGCTGCCGTGTCAACCTTAACTCCTTCGTATTCCATGTCAGCAAGCACAAATGACAAAGGCTCTTCTACTTCGTGCAACAGCCTTCCCAACTCGCGCTCTGTAACTTCTTTCTCCAAAATCTCCTTTAGCTGTAGCGTAATGTCGGCATCTTCACAGGCATACTCTGTGACTTTTTCCGGATCGATCTGGTCGATGGTTTTCTGATTTTTACCCTTGGCTCCAACCAGGCTCTCAAACGAAATCGTTTTGTAATTCAGGTACTTCTCAGCCAGCCAATCCATGCCATTGGCAGAATCAGGATCGAACAGAAAGTGGGCAAGCATCGTATCAAAAATGGGGCCCTGAACATTGATCTCATAATTTCTCAAAACCTGGATGTCGTACTTCAAATTCTGCCCAATCTTCGTGGTCTCAGGGTTCTCCAGAAGAGCTTTGAATTTCTGTATTATCTTGTTGGCTTTTTCTCCACAGGGCACATACCAGGCTTCTCCTTTTTCAATGGCAAAAGCAATCCCAACCAAGCTTGCATCTCGGGTTTCAAGGCTTGTGGTTTCCGTGTCAAAGCAAAATGTATGTTGACCACTCAACTTGTCAATTAGTTCCTGAATCTGCTCGGAGCCTTGGACCATGTGATAGGTATGCTTCGTGGTAGTAATCGACTCCTTCGAATATGCGATAGCTTCTGACCCACCCCCTCCATCAAATAATCCAAGCTGCTGAGTGTCTCCCTTCTTTATGTCATTTTCTTCCTGAAATACTCTTCTGGAAATAGTTTTGAACTCCAGCTTATCAAAAATGGGTTTTAAAATCTCAGGATTAGGTTCCCCGTACGATAGCGCCTCTTCATCAAATTCGACTGGTGAATCTATCTTAATAGTCGCAAGCTCTTTTGACAATATTCCAAGTTCACCGTTCTCCTCCACTCGTTTTTGCAGGGCACCCTTTAACTGATCTACATTCTTTACTATGTTTTCGACCGAGCCATATTCCTTTAAAAGTTTTGAAGCAGTTTTATCACCAATTCCAGCAATACCTGGAATATTATCAACTGAATCTCCCTTGAGACCAAGTACGTCGCGGACTTGATCTACTGTATCAATATCAAACTTTTCCAGCACCTCCGGAATCCCCATAATATCAACTCCGTTCCCCATTCTTCGTGGCTTGAAAAGAGAAATGTTCTCATCAACAAGCTGCGCAAAGTCTTTGTCAGGAGTCATCATGAAAACCTTGAAGCCTGCTGCTCCAGCTTTCTTCGCTATAGTTCCGATCAGATCGTCAGCTTCAAAACCATCTTTGATGAGAATGGGAATATTGAAGCCCTCAACAATTTGCTTACAATAGGGGATAGCCACTTTAATCTCTTCGGGCATCGCCTGTCTGGTTGCCTTGTACTCTTTGAAGTCAGCGTGTCGGAAAGTAGGTGCCTGTGTATCAAACGCCACTCCTATGTGCGACGGCTTTTCTTTAGTAATTATTTCCAGAAGTGAGTTCGTAAAACCTAAGACAGCTCCAGTATTTATACCATTGGTGGTTAAACGAGGGTTTTGACTTAACGCAAAATGTGCTCGATAGATAAGTGCATAGGCGTCGAGTAAGAATAGGGTTTTTTCTTTCATAGTATCAATGTCGGATTACTCGTGCGGAGTGATGAATGGTAAGAATATCGATTTCCCCGGATTCAAGCAATTTGTAGATAATTCTATAGTTGCCTAAAATGAGTTCACGGATTGTCTCTTTGTCGAACTCAGGAACAATTCTGCCTAATTGCGGAAAGTCTTTCAGTTGCTTAACTCGATCTCGAATCCTAAAAATCTGAATTTTTGAAAACTTAGCGGAGTCTTGAGCTATAAACTCCCCAATAGCGATTAGATCATTCTTGGCCTGAACAGTCCAATTTATTTTAGCCATTTAGGAAGTTGATTATCTAAGTCGTCATCTGAAATGACTTCTCGTCTATCTGATTGTTCAAGACCAACTTCGATCTTCTGAATTAGCATGAGTTCATCTAGGACGTCGTCCATGGAAAAATCTTGCGGAAGTTTATTTATCGCATCGATGATCTTTTCCTTCGTCAGCATACTCAAAGATACAACGTTGATATCCAGATTCCTTGTGCGTAAAACAAAAAAAGCAGCCCAACTTGAGCTGCTTATAACTAAAACACTAATCTGTTCTTATTTACCTTTTAATGCTGGCCAATTCTTCTCGGCATTCTTTTTCATCTCCTTAGAATCTGCAGTCCAAAGTTGTTTTGCGTCAACCTCTAGATCATTTAGGAAAACATACAGCTTACCATTCTCGACAAGAAATTTGTTAGGATCGGTTCTGAATTTGGCTCCGACCGCTATTCCTGTGGAACACCATCCACCGTATTGGGCAAGGTACTTCGCTGGGTTTTTGTCAAACGTCGCCTTCTGTTCAGCAGAAGTGAAGTAGTATTTTATTCCCTCATATTCAGATTTGAATTCCTTGACGCCTCGTTGAGCCAGATTCAAATCAATGTAGGAAACAGGACTGTACCCATTCAATGCAATTTTCGTTGCGCCCGTATTGTATTCTTGTGCCTTCACAGCTAGTGAAGTCACAAGAATCAATGTGATGATCAATAACCTTTTCATGAGTTTAGTTTTGGAAATATTGTTCGTTTACTACTTTCCCGTTTCCCCAAACTCGTCGGATTACCTCATGCCATTTCACTTCGCTTCCATCTTTCATGTCGAAATTGAAAAGGAATTCAGACATTGATACATCGCCTTCGGATGCTGATCTGAGAAGGGATATTTCCTTCACATTCGCAATACTCCCAACAAATCCAGTCAGCTTATCTATGGCTTCCTGCTTTGTGTTAGTAACTCCGCCGTCAACATCTTTTGTTTGGGCATTGTCGGCAAAAAATTTCTCTACAGCTTGTGGTATTTCTCCCTTGAGAACCATACCATCCATTTCTTTTGAATTATCCATAATTATATTTTATGGAGCAAAATTGATAGCTGGAGGGCGCTAGCTGTTTACAAAAACTTCTGATTGAATGGTACTTTCTGGATCAGACTGGTGTCGTTTGAAAAACGCTGAAAAATGACTCACTTCTTTAAAACCCAACAGATGAGCAATGTCTGAGACTTTGTAGCCCAGATTTTTGAGACTGGAAGCTTCTTTGTACAACTTATTGCTAAGCAGTTGTTTGACAGAAAGTCCGTAACTCTTTTTTACTTTCTCAGCTAAATTTTTAGGCGTCAGGTTCAATCTATCAGCATAGAACTGCACAAAGTGGTGAGATTTGTAGTTCTCATTGATCAATTCTGTCAATTGATCCAGGAGTACATATTTTGATGGAGCATCCTCTGACTGACTAATAAAATCTCCTGGCGTCTGAGCAGTGATTCTTTTAAAGAAGCGACCAAAATACGCCGGGTCTTTGAATCGAAGTTCATAAGCCACTTCCTGAATTGACTTACCTGCGAAAAACAGCAAATACTTTGCTTGCACGATCAGCTTATGCGTCTTCCATTCATGCAACGTGTGACGAATATGTTTTGAAGACATTTGATTCAATCGTCGATATTCTGGAAGAATCTCACTCATCGGAAGCGTTGGATCAAGGTTCCCTTCAATGAATGAGTTCGTATCAAACAGTAGATCTAATTCCTGTTTGCTAGCATTAAAAGGGTTCATCAAATGCCAGCTGTTCAGAGATTCTTCTAAGTCAGGTACAAAGGGTTTCTTTTCATCAAAAAGCACATGGCCAATTCCTGTGAGGTGGGAAAAAAGATATCTGTATTGATCGAGATCAGTCGTTTCATTTAGTGGAAACACGGCTGGTTCAGCATCCAATGTTTTGAAGTACTGTCCTTTCTTCAAAAAAAGCGCAGTCGGTTGCGCATAGGTGTGAACAGTAAAATCCAATTCCACAATGGATCGCTCTTCCAGGAAGACGATTGTTGGTGTGGTACATCTATGAATATTTGATTCGTGCATCTATTTGGGTTTTACAGATACAATTCTAACACAAATGGTACCCTCTTCTTTGTCAGCTAAGTGACGCCGATGCTTTTGGCTTATTCACATTCCTCACAGACACATCTTACAGCGAATTTCCTGTTCTTTTCTTCCTTCCTCTCATTGATGTTATGCTTATGTGCATGACCAACAATCGAAAATTGACTGATATGCATGTGAAAACGTGTGTCCTGAAGTGCAGGATTTTCCGTCCAATAATCTGCATAATACCCCGTACTCTTAACATTGCCCTCTGTTCTTCCTATCGGGACAATATTCAGGATGTTACTTTCCAACACATTGTACCTATTCAAAAAATCTACACGGAAATTTTTTTCATTGTCCTCGAACATCCTGGCTGTTTTGACTTCCGTAAACGAGAGTACAAATTGGTCCCATTCGTCAACCGTTGGGATTCGCCATTTGTCCGGACATAGTGAGCCAAGTTCCTCATAAGAATAGAAATTTGCTGCCTTACAGTCCTCACCGTCTTCATCAAAGTTTGGACAGTGTGAGGAAGAGGTTTCCAGTTTAAGATCCTCAGCCATCCATCGTAGGTTTCCAATTTTGACTGTTTTGTAAACCGTACCATCTCGAGAATCAACAAAGGTCGACTGGCAAAGGCCTGGTAAAATGGAGAAAATTGTGATTGTGATTAAAAGTCGTGTTTTCACTTTCATTTCCAATGATTCTTTCTAAGTAAATATTGTTGTCAAATATGCCTCACTTGCCCTGCCACGAAAAGACTTAGTACCTCTACAGACGAACTACATGGATACTTTAGTGGCTCTTACCATCTCCTTTTTTCCCATTGCTCCCTGAAGTGTCTCAACCTCAAAGCCAGCTTGAGCAAGATCACGTTTGAATTGGCCCTGTGCACAGTAGGTCACCAATATACCGTTGGTGTTCAGTAGAGAAAAACACTTTTTAATATTCTCAAACGACCAAACTTCTTCTTGTTTGCTGGGAGCAAAAGCATCGAAAAAGATAATGTTAAAAGATTGAGAGGTAGTAAAGTGCTCTAGTTTTGTCGCGGTCTTTTCTAGACTGAAAAATGCTGAGATCCCTTCCAGAGATTCCCATTGAGTGGAATGAATCGTATGGAAAAGATCTTTCTCTTGCTCCGATTGATGGTAGTTGAGATTTTTCCAAATCTCCTTTTCAACCGGAAATGGTTCCAAGGATGTAAATGCAGTTTCCACTTGGTGCTCTTCGGAATAGATCGCCGCTAAAAATGCATTGAGACCAGTACCAAGACCTATCTCCAGAATAGATACTTCGGCAACACCATATTTATCCAAAAAATAAGTCAGGCCTTCCTTAATAAAAACGTGTTGTGATTCGCCAAGAGCCCCACGAGTAGAATGGTAGGTTTCGTTTAGCTCTTCATCGAACAGGCTATGGGAGCCGTCCTCAGTGGTTATTATTTTAATCGCCATAGATCAGTACAACTGCGTGTGCTGCCACGCCCTCCTCTTTCCCTACAAAACCAAGCTTCTCGGTCGTGGTAGCCTTGATTGAAATGTCTTCTTCCTGCACATTCATAACCCCCGCCAGTGTCCTTTTCATGTCAGGAATATGAGGGTTGACTTTGGGCTCCTGAAGACAAATAGTACTATCAACATTCCCGATTTTGAAGCCCTTCTCACCTATCAGGGATACAACTTTCTTAAGCAAAATCTTACTGTCAATGCCTTTGTACTTTGGATCTTTATCTGAGAAATGAAAACCGATGTCTCGCAGATTCGCGGCGCCTAAGAGTGCATCGCAGATTACATGAATCAGTACATCGGCGTCTGAGTGGCCAAAAGCTCCGTGCGTGTGCGGAATTTTAATTCCTCCAAGCCAAAAGTCCACACCCTCAGCAAGTGCATGCACATCATAGCCGTATCCTACTCTAATGTTTGGTTTCATCTTACCTCGTTGAATCTGCTAAAACAAAGTCACTGCAATCTAGCCTGATCTCATGATCCTTCAAATCTTCTCTTATGAAATGACAATAGTGTCCTGCATCCCTTTTTTCATGAAACTTACAGGCAAAACAGGTTCTCTGGACCGAGATGATTTCATCCTTGTGTAGCTGAAAAATCAATTTCGTCATAGACTGATACAAGGCTTTCTTCTCGGTGGTATCGAAATGGTCTACTGATTTTTCCAAAGGCGAAGTAAATCCCTTTACCTGTTTAAGAATCTTTCTTCCCTCGCGAGACAAGGAAATTGAATAGCTTCTTGCATCTCCTGAACCTACAATTTTTGTGATTAGCTCTTTATGAACCAAAACCTTAACGGCATCACTGATGGTGGGCTTGGTCATGTTAAATTCCCTCGCAAGGTGACTCACTGTGCAAAGTTCAATTGCATGAGATTCGAGAAAGATTAACAGTTGAATTTGGATGGGACTCAATCCAAGCTCCTTTGCATGATTCCAAAGAAGAACTCGAAAAACCTCTGCAATACGCTCAAAACCTACGACCAGCCTGCTATTTAGGTCTACCTTTTGCTGCTCGATATCAAAGTGATTTTTTGCCATTGCACAAAGTTAGCTATCCTAACTAAAAGGTAAGAAAAGAAGGTTGCTAAATGGTTTAACAGCTAGCAACCTCCAAAATGACACTATTTGACAGAGTAGGGAAGAGACAAATCACCAGACGCGACGCTGTAAACCGCGTATACGCCCAGCATTGGAAGTTCCTCCTTCGAGGTATTTACCTGCATGTAAGCAGCAACCGCATCAAAATTGAATGAGGTTTTTCCTGCCATGCGGAAAGTTGGTACCAGCACTCTGATCTGATTACCTTTTGTCACAACATGAAAGCCCGGTGAATCCATGTACATCGGCATTCCCGGATTAGTTGGGGGCAACGTAACGTTATCGGTCTCAGGATCAAACTGCTTTACCGAAAGTCCACCAGCTACTGCTTTGTTGGATTCCAAAACGACCCAATGCGAGTGCCAAATCACACCATCATTACCGAAATTTCGATCTGAGTTTTCATCCCAAAGGGGAGTATCATCAAAATCGGGATGTGAAGTCAGAGCCAGTGCCACAATTCCTTCGGCTTCACCAAACCCAACATCTGTTGACTTCAAATTTGTTGGGAAAACGTAGCCTAGCACTGGTGCACCATCAAGTTGGCCAGCCTCTTTTGGGACTGTGGCACCTGCATTTCCTTCAACCGTCATTGAAAACACGAGTAACTCCAGATCCGAATCATACTTCACCGACGTGCTGCTGATTACCAAATCTTTGGTTTTCGCAAAAGAGGGATCTTCATTTTCTCCTTGAGAGAATGTCCTTGACATGCAAGAAGTCAATAGGACAGTAATAAATAATACATTTTTCATGATAATAAATTAGGATTCCTAACTATTTAGACTAAAAATTAAGCCTTCACATCTTCGATAGAAGCTCCGAAATTGATATGCAACACATTCCCTGTTGGAGTTACAAGAGCTGGAACTGACTTGACACCAAGCTCCTCGGCATCAGTAATCCGGGGTCTCTGCTCTCCGAGGTGCACAATGTCAACATTGTCTCGACCCAACAAATCCACTATTTCATTTTCTGCGCTCACACAAACGGAGCAACCGGCATGGTAAAAAACTGATTTTTTCATTTCATTAAAAGTTTAAGTGTTAAACAATATTGCAAATATAGTAAGGATTCCTAACTATTTACAAGAATACAAAAATATATTTTGGAGAGATGCTATTCTGTGCGCTAGTATCTCCCCAAAACCATAAGTTATTCATCTCTTAGTCTTTCTGTTAGGTCTGAGTTGACTGCCCGGAATGATCGCATTCCCACAATCAGGTAAGCAAGTCCAATCGTAAGAACCAACGCCAACACAAAAAGCGTGGGGCCAAGACTTGTTCTATAAGAAAAATCAGCCAACCAGCCCTGCATCGTGATATAGGCTACCGGTAAGCCGATTGCATTAGCAATGACAACCAGGAGCACAAAGTTCTTTGTGAACATATTCACCACTTGACTTGTGGTGGCACCTAGTGCTTTTCGCACCGCTACCTCCTTCAATCGTGCTTTGATTACAATGTTGGCAATAGCAAACATTCCAATGAAAGAAATAAAGATCGAAAGTGCTGTCAGATACAGCATTACATCCGAAAGCCGCTCTTCGGTTCTATGAAGCTCAGCAAAAGACTGATCAAGAAAGTAACTTTCAAATGGAACACCGATGGCTAGCTCGCTCCAGATGGCCTCCAGTTGCTCAACGTTTTCACGGACATTGGTAGAATTCATACGAACCGCAAGGTTCTGTGCTTCATCATCGCGAAAGAAAAAGGCATAGGGTTTAATTTCCGATTTAAAATTTGAGAAATGAAAATCCTTTACTACACCAAGTACGCGCCCATAGATCAAAGAATCCCCCTGACTGTCCATTACAACGGACTCACCCACTTTGTCCAATTCCAGATTCATTGCTTGCAATGCGGCTTCATTCGCAATGAAATTAAGCCCCTGGCGATCTGTCTCGATACTCCTATCGAAATTCCGACCAGCAACGAATTCAAACTCCATAGCCTTCATATAGTCCGGTGAAACCACGGTGTAGTTCATTAGAAACCCCTCTGGATAACCCAAACTAAATGTCCAATTAAGACCACCGACAACTCCGTTGCTATATCCCGCGGATTCAACGAACGAAAGCTGGCTAATCCTTTCTTTCAGTGTTTGCTGGTTAGAAACCACTCTCGCATTCTCAATAACAAGCACTTGATCCATATTGAAACCCATGTCCGAATTTTTGAAATACATCAGTTGCTGATATACCACCATGGTACCCACTATCATGATCGCGGATATCGCAAATTGCGCGATCAGTAACACTCTTTTCAGGTCGAGAAATCCTCCTTTGCGTTTGTTGAGCATTCCTTTGATTTCGCCGAGTGAAGCAAAATGAAGTGCCGGATACAGACCGGCAAAGACGCCAAATGCAATAACGCATGCCGCAAGAATCAAAAATGTTTGAATGTTGATGGGATCAAATAAACTGATTTCTCTTCCAAATATTTCCGTCAATCCAGTCAAAGAAATTTCTGCTAAAACCCCGCCAATAATAAGGGAAATGACCACTACCGTTAGGGACTCCGTAACAAACTGCCCTACAAGATTTGCCCTGACAGCACCAAAAGATTTTCTAACTCCGGCTTCCTTTGTTCGACGTACCAAACCTCCAATTGTCAAGTTGAGATAGTTTATCAATGAGACCAGTAAAATGAAAATGCCAATGGAGATAAACACTTTTATGTTACTCATGTTGCTGTTTGCACCTAGCTCCCACTTCAAAGCGGATTTGAGATGAATATCTTCTACAGGCTGAGAATAGGTGATGTTTGAATTGATCGAATCACGCGGGTTATTGGCCAGATAAAGTGGTTGAAGTTTTTCCTCAAAACCTGCGTGATTTGATTCATCATGAAGTTTAACGTACGTGTAATAATTGTACCAGCCCCAGTCATCATTGATGTTCCGATTTGCATTGTGAAGTGGAGTTAAGAAATCGAAGGTGAAATGTGAGTTAAACGGCACATCTTCGATTACACCGCTGACAATTTTCTTTCTGTTGTCTCGATTAAAAATGGTCAACTCCTTGCCGATCGGATTTTCGTCTCCAAAGTATTTTAGTGCCATACTTTCGGTCAGAACTATATTGGAGAGCTCGCTGAGAAGCTCGTCAGGATTCCCAAGCCGAACCTCGTAGTTAAATATTTTGAGGAAGTCGGGATCCACCCTATACACTTGTTCTTCATAGAATTGACGATCCTCGGAAGCTCCGATCAAGTACTTTCCGCCCCAGGTTGGAAATACTCTTGTGGCCAGTTCCACTTCTGGCACATTTTCAAGTAGTGCCGGAGCCAATGCAGGAGGGGTCGTTGCATCTGGAATACGTTCACCATTCTGCATGAAGTCAATGGCTACTCGATGAATTCTGTCTGAATCTTTGTGATAGCTATCGTAACTGAGTTCACCGTCCAGATATATGAAAATGAACAGGAAACAAGCAATGCCAATAGACAGACTCATCACATTTAGCAATGAGTTTGTTCTATGTTTTGACAGGTATCTGAAAGAGAACTTTAAATGATTTCGAAACATGATTAGTCTTTTTGAATGTTGACGTTTGTTTTTGAGTGAGTATGGCCTGAGAAAGCTGAAGAGATGAAACCAGTAGTAAATTTTCGCTCTCCAACTTGGATGGCGCTTATAATACAGCTGATAGTATTCGTCCAGATCCCCTTCGATTTCCTCCACAAGTCGTTCGTTGCAAAACCAGTGAAGAATTCTAATGGCCAATTTTGGTGGCCTTTGGTATTTTGGATCAGAGGCTTCCATACTGAACATTCTTCCAGGACAATTGTGGGATTTTATCCCAAAGGTTATTTCTTAAAGATCGGTTTTGCTCCAACGCTTCTTTACCAGCAGCTGTAAGCGTAAAAAGACGTTTTCGCCTTCCCCCACGTTCGTGAGTAGCTTCCGCGAGTTCCGATTTTAGGTATTCCTTTTCTTCCAGCCGGTTTAGGGCGGCATGAATCGCTCCCATGGCCACAGATCTTCCACTTGATTCTTTTATCTCCTCCCGGATAGCAAGTCCATAAGCTTCCGGATAAAGGCTTGCAACCACCAAAAGCAGCAGTTCTTCAAATTCTCCAAGGTTAGTTCCTTTCATAAAATTACAATTTTCACAAATGTAGGAATTGATAGCA